>CAZFBA010000001.1:0-175039 GCA_964517135.1 uncultured Gammaproteobacteria bacterium
CACCCTACTGAATTCTATCAGCATATATTAATTATTTACGTGGAATGGTATAGCACTTTGTATTTCAGAAAATATCATTTATTGACGGGTTTAAAAGTTTAAATATACTGCGGCAGTGAGTTTGCAGCATTTATTATATTCATTATATGAGGAGGAATCATTATGCAACTGAGGAGAGAAGATTTTTATCATCAAAAAAACAGCAATCACAGGCAAAAGAATATCTCTAAATGCAGGAAACATAATTGCAAAAAACCCGGTTTAGAAGCAACAAAAAATGATAATAACGTAATTACAATGTCAAACGGATACAAAACTGCCCCCGGGAACACTAACAACAATAATAACTATAATAACCCTTGTGCACAACTTAATTTAAATAACAATAATGTTATGCAGAACGTTTTTAACTGCATAGGGCAACTGCTGAATACTGTAAATAATTTTATTCAGGGATTATTCAATAATTCAAATATAACAGGGCAATTTGGCAAAGATAATATACAAAATCAGCCTGCTTCAAACCCTTTTGGTGGAAGTCTTAACACATCTTCATCTCAAAATAATACCCCGTATGGCATGAATTTTAATGGTCATACCAGCATACAGACTACAAATATATATAATAACAATATGTTGAATAATCAAACCCAGGAAAAAAAGATTACAGGCAATGATGCAGCCAATATCAGTAATCTCCAGGGTCAATTTGATAAAAATTACAATCATGCAGAAGCTTTAAAAAAAGCAGGTTCCGGGGTATCTTATGATATGTACCGACAGAGGTATAATATTGAAGGGCTTATCTCTATATATAAGGCAACAGGAGATAAGAAATATATCAATAACGCACTGGAACTTTCAGAAGCATACCAGAAAGCCGGTAAAGATATGGATGGTGACGGTTATCTCGACTGGAAAAGCCCTACAGCCGGACAAAAATTTAATCACAGTCATCATGAATGGCGGGCAGCAGCAGGTATATCAGATGTAATCGGTGCTATTAAAACTGATCCGGCACTGGCAGAATTTAATAACCGGGCTGATAACCTGGCTAACTTTGTTGATAAGCATGTCTGGGATAAAGCTCATAACGTAAAAGGCCGCAACGGCAAAATCCAGGATACAGATAATACTCACTTTATTGGTCGTATGGGCTCAGTAGCAGTAAACATGTACAAAGCTACAGGTGATCCAAAATACCGTGAATACATTGAAACAAAAGGACAACAGCTCAAAGATAGCCTAAAACTCGGTAGTGATGGCACATATAATATCAACATGACAACAAAAGGCGGAGAATTTGCAGATGTTAGCCATGCTGGTGACACTATAAACTTTATCGTTGAAGCAGCAAAAGCCGGTATTGTCTTTGATCAGACAGACCTGCAAAGGTTAGCAAAAACCGTTAAGACTAAAATGTGGAACGGAAAAGGATTCTCGGATATGATTAATGGCTCCAGCAGTTCTAAATATTCAGGGGTTGGCCAGCATCAGGAGGGCTGGGTGAAGCTGGCAGAATTTGACCCGGATCTGCAATCAATATATTTAAACTTTGTTAAGTCTCAAAAAGGCGCCATAGCGACAAATTTATCTGCAAATCTGGCCCGCATACTCGCATACAACTAGATACGATATTTATTTTCCCGTTTAAGAGTATCGTGTTTATACTCTTTCCTCATTTTACCCGTTATACCTGTGTTTTATCTTGCACCCCTCGTAAGTTAAAAGCACAGGTATTTTTTAAAATCCTGAATTTTAAGGATCAGTGCATAATAACAAAAAATCTATTGTTAAAGTTATAGATTAGTCTTTTTTATTATTATACAGTGGTAAAACAAAGCTTATACTGAAGCCGTTATCACCTTCGTGATTTATAAAAACTTTGCCACCGTGCATTTTAACAATTTTTCTAACTATAGATAACCCCAGCCCGCTACCTTCAACATGATGTCCGGAATTATTTCGTGATCTATAAAAGGTCTCAAAAACTTTTTCTCTATCTTCTGCTGGTATGCCGGGGCCTTTATTGATAATAGTTGTTTTTAGTTCAGTATCACTGGCATTAAGATTAATGTAAACAGTTTCTCCTTGAGGGGAATATTTCAGGGCATTTGAAATCAGGTTGTTTAGCACAATAAGAATATATTCTTTATCGCAAGGAAACGAAATAATTTCGCTACAGTTAAAAACAATTTCAATTTCTTTTTTTTGTGCTACTGGCAACTGTAAAGAGATACTCTGTTGAATTAATTCAGAAATATTGCAGGGTTTTATATTCAATGACACCATATTAGCTTCCAGACGGCTTAAGTTGAGAAAGTTATTCACTACATCTATTAGTGTGTCTGTCGTATGGATAATATTTTGTATGTTTTCAACTTTCTTATCATCATTATCAAGATAAAATGTTCCTTCTGCATTGAGCTTGATAGCTGTTAGAGGTGTTTTTAACTCATGACTGACCATTTTAACCATATCAGATTTTAATCTGTCAAGCTGCTTCAAATCTGTAATATCATTAAAGACTGCTACATATTTTGCCTTATCTGTTGAAATTGCTGTTATCTGACAGGTGAAAAATTGTTTTTCCAGCTGAATTTCTGTTTTATAAATTTTTTCCTGTTTAATTATTTCCTGTATTTCATCAAAGTTAATATCAGGTAATAATGATGAAATATGTTTATTAAGAATAATATCTTTGTTATATCCACCTGGCATAAGAATATTGCACCAGATTATTGTCCCTGTATGGTTAATAACAACTATACCATTGTTAACACCATCTATAATTGCTTTTATAGTCTCTCTATCAGCATGAATAACATTTAAAAGTGTTGTTAGTGTTTTTACTCTGTTATCTATATCAGGTGGAATATCAGCAACAGGAAGGCTTTTATCAGATTCCCTGATTTTATTAAATGTTTTAATTACCTCATCATCAATACTGAAGGTAGTTAGAAAGATTGAAAGCCCTGCTGAAACGACAATAAGAACAAGCGGCAAAACCACAGGATACCACAGAGCAAAGTATTTAAAGAGAATATATGTTACCAGCGCAGGTATAATAAGAAATATGACAAAATAAAGCCCCTGAACAACTACCTTTTTTCGCTGTATAACAGCCAGAAATAGCATTACCAGCATTAGAGAAGTTATATAAACAATAATAGTATGAACTTTATCCAGCCCTCTGTAGTTAATCAGGCTATCAATAATCTGTGCTTGAAGCTCAACAGCTGATGACGGCCTGCCGTTTATACCTGTAAAAGGAGTAGCAAATAAAGTAGCAATATATTGATCTGTCAGGCCTATTAGAACAATCTTTCCGGCAAAATAATCTTTCTTTACCCTGTTGTTAATAACATCAACCAGAGATAAATGCTTAAACTGTTTCAATGGCCGCTGATAATCAATCAAAATGGAATTATTTATAGAGTACCCTGTTTTATCAGGAGAAAGCCTGCCTGCATTATTCAAATGCCTTAATCCCCGTGGAATCGATTTCTGGTTGTCTTTTAAATACTCATAATAAAGCCGCAAAACCTCAAGAGAAAACGCTGGATAATACTTATAAGGCTGAAAACTAAATACTATACTACTTTTAGATGCATCTATTAAAGTATGACCCTGATTGACCAGCGGAAATATTGTCTTAACAGGCACCTGAAGAGTTGTCTTTTCAAGCTTTTTTGTTTTATACTCGGGTATTATGACAGTTGCAGGAAACGATTGCATTACGTCATAAAGTTTTTGATCTATATCAGGGTTATTTTTTTCAGTAAAAGCAATGGTTAAGCCAACTACTGCCGGGTTTTCGGGCAGAATTACATTCAATAAACGCATAAAAATTTCTCTATCAGGAGGCCATTTGCCAATTTGAGACAGAGATTTTTTATCAAACCCTATAATAACTAGCTCTTCTGAAGGTTCTAACTTCTGATTTGCCAGCAGCAGATTTAAATATATACGTTCATTAATGGCGTTAAAGCCACCTGAGTGGTTCATAATCAGAACCAGAATAATCGCAACACCAAATATGAAATGGTTTTGAAGTTTCATCTCAAATACCTGAAAATATAACTTTTTTATTAAACCACAAAAATATTCTTTTACATTTGCTTGAGAGTATTTCATAGATAAATATAATGAAAAAATCTATTTAAACTGTTATAAAAATTGTTATAATGAAATAAATATTTGTTAAAGATTTATCAATTTAAATTGTTAACTTTCTGAGATTTTTATATGAGTAAGTTGAACAAATACAGATGGGCTAAAAAGTCCTGTTACAGGGGCAATTCACTAACCCAGTATGCAATAATAATAGCACTAATAGCACTTTTACTTGTGCCGGTATTTTTAATTCTCGGTCAGAATATCGTCAACTATTTTGCCGGGCTTGATAAGGGTCTTGGGGAAAGAAAAAACGATCATTCAACTGTTTCTAATGATCAATTACCTGCGAATATGACAAATATGGCAGGCGGATCACTTGGCGGTACCCCTGATAAGCCTGTAGAAAAATGCCAGGATAACGAATGTGTTATAGATTTTGGTGAATTTGTCCTCAGTGGTGTGCCTGAAAACTTCAGTGATTATGTTCGCACTAGCGGTAACTCAGGTGGCACAAAAAAACTGGTACAATTGCTTTATCAGATGGCTGACCAGCTTGCTGAAACAGGTGATACAGACAATTCTTTAGAAATTAAAAAACTAGCAACTCTCGGGCATAATATTGCTCTGCTTGAGAATGAAGTTGAAAAGAGAGTTATTGCTTGTGATAGAGATCAAACTTGTGTTCAAAACCTGCTTAAAGAAGTTATTTTAAAACCTGATGGGTATGATGAATCTTATTATGAGTTTAATCCCAATTTGTCTTATAACTATATGAGTGTTATGGTGTCAGCTGGTAGTGTCTTAGCATATAAAATGGATGGTTCATCTGTTTATGAAGAGACCTTAAAGAATAATAGTCCTGCTGCATTGTTTTTAGAGCAATTTGAATCCTTGAAGGCTTCTAATATTAGTGAAGCTAACAAAGCAGTTATCGAAGTTCTATATAGAGAAATAGGTTATCTTGGTGAAATTGTTGAATTTGGCCTGTTCAATTCCAGTGGCAAAACAGGAACCCATTATACTGACGCTGTATCAGGTGAGTCTATTCCTTATCCTGAAATAGAGTCACCATTTGATGTTTTTTATGATTATCAGCCAGTGGCATTGACTCATTTTGATTCTGCCTTAATCTGTGCTACAGGAAAATACACCGATAGTGGTGTTAAGTGTGATTAAAACCTGTTATGCTTATATTTTTATCTTCTACTCAGAGGGCGTCTTGACGGATACATTTTCTGCTCTGCAAAATACGTCAAAGCTACTGATGACAATAGCTTAACACCGTGTCCTATAGCCTTTTCATCTATATCAAACATACTGTTATGAAGCGGATAAGATGTATTTTCGCCTCCGGTACCAATCCTGACAAGCATGCCGGGTGCATGCCAGAGATAGCAAGAAAAGTCTTCTGCGCCCATGCTGGGGTGTTTAATAAGGTATACTGATTCTTTGCCAAGAATGTTTTCTGTACACTTTTCAGTTATAGTTGCAAGTATTTCGTCATTAACGACCGGTGGAGCTCCAAAGTGCCAGTCAATTTCAATTTCTGCACCGAAGCTAGATGCTATGCTGGTAGATAAATCTCTTATTATCTCAGGTATTTTATCCCTTATTTGCTGGTCAAAAACTCTTACCGTACCTTCAAATTCAACCTCACCACTAATAATATTGGGGGCTGACCCACCAGAGATCTTACCAACAGATAAAACAATAGGCTGTCTTGGGTCAAATTTCATATAAACATATGAGTATAAAGAATTTAAAATTTGTGTGGTAACGTATATAGCATCAACAGAGTTATGAGGTCTGGCTGAATGGCCACTTTTACCTTTTATGGTGATTTTAAAAGCATCTGTCGCAGATGTAATAGGCCCATAGCGTATACCAACCTTACCTGTTGGCAGTTCAGGCAGGGCATGAACAGTCCAGATAGCCTGAACATCTTCCATGGCACCGGCTTTAATAATATATGATGCTCCTCCTTCAGTGCTTTCTTCAGAAGGTTGAAAAATAAACTTTACAGAACCTTCTATTTCGTCTTTTATGGTTGCCAGAGTTCTTGCAAGACCGGTAATAACAGTCATATTAAAATCATGGCCGCACGCATGCATTACTCCTGGAACTGTAGAAGCATAAGGACATATTTTCTTATCCTGTAGCGGCAGGGCGTCCATATCGGCCCTGAAAGCTATCATCGGAAATCTTGACTTTCCTCCAAGCACAGCAACTACACCGGGCCCTGCTTCCGTTTCTAAAAGCTTGGCCTCAATGCCCACGTCATCCAGTTTTTTTAACAAAACCCTTGCCGTACCATACTCTTTGCCTGACAGCTCGGGGTTTTTATGAAACAATCGCCTGAGTTCTATCAATTCATCTTCGATGGAATCAACGTATGAATGGAGTTTTTCTATCATCTCTTTCTCAGTAAAAAATTAAGCCAGACACAGTGTGTTATGTTTTAGTTCTTCGACCAGAGATTCAACAACTTTAGGGAAAGAGTTTGTTTTTTGATATACTAAACGCTGTCTTTGAGAGCTGGTGCCGTTTTTAAGAATTTTTTGTATGCCTTCAAGTTCATGACTGCAATTTAGTTTTGAGGCTGTCTCAGAAAGTTTATCGAGCAGGTCTTCAACATAAGCCCTAACAGGTATTTTATTGCCTGTCATGTCAATTAATTCAGCCTCTATGCCTCTTCTAATGGCCCGCCAGCGGTTTTCTTTCACTATCATATATGGCAGAAGAATCATTTCTTCGTTAGCGTCGTATAAATCTGAGAGCCGTGCAGCAATACACTGTATTAAAGCAGTCAGCGCAACTGTTTCATCGATAGTAGGCAATACATCGCAGGTTCTAACTTCTATAGTACCGAAATTAGGGTGTGGTCTTACATCCCACCAGATTTCTCTTATAGTCTTTATGGATTCAGCTTTGTGTAAAAGCATCATAATTCTGCGGTATTCGTGCCAGCAATGCAGGTATGACGGCATGCCTGCATTAGGGAGGGTTTCAAATATTTTGGGCCTTAATGATGCCAGACCACTGTCAGAACCGGTCCAGTATGGGCCGCTGGTGGTAAGGGCAAACAGTACAGGTAGATAGCTTATCATAGAGTTGTTTATATATATTGCTTTTTCAGGACTATTAACCCCGACGTGTACGTGCAGGCCAAAAGTCAGCATTCTTCTTGCAAGATATTGAATATCATCCAGCAGTTTCTGATAACGTGGATCAGGGAAAGGCTGTTGATCTTTCCAGGATGAAAAGGGGTGCGTTGAAGCCCCTGCCAGCTCAAACCCGCAGTCAGAAGCGTGTTTTTGTAGTATGCCCACTCTCAGATTGAGCTCATCTCTAACCTGATCAATATTTTCGCATACATCTGTATTGATTTCTATGACACTCTGAAAGAGTTCTTGCTTGATGTGTGGATCCCCCTGGGCTTTTTCGAGTATTTGTGGTGAACCTGAGGCCAGTTCTTTTGTTTCCGGGTTAATTATTTGAAGTTCTATTTCTACACCGAGAGTGTTAGGCCTTGAAGAATTGAAAGTTAAATCCATGCAATACATCCTATCTTTCATTATTAGCATTATTATTATTCATACACCATCAATTTGCAACAATTTATTAGTAAAAAATAAGCTCAGAGGGTATAGCGATATCATTTAAGATCGTTAAATGCCAGAAAATAATTATGATTCAAGGTTTTTTGCACAGCGAAAAAATGTTACAGAATATTATGACTGTAGCATTGCTTTTGATAAATTAAGTCAGGAGCAATTTGTTAATCCCACCAGAAATACCAGTATTGAGAATCAAGCAGTGTTTCTGCCAGAGCTGCTATAGTTCCTGTGCCCTGATCAACAATGTCATTACAATAGAAATAATGAACTAAGGCCAGTTCTTTGGCTTCTTCTCTTGTTTTAGGGGGCTTTAAAACTTTTGCTTCTATGGTATCTCCTGAAACGCCTACAATATATGCACCGTAATTTTCTTCCCAGTGTCGCCATAAGGCACAATGAACATCAGGTTCAGGGCATTCGTTCCATCCACCGTATTTTAAGCTTGCTGGTATATGCCATGATTTTTCTGCCGGCACTGAAATTAATAATGCTTCTTTTAAATATCCTTTTCCCAGAATTTTACGGCATAATATATATTGATTATTCTCTTTAAACTTGCCTTCCCACTGGCCAAATAAGTCTTCTTTCTCTTCATTAGATAAACCTTGAAAGTAGTCTTTTTTTCTTTTTTCTACAAATGATTTCAAGTTAAATTGATAAGATTTTTCAATAATTGCTTCAGTAGTTAAATTTGTAAAGTTTTGACATTCTATTAGAAGATTGAGGCTACTTTTTTCTCCTGCCATAAGCCAGCGAGGGTTTTCCCTTTGCTCAAAACTTTTAAGCGCCTTTTCTTCTGCTTTCAGACCTGACAATATTTCACTATTAATATTGTGTATGGCTAACTCTGAAAAACCTATTTCTTTTTCTTGCTTAATAACGTCATTATTTGCTGAATTAACTAATATTTTCTCTAATAGATTTTTCAGTAAATATTTCCAGCAAAGCATTATAATAATTATTATTAGTATAATTATTGTTAATGCAAGAATAATCGAAAAAATATCCATAAAAACAAAATTCTCCATATTCATTACTGTCCGGTTAAATTTTTTCTGAGGGTTTGGTTTTTGGGCCCGTTTCTTAAATTTTACTTCCTATAAAATTTTCTAATCCAAAACAGATATTATGACAGGTTTTATACATCTAAATAAAATCTTTTACCGGATACCAGTGCTCCAGGTTAAAAACTAATGGAACCTCTTATTAATTAAGAAATTACTGATTCCAGCAAAAACAGGGAGGGGGTTAAAAGACCTCCTGTCAATGATAATAGTTTCTTGAATGCCTGAATTGGTATGAAATAAAGACTCTCTCAGGAGTGCACTTAGTGCACTCCTGAAGTTTTGCTGAATATTAGCCTCTTCTGGTTTCTTTAATACTGCTATAATAAACATTTAGGGTAAAAATTCTTTAAGCCTGAATCAACTAGCTTCTTCAAGCCAGAATGACAGGTTATACATTTTCTTGACAAAAGAGGTATAAGAGCTTGATTTAATCTTTTTTCTGTTATGACGTTTATTATAGAATTAAACAATAAGAGATAGAGAGGGTTCTCTATCTCTTAAAGATATATTGTTTATTTCAGTTATTCATTAATCAGGAGTTTGGCCAACAGTACTTGGAGGATCAAATGAACCCGAGTCACCAAGGTCTGCAGGGTCACTGCCAGATGCAATTGGATCACCCCCGCTTGCATCATTACTTCCGCCGCCACCACCCGGGTCACCGGGGTCTACAGGGTCGTTGGCAGATGCAATTGGATCATCCCCGGTAATATCTCCAGGACTACCACCACCCGGGTCACCGGGGTCTACAGGCGTAATATTATCACCATCACCGTAACTTACTTTATCTACATCATAGTCCTTCCCGCCTTCTCCAGGCAAAACCTCAGGGGTTATCCCTATATTATTTTCTGGCTCTGCTGAACTGACACCAAAGGGTTCAAACGCTTTGAATTTTAAAGTCGAAAGGTGCAGTGTTTCTGAAACAGTACTGCCAAAAACGGTTAAAATACCTATAGCTGCAATGGCTATTAGTGCAACAAGTATACCTGTTTCAATGATAGACATCCCCCTGAATTGTCGCATAAATATTCTCCATACAAAAAATTGCTACTTATAATACATTTATCGTCAAAACAAAATATTTCTGAATCATTATTTCTCAAGTGTAACAAAAATTTTTCATATTTATAATGTAACTTTTGTCTTTTTGTGACTAAAGAAATACCTTCGAGATCTCTGAATAATTTAAAAGTTCATGGGCTTACTAAAACCCTATGTGATCATTCTTTGAAGTTTCTCTATCTCTTTTTTAACATCTTCCTGATCCGGTGCATAAGGTGAATACTTAAGATACTGTTTATACTCGTTGATAGCTTCTGTGATACGGCCAAGGCTGACAAAGCATACTGCCATATTATGGTGTGCGGTGGGGTTATCAGGTTTTATCTTTTTACCTTCTTTAAAGTATTTTAGTGCTTCATTGAACTTATTCATTGAAAAATAAAGATTACCAAGATTTATGATTGTCATATAGTCTTCCGGAGTAAGCTCAAGAGCTTTTTCATAAGCTTCCAGCGCTTCGACTTTACGCCCTATATGGTGATATACTTTGCCAATAATACTGTATATGTTTGCATCTTCAGGGTGTAATTCAATAATTTTCCGGTACTGTTCAATAGCCTTATCATATTCGTGCAGATCTTCATAGAGATTGCCCAGGTAAAAGAAATGCCTTGCATCCTCAGGGTCTTTTTCGATAGCTATATTGAAATATTCTATTGCTTTATCAAAGCTTCCCATATGAGAATACAATATACCCAGGTGATAAATAGCTTCATAGTCAGAAGGATCTAACTCAAAGGTTCTGGTATAATCACTTATAGCGTTTTCAATATCACCTATTTTTTGCAATGTTTCAGCCCTTCGTCTGTAAAAAACAGCATTTTCAGGCTCTAAAGATATAGCCTGATCGTGGTATGCCATGGCTTCTTCTACTGATCCCATATCAGTATAAGCTTTACCTACATAACTGAAAGCTTCAGCCAGGTGAGGATTAATTTCAACAGCATTTTTAAACTCTTCCAGAGCAAGTTCTATCTCAAATTCTTCCAGGTATGAAATACCTCTTAATAAGTGATTATCTGCCATTTTGATATTCATTATATCCTCACTGATTAACTTTAAAGATAATTATATAAGTATGTTATTTTTAAGACAAATAGTTAAACTGATCTTGCTGATTTTCTTTGCAGAGCTGACAAAAGATCTTTCAGCAGGTTCAATATTCAAAATTTTTGAGGTTTTTCTTTAGATTTGCTTTCTTTCATTTTTTTTACAGTATCTTTAAGAGATTCAGCAAGCCCCGGGCAGGCCACAAGAGTATTTCTTGATTTATTATAAAACTCAATCGCCACTTCAAACAATGCCTGGTCTTTATAAAGGTCACCTATACACTTATAGATGCTGCATTCAAACTCTTTGCTATCGTTTATATTATTTTGCAGGGCTTTTTTATAATAATCCATAGCAAGATTATATTTACCGTCTTTAGCATAGGCCAGACCAAGTTCCTTTAAAGCTACCTTATGAGTGGGGCTAACCTGAACATATTTTTCCATTATGTTAATAATCTTTTTATGGGCTTTTTGTTTTTCTTCTTTGCAGGTTTGATTGTTATAAATGGTATTGCAATTATATTGTACTTCGTTGTCAATAATATTTACCAGATGAGTATAAAGCGTTTCTTCTATCGGGTGGTGCTTAATAGATTTAGAAAGGGTTTTTTGAGCTTCTTTCCAGTTTTTTTGCCTGCTTTGAATATTTGCAAGGTTCTGATAAGTAATAATATCTGCGTCAGGTTTTATGAGAATAGCCTTTTTATAAAGTTCTTCTGCATTAGCAAGATGTTCAAATGCTTTTTGCGGTTCATTATATTCAAGTTTTATTGCCTGTTGATATTCGTTAAAAGCTGATTTGCTAACGGCATCATAATCGCCACTGCGCTGATCAATGTATTTTTGACCAAAATGGAGAGCCAGAAATACTATAATAACAATACCTATGATAATATATTTTCTCATAATAAATTGTTTTGTCTCCTAAAGGTCAGGCTTCTTTTTCCAGCTGTTTAATTTTTTCCCTCAGATCAGGTATATTACGGGCCTCAGGGACTTTTTTAAAAAACCTTTTAAATGCTTCAAGGGCTTCTTTTTTTTTCCCTTTTTCTTCATATATCAATCCCAGATTATAATATGCTTTATAGTATCTAGGGTTATAATCGAGGGCTTTTTGAGTAGCCTTAAGTGCCTTTTCAAGTTCATGAAGCTGTCTGTAAGCTATGCCAAGACCGAGATAGGCTTCAGAGCAATCGGGTTGCAATTCAATGGTTTGATTAAAAATATCTATTGCCTGATTAAATTGCCCGTCAACGAGTTTAGAATATCCGAGGTTAAAATAGTAAGTATAATCAGGCTGTTCTTGCGAGAAACCTGTAGAAATGCTACTAAGGAAAACTATTAAAAAAGTTAAAAAAATAATCGTGATTTTTTTCATTTTTCCTGTTCTGAGCAAAGGTATTAAATGTAAAAATTTTAAAACAAAAATACTAAAATTACCAAAAAATACACCCGCAGGTTTTAAAAAAAATATTTATAATCAACGTCATAAATAATCAGATTCCAGAATATACAGGGCCTAGCTGTCTCAAAAGCAAGAGACAACTATGGTTTCTTATACTAACATTATGTTCATCAGAACTAAAGATGTATAAGAACTTTTTTATAGTTTTATTTTTGTATGCTTGATATATAAACTAAATCATTTAAATCTTGCATAAACTCAATAAAAAAATAAGCTAAAAAAGTTGTAAAGGGTAAAGATTGGAACTATACAAAGAGTTTAAGTCTTTAGGTTAGATTAATCACCATCTTCAATTTATTATGTTGTACACAGTTATTGATGTGACAAAATACAAGCTCGACACATCAACAACTATCAATTCAACTGATATTATAGCATTTACAACTACCTGCAAGTCAGCAAAACCTGTTAATAATTAGTTACATTATTTGTTTATTACTTTGCCTTCCTCTAGACGCCAGAACCCCCCTTCATAAGAATTTTTAGCCAATTTTAGCTAATACATCACAAAAATGTTTACAAAACTTTACTTTGAAACCGGGCAATTCGCCTGATGATATCGTGTTTATATAGGTAAGATATCTTTAGTATATACCTTTTTGTTTACCTCCCCGGAGCACTTACCAGCACAACTTAAAGGATCAATCTCCCCAAATGAGTATCAATTTTAACAATAGTTTCTATAGTTTCAACAAACCACATGTGGCTCACAGTGGTTCTAAGTCTGTCAGGGAGAAACAAAAAGATCGATCAATAATCGATTTCAATAATTACAAACCAGAAACCAGCAATATTATTGATGATTTATTTAATATAGCAGATACAGAACAAAAACCAGAAGTGAAAGCAACATCAGATAGTCAATCAGCTTATGCAGCATCGAGTTTTGAGACAATAGCAGACAGCTATAACCTTACCCCTGGAGAAGTTATGGCTCTTTATAGTCAGTTTGCCCTCCAGGTATCAAACAACGCACCTGAAGCAAAACAACAACTCGATCTAGCTCTCGGTAAAGCCCTGTTTAAATCTTTTATGCCAGTGGTCACAATGGATTCTCAATCTGCCAGCGCTATTTCAAACTTCAAAACTGCACTTGATGCAAGCTTTACTGAAGATGAGATGGTAGAACTGTTCGTCAGGTTCTCCCGTGAGATATCTATCAATTATCCAGAAGCCTGGAATGAGCTTGTTAGCATCCTTAATAATAATATACCATCTGCATTTAAGCCCGATATGAAAATGGATTCTCAGGCAGCAATCGCTATCAGCAATTTTAGATCTTCTATCAACCCTGAACTAACCAGAGCAGAGATGATTGAGTTATTTGTAAGGTTTTCAAGAGAGATTTCTATTAAATATCCTGATGCCTGGAACGAGCTATCAGGTATTCTGGCTAATTCTATGGCATCTGCCTACGTGCCAGACAACACCATGGATAGCCAGTCAAGGCATGCTATATCTAACTTCAGGTCTACTATTAACTCTGAGCTGACAAAAGATGAAATGATTGAGCTTTTTGTAAGGTTTTCAAGAGAGATATCTGTTAAATTCCCTGATGCCTGGAAAGAGCTTACAGGTGTATTAAATAATAACCTTTCTATTGCCTTTAAACCTGATACATCTATGGATAGCTATTCCCAAAAAGCTGTATCAGATTTTAAGACTGCTCTTGACTGTTCTATGACAAAAGATCAGATGATTGAAACATTCATTCGATTCTCCAGAATGATATCTGTTAAATATCCTGATGCCTGGAAAGACCTTGAAGGAACACTTGCACAACACATATCCAATGCTTTTAAGCCGGTAACAACCATTGATGAAAATTCCAGAGACCTGGCTATAGAGTTTGTAAATAAAGTTGATATTGAAGATCTCTCTACTCAAGAATTAGAAGATCTTTTCGGTGAATATCTCAAGCAAATATCTTTGAAATTTGTTGATGCAAAGAAAAAAGTCGAATCTGCCTATCAGGGCAATATTCATAAATCTCTTGAACTGGATAAAGACAAGAAACAGGAAGAAAATGAATCAACAAATGTCGTAAAAGAATTTAAAAACGTCATTGATGTTGTCAACAGGCTGGATAACAACGCCAGAAACCTGAGTTTTGAGCTTTCCAGAGCTAACAAAAAAGACGAAATAAACAAAAAAATGAACGAAATTAAAACAGTTGAAACCAGCAAAGAACTGCTTGATATCAACTATAGCAGGGTCATGACCGATGCCAGAAAAAACCCTGTAACTTTCAACACAGTCAATGACACATATATACAAGATCTTAACATCTCTAAAGACAGCGCAAACGACAGAGAACTGCAAGAAATGGAAATGCAGGAACTCACCCGCTGGGATATGCTTAGAGAAATGAGAAGAGAAGAGGTTCTTGATATACTTAATAACCAGAAAAAAGATGACCTGACAGAACAACTTATTTCAATACCTAAATTCTTGCTAAAGAGAATTCTACTCAATCAGGTACATGATGAACAATGCAGAATACTTATGTCAAACAAGTTTCCTGAAAGTATTTTGAGAAAGATACCTGAAGGCAATGCCATAAAACAACTGCCAAAAGCCGAAGATCTGTTGCCTATACTTCTCATGACAGGTCAGCTTTCAAACGGTCAAACCGGCATGGAACTAATGAAAAACATCATTGCAGGCGACACTAAAACTGAAAGACCTCAAAATGCAACCAGGGCAAGAGAAGAGATTGAGCCCTATATGGCTGAAATGATGCTGAATAAACCTGCAAAACTTGCTGAATTAGCACAAACTAATCTTTTTGCCAGTTCTATTAAACCAGACCTCACTGATAGCAAAATTAACAAGCTTACTAATGACAACAAAGACCTTATAGGTAAGTTTCTTAACCCTGAAGATACTGATAAAGAAATGTCTGCCGGCAGAAGAGACAATAAAGTTGATTCTTCTGATGATAACAAGAAGCGTCTACCACGCCTGGAACTGCTTTCAATTGGGCAACTATTGCAACTGGCTAAAGACAAAGTCTCTGAACTCAGTGATGATGAAGCTAACGATATGTTCAGAGCTAAACGGGGTGGCAATAAGGAAATTTTTGAATTCCTTGATGCGCTTGAAAACGTAGATTCACTTGCTGGAGCTAAACTTGCAGTCGCTGTACTCTACAATAACCAGCAAGAACTGCTCAAACAGGCTATATTACCCCACATGAATAAAGAAGATATGGTAAAACTGACCCTCAATTTTGGCAAAGATAAAGATCAGATGGTCAGAGAAATGCCATGGTATGCTATTCAAGACCAGATTAAAGAACTTCCCAAGGCCCAGATGGTTGAATCATTCAAGTTACTGCCAAAGTCTGAAACAATAGGTGCTTTTGGTTACTTACCAAGTCAGGTTATAGCAGGTATAGCCTTTGATGCTCTTGATAGAAACACTGTTTCAGATAATCTATTCCATAAAAAAGGCTTTGCAGCAGCATAAATATGTCATAATGTGCCTGCTTACCTGAGTACTCAGGGAGACATGTGTCTGGTGAATCCATGTTCAGCAATCTTCAAGCAAACTCAGATTATTAGCACTGAAATACAAAACTATAAAGCTCATTCAGAGCATTTATCCTTTTAAATTTACAAAAAGAAACCTTTGAGAGAAAAAATAGCTTTTTTAAAATATTTCCCTATAATTTTTAAAAAGTCTTGATGTCATTGGTCAGGAAAATTCGGGGAAGAGATGATAGGAAGAAGTTTATCAATTTGTATTGAGCGGCCCCGCCTTGTGGCGACCCTGCCAAATGGTAAAGAGATCTATGCTGACCCTCGCACGGGAGAGCTAACCTCACGTGAATTAGCTTTTGCCAGCTTTGAAGGGCTTAAAAATGAGACAGAAACAAAGGTCTATATTGATCAGCTAAGAAAAAAGCAGCAGGGAGAAACTGATAATACAAACGTTTTGATTTCTAACAACTCAAACACAACGATAATCAGGGGGCAAAAACCGGCATGCCCTTCAACAAAAAAAGAACCCGAAACAGATGATCTTTTTGATAGAGAACTTTTAAAGCCTTTAAAACAACCCTGGAGCAAAAAGAAACCTGTTAAAGAAGAACTCAGCGCTCTTCCCTTCCCGCCATTTGCTATATTCAGAAGTATTAGAAATTTTATAGATAAAAAACAATTCTGGCAGGACGAAGAAGACAGAGAAATGGAGCTGGAACGTGAACAGGGCCCTGGTTTTCGCAAGAAAAAACTGTTTATACTTGCCTAAAAAAACCTCCTGAAAAAAGTTTTTTACCTGACTGATTTGTGGTAAATATCTTTTATGAAAAAGCATTCAGCAAAATCAGAAATTGCTATCAAAGGCGAAGAGCTAGCTGCATCATATCTTTCAGAGAGAGGATATAAGATAATAGAGCGCAACTGGCGGTTTTCTCGTCTGGGAGAAATTGACATCATCGCACAAAAACAAAACACCCTTGTTTTTGTAGAAGTCAAAACCCGCACCTCAAGGGCCTGCGGTGATCCTCTTGAAAGCATTACACCCAGTAAACAACGTCAGATTGCAAAGCTCGTTAATGTTTATATGTTACAAAAACCTGTTTATAACCATTTATTGCAACGGGTTGACGCCATAAGTGTTATACTTAAAAACTCTCCAGAGGTTGAGCACCTGAAAAATGCTTTTGAGTGTGATTTTTAATTATTCAACAATACCTGTAACAGTTGATACTGCATAGTCACCCATATGTGAAACAGATACTTTCCAGTTTATAACTGATTTAGTAGTTGCCAGTTCTTTTGCCCTGCCAGTTAAAACAATATCTATATTACTGAGAGAGCCTCTGATAATCTCTACATCCTTCCAGTGGATGCCTTTTGCCCATCCCATTTTTCTAATACCTACGCCCAATGCTTTTGAGACAGCTTCTTTCGTGGCAAACCTTACGGCCAGTCTTTCATATATCTTAACCCTGCTTGATTTAGCATATGCAATTTCAGCTGGTGTAAAGGTCTTTTCGAGAAACCGGTCACCAAATTTTTCATAAGCTTTTTGAATTCTGCTTATCTGGCAGATATCTGTTCCTAATAGCAGGTCATTCATTGTCCTGAGTCATATTTTTTAATAAATAGAGGTATGTATCGGCGATTTCACGCATTACAATCTGTAGTTCCCTTTCGTTGAGGAGTTTAAGCATTTCTACAGCAGTATGAATCATTTCATCAGAGTCATACCATCGTTGTGTTTTGCCCACGTAGTTTTTACCGGCAAAGCCCATAAGTTCATCTGATGTGGTAAAGTTTTCCTGTATTATAACCTGAATAATATCCATGGCAAGGTCACTTTTAACATCTTCGGGTGCTTTTTTGAGCAATGTAACTATGCCTTTGAGCTTTGGATCTCTATCATACCATCTCAGGTTTGAGTTTTCGGTCATTTATTCTTTTTCCTTTATTCTTTTCCAGAAATAATACACTGGAATGCCTGATAAGACAATAATTAAACCTGGCCAGCAATATTTAGGTTTGTATAATAGTAAATTAAACACGATGAAGGAAGCAAGCATTATATAGGCAGCAGGCAGGTATGGATAACCGAAAACTTTGTATGGGCGATCGAGGTCGGGCATTTTTCTACGCAGGCGGAAGACACCAATGATGGTAAGAATATAGAAGACCAGTCCGGCAGTGATTACGTAATCAAGTATGTCGCTATAATGGCCGCTCAGGCATATGATGCTGGCCCAAAAACACTGAACACCGAGTGATACTGCGGGTGTGTGGTATCTTTTATTGATGGTTCCGACGCTGCGGAAGAACAGGCGATCTTTTGCCATGGCCCAGAAGACTCTTGCGCCGGAGAGAATTAAGCCGTTATTGCATCCGATGGTTGAAACCAGTATTATAACAGCCATAATCATTGCCCCCGCATGACCGTATAGGTAGTTCATGGCTGCTGTGCCGACACGGTCTGATTCGGCCATTTGCATTCCTTCGAGGCCTAGAACATTCATATAGGCAATGTTTACGAGTATATAGAGTACGCTAACAATTCCAGTGCCAAATAGCAGTGCCAGTGGCAGGTTTCTGCCGGGGTTTTTGACTTCTCCTGCGACGAAGGTAAGATCAAACCAGGCATCAGATGCAAACAGAGCACCGACAGATGCAATTGCTATAATTGAGAAAACACCAAACAGGAACGTTGATGGATCCACTTCAGCCGGGGGGCTTGCAGCAATGGCTGTAGTCAGGTTAGATTCTGTGACAAAAAATAGCCCGATGACTATCAGGGCCAGCAGTGCAATTACTTTTGCCATGGTGAAGACATTCTGGATCAGTGCACCGGTTTTGATGCCTGTGCAGTTGATCACTGTAAGTATCACCAGACTTGATATAGCTATAAACTGTTCTGTTGAGAGCAGGTGCAGAGTGCCTATAGATATTAAAATATTATTTGGGCTTATCCATGGAAACAAAACCCCAAAGAATTTTGCCGTAGCTACGCCTACTGCTGCAATAGTGCCTGTTTGTATTACCAGAAGTAGAGTCCATCCATATAGAAAGCCTGTCAGTTCGTTATAAGCTTCTTTGAGATAGATATATACGCCGCCTGGTTTGGGTATAGCTGCGGCAAGTTCAGCAAAGCTGAGTGCGCCTATGATGGTCATAAAGCAGGTAAGCAGCCATACGATGAGCAGCAGCCATCCTGAATTGACCTGACGGGCTATATCGGCTGAAACCAGAAATATGCCTGAGCCTATCATAGACCCTGCGACGATCATGGTCGAATCAAATAGGCCAAGCCCTTTTACTAACCCTGTTTCCTGGTCTACTTTAATATCCACTTAAATTCTCTTTGCGGTTACCTGTGAGGTTTATTTTAATTCAAACATTTTTTTTTCAAAAGAAAAACATTACTTTCCGGTTAAATTTTTCTGCGGGTTTGGTTTTGTGCCAGCGGGCCTAAATACCAAACCCGACCTATTTCTTTGCTGAACCCTGTTTAATAATTTTTGCCAGTTTCTTTAATTAAATTCCTTTAAAACAAAAGGGTTGACCTTTTTGACCAACCCCTGTTGCTTATTATTTCTGCATATCCTGCCTTTTGAGTAGCTCAAACAGGTTCTCATAAGCCGTCGTATAATTAGGATCCACGTCAAGGGCCTTCTGATAATATTCAACAGCTTTATCATAATTTTTAATGCTCTCATAAGCAGCCCCGATGTTATTAAGTGCCGGCACATAATATTCATCAGTATCTCTGACATTCAAATATGATTGAATGGCATCATTAACTTTGCCTGCTTTAGCCAGAACAACACCAAGGTTATAGTGCGCCATACTGTATTCATCATCATATTCAATGGCTTTATTATAGCAGTCAATAGCCTCATCAATACGGGCCATTTTATAGTATGCGTGCCCGAGATTGTTTAACGATTCTGCATCCTCTTCAGCTATCTGGCCCGCCCGAGAAATATATCTTTCTGCCAGAGTATAATTGCCATTTTTATATGAAGCAACTGCCATACTCAAATGACATGCAAATGTTGGGTTAATACTGAGAGCTATAGCATAATATTTTGCTGCATCATCTACAAAGCCAAGCTTTTCATGCACAATGCCCAGGCTATAATAGGCCTCATAAAACCTTCTATCAAGCGCAACGGCTTTTTTATAATATTCTATTGCTTCTTCATACTGCTTTTTTTTATAGAGAGCCACGCCCATATTATAATAGGCTATAGCGTTTTCTTCTTCTATTTCATCTACTTGTTGATAGGTGTTAAGTATATCTTCGATGGTCAGCTCACTCCTTTCCCATTTGTCATTGGCCAGTAAATCAAACTCATTGATCTGGAAGGTCTGGTTTCCGATATCAGCATCGTCTTCAACAAAAGTCAGCGCAATAGATTTATCTTTGTTGAAACCATATTTAGCAGATAGCGCAAGGGCTTTAAGATACATTTCGATAGAAGAATTGGCCATACCTGTCAGTTTGTGCGTAATACTTAAATTAAGGTGGGCTGCAATGTAAGTCTCATCATAATCTATCGCTTTTTCAAAAAGCTGCTTTGCTTCAGATATATCTTGTTTTTTGAATAGAACAACACCAAGGTTATTGTAGGGTCTAGCATACAAGGGGTCAAGCTCTATACCCTGTTTGAATGCAGCTTCAGCAGAATCAAGACATTTAGCCTTATATAGTGCTACACCCAGGTCTATAAAGGCGTCAGGGTCAGATGGATCATAAGCAATAGACTGCTGAAAGGCTTCAATAGCTCCTTTTAGATCCCCTTTTTCAAACAGCTTCATCCCCTCATTATAGAATTGGATTGCCTGCTGAAATTTATTCGGTTCATTCGTCATTCAAAATTTACTTTCCGGTGAAAAAAGTTTATAAACCTTTCTATAAGAATTATAATGAAACTTACGGTAGCTTGACAAGATAACAATTAGGTTACATAATTTAATTGCACAATATTGTGGCATAGTAGCTCAGCAGGTTAGAGCACGTGGCTCATACCCGCGAGGTCGTTGGTTCGATTCCAACCTATGCCACATCTTTTGTATTCAGGGATGATAAAACAGCAGGTTAGAGAATTTTTAAAGAAATATAGTCTGGATAACAGCCAGACAAGACTGCTTGTGGGCTTTTCAGGAGGAGCTGATTCACTTTGCCTGCTTGATATATTAAGCAACCTCAGATATTCTTTGCCTTTTGACCTGGCCGCTATTCACATTAACCACCAGTGGCGGGGAGAAGAAAGCCTTGAAGATGAACATTTTGCTATAAATTTTTGCCAATCAAAAGATATTAACATTTTCGCCGAAAGGCTTACACCAGGCCTGCCTGAAAGTGAATCTCTGGCACGAGAAAAACGTTACGAAATGTTTAATAATGTTGCAAAAATTCATAATTTTAATGCGCTGATAACTGCCCACACCCGCCCTGACCAGGTAGAGACTATTCTTTATCGTATTATTAAAGGCACAGGCTACCGGGGGCTTGCAGGCATACCTGAATATAGAGAGCAAACAGATGGCCCTGCTATATACCGGCCATTGTTAACCACCACCCGGCAGGATATAGATAACTACCTCGCTGAAAATAACCTCATACCTCGTGTTGACAGCTCTAATTTTAATAATGCTTACCTCAGAAACAGAATACGTCAGGAGCTTCTACCACTATTGAAAGACTATAATACAGGTATTGAAGATGCTCTGTTGAGGCTTTCATCAGTATCTAAAGCAAACGAAGCAGCACTGGAGTATCTTTTAGAGCCTTATTATAGTGAACTGTTAGACAATACATATGTATTATATACCCGCTCTTTTAAACAACTACCAGAAACATTAAAACCACGTATACTTATGAAAATGCTGGAAGAAAACAATGTTGATTATGACTATGCCCTTATTGAAAGGCTTTCAGGATATATCGACACAACAGAACTTACCCGCACAGGCAAAAAATACTCCATTACGAAAAAAGTTTTTTTACACGTAACGCAAAAAAACATTACAATTGTTCGCAACACACCGGCAAATATGATACAATCAGCAGTAAAGCTGGCAATACCCGGTGTTACAGAGTTTAAACCTCTTAATATTAAGCTCAAAGTAACAGAATACCTGAACGATAATACCGGTAATATTGTTTTTCCACCAGCTGAAGCAGATAGAGCATATGTTGACCTTTCAGCTATTAAAATGGGTCTAACACTGAGAACCAGGCAGGCAGGCGATATTATAAACCCGCTTGGCATGCAGGGCACCATGAAACTAAAGAAATACCTGATAAACAGGCAATTAGACCAGCAAGAAAAGTATTTTACACCAATAGTTGCAGCCGGTAATGAAGTATTGTGGGTCATAGGAACCGGTATTAGTGACAAAATAAAAGTAAAATCCAGACCGACACACATTTTTGAAGTTATAAGGGGTAATCATGACTGTAATAGAGAATAATTTACATCTAAAAAAGCCCGAAATACTCTTTTCAGAAGAGCAGCTAAAGGGCAGAATTAAAGAACTGGCAGAAGACATTAATAAAGATTATGCAGGATGTCAAGAACTGGTCGTTATATCAGTTTTAAAAGGATCTATTTTATTTACATCAGATCTTATAAGACATATAGATATTCCAATGACTCTTGAATTCGTGAGACTTGCCAGTTACGGAAATGATACAAAGTCATCAGGCAGGATCAAACCCGTTGACCTTACACTGCCATCTCTCCAGGATAAAGACGTTCTGGTAGTCGAAGATATCGTAGATACTGGCCTGACAGCTAATTTCTTTATTGATTATCTGAAATATCATCACCAGACCAGAACACTCAAACTGGTATCTCTTTTAGACAAGCCAGTATGCAGAACTCACCCAATCAACGTTGATTATACCGGCTTTGAAGTGGATAACAAGTTTGTTGTCGGCTATGGGCTTGATTATGCTGGCTTTCACCGCAACCTGCCTTATATAGGATACTTCCCGGCGGATGAAAGCTAAGCCCTTTGTAGCAATAAACATTGTACCCACAGGCATTGCAGCTTCTATTGGTGGTTATGCAGGTGATGCAGGGCCTGCAAACAGGCTTATAGCATCCTGTGTTGATTTGCTTATAGCTAATCCAAATGTGGTTAATGCTGCTATAATGCATAATATACCGTCTAATATGCTTTATACTGAAGGCTATACACTGGATTCTTTCTGTAAAGGAAATATTGCTCTCAGGCAAAAGAAGTTTAACAAAATTGGCGTTGTTTTTGACAGGGGCATACCTGAAGAAGTCATCAATATGCATATTAATGCTATTAATGCCTGCAAAAGTGTCTATGGTATTAATATACCAGAGTATTTGGTTACTGATAAGCCTGTCAATGTAGAGTATTATTTGACAGATGATGGCTATTCAACTGGAGCACCGCAGAATACGCAAACTCTGCTTGAGGCCTCTCAGGCCCTCATTAAAAAAGGTATTGAAGCCCTTGCTGTAGTATGCTTCTTTCCTGATTATGAAGGTGAAGACCTGTATTCAAAAGGGCAGTGTGCCGACCCTGCCGGTGGTGCTGAAGCAATTATTTCACACATAGTTAGCCAGGAATTCAGTATACCCTGTGCTCATGCGCCTGCATTTTCAATAAAAGAATCTATGCCATCTTTTGAGATAGTTGACCCCAGGGCAGCTGCTGAATATATTTCACCTGTATTCTTGCCCTCTGTTATTGCTGGCCTTAACCAGGCCCCGGCTATAATTGATATTCAAGATAAAACAGCCTTTGACCTTACCATAGATGATGCTTGTGTAATTGTTACGCCCTGTGATTGTCTTGGCTCTGTTCCTGTTTTGTCTTTTATAGAGAGAAATAAAACTGTTCTGGCAGTCAGAGAGAATATGACAGTGTTTGATGTTACTGCTGAAAATCTTAAAATAACTGGTAAAATTAAGTCTGTTGACAGTTATCTGGAAGCCTGTAAGCATATAATAATAATGCACGCCTCTGCTAAACCCTGAAAAACCTATCCTTAAAGCTTATAGGTGATTATTTCTTTATGGGTTATAGCTGTGATATATTAAAAAGATCAGTGAACAACTTAAAAAAATTCGATTTTCAAACCCTTACTATGACGGGCACTTAACCACACAAAGGGGACAAAGCCCCCCTTTAGCCTATTATAGTTATATAACAGTCTTATAAATTTGTTCGATTAAGGTTGAGAAGACTTCAATATGATAATGATTACTGATAGTAAAAATAACACCCGGTCAGGTACTCAGGTATATGAATTTGCATATTTTATAACAATTTTAATTATAGTTTTTTGCATGTCTGTACTGGTATACCCTGTGAAGAATGACCTTTTGCATATTAAAAAACTTTCTTTTCAGCTAAAATCTCCTGCAAGAGTAGATAATATTGTTAAACCGGATGTTAGCACAGAGCCCATTGATATATTTGTGATCATTCGCCTTGCTGACAAACCTGAAATACCTGTGAGACTGCCCAGAAAGCATTATTTTTTTAATAATAAAAATCTATCTGAGTCTGATGCTCTTTATTTATACCTATTGGAGCTATCAAAAGTCTTTGACAGATTATCTAAAGAAGATCAATTAGGCAATAACAGGCTTGATATACTGAGTAAATCAATAGAAGATTTTGCAATAATTACTCACCGGCTGAATAACTATAAAGACAATAACATTATATCAGGTTTATCAACTGATGATCCTCAATTTAGCCAGAAAATAAATAATTATATTAAGACTATTAACCATACACTTTCTCAACTTAAAGATGATAAATATTCTCTGGCACCTTTTTATAACAATATAACAGACGTGGTACAGGTTACGTATGCAAAAAATCTTAAAACAGCTTTATCATCTATCCAATCAGATCAAAGCCTGCCCTCTGATGCAATTATTCTTGCAGATATTATACTAAAAAATATATCCAGGGTTTCTAATAATATCTCTATCAGTATCTCTACTGAAGAATATAACAACTCAAGATCACTTCTCAAAGGGCTATTACTAAACTCTAATCTCGAAGAGAGCACAAAAGAGGCTTTAGCCAATGCCATGTATACCCCTCTGCCAGATGGGGCAAAGGCAAACATTTTTATCAACACTTTGCTTACTATTCTAAAAAACAATGATGGATATCTTAATAATACCAGTAAAAGGAATAAAGAAATGCTTCTGAAGGCTCTTCAGTCAATAGAATTTGGGCTTGAAAAACCTTCAGGTGACCTTATAGAAGGTGATATAGCTTCTCAATATAGATACATTCAGGCACAGCAAGCTTTAAGCAATTAATATTAACATAATTAGCTTTAAATAAAGATGAACCGGAATGAAAGACCTTATTATTAATTATACAAAAAAATATGCATTTGTTATTATATTTACAATTCTTGCCTGTAGTGCTTTCTGGTACTATTTTGCAGAAAAAAGAACCGACTTCTTTATTAGAAAAGCTACATCTATAGTGAAAATTTTGCCTTTAAGCATTGAAAAAAGTTATATTGAAGAAGTAACAGGAGGCAAAATAAAGTCAGATGGTGCAACAACTACCAGAATAATCATTTCTGATCAGCAAGAAGAAGCGATATTATTGCCTGACATATGTGATATAAGTATAAATAATGATATTTCAGATAATAATCCGCTGATAATATCTTCAAAGTTTATTTCAAGCCTGTCTGATACGTCAATTATTCTTCAAAGTAAGCAACATAACGAAAATATTCATCATTTAGCAATGATAATGCAGGATATTTCTTGCATAGAAATGAATCTTGCCATTACATCACCAGCAGAACATTATGATATTTCAGCCTATGAGGCTAATTCGCAAATTCTCAGCAGGCTTAATATAATGTTATCTGATATTGAAAACCTGCTTCAATCTTTAAAAAGTTCTAATGTTAGCAGCTCAAATAGTGTTATTTCAAAATCTTTAAACCATTGTTATAAAAATAATCTTGATAAACAGTATAATTTTACGGCTGCATTAAATAAAACTCTTTCTGAAATAGAAAAAGACCCGGAGCTAAAACCTGTATCTAAAGCAATTGCAGCCAGGGTGACAGCTATTGTTTTGCATCTTACCAGCAATCTTAATTGGAAAATGGATACTGATAGCTTTAATGAATTATATCTACATTTTCAAGAGTCTTTTGATCTGAATAAAGGCTCGTTTGCTGAGGATATGACAGACAACGAGCGCAAAGAAGCCCTGAAAGAGATTGTTCATGTGCTTAATTATAACCCTATCATCAGAGACAAAGCACTAAAACTAATGAACACCAGGCCTGAATTCAGGCAGGCACTCATTCAAACAGTCACATCTATTAGAATTACACACTCAGAACCACTTCATGTTCTGCTAAAAGATTATGTTAATGCAGACTTTAGCTGCTTATACAGCCTAAAGGGTTGATAATATAGATGTTATTAATTATGCATTTCTGAAATCTTTTTTATTTCAAAAGGTTTTTCAGAATTGATAAACATTGTTTGAGTTGGGAAGGCAAATTTGACGCCCAGGTTCTTAAATTCTTTCATGATAGAAAGAAATATCTCCTGACGTATTACCATAAACTCGTGCCAGTCAGTAGTTTTAGTAAATAAATAGAGCATTATTTTCAGAGAATGTGGCCCGAATTCGACAAAATGTATTTCCTGATAATCATACATTTCGGGGTGGTTTTTAACTATTTCCCGGCAGGCTTCGACTGCCTTTTCAACTTTATCAGGTGGTGTTGAGTATTCTATATCCAGATTACAATAAATTCGCCGTCGGTCATGTCGTGAAACATTTTTGATAGTGGCATTAGCCATCTCGTTATTAGGCAAAATGAGCAGCGTGCGGTCAAATGCTCTTATTTTTGTTGATCTTAAAGAGATATCTTCGACGATACCTTCAACACTGACACCTGATATTGTTTTGTCTACAATAATCCAGTCGCCTATTTTGTAGACATTATCTATCATAACTGCAATAGAACCAAAGATATTAGCAATAGAATCTTTAGCTGCAAAGCCTATTGCAAGACCTGATATACCAAAGCCTGCAACCAGAGATGTTACAGAGTATCCACGGTTTTGAATAACTATAATAAGAGCAATAAGTACCAGTGCAACTTTAAAGGCCTTTTTAAATAAAGGTAAAAACTGACTTATTATAGGCTCTTCATAAGGTATGCCATCTTTTTTTGCACTCTCTCGTGCTTTTTTCTCCAGCCAGTATTTAATTTTGTCTGTAAATACATCTGTTAAAATAAATGCAGCCCACGTAATAATACCTGCCCACATTGTTTCGACAGTAGCCTGAAGAATTTCTCTTAGTGGAAACTCGTCATTAGTAGGGTTAAGGGTAAGTGCAGCCCAGTAAAAACCGCTTACATAAATAAACCATACTAAAGGGCCTTCAAGACCGTTAACCAGATGGTCATCAAGGTCTGTTTCGGTTTTCTCAACCAGTATTTTGAGTTTTTTGTCAATAAAAATTTTCAGAACTTTTACTATTATCAGGGTTAAAAGAATAACCAGAAAACATGAAATAACCTGAGAATAGGTCACCCCAAGAACAGTACTTTCTGAAAGGTACTTAAAGATGGCTGAAAATTCCATTTTAAACTCCCTTTGTTTTTATATTAGCTTTAATACCTGAAATTATCTTTCTCCATTCTTTCGATAACCTGTGTTAGCATCTCTTCAGGTAAGACAAGTGATAATCTGAAATAGTTTTTACCATATTGACCGAAGGCTGAGCCTGGCACAGCAACAATGCCCGAGGTTTCAAGCAGGTCAGCTGTGTACTCATCGCCGTCTTTATATCTTTCAGGTACTGGCAACCAAAGATAAAATGTTGCTCCTGGTACAGATTTTTCGTCAATAGGCCAGCCTAATTTTTTTAATCCATCAACCATTAACTTTTGTTTTTGCTGTAATATAGCGTTATTTTCTTTAATATACTCGTCACAGGAAGGATCTGTCAGAGCAACCTGGCCGGCACGCTGTATAGCCTTAAAAATACCGGTATCAGTTGTGGACTTAACTTTGGCCAGAATACCTACAACATCAATGTTGCCAACTGCAAAGCCTATTCTCCAGCCGGTCATGCTATATGGCTTACTCAGGCTATGGCATTCTATAGCTATATCCATGGCACCTTCACACTGTAAAATTGACGCAGCAGGTATATCTCCAAATTGCATATCCACATAAGCTGCATCACTGCATATAATGATATTATGTTTCAGGCCAAAATCAACTATTTTCTGGAGATATTCTAATGGTGCAGTTGCTCCGATCGGGTTTGACGGGTAATTAATGACCAGCATTTTAACTTTATTTTTATTGTATCCATCTTTTTCAAGCTGATCAAGAATTTTTTCAGGATCAGGCAAATAGTTATCCTCTGGTTTCAGTGCAACAGGATAAGCAAGCCCGCCTATAGTCCTTATAGCTTCTTGATAAGAGGCATAACCCGGGTCAGGCACCATAATTATATCCTTGTCTTTTTCATTAACTGTAGGCGTAATAAATGCCCTGAAGAGGTTTACCAGACCTTCCTTTGAACCTATTAAACTGCATACCTGCGTTTTAGGATTTACTTCAACGTTAAAACGTTTCTTCATACGTTTTGCTGCGGCCTCAAGAAAAAAGGCTTCTCCTTTAGAAGAAGAATACATACTAATTTTAGGTTCATAAATAGCCTTTTCCAGTGCCTCCATAACAACTGCTGGTGGTGGCTGTGTGGGTGCACCAATACTCATATTAAGCGGGGTACGGTCTTTTTTCTCTAATTCAGGAGTTAAATCAAGCATTCTTTGTTTAATTCTGAACATAATGTAAGTTTGCAGGTCTTTAACATGCTCTGAATAAAGCGATTTAATATCTGTAGAAGTAGTCTGGCTCATAGTCATCCTCTTTTTAACTTTCAACTAACTCATTTAATTAAGACTGATGTATAACTATAATGATGTTTTTTTTGTTTTCGATATTCAAAAAATATTAATTAAAATATGGGTTGAACGAACAGGTGACCAATTGCTGAGAAAGAGAACAAGAAACCACCCAAGACCTCGGTAGATAGCCTGCTTTGCAGACGAAGGGTGGGGCTTTACCCCCTCTATGTGGTCAGATGCCAGCCATGGCACGGGTTTGAAAATCGAAAATTTATTAAGTTATACACTGATCTTTTAATAATGGTATAAGATCAATAAATTTATGCAATATTTTTCATTGGATAAGTGCTGAAGATAAACTAGTAATAGAGTATGAAGCGGAGTTTTATCAAAAAAAGAAACATCGGTAAGAGAATATAGCTAAGATGACGATTAATTATAAAACAATTCCTGAGTTTGATAAGGACTTTAAGAAACTTTTTAACGTTATAAAACACTGGAAAACGATTTTGAGAATATGAAAATGTTTGTGGTATAAAATAAATGAATTACTCAAAATACAGGAATAATAACGTGAGCTTTAAATCAGGATTCGTAACAATTGCCGGCAGGCCTAATACAGGAAAATCTACACTGCTAAACCACATACTAAAACAAAAAATAGCAATTATTTCTGATAAAGTGCAAACCACAAGAAGAAGATTGAGAGGTATATATAACGATGAACGTGGGCAAATAGTCTTTATTGATACTCCTGGTATTCATAAACCTTTTCATAAACTGGGTGAATACCTTATGGAAGAAACTAAACTGGCAATACCTGACTCAGACCTGATACTCTTTATGGTTGATGCCAGGTCAGCACCCGGACCGGGCGATAAATGGATCATAAATAATGTTCTCGAAACAGATAAACCCGTACTGATGATCGTCAATAAAATCGACCTGATCAAAAATACCGAAGAACGCTCAAATAATGTCGAACAATATCTGTCACTTTTTGCTGGCAAAAAAATTAGAACCATCCTTGTTTCAGCTAAAACAGGCAGAAATGTTGATGATCTTCTTAAAAGTATTTTCAGATTGCTGCCTGAAGGCCCTAGGTATTATCCTGAAGACGATATAACAGACCAGAGCACACGTGCTATTGCTGAAGAAATCGTCAGAGAAAAGGTTTTGATAAATACTGAAGAAGAATTGCCTCATTCTGTTGCGGTTATTATTGATTCTTACAAACAAGAGAAAGATCTAACATCAATATTTGCAACTATTTACGTTGAGAGAGATTCTCAAAAAGGCATGATTATAGGCAAAAATGGATCCATGCTTAAGAAAATTGGCACGCTAGCAAGAAAAGAAATTGAAGAAATGACAGAAGAAAAAATATACCTGGAACTTCTTGTGAAAGTTAAAAAAAACTGGCGAAAAAATACTTCTGCACTCAGACAGTTCGGGTATCAAAACAGGTAAAAATATAAAGTTGCTTAAATTTTCTTTACAAACTGTTCCAAAAAACCGGATGATTGTTTTTATAATTATAGGGGTAATTTCTGTCATTTTTTGGGGAATAATTAACATCATCTAATTTTAAGTTTGAAGGGGAATTTATGACACTTATTAAAAGGCGAGTATACAGGGGTGTTTATTTGAAATGGAGTGTTTATCTAATACCGCAAATTATGGTATTATTTTTTGCCCACCTAAACTTAGGATAGAGAGTTTTTTATAAACTCTTGGATACTCCAGGCGTTTTGTCTGGAGTTTTTTTATGGCAAAGCAAAGATTCACGATGTAATTTTGATAATCCTGAACCCCTGAAAAAGACTGATTAATAACTTGAAAAACTTTTAATTTTAAACCTCTTGCTGTGATTGGCACCGATCTATAAAATGCCCCCCACCCTTTTTGGATAGCCGCTGTCCCTCAATTTGCTTGAATCTATCATTTTTTATAAAGCAGTCTGTATGATGTCTTAAACAGGTTAATTGTATATATGAAAACCAATACATAAGTATTAATAATTTTTTATAATCTCTTTCAGTATAATTTCTGCACCCTGCTGTTTAAGGGCTTGAGCCAGTGAAATGCCTGCACTTTCAGGAGAATTACTTGTTACGGTATGCTTGAAAAACCGTTCACCTTTGAGGTCTGAGACAAAACCATTAATAGTAATAGAGTTATTTTCAATTTCTGCAATAGCTCCGAGTGGAACCTGACAGCCACCTTTGATTTCTGAAAGAAAGGCTCTTTCAGCACGGGTAATAATTTCTGTTTTTGGGTGGTTTACGAGAGAGAGCATTTGCCGTATTTCAGTGTCATCTTCACGGCATTCTATGCCAAGAATGCCCTGACAAACAGCCGGTATTAGCGTATCTACAGGGAAGTATTCTTTAATTCTGGCGGTCAGGTTAAGTCGTTTGATGCCTGCGCTGGCAAGTATAATAGCGTCGTAGTTGTTGTTATCAAGCTTTTTCAGGCGTGTATTAAGGTTTCCTCTGATGTCCTGATAAAGAAGATCAGGTCTGAGTCTTTTGAGTTGTGATTTTCTCCGCAGGGATGATGTACCCACGATGCTTCCTGGTTTGAGTTCCTGAAGGGTTTTTGCTGCAATAATTACATCTCGGGGGTCTTCTCTTTTTGTTACTGCTCCAATCATTAATCTCTGTGGCAGTACAGATGGTAAATCTTTTAAACTATGGACTGCAAAATCGATTTCTCTATTTAAAATGGCGTTTTCGAGTTCTCTGGTAAAAAGTCCTTTATCGCCGATGGCACTGAGAGCTTTATCCAGAATTTTATCGCCTTTAGTAGTAATTTCTTTTATGGTAAATTTAAAGTTAGGGAAGAGTTTTTCAAGCTCTTTTTTAACAATTATTGTTTGAGTCAGGGCCAGCTGGCTTGCTCTTGAGCCAATAACTACCTGTTTGCGGTATTTTTTTAATTCATTATTAGTTGTCATTTTTATCCAGGTTAAATAAATCGTTTAGCAGTCGTGCTGTCTGGTAGATTTCTTGGTGTTCACGGGTAGATTTAATTCTTACTGTCGGGTCGTGGAGGATGGTATTAACAAGCTGGCGGCTCAATTCTTCCATAAGCATGCATTTTTGCTCTGAAAACGGGCAAACTTTGCTTCGCATTTTGTCAATTTTTTCCTGACGAAGCATTTCAATTTTGTCTCTTAATTTAACCATTGTAGGTACTATATCCCTTTGAATAAGCCATTGAGAAAAGTTTTCAGCTTCTTCTTTAATTATTTTTTCAGCCTGTGATATCATTTCATTTCTTGTATCAGCCTGATCATGCAGAAATTTATGAATATCATCTGTATTATACAGTGTAATGCCGGGCATGTTGCCAACAGAGTTATCTACATTTCGAGGTACTGAAATATCAATTATTGTTAATTTCTTGTTTTGGGGTATCTGTTCTGGTTTTATGATAACATGTGGCGCAGCAGTAGCAACAAAAAGGATATCTATAGTAGCCAGCGTTTCTTTTAGCTTGCGAAAAGAGGCAACAGGAAATTTATACCGGTCATAAATGTATTCCAGAGGCTTTTCTGATCTGTTTAAGACAATAATATCTCTGTGGTTATATTTAGCTACAAGGTGTTTCAATGCCAGTGTAGCCATTTTACCGGCACCAACAACAGCAATCTTCTTGTTTTTCAGGTCTCCGGTACTGTTTTTTGCCAGCTCTATAGCAGCTGAAGAGACGTTGTCAACTATAGATGTAATGTTAGTAAGAGTTCGTACTTTTTTATTTGTTGCCAGTGCAGCATTGAAGAGTTTATCCAGAATAGGGCCTGTCGTTTGAGCTTTATGGGCAATATTAAAAGCTTCTTTAACCTGGTATGTAATTTCTGTTTCGCCAACTACCATTGAATCGATACCTGAAGTAACTTTGAATATCTGTCTTATGGTATCATCATGCATCAGTGTAAACATATATTTTCTTATTTCAGATACTTCAAGGTTATGATAATCTGCAAGAAACCGGACGATGCTGCCTGATGCAACCTCGGTATCATCCACCAGCATATAAAATTCTGTTCTGTTACAGGTGCTAAGAATAATGGTCTCTCTAATAGAGGGATACCTGATAAAGCTTTGAAGTGCCAGAGGCATATTTTCTGTATTAATCGAAAATTGTTCTCTAACCCTGACAGGGGCATTTTTATAGCGAAAACCTGCAACCAGTAAATACATTTTTGTATACCAATTTTTATTCTGCAAATTTTAATTTATCATAAAGAAAAAGAAAATATAATGAAAAAAATCTCTTTTAAAAAGAGCTGCAAACCTTTTAAATACAAAAATAATTGCTTAAAACACCCTGCAAAGATACCTGATTTTCTGTTATTACAGTGTTAAAATAAAAATATACAATTGGCATTTCAGGTATTTAATGTGGTATTTTAATATTGGTAGTGTCTTCAAAACAATACAGGAATCTTTAAAAATATATGTTGGCTAATGCTGTTGAATTAAATAAAGTGTATTTTGCTCTGGCACCAGACTTTATGCAAAGACGGGATGATAAATGTCTCTTAATATGGAGCTTTCTACCATACTGGATGATCGTAAGTCAACAAATGCTAGCAGTGCTTACACAGTTTAACGGCCGCAATACACTTCAAGAAATTATAGATAAAACTGTATCATTGAGTGATATACAACCGGCACAGTATGAAAGTAAAGTTAAAAAAGAAGTTTCAAAATTACTTGAAGCTAAAATTCTCTCTACAAAACCAGAAAAACTTTCACTTGACTATGTAGAAGATATAACCTCACAGATTATAGAAGAAATAACACTTGAAATATCTGATGAGGAAAATGACGATACTGTTTTAAATCTTGAAGAACTAAAAACGATAATAAGAACCATTCATAAATATGTTAAAAACAATGCTATACTTCGTATAACAGGCTTAAAGCCAGCTCAGGATATTCAGAAACTGGTTGCATTGATCAAAACTGCCACCTATAAAGGTCTAAATATTTTTATCGACCTGCCTTCTGAAGCTTATACTGATGAATTTATAAATGAAATAAGCCGTATGCGAGTTCACGTTCAGATAACCTTTGACGGAGCTGTTTCTGATATCAATGACGCCATTCAGGGTAAAGGAGCTTATGAAAGAAACGTTGAATGTGTTAGAAACTTTCTATCTAAAAAAGTTTATACCATTATGAACCTGAATACATCAGAACATAACTATCAGGAGATGGGACACTTTTTAAATTTAGCAAAAAATACAGGGGTCAACGAATGCAGAGTAGTACCTTTAAAACGTACCGGTAAGTATAAAGATTTTCGAACACCTGATTATCGAGAAATCATAGCCTATCTTCTGGATGCTTTAGATAAAGACCCCGGTCTGATAAGACTTCTTGGCAGGGATATACTGACAATTTTTGAACAACTTATCAGAAACAATGAACATAAACCATCCTGCGGGGCAGCAAAAAACCAGGTATTTATTAGCGCTGATGCCCGTGTATACCCCTGTATCGGCTATAAGCTGCCACAGTTTGAGGCGGGCGACCTGACAGCACAGCCTATTGATGAAATATGGGAAGCCTCCAGTGTGCTTATTCAGGTAAGAGAAAATACTAACGTTCAGTCATATCAGCAATGTACAAAATGTGTAATACGCTACTGGTGCAGGGGTGGGTGCCGGGCTGAATCATTTGTACATACCAAATCAGTTAACAAGCCTTCACCGGCCTGTAAAAGTATACAGATGGCATTTATAGACCTTTTCTGGAAACTTGCCGGAAGAGAAGAATTCTTTAAGCCCAAACAACCTGTTTGCTAGTTGTTTAAATTTTCTTCAAAGCTAAAAAGACCTTCATATATGGCTTCAAATCGTTTATCTTCCATATATTCAATCATTTCATCAGGATAAGTTATTTTGCCAAGTGCCAGACTAACCTCTGTCAGCAAAACACAGTCATTACAATACAAATTAGCATTATATAGCAAAGACCCTGCAAGAGGCTTAAATTCTCCACAACACGGGCACTGAAATAACTCACTGGCTGCATAAGGCTGTTCTTCAATGTCGTCAACCTTCATCTGCTCTACGGTTCTTTGTATCTCACTAATGAGCTTTAGTCTTTTTTCTTTATCTTCTGCCATAATTTTAAGTCTTTTGGGTCATAAAAATTTATATCACAAAAGTGTATAATATATTTAAGACAACTGCATAAATCATAACAAAAACTGTTACTACAGTTATGCACCGGTCTATATTATAAAAGTATACTGTTGATTTTTCTAAAATAATTTGACACTATTTTCAAAAAATCATTTCTGGCTCAAACCTCCTCAAAGTGTGTAAAGGATTCATATGGACGGATTTAAGATAGTTCAGGAATTTTTCTGCAACATGCACTGTTCAAAGTGCAATAGTTCTTTTAAACCAGAAGGCATCTCTCTTTTAAGAGAAGAAGAAAATTTTTATGTGGTAAAAATCGTATGTACCGAATGTGAACAGCCTGTTGGCATAGCTATTGTAGGCATTAAGAGCCATCAAAAAGAAGAAGATCAAACTCCTGAATTGACCCATGAGGTTCAATTGCCTGATGATAATGAGTCTCCACCGATTACATATGACGAAGTTATTGATGCACATAAGTTTTTCTCAAGTCTTGGCCCAGACTGGATGAAACATCTTCAGCAAAGAGCAAATGATTTAGATAATGACTCAACCGTCTTCGATGATAATGAAAACTTTTTGCTGGGCTTTGATAACGATTCTAATGACCTGGAAGAAGAATAACCAGAAAAATTTCGCAAAAATAAATATCCATAAATATAGAAACCTGCTTTTAATAGCAGTATTAAACAGTTTTTATACCAAATGTCGTGTAAAATGATAAAATTTAATGTATGAATTTAAAAGTAACTTTACTATATAAAATAAAGCAACTATATAATTAGTATTGTAACACGGTCACTTTATAATCCCTTATTTTGACATCTTGCAAAATTATTATTTTTATGGCACTATAATCATAGTTTGGGGGGAAATACAATAAAGTATCTTAAAATCCCATCTATTATTTAGCTTAACCTGTCAATAAAGCTTAAAGATAGGTAATGAGAGTATACTCATAATTTGGGGGAGTGTATGGTCGTTCGATTAGGTGCTGGGGCAACCAATCAAATTCTAAAAATGGCCAATATGACGCCGACAACCCAGAGGGTTATTATCGGAGCTACGGGTTTGCTTTCGCATACTACTATTGATGCTCTTAATCCTTATGTGGATAGCGAAACTCGCAAATATGCAGCTGTTAGATCTGCCGTCAAAATGACCATTTGTACAATATCAGGTGTATTAACCCGTGCCATAGGGCAAAAAATGGGTGAATATGCTGTTAAAAATGCCATGGTAAAAGTGCCGGAAGGCATTTCTAAAGCGGTTTTTGCTAACTCTGTCGGCAAGACATTTGCTATTTTCGGTGCGGTCGCTTCTATATTCATTATGGATGTTCCGTTTATCAACAAAATACTCAATGTTGTTATGAATAAGTTCTTTAAAAAAGACAAAAATGACGATAACAATGCAGTAAATGGAAGTAAGGTAAACGTCAATGCTTAAGAATTTAATTGAAAAAATGTCTATATACGGTATAGAGAAACCGGCTCCATTTTTACGGTATACTACGGCTGTTATTTATGCCATATCAACAGTAGCTCAGGCAGTCGGGCTCAAACTCAATAAAGACATTCCGGATAATGAAAAGAAATTTTTAATGATTCAGGAATGCGTTAACGGAGCATTAGAACTTGCAACCTTTATGACTATTGCAACAGGGTTTGAAAATTTGGGTAAAAAGCTTGCAGAAAAAGGTGCTATTATTGGAGCTGAAGCTGCAAAGAAAAACCCGGTAGCTTTTACTAAAGGTGTTACAATGCTGTTTTCAATAATAGGAACTATTGTAGCCTTTAACCTTGTTACACCTCTTATTAGAAACCCGCTGGCAGCTTTCTTACAGAAAAAAATGGGCACCGGCCCGGATAAAGAGCAATTGACGAGGCCTATTCTGCCATCCCTTAAACTTGATCCACAAATAAAAGTCAATAAAACTAACCCTTTTAATAATTTTGAACGTGTTCAAACAACCGGCAAACTGCCAAAACCATACCCTGTGAAGACTTCGTTCACATCACATGTTTTAAGAATCTAAAATTTAATTGTGGGGGATAATTAAAACTTGGCTTCAACTTGCCTGAGATACAAAGGCAAGTTTTTTTGAATTTTTATATACTATTCCACGTAAATAATTAATATATGCTGATGGCCTCTATAATCAGGAATATATACATTACTTTCAAGGATCAGTATAAATGTAAAATTTTAAAATTTAATGTATAATTTATTTCAAGAATTACAAAAAATATTCGATAATAATTTCAGGGCAAAAGTTTATTTGATTTCAATTCAGGGGTGTTAATATGGTTGTAAATAAAGGCAATTCAATTGCGCAGTATGGAATTATTATTGCACTTGTTGCATTAGTGCTTGTTCCGGGGTTTTATTTGCTCGGAGATAATATTTTTAACTATTTTGCAACTTTTAATGACTACATGAAAAAAGGTAACACAACATCTTTAACAGCCAGTGCAGATTCACAGACTTCTGTAAATAATCAAAACCCGGCATCATTATTACCTGAAGAGGCTGATAATAATAGTTACAGTTCAGCAGCTGGTGAAGGAAATAATTCAGTGCAAGAGGTTTCCTGTGTTGATAATATATGCAGTTTTGATTATGGTGACTACTCTATTACTAATATACCAGAAGATCTGCCGGCACTAATACAGACAACCGGAGCATCAGGAGCTACTGATACACTCAATGATCAACTTTCTTTACTGGCCAAGGTTATTGAAGAAAAAGCATCAGAAAACCCTGATGATAAAGCTCTTTCTGATTTATCAAGGCTTGCACAAACCCTTGCTGATCAGGGTTACCTTATTGCAGATTCAGAAGAATGGGTAGAATACGGTGCTATGCGTGTTGATAGTGAAGAACCCCTCAGGGTTCCGGAAGATAACAGGCTTTGTGACAGCATTCTTAGAGGTTTTTACGAATCAGGTTCCGGGCTCTGTTTGGATCAAAGAGTTACAAAAACTGATTTTCTCATCAATAATAAAGAAAGTCTTACAAAGTCTATTAGCTCGCTGACAGATGATTTTAACAGGACTAAAAGTCAGCTTTCAGAACTATCTCAGGGGCAGGATGAAAGTATTATCCAGATTGTAAGCACAATTGATATTCTTGCTGGTAGCATTATTGAAATTTCAGATAATGTTTTTAATACTTTATCGACAATAGAACCCGGAAATGTTAACATTGAGAGCATAAAAAACAATGTTGCCAGTCAAACAACCGATGTTAAATCAAAATTAATTGAAGGCAAAGGCAAAAATATTGTTTCAGCAGAGAAAGGCAAATAAGCAAACTGGTTTATTGATGTTAAAACAAAAAAATAGAGAAGAAACAGGTTATACTAACTTTCAGTACGGCATAATGTCTGGTATTGTCGTTATAGCATTGCTACCGGCAATTATTGGAGGTGGAAACTGGGTATACAATAAGTTTATTACCCCTGATAAAGGTGGGCAATTAAAGGAAGAAAACCTGAATCACCTTCCGGTAACAAAAGAAAACCATAAAACTATACTTGATGAGGCTACAGTACAACAATAACAAATGAAAATACCTGAAGAATTATTATTCTTAATTGTTTGATAAGCATTATGCATGAGGAACCTCTGATTAATTAAGTGTAGCCCGAAATAAAACTCTCACTGAATATTAGCCTCGTCTATCTTCTTTAATACTGCAATAATAAACTTTTCGGGTAAAAATTCTTTTAGATACTTAAACAATTCAGTCATCCTGGTTATGCATTAGTCTTTTATTTGCGTAAAAAGCCGAAAATAAAACCCTGCCAGCATAGCAGGGCTTAAATGGGTTTTAAAACTTCTAAAATATCAATTTTTATCGTAGTGTATTAAATTTACTGCCTTTTTTTACACTATCTGGATGACCATTAATGATCTTTTCCAGCTTATTTAACCTTCTCTGGTATTCCTGAATTCTAGAATCAAGCAATTTCATCTTGTATGGCAAATTAATAAACGACAATATTGTATATAATATCGAATTTACGACTACTTTAACCGGATTCTGTTTTGTGACAGCCTTTTCGGCCAATCGTGCATATACTAAAGGATTAAAACCCATAAAATGTCCTCCGTTACACTATAATAATTCTTGCAGAGCCTTACCGTCACCTTCAACGGATTCTTTAATCATCTTCCTGATAATACCGCTCTGCGTATCCAGCTGTTTAACAGTCGTTTCAATGTTTTTAATCTTATTTGTCAGAATAACATCAGCATTAGAGAGCACTCTATTAGAGACGGTCTGATATGACCTGAGGATAGCACCACCAACACCACTGGCAATAGACCCGGCAGTCATAGCTGCAACGCCGTAAGGGCCGAAGAAAGGCCCGATAGCTGAGGCTAAACCGCCTAGACCGGAAACAATACCGGCCAGAGGCATAACCAGCCCACGCCCAAAGCCTGCACCGGCAGCCACACCCGCAGCACTGCCGCCAGCTGTTGCTGCTGCATACCCGGTAGGACCGCCACCGATAGCATAGTTACCGGCCCCGGAAGTAGAACCCAGCCCAAAGGCAGAACCTAAAAGCATTGAGCCTATGCCTATACCTAAAGAGATCGGAGCAGCTTTTCCTGTCAGGTTAGGAAATGAAGGAAAACGCCCGAGACTGCCGAGCCCGAAGGCTGCCGACCCACCTGGCACTACAGCTGTACCACCGCTTATAGGGCTTGAAAACGATGTGCCGGGAATATTTACGGCAGAACTACCTAATACAGGTATAAATGACGAGGGTGAAATAATTCTTGCAAAGTTTAATAATGCTGAACTAAAAGACCCCAGGCCACTGCCTGCAATAGAAGGGCCTGCAACTGTGAGATCTCTAAGTCTATCATAGGTTTCGAACAACTCAGCTTTGGCATCCGAGGATGCCTTTCCGTATTTGCCTGCGATTACCATCTCATGATCATTTTTGTAAGCCATTTTGAGGAATTCCTTATATGATGTGTGGTTTAAGCAAATGTCTTAAATGACAGATCAATGTTTTTATCAATAACTTTTTGAACTGCTGATATCTCTGTTTGAACAGCCTGTTGCTGTGTATCAACCCGTCTTAACTGAAGTTCAAGTACTACATCAAGTTGTTGAAGAGCATTAATTTTTAATTGAATTTGTTTAGCTTCGTCAGATTCAGGGTCAAGACTTGCAGCAGTATTAAATAACTCGTTTGTTGCACTGGCAATCTGCATCCTGGACTGGTTAATCTGCTGACCGGTTAATTCCAGGTCACTCTTGCGAGCGGTTAAGGATAAAAATCGAGCTTGTGATGCTGCTAAACCCATTTAAATTAATCCTCCACAGAGTTATAATTGTTTGTGAAATGCTTTCATCCTTAATATCGACAGCTTATATAGAATTCTTTAATTAGAAATGATATTTTTAGAAGATTTTTTTGAAGTTTTGTTAAGATTTGTATAGATATATTAAGGCGTTCTGAAAGTCATTCATTTTATACTTTATCAGCTAATAATCTGTAAAATTAAGGGTTGTTGTTCCCCTTCAGATAATTGAAAGCAATAAAGAGGATGCCGCTTATATATAGATTATATTTACAAAGTATATATTATTCTGTATTTTTCGTAGATTAAAAATTTTATTTAACAATTCGAAACAAGACTAACTGGTTTCAATTTATACCGTTTTTCAATCAAAAGTATAAAGTTTTCAGCCCCCTATGCTAAAAAATTTTGGCTCCATAATAGAATGAATACAAGACTATTGGCTCTTTGATTAAAACACTTTAAGCAGGTCGTTAATGATTTTTGTTTTCTTTTTCTCATATTTTTCCTGTGTGATTTTGTTATTACCCTTCAGGGTTTCAAGTTTTTGAATTCTTTTGTCTTTGTATTCAAGATGTCCATAGACTTCATAATAAGCTTTTTCTGCTTTTAAAAGATCCTGTTTTCTTTTATAGGTTCCTTTGTCAATTTCGTTATAAAAAAATGAAATTTCGTTATTAATCAGGTTGTTAAAATAATCTTTATAAAAGGGGTTATCACTGTTTATAACATTTGCCAGATGAAGTTTTTGCTTGAGAGATGAAAGATAAACCGTTTTAGGAATGCGTTCATGTTGGTAATATTCTTTAAGTTTTGTGATACTTTCTTCTATTTCGTGGTTGTCAGGAGCCGTTTTTTCTACTGGACCCATAAGGTAACAGGTTACGCCAGCTGGCATTGGCTTTTTCTTCTTATCAGTAGGAGATGACTCCTGTGCCAGGTTTTTATTGCTGCTAAAACCTGCTATACCTGAAATAATACTGACCAGCAAGGATAATATTAAAAACTTTTTTTTCCTGTTAGTTATCATTTTTATATCCTTAAAAAGCCTACTATTACAGGATAATATAAAAAAATTTTTTTTTCGAGCTTATTTAAATATCATTTTAACAATCACCAGGCAGGTGTTTTTGGGTTAGCGTTACCTCAAAATGCCATCCAGAAAGACATCTCAAAAGATAGGTTTAGAAAGCAAAATAGCATTATAATACAATGAAGGCTTTTATGATAACACCTGAGCCTCATTTACCCTGTTATTAAAACTTTATGGCCGGCTAATATAACTCAAAACTTAACATTAAAGAGATATTTCAATATTTCACTCAGGTTGAGCGGCGTATGACCAATACTGGCCCCTCCAGATACCAGATAACCGATAGCTACTCCACCAATAGCAAAATAGCCTATAGCTACACCCCCCAGTGCTGCACCGCCTATGGCTACCCCGCCCAGTGTTGCAATTAAGCCAAGCGAAATGCCTCCCAGAGAAAAAATGCCTATAGATAACCCACCCATACTGAAAACGCCAATGGCAATATCTCCTATGGCTATAATACCTCTTGCAACAGATTTCATACCTGTTTCTGGGTTGAACCCCTGTGCAATATGAACTATCGGCAAGCCCATAAAGGTTGCTTCTGAACGGTATTCAAAATACGCCTTCCTGCTAAGCGATTGCCTGGTTAACTGTGCTTTCAGTCGGGCATTTTCATCTTCCAGCTGGCCCATTCTGGTAGTAATATCTTCCACTTTTCTTTCTAGTTCATCATTAGACATATTTTATTCTCCATTTAGCCAGTGAAACTTTTTGATTTGAATAAGTGTATCTCTAATAATATTTTCATCAGGCTTTTCAGGCAGTAATATACCTTTTTTTTCAGCTGATTCAAGATCAGCCAGAAGATCTTCATAAATATGCATAATCTGCTTTTTAGGTAATTCTTTATCTCTTATTGCCTTAAAAACAGAAATATAAGTATCAAAATCTGCATCCAGTCTGCCCGTTTTTAGAATATTATCAGCATAAACCAGCATAGTCAGCATAATAATAGCCTGTTTGCTGCTGTATTCAAATGTAGCTGAGGTTTTAAGTTTATTATACATGTGCATTGCTACACGTTTACATGTAGCATACAATTGTTTAGTAATCAGAAGCTCCTGGTTAGATTTGAGCTCTGATAGTTGATGGTTGGTGTTATCAGGGTCAGAATTATACAGTGTTATTATGGCGTAAGGGTTAGATGCTTTTAGCTGTTTTAAAAAGGTTTCAGCATCAATAAATTCAAAAAATTTACCTTTTTTTCTGAGGCCTTTGACGAAGAAATAATGATCCAGACCGGGCATAAAGACGTTCATTTCAGGGTATATAGAATAATCAATCTCCTTTTCAATTTTTGCAAATGGTTTTTTGGCCAGTAACAATTTTTCTTTTTCTCTGTCAGTAAAAGTTTTATCTTCTATATGTCGCATTACAGGCTGGTTAAATTCTGTATTAAAGACGTAGTTATAGTAAAGATTTGCCACGTAGCGTGAGAGTTTGTATTTATTTCTAACATTTTCAGGAAGAGATGACTCTGTGCAAGCCGTTTCAAGACTTTTAAAAAGCCCTTCAATCTCTTTAAAGTAGGTTTCAAGGTTGTTATTATCTTCTATTATTGATTTACCTGAGATTTTTTGGTTTATCAATTCATCAATAAAGCTTATATTATACAGTTGCTGGTTAAGTATTTTTAAGTCTGTAATGATTTCGCCTGAACTGAAGAGATGAATGCCTGTATGCAGCATTCTTAGGAGATAGAGCAGGTCAACAAGTTCTTTTTCTTTGCTATTTTTAAGTTTATTGTATAACAAACAGGCGTTTTTATTGTAATGATTGTATAATCTTTTTGTAATAAAATATTTTTTGACTGTTTCTTTGAAGTCAAGAAATTCGTTTGTCTCTATAATCACTTTAGGAGAGAATATTTGCTCAATAATACATCCATTCTGGCCTGTAACAATCATATCAATATATTTATTAATCTCATGACAGGCAATATCGAGTTTAATATTATCAAAAATATGTTCTATTGATTTTACGGTATTACAGGAAGAGCACCAGAACCCCAGCAGGCTTTCTTTATCAGCAATATATGCACCCCTTAAAATAATATCAGGCTCCTGTGAAGAAAAGCCATAAGCATGTATGCCACTAATTGATATAAATAAAGGTTTGCTGCCATTTAAATTGCTTAATACTTTCTCTTTCAATGTTTCATAAGATATTAACTGGTTTAACATAATTCATTTCTCAATTTAATAAATCCCATTCTAATTATTTATTGTAGCAAAAAAAATACTTTCATTTATAAACTGGTGATTTTTTACAGATTGAAAACTCGTTATTGGTCTGTAATCTCAATTATGGTACCATAACATTTCACAAAACCTGATCTTTTGTCCCTTCATGAAAGGAGAAAAAATGCTTGAAAAGACAGAAATAACACTAAAAGATATCGCAAAAACTGCCCGCAATGCCAGTTTAAATCTTCCGTCATTAAAAACAGATATTAAAAACAGTGTATTAATGAAAATAGCAGATGAATTAACTTCTTGCTACAGGCAAATTCAGGATGCAAACAATAAAGATCTTGATACTGCAAAGACCATGGTAAGTTCTGGAGAGCTATCAGAATCACTTTACAAGCGTCTTGCTCTTACTGAAAGCAAATTTAAAGAGATGGTTCAGGGTGTCAGGGATGTTGCAAAGCTTGATGACCCTGTAGGTAAAGTTTTATTTCAGTCAGAACTTGATGATGATTTGATTTTAAAAAAGATCAGCTGTCCGATAGGGGTTATAGGGGTTATTTTTGAATCAAGGCCAGATGTAGTAGTTCAAATATCTTCTCTGGCTATAAAATCATCAAATGCAGTTATCCTTAAAGGAGGTTCTGAGGCAATAAATACTAATCTTGAGCTGGTAAAAATTATCAATAAAGTTTTAAAAGAGACAGGTGAATTTCCTGAGGGGGTCATAAACCTTATTATGAAACGTGAAGAAGTTAAAGCAATGCTTGATCTTGATGATTATATAGATCTTATCATTCCTCGTGGGTCGAATGCATTTGTGCAGTATATTCAAAACAACACCAGAATACCTGTATTAGGTCATGCTGACGGCATATGCCATATTTATATTGACGAAAAAGTTGATCCTGAGATAGCTCTAAGGGTTTGTCTTGACTCAAAAACTGATTATCCGGCTGCCTGTAATGCTGTTGAGACTCTTCTTGTACATAAAAGGACTATAACCTCAATATTATCTGAAATAGTTGATACACTTCATAATGCCGGTGTAGAAATCAGGGCAACACCTGCTATTATTGAAAAGTTAAAAAAATATCCACTTAAAATTGCAACTGAAGAAGACTGGAAAACAGAGTATACAGACATTATTCTTTCTATTAAAGAGGTTGATTCTCTTGAAGACGCAATCAATCATATTAATACTTATGGTTCCGGTCATACTGACTGTATTTTGACTGATATTAAAGAAAATGCTGAATATTTCATGAACAATGTTGATTCAGCAGGTGTATACTGGAATGCCTCTACCCGGTTTGCCGATGGTTTCAGGTATGGATTTGGAGCTGAAGTTGGTATTAGCACCAACAAAACCCATGCCAGGGGCCCGGTTGGGCTTGATGGCCTGATGATATATAAATATAAGCTTTACGGTAGGGGGCAGGTGGCAGCAGAATACAGTAAAGGCATTAAAAACTTTAAGCACCGCATTCAAAAAATATAAATTCAAAATATGTATTGAACAATCAGGCGTAACCCCGAAGTGTTACCATATGTTCTCTCTATCAATCGTGGGTATAGTTTGCAAGCAGGTATAAACGGTTTTGCACATTTATGGGGCATGATGCCACTCATAACAGGGGGTTTGAAAGCTAGAGTTTTCAATTTGTGAACTAATCTTTATTATCTTTGTTATGCATAAGTTTTTCAGAGGTTCTATTTTCCTGCTATACTTTGTTAAGAGTTTTAGCTTCAAAATGCTTTTGCTAGATGACAAATTTGTTTTAAGGTGTAAAATCTTATTAATATGAGTGTGAAGAAGGTGTAAAAATGATCAAACTATCAACAATAAAAAAAGAACCGCCTCAACCCAAAACCATCTATGTAGATCTAAACTGTGACCTGGGAGAAGGCTTTGGCATATACCAGAATAGCAATGAAGAAAAGATTCTTAAGTATGTCAGCTCAGTTAATATTCCCTGTGGAGGCCACGCCGGAGACCCGGTGAAAATTATGAATGCTTTGCAACTGGCTAAAAGCAGGCTTCTTTCAGTAGGTGCTCACATAGGTTACCCGGATGTAGCGGGTTTTGGTTATAGAGAAATGAATTTATCTTACGATGAACTACAGGCAATGGTTTTTTATCAGGTTGGTGCCTTACAGACTATGGCAAAAGCCTATAAAATGCACGTTGATTATGTCAGACCTCATGGTGCACTTTATAAACAAATGTCAACAGATGCTGCACTGGCTATATCAATAGCAAAAGCTCTGGAAACACTTGATAGCTGGCTAATTCTGGTTGGTGCAGCAGGTGAAGCCCTCGACCATGTCAAAAATGAAACCAGAATAAGAGTCGCTCCTGAAATTCACCTTAACAAACAGTATAGCATTAATGGCGAAATCTTATGGGATGAGCCTGTCTTAACCGAAAAAGATAAAATGATTAACAGAGCTACACGGCTTATAAAAGAACAAAAGCTGATCACTAAAGAAGATAGCCTTAAAGAAGTTGATTTTAAAACAATTCATCTCAGCACACTGGATAGTGAATCAGTAGAACTGGCAAGAGAAACCCGGGGGCTGTTTCCTGAAAAACCTTTACCTGTGGCTGTAAACCTTGTTGGTGACAATGCACTGTATTAAAATAAGAGGCTAATATTGTGAAGAAAAGCGTTTCAAGATATATGCCAAATCTCAGAAAATCTGCTGTCTGGCTTGTGCCTGGTCTGAAAGTAAAAAGATGGCTGCTTTTAACTTTTACCGGTATTTTTTTGCTTGGCCTGGGAGTAGCTATCCACTTTAACCTGCACCCCGTACACTTTTCTATAGAAATTCTGCGTGCAATAGCAGCTAAATTGCCTGCTGCCTACAGTGGAACACTAGCAATAATACTGGGTATTATATTTTTCTTTTTTGGATGGCGCAAAGCAAACAGATCAATCTTTGAAGCAATATTACCGCAAAATAGAGAAAAAGTGCTTGAAGCCCTCTATAGAAAACATAAACTTAGCAGAGGCCCCAAAATCGTTGCTATAGGTGGAGGTACTGGCCTGTCTACAATTCTTAGAGGTCTTAAAAGAATTACAAATAACCTGACAGCAGTTGTTACAGTAGGTGACGACGGAGGAAGCTCAGGAAGACTTAGAGAAGAAATGGGCGTCTTGCCCCCGGGTGATATTAGAAACTGTATTGCAGCCCTTGCAGATGAAGAAAAACTTGTTACAGAACTCTTTCAATACAGATTTAAACAGGGCGAAGGCCTTGAAGGCCACAGCTTCGGCAACTTGTTTCTCTCCGCTCTCTGCTCCATCAGCGGAGATATGGTTACTGCCGTTAAAGAATCATCCAAAGTTCTTGCCATAAGAGGTAGAGTCTTACCCTCTACCCTCGACGACATGAGACTCGTAGCCGACATGGAAGACGGCAGAGAAATAAGCGGTGAGTCAAATATACCCAGAGCAGAAGGAAAAATTAAAAAAATTAGAACTGAACCGCAAAACCTCAGAGCACTGCCAGAAGTTATAGAAGCTATTTATGATGCTGACCTCATTATTATGGGCCCCGGAAGCCTGTATACCAGTGTAATACCTAATTTGCTTATACCTGAAATAGCTAAAGCTATTTCTCTGGCCAGAGCAAGAAAAATTTATATCTGTAACGTTATGACACAACCCGGTGAAACAGATAACTTTAATGCATCCGACCACCTGAAAGCCATTATTGATCATGCCAGCTATAAAAATATTGTTGATACTATTTTTGTTAACGATAAACTTACCCCGGAAATGATAGAAAGATACAAAAAAGAAGATTCATACCCGGTAGAAAATGACCTTGAAGAACTTCACCGGCTAAAAGTAAATGTAGTCTGCAAAAGACTTATACAGGATTCAGAAGAAGGCGTCGTAAGACACAGCCCCCTCAAAATATCAAGATCTATTCAACACTGGTACAAAACAGGTGGAATAGAAATAGAACAGCTTGAAAGTATGATTGAACACGATGAAAAAAACGAAAGCACAAGCAAAGAAAAAGTTAAGGTAGGTTAAATAAATTGCTTAAAACAATTAAAACACTCCAAAAACTAAAAAACTCAGGTACTAAAATTGTTTCACTCACTGCCTATGATTATTCTACGGCGAAGTTTTTAGAAAAAGCAGGTGTAGACTTTATTCTCGTGGGTGACTCACTGGCAATGGTAGCCCTTGGCCATAAAAATACCCTTTCAGTGACAATGGAAGAAATGCTCCATCACACAAAAGCCGTTGTCAGAGGAGCTCCTGAAACACTTGTCGTAGCTGATATGCCTTTTATGAGCTATCAGGTAGATACAAAAGAGGCCATCATTAACGCAGGAAGGTTTGTTAAAGAAGCAGGTGCTCAATCTGTCAAGCTGGAAGGCGCCAGCAACCATATTATCAATTGCGTGGAAACTATTGTTGAAACAGGAATACCTGTGCTCGGCCACCTGGGCTTTACACCACAGTTTATTAACTCTTTCGGTGGATACTTCATACAGGCTAAATCAGCAGATAAGGCTGAAATGCTTCTTGAACAAGCACTAAAACTGGAACAGGCCGGGGCTTATGCTATTGTCCTTGAGATGATACCATCAGAAACAGGCAAATTTGTTACTGAAAACATCTCTATACCAACTATTGGTATTGGTGCAGGCCCTTACTGTGACGGCCAGATACTTGTTACCGATGATGTACTTGGCAAATATACTGATTTTACTCCATCATTTGTTAGAAAATATGCTAATTTAGCTACTATAACAACAGAAGCAATACAAAAATATTGTAATGACGTCAGAAATAATGACTTCCCTGACCTGGAAACAGAATCTTTTTCTATCAATGAAAAAGAAAAGGAAAAATTAAATATACAATAAAACCACTATGAATAAAGTTCAAACAACCACTATATTTAATCATATACACACTATAAGAGATTTTGTTAAAAGTCTGCAACAAGAAAATTTTATTATAGGTGTAGTTCCAACGATGGGAGCCCTGCATGCAGGCCATATCAGCCTTATAGAAAGATCTGTTACTGAATGTGACGCAACAATTGTAACAATTTTTGTCAACCCTGCACAGTTTAATTCACAGGAGGATCTTGAAAAATACCCGAAAACATTTGAAACAGACTTTGAAATATGCTCAAAGCTGGGTGTAAGAGCGATATTTGCGCCTGATACTGCTGAAATGTATCCACTTGAAGAATCATGCAGGTTTCAGATTATACCGCCAGCCCCCTTTAAATCTGTTCTATGCGGCAGGTTTAGACCCGGTCATTTTGAAGGTGTAGCAACAGTTGTAACTAAATTGTTTAACATTATACCTGCTGATAAAGCTTATTTTGGCCAGAAAGATGCACAGCAGCTCTTTATTATAAAAAAAATGGTTGAAGATCTTGCCATACCAGTAAAAATAATTAGCTGCCCTACCTGTCGTGAACATGACGGGCTTGCTTGCAGCTCAAGAAATGTTAACCTGGATACTGAAAGCAGAAAGCTGGCATCCAGCCTCTACAAATGTCTAGACTATATAAATGTAGAGTATCAAAAAAATGAACTGGATTTTGTTAAACTTTCCCGTAATGCTCGTATACAATTTATAGACCCATACGATAAAATTTGTTTAGAATATCTATTAGCATATAATTATGATACATTATCAAAGACTAAATATTTAAAACAGGATACACTGGTAGCAATTGCTGCAAACATAGGTGGAGTACGCCTTATAGATAATATTCTATTAACTTAAGAGGACTTATCAAAAATGAATTTACTTCGATCAATATTTCAAGTACTGGCCGGACTGGTAGTATTGCTGGTTCCATTTGTGTTGATATACTGGGTGCTTCAAACGCTGAACCTTGAACCGCTGGAAGTGCTTAAAAATCTTTTAGGAAGTGCCTTTGAGCCGTTTTTGGGTGTCATCAGAGCTTCAACAGGAAATATGACAACAGTTTTTCAGGGGCTCACAGTTGATTTTGTGCCAATTATTTTTTGTGGTCTTTTGCTTCTGTTATCTGTAATTCTGACTCTTATTTCCAGATTTATAGGTTATGTAAATTCTTCTTTAAATTATGTTTCAGCCAAAACACAGGCTCATGTATCTCAAAGACAAAGAGAACAGGAGAAAAAAGCCCTGGAAGATATTATGATGGAAAAAACGGCAGGTTATGTTGTTGTTAGATATAATCCACATACAACTTCTTCGGCTTATCTGATTAGTAGTGGTCTTTCACAGGACGACATAAAAGAAATGTTTATGGATCATTTCAATAAGTATAACTACCACGACGCCAGACTTCAGAAAGAATCCACAGAAAATAGCTATATTATAGTATTTGATGATGTCCCCAGCACTTTGATCTATTGCCTTGCACTGCAAGAAAATATTTCAAAAGTCAATCAGGAACTCAGTAAGTCAGGTGTCAAACTTCACATAACCTCTGGTATTCACTGTACATCGCCCCTGGATGATAAAGAGACTGCTATTGGCATTACCAACAAAGTTTGCAACCTGGCTGCACCGGGTGACATTACGGTTTCTAAACTGGTTAAAGACATTTTTGAAAAAGATAGAGCCGAGCATACATTGAACTTTATTTCACGAGGAGTGTATGATCTAGGCGGCGAAGAAGTTGAAATCTTTACAGTAAAAAGGTTTTAAAAAGAACGCCTGACTATTTGATCGGTCATTTTGATAACTTTCGAGTGAAAGATGACGTTATGAACTCTTATTATGTCAATTTTCTGGCTTATCAAATAAGCGTGAACTGCTGCGCTTGCCTCTTCTCTTTTGTCGGTATCTTCTTCATTTAAAATTTTGCCTGTAAAAGCCTTTCTTGATACACCAGCCATCACCGGATAACCTGTTGATTTGAGCTCTGATATACGCTGAATAATTTCAAGATTGTGATCAACTGTTTTGCCAAAACCTATGCCCGGGTCTATGATTATCTTTTCAGGATCAAGCCCTTTATTTATGGCTTTTTCGGCTGATTTCAGAAGATAATCAGTTATTTCATCCATCAGGTTGTCATAAACAGGGTTTTGCTGCATTTTTTCAGGGGTATCTTTTGAGTGCATGATTATTACTGGCAGGTTATTTGTAGCAACAAAGCTTACCATGTTGCTGTCAAAACGCAGCCCTGAAATGTCATTAATAATGTCTGCACCTGTTTCTATAGCTTTTTCTGCTACCCGGTGATCTCTGGTATCTACTGAAAGTATTGTTTGCGGGTATTGAGTTCTTAATTCTTTTATCAGTGGTATGATGCGATTGATCTGTGTATCAGTATCCACGGGATTGGCCCCGGGTCTGGTTGATTCACCACCGATATCTATTATATCTGTATTGTTTTCTATCATCTGCTGGGCAGATAGCAGTGCGTCAGAGAGTTTATAGTTTTTTCCTCCGTCTGAAAATGAATCTGGGGTGATGTTGAGAATACCCATCAGGTGTGTTTTTGTTCCCCATTCAAAAACTTTATTTCTTATCTGAAGGGGTTTAACCTTATTATATTTATCCCTTAAAAAAGTATGAAGTTCATTGGCCAGGTCTGCAAGGCCATAAGGCTGCTTTTTCAGAGTATCTATTACAAGCATCAATTGTTTATCTGTGCCTGCCAGGATGCAATCAGACAATTCGCATTTGCAATTTATTACGCTGCTTGATACACCGGCATCAGCACCTTTAGAAAGTGCTGTTTGTTTTAGTATATTGGCTGCCGGAGCTTTAATATCATGAATTTTTATGAGGTTAAAATGATATTTAGCCAGTGCTTCATCAACATATACCTGACTGAACCCGGAGGCTATAAGTTCTGATTTCACTGAAGAGTCTGTGATTGACCTTAATTTATATTTCTTCATAATTTCAACAATTTCTTCAAATAAAAACGAAAAGTTTTAAACGATTTTAACCTAAAAACTGAATCTTTAAAATCAAGACTGCATCTTAGTAAAAGATTAACAAAATATAAGCAAAATATTAAAAATGAGAGGATTTTTTAAAATTTCTACAAAAAAAGACTTGAATTATTCAATAGCAATGTTATTATTAGATAGAGATTGGGATTGGAGTTTAAAAACCTTCTCCAGATTGAGATTCGGAATATAATTCGTATTTGAATCATTATTTGAACTAATTTGGACCTCACATATTCGCTTACGGGGTAACAAAAGTGTCTACAGCCAGGGTATTACAACACAAAACACAGCCACAACATAGACCTGATAATACCAGGTATTCACCAAAGTTTTTAGAAAAGCAGAAAAGTCTGCAAAAACAGGATAAAATCACCTCGATAGCACTTACAGCAGCTATTATAGCCGGGCTAGTGTTTGCGACTGCCCAGCTTGCAAGGGGTGCATTCTTGAATACTGATCGCTATTTTACTTTAAATAACAAAATGTCAGAATTAAATACCCTGAATAAAAAAGCTAACTATGAAAATGCCGTTTTGAAAAAGAACTATAAAAACTATACTTCTGAAGAAGGCGTAGAAAGTCTTGCAAGGGATCACCTGAACCTTGTAAGAGACAACGAAATTTCTATTATCATAAAGAAAAGTTAACTCATTATCATCTTTATAACAGATTGACCTCCGCAGAACCGAACCGGGTTGCTGGTTTTGTACGTTCACTCAAATTCAGGTTCACTTGAACCAACAAGGGGTATATTTATTTTGCTTTTTATCCTGAGTTTATCAGTTGAGCCTCTAAAATCCTTTAAACCCTGAATCAACTAGCTTCTTAACTTTCCGGTTAAATTTTTTCTGAGGAGCTTTATAAAAACATCGACAGCTCACCTGCTCTAGATCTTCTAAAATCTGATTTCTAATGAAGTTTATTATAACCTGAATTATTCATCAATTTACAGTCTAGACCCCCTAACTTCTGTTTCCTGCGATATTTTAACACTGTGTTAAAAAGATATATTCAATTTCTATAACCCCCTCCCTGTTTTTGCTGGAATCAATAATTTCTTAATTAATCAGAGGTTCCTATTGATAAAAGGTATTTTTTGCCATGGCGAAAAATCACTATGTTGTTTATAAAATGTTGTGAATTTACCCTAACAATTTAGGTAAGCAATTTTTTTTTATTTAGGTAAGGGTAGAGAAATGACTAAAAGTGTTATAAAGAGAGTTTTTTTGATGAGAGAGAAGAACGATTGAAGCTAAATTGATGGATCTTATACTCTTACTCCTTGAGTCACACGTTGGCCAGAAAGACCCACCCCTATACTCTGGCTCTTACCATGACTGATTTAAAGCTTCCCAGGCTTTAAATTTTTTTGCCGTATTGGTCAACAAATAAATGAGTAAACAAATGCATATAATAATGTTCCGTTATCTGCTTATTGAAATTCTGGAAAATTGAAACCACAAAAGACTATTTTTCTTGCCATGCCTGTAGTAATCTTTATTATAAAGTGTGAAAAATCACTATTGGAAAAATAAATGTTTTACGCAAAAATTACATTGTCAGACATTAATATAAATTTTTTTTGTAATTTGTCGATGATAATGTAATATAAGCAACATTTTGGAGTGTATAGTAATGAATAAAAATAAAGGGTCATCTTTGCCGCAGTATGTTATTATCATTGCGCTTGTGGCATTAGTTCTTGTGCCGGTTTTAATTATAATGGGCAAAAATATCTCAGATTATTTTAAGAATTTTAAAGAATCTATTACCGTAGAAGAAGTTGCCCCACAGCCTGATTTATATGAAGTACCTGTTGTTATTAACCCTGTAACAGGTAAGACTGTTACAGAAATGCTTTCCAGTGAAACATCTTCTGAAGCTGTTAATGCAGGTTCACTGGGTGGTACACCTGCTAAACCTGTTACAAGCTGTGAAGGAAACCTGTGTGACATAGATTATGGTGATTTCATGCTTCATGGTGTACCTTCTAATATGGATGAGTTTTATGAATCATCAGGGTCATCAGGGGTAACTGAAATTCTAAGCAGTCTTGTGGCTCAGATAGCATTAAACATAGAACCTGGTGAAACTAAAGTTGATATTAGTTTGTTGAAAAAACTTGCTGATAGAGGGCATGAGATTGCAGGTCACGAAAGAAAGCTTGAAGATGTAGCAAAAGCCTTTTTAGATAATCCTGACCAGTTTATAGTTACCGATTTTGCAATGCCTTCAGCTAATTTAGATCAGGGAACTTCAAGAGGTTTTTTTGATCTTTATCTCAGTCAAATAAACTCACAGCTTGCTAATCCTCAGACAGAAACCGATAAAGCCATCAAGGCAATAGTTAACCTTCTTGCAGGAGAGATAAATACACTTGCTGACCATATGGCAGCCCTGGGAAAAGATGTGCCTTCAGGTTATGATGTGCCGGTTGAAGTTGTTCAAAAAATTCTTGAACCTAACGCCAGCACCGAAACAGATTTAAGATCTGCTATTATTTGTGCTACAGGCAAGGGTGAAGACACAGGGGTTCAATGTAATTAAATTAATTGTTCTTCACACGAGCTTTACTCTGACGGCCTTTTCTATAACGTTGAAATACCTCAAGAAAACTGGCTCCCAGAATTCCAATTAGAATGCCGTTCAGGCATAACCCCGTAATTGCTGCCAAAGAACTAATTAGCTTTCCTGAATAACTCACAGGGACTACGTCTCCATAACCTACCCCGGTAAAGGTTATTACAGCCCAGTACATACAATTATAAACACTCCCAAATGCCTGATTATGATGCTGTTCTATTGAATACATCAATAAAGTAAAAAAGGTCATAGAAAGAAAATAGAAAAAGCCTACGCTGATTAGCTCCCACCTGTTTTTCTTCAGGGTTATAAAGACTATTTTAAGGGCTATTAGATACCGTGAGATCTTCATAAACTGGAACAGTTTTACCAGACGAAACAGCCTTAAGATTGTTATATTTGCAAAAAACAGATAATATGGCAATATGGCCAGCAAGTCAATTAGCATAAAGGGTTTAAATATATCTGAAAGCTTTTTGATTGTTAATAATCGCAATAAATATTCTACTGTAAATACTCCTACAAAGATTATTTGAAGAATATAATAAACTTTTTTATGTTTGTGATCAAAGTTTGCATCAGATTCAAAGGCAAATAATACTGTGTTTAAAAGTATTAATACCAGAATAAAAATTTCAAAATTTCTATCGGTGAGCATTTTGCTTATTGAATCTTTTATAATGCTGATAGTGGTTTCTTTTTTCATAATAATACCTGTAAGATTGCCTGAATAACATTGCATAAATATGCATTAACTTTATGAAGGTATCACAAAAAATCAAGTCAGAATATGCATTTCATACATTCTGATTTTGCACAAACCATTTAAGCCAGTGAAGGGAAAAATGTAATAAACGAAATAAGCTTTATTTTTTAAGAGGCGTCAGAGACTCAGGTATAACCTGCATAATATTTTCGGCTTCTTCCAGTATTTTAACAACCCTGTAACCATTTAAACCATCACTCCGGGGTTTAATTTGTCTGTTAATACAGTTAAGAAAATGCTGGCATTCAAGCTTAAGAGGCTCAATGTCTATATATTCAGGATATTCAACCACTCTGCTGTCGTAAGCTATATTACTGTATATATGAAGCTTGTGAGAGGTCTCTGTATCATCAAGGATAGCAGTCATTTCTGTACCCCTGACAAGCAGTTTAACCTGCTTACAGGGATGTATCCAGCTGTTATGAATATGACCTGATATGCCGTCAGGAAACAGTAAATCAAGGTGACATACATCCATTACCCGGCCCGGGGTAGTCATAAACCCCAGGGCAGACTTAACTGCTAAAGGGTCAAGGTCAAGTACAAAGCTCATCATAGATATATCGTGAGGTGCAAGATCCCACATGACGCTGAGGTCATTTTTACTGGGATTATTATTAAGCCTGTCACTTTGTATATGACATATCTGGCCGAGATAACCTTCTGCTATCAGACTCTTGAGTCTGTTTACTGCAGGATGATAAAGTAAGAGATGCCCTACCATTATAACAAGCTCTCTTGATTCTGCTTCTTCATTTAATTCCAGGGCCTCTTTACTGGAAGTCGCAATAGGTTTCTCTACATAAACGTGCTTTCCTGCGTTCATGCAACGCATAGCAATGTCATAATGCGTTGCACTGGGAGTAGCAATAGCTACAGCATTGACTTCATAGTCAGCTAAAACCTCTTCAAGGGTAGCATATATCTTAATATCTCTGTATTCTTTAGCAATAAACTTTAAACGGTCCTGATTGGTATCGCATACAGCAACAAGACTTTGAAGATTGCTGAAATTTCTTACCAGATTTTTACCCCAGAGGCCACAACCTATTACTGCTACGTTTACCAAAAATATTACTCCGACACATTATACTCTTATTGAGAGTATATTACATCTTTTATAGCTGTTTATTCAAGTATTTATAGTTCTATATGAAAAGAAATATGAATCAACTGGAAAAAAAAGCTATTACTGTCCGGTTAAATTTTTTCTGAGGGTTTGCTTTTGCTTGAATCAGTAATTTCTTAATTAATCAGAGGTTTCCTTATTATAATAAACGTCCATAAATACTCATATTCAAGAAGCTAAAGGATGGCTGTATTTTGTTGCTGCGCAACAAAATGCTCTGAAATTAAAGTTTTTTCTATTCGATATTGCATTTAATGTTTTACATCATTGTTTTTTGTCATAAAATATTAATATGTCTACTATCCAATTTGTAAAAATATACAGGCATTAATTCGCCTTTTATAACAAAATGATTGAATTTAAAATTAAATATGTCAGAATATTATAATTTTAATGTTTTTATTGAAAATAATGTTTCATGATAGTTTTGAAATAACCATTAATATTTAGATACAGCCTTATGACAAATAAAACACTAAAAAATACCACCATACTTGTTGTTGAAGATAATGTAATTAACATGAAGCTTTTTAAAGATCTTTTGAACTTTCATAAATACAATATTCTTGAGGCTTATACAGGTTTTGAGGCACTGGAAATAATTGAAAAACATCATAAAGAAATTAACCTGATTTTAATGGATATTCAACTGCCTGAAATCAATGGTATTGATCTTATTCAGATGCTGAAAAGCAATCCAAAATTTATAGAGATCCCTGTTATTGCTTTATCTGCTCACGCTATGGATAATGATATTGAAACGGCATTGAAATTTGGCTGTAAAGCCTATATTACAAAACCTGTTCAGATTGAAGAATTTATAAACACAGTAAAAATGTATTTAAATGCTAATGATCAGGATTGAGAAATAACGTGTTTGTTAAAATTGTTTTCCAGTTCTTTTCTGGCAACATGATTGATTTCTTCTGAAGCCTGTGATTGTTCTTCGATAAATTTATCGAGCTCGTCAAATTTCTTAAAGCCTTTTTGTGCACCATATTCCTGAACTATATTAGCAGCATTTGCAGCGGCATATTTGACAGATTTAATTATATCCCAGTTTGTATTGATCATTGCAGCAGTAAAGGTAGATGCAAAACAATCACCTGCCCCGAGAGTACTTTTGACGGGCACTTTGTAGCTTGCCATCAGATAGCGATATTTGCCGTCATAAACCTGTACGCCTTTATTGCCGTCAGTAATGACGACTACTTTGGGCCCGAAAGATTTTAATTTTGTCAATTGCTCATCTATATTTGAGGCCCAGGGAGATACAGATATGGCCAGTTCAGGGCAGTGAGTGACACATATTTCACACCCTTTAACGCAGGTTTCTTTTTTGCCGTGGTGAATGGCTTTGCCCTGATCGTCAATCCTATAAATATCTGCCGGGCAAAGATCTACGCAGGTTTTACAGCCCGTACATTTATCCCTGTCAATATATCTAAAGTCTTCTTTGATGCCGGTCAGGTGTTCAGCTTCTTCTTTGTTTAAGATAAGAAATTCTGTTTGCTCCAGAACTCTTTTCAAACCGTCCATACCTCTTTTAATCTGCGTAGAACCGGGGTTAAATGCCATATTGACCCCGTGTTCTTCTGCAAAGTCTGATAGAGAATCCAGAATGCTGTTTGAGTCGCCACTCAGAGAAGATATATAAATCCATTTAGATTTTTTTATTGCTTCCCAGTTAATATCATCAATACGCATCCTTGAATTTGCTCCACGATAGGTTAATACAGTTCTTTCTCCTTCAAAGCTATTTAGTATAACTGAAAAACCTGTTTTGCATTCATTTGAAATATGCACCAGCTCTTTATGAACACCTCTTTCGCTTATTCTTTTGAGTATTTCTTCTCCGCTTGAATCCTGTCCTATTTTAACAACGGGTGCAACTTTAAACCCGAGATTAGCGAAATTTGTTGCTGTATTGAGAGCTCCACCGCCAATGCCAAAGAATATCTCGTCAACATTTAGTTTTGAGCCATACGAAAAGCACATATACTCAGATTCAGAAAACATATCTTTCATACGTAATATTTTTGAAAGATCGCTTCTAACAAAAACATCCTGTGTAGCTCCTCCAACCGTTACTATATCGTAAGTTTTAGCATTTGACATAGGTTGAACCCTCTTATTAAATTGTAATTTCTTAAGATAGCAGGTAAAAAATACTGTATAGCCTCATTTTCACAATATATCATAAAAGTTAATGTTTTTAAAATAACACTTTTGTGTTCAAAAATTTTCAGTTTTTCATTAATGTAACAGTTTTTTTAATATTATTAACATTTTTGCACTATCGATATTATAGGTTATTATTGAGGTACAGAAACACTAAACACCTATTTGCGAGTATGTTTTAAATGAAAGTTATTGAAACTACAAGATTTGGAACTATTCAAGTTGAAGAGGATCGTATATTCAAGTTTATTCAACCTCTGCTGGGGTTTGAAAAACTTCATGATTACGTTCTTATAGACCATGCGCCAGATTCACCTTTTCAATGGTTGCAGTCAGTTGATGAGCCGCATGTGGCTTTTATTGTAACCAACCCGGTTAATTTTGGTATAGAATATGAGTTTACAGTCCCTGAAGAAGATACCAATAAACTTCAGTTATCAGATGCCCAGGATGCACTTGTATTAACGATCGTTTATATTCCTCAAGGGGCGCCACAGTTAATGACTGCAAACCTTGCAGGGCCTATAATCGTCAATATTAAGAACAGGCTGGGTATTCAACTGGTGTTATCTGAGTCGCGTTTTAGTACAAAACATAGATTATTACCCGATGCGACACCACAACAAGAATAATACTTTACTGCACATTCACAATAGTATATGCTTGTGAACAATGTTTTTTGAGGTTTATATCAATGTTGGTGCTTACAAGAAAAACCGGGCAAAAGCTTATCATAGGAGATAATATTGAAATTATCATCCTTGAAACTAAAGGTGAATCAGTAAAAATTGGTATTAAAGCCCCAAGAAACATCACTGTATATAGAGAAGAGATTTTTGAAGAAATTAAAAAGGCCAATGAACAATCTACAAGAAATGTTCTTATAGCCGACCTTGACCTGGCTTTCAACCTCTTTGAAACAAAGAAGAAGAAAAAAGACTAAACAAAACCATGGTTAATCCGTCAAACATAAGTTTTTCGAAAACGATAAAACAAGCTCATCAATATTTAGTAACTGAAAATAACCCTGAAAAGGCCAGCAATTATTTAGAAGAAGTAATATCAGAATCACAAAATTACGATAGGGGGCTTCTTCACTGGCTTGCCCTAACTTATCTGGAAGATGCTAAGTATGACAGGGCTAAAGAGACTTATCTAAAAATTCATGAATTCTATCAGGCAGGCTATTGTGAGCTGCTCAAAGGAGATCTGTCAGAGGCTAAATCTCTCTGGGCAGATTGTATAAAATCTGAAGCCAGAGCCTGGGCAAGAGCTTTTGAAAGCATGCTCGAAGGATTCATTGCCTATGAGCCTACATTCCTGGGCTTGCGCAACCACCTTGAAGTGGATCTTGGTTATTTGCTGCGGGCCAAACAAATTAAATTCAGCGAAAATATTATTAGCCTGATCGAAGATCTATCTCAAATAAACCTTGAATGCTATAAATTTGCCGGAAGAGCACTCATGAACAATGGTTTTGAACATCAGGCGGTTAATTTTCTTCTGATGGGACAAAAAATATTGCCGAATGACCCTGAAATCTATTATCACCTCGGACAATATAGCCAGAGCGTCGGGGCTCTCTCTGAAGCTAAAAGCATGTATAAACACTGCCTTCTGCTCAGCCCTTCATATACTCCTGCTAAAGATCGCTTAAGAGAATTTTAATCAGACCGTAATAAAGGAATACTGTGTTGCTATATACCCACCACATGTGGAATGAGCTGATTGAAGTGCCCGGGTTAATCAGGGGGCTTATAAATAACCACCGTGAACTTTTTTTAATACAGCATAATATACTTAATATTCAAAATATAATTCACATAAAACTCATTGCCAGCGGTTCTTCTTATAATGTAAGCTTGTGTGGACGCTTCATATTTGAAGAGATACTAGGCATACCAACTACTGTTGAATATGCAAGCGAATTTGCACACAAAAATTATGCTATCGACAAAAATACTCTGGTAATAGGCATTTCTCAATCAGGCAAAACTGCTGATACTCTGGCAGCCCTGAAAAAAATTAAATACGACAGTGGTTGCCAGATTTTTTGCATAACCAACGTAGAAGATTCGCCACTCTTCAGGCTCGCAGATCATAAAATTCTCATCGGGGCTGGTATAGAAAAAGCAGTACCTGCTACAAAAACCTTCAGCCTGCAGCTTTTAGCTCTATTTAATCTGGCACTCTATCTTGGTAAACTAACAAACAAAAATCAGGATAAACTATCATTCATACATAACGAGCTAAAGCTGTTGCCTGACCAACTTGATTGTGTTCTAAAACAAAAAGAAGAGATTCAGCAACTGGCTGAAATCCTTGCAGCAAAGGAACATCTTGTTTTTCTATCCCGTGGTATCACCTGGGCTATAGCACGTGAAGGAGCCCTGAAATACAAAGAAACTACCTGCATAGACTGCAACGCCTATCCTGCGGGTGAATTTATACACGGTTATATGGCTATACTTGACGAAAAATACTACATTCTCGCACTGGACTTCATTAAAGATAGCTTCTTAAGAGCCAACCTCCTTAAAATCAAACAAAATTACAACGCTTCTATTTTCGCTCTCACAATGGATACAACTAGATTAGACCTCTTCAAAAGCTTTATTTCATTGCCTGTTACAAAAACAAAACTTACTGCTACCTTTGTTTTTGCTGCCTGCCTGCAAATGATGGCATACTTCTCTTCAGTGTCTTTAGGGTATAATCCTGATAAACCAAAAAACTTATCAAAATACCTCTCACGGGAAAATTAACCTGAAGTTATGCCATACAACCATCTCAAGAAAATTAATGTCTTTAACCTTACCAATAAGCTTTATACTCTCAGTAAAGTAGACGAAGCTTATGATTCTGCTTTTAATTCAGACGACTATACAGGCATTAAGCCTTATATTGAGGTATTTTTGATAGATTTAAAAAAAGACATACCTCTTGGAATAGCTATTCACAGAACTTCCAGAATCCTGGATTCCTCTAAATTTCAAACAGCCCTCTCGTCAGAAATCGATGGATTCAACATATACCTGACCTGCTTCAATAATGTAACTTCTGAATACCTCAGCTGGCTTACATGTAAGTCTATTAAACATGTTGAAATACTCCTAAATAAAGAGCGTTATGCCTTTCTGGAAAACAAAGATGAGTTGGCTAAAAAACGCATACGCCCCCAGAAAGAAGCAGGTATATCTGATCGTGCCTGGAAAAAACAGTTTAAAGACAGGCTTTCAATAGAGATCATAACAAGCCAGTTTGCTAAAAATATTACCGGGCTGTACTTTAACCAGAACTGGAAAAAAGAAAAGCTCTTTGAACTCTACAATACAGATAAATATAACCCTCTGCTCATCAAAACAAAAGAGGGAGATTACCTGATGAAAACCCTCGATCTCTATGAACTGCATATCGTAGAAAACTATAAAAGGGTATTTTTTAAGCAATATTACAATGATACCGACAGGCCCGATGATGAAGAATGGCTGAGAGATAAGGCCTGGCGACTTTTTAAGCTGGGCTATTTCAGGCAATCCCTGGAGGTCTTTAGCAGGCTGACAGGCTTAAACCAGCACAACGAGGAGTATTACCGCATCAAAGGTATTACTCTCTTCTATTTAAAAGAATATCAAAAAGCAATAGAGGCGTTAAATAAAGCTATATTTGTTGATCCATCGTGTGCTGAAAGCTGGTATGCTAAAGCTAACTGTTTTTATAAGCTTCAAAACTATCAACAAACTCTCCACTCTATCGATAAAGCCATAGGAATTAACTATAATAGCTATCATTATTATTGCCTGAAAGGCATGAGCTTTTTTAACATCAAAGACTTCAAAAATGCGCTTGATTGCTTTAATAGCTCACTGAAAATTAATCCGCAGCAGGCTAAATCGTGGTGCCTGAAGGGTTACTGTCAGCTCTATACTATGGATTTCGACGGAGCCCTGAAATCTTTTGATAAGTCTCTTACTATTAAACAAAACTATGTTGATGCTATTCTGGGCAAGGCTTTTATACTCAAAAGACAGGAAAAATACACCGAGGCGCTGGAATATTTCGACAGGCTTCAAAAAATTAAGCCTGATGACAACTTTATATGCAAAAGTAAACGTGAATGCATACTGGCAATAAACAAAGTCACTAAATAAATCTGTTGAACTTTCTCAGGGTTACAAAATGGGCATTATTAGATTTTTACTGGCAATAATTGTCGTTATAGAGCATTCAAAGCCTATTTTCGGCTTCGTTTCTACCGGAGGGTTGATTGCTGTTCAAACTTTCTTTATTATATCCGGTTTTTATATGTCACTCATACTGAACGAAAAATATGTTGGCAAAAATGACTCTTTTAAGCTATTTATCACGAACAGGTTCTTAAGATTGTTTCCTGTTTACTGGGCTGTATTAATTTTAACACTTGTATGCTCCTTAATTACTCTTTATGCTGGATGCTCAGGGTTTAAACTTGATGTCTGGCTGGAACATGCTGGAAATCTTAACCTTGTTTCTATCCTGTTTTTGATCTTTACCAACCTGTTTATGTTTGGTCAGGATGCTGTTATGTTCCTTAAGCTTGATACACTGACAGGGGCACTCGGCTTTACAAGTGACTATTTTAACACTTCTCCACAACTGAATTATTTTCTAATGATACCTCAGGCCTGGTCGCTAGGTCTTGAACTGTTGTTTTACCTTGTTGCACCATTTCTGGTAAGGAGAAAGAAAGCGGTTATTATTGCTTTAATAGCTGGATCTCTTCTGCTTCGCCTTGCTATTTATTCACAGGGGTTATATTATGATCCGTGGCTCTACAGGTTTTTCCCGACTGAGCTTGGTTTATTTCTTTTTGGTGTCATCTCTTACTGGATTTATAGACATATTAAGTCGAAAAAAATCGATAGCAGAATACCTTTTGCTATGCTTGTTGTGATTACGTGGTTTATACTTCTCTTTCAATACCTACCATTTACAGTTAGTAAACAATGGTTCTTTTATATCCTTATGGTTTTGTTTATACCTTTTATATTCAACTTTACCAAAAAAATCAAAGCTGATAATCTTATAGGAGAACTGTCTTACCCTATTTATATCTCTCAGGTGCTTGTAATTTACATTGTATCACTCTACATACCATCAAATTTAGTCTATTTTGGTATTGTTTCTATTATCGCTACAGTAATATTTTCAGCTATCATTCAGTATATAGTCAATGAGCCTGTAGAAAAGTACAGGCAGCATCGAGTTAAGGGGACAGGTATAAATTAATACATATGTATTACTAACAGTGATCTATAAGGCTTTTAACATAAGTTTCAACTTCAGACACTATGATATCAGGGTCATTGAGGTTTTCTTCAATGATTTTAATTATACCACTGCCAACAATCGCCCCTGAAGCTTTCAGTTGTTTTAACTGATCGATATGTTCTGGTTTTGAAATGCCAAAACCTACACATACAGGTTTATCTGTATATTGCTTTAATTTGGATAAAGAAGCTTCTATGTGTTCAGAAAAAGAACTTCGTGCCCCTGTAACACCTGTAATAGATACCAGGTATATAAAACCTCTTGAGACACCGGTAATTTTCTTTATGCGATCATCACCAGAGGTGGGGGTGACAAGCATAATAAGCTCAAGGTCATTATCTTCAGTAAGTCTTATCAGGTCTTCTGCTTCTTCTACAGGCAAATCAGGAACCAATATACCGCTAAAACCTGCTTTTTTTACATCTTTGATAAAGTTTTCCAGGCCATAAGACAGCACAGGATTATAATAGGTAAATATTACAACCGGTACTTTAAGCTTTTCTTTGAGAGAATCAATCATTTGAATAGATTTTTTCAGACTAGCTCCAGCTTTTAGAGCCCGTTTTGCAGCCAGTTGTATTACCGGCCCGTCTGCCAGTGGGTCTGAATAAGGTATGCCAAGCTCTATGACGTCTGCACCGGCATTTTGAAGGCCTATAAGAACCTTTTTGCATGTTTCTTCATCAGGGTCACCTGCTACAACAAAAGGTATAAAAGCTAACTGGCCCTGTTCGTTTTTAGTTTTTATCCTGCTGGATACTGTTTTATTCATCGTTTTCTCTTCTTGTACCATATAAATACACTTCTTCCGGTTCAAATAATGTCTTGTGGATATATTTTATTGAGTGTCCCAGAACGGGGTGAATGAATTCAGGGTCTATTTCAAGCATGGGCACCAGTGCATAGGCCCGTTCATGCACCCTTGGATGAGGTATTTGAACTCTATCGGTTGCTACAATCAAGTTTTCATAGAATAAAATATCTATATCTATGGTGCGTGGCAGGTATTTTTGTGAGCCTTTTGAAGGGTCTCTTTCTCGGCCAAGTCTTCTTTCAATATCATTACAGACATCCAGAAGGGGGACAGGCTCAAGATTCGTATCTATAACAACAACAGCATTGACAAACCAGCGGTCAGTATTCATACCGACCGGTTCTGTTTCATAGAAACTTGATGTTTCCGTGACTGTTATTCCTTCAGCATCTTTTAAAAACTGCACTGCCTGTTGTATGTAACCAACCCGGTCGCCTAAATTAGAGCCGAGTCCTAAAATAGCTATGACCATTTGATATCCTGTTCTATTTTGATCTGTTGATAAGTTTATTATAAGAGCTTGGCACGCAAATACCAAATTTTTTAAGTTATACCATTCCACGTAAATAATTAATATATAGCCTCTATAATCTGGAATCTATACATTACTTTCAAGGATCAGTATAAGTGCTGAAACTGCCAGACAAGTATTTATTGCACTGCTGACTGTTTATACGTACTTTGAACAGTTTTCAGTTTATAAATTTTTGAAAAACGTAAAACCGGCACACACAGGGCATGCCGGCTGTTTAAATTTTTTAAATATTTATAATTTCCTGATGGCCTTATCGATTCTTTCCAGAGCCAGCTCAATATTTTCTACGCTGTTGGCATAAGAAAACCTCAGGTAGCCTTCACCGTACTCACCAAAACATGTGCCGGATAACGCTGCTACATTGCCTTCTTTTAAAAGGTAATCAGCGAGCCAGTTACTATCTTTGCCTGTCTGAGTGATATTAGGAAAAACATAAAAGGCCCCAATCGGGTTCTTGCAAGAGATACCCGGTATTTCATTCAGACCTTTTACAATGACATTACGGCGTTTTTCAAACTCTTTAACCATTTCATAGACTTCATCCTGAGGGCCTTTGAGGGCTTCAATGCAGGCTACCTGGTTAAAGACACATGTGCAAGAATCTGAATTGGTTTCAAGTTTGGCAATAAGAGCAGCAAGATCTTCTCTCATAACGCCATAACCCATTCTCCAGCCTGTCATTGCGTAAGATTTTGAGAAACCATCAAGAATAATTGTTCTATCCTGCAATTCAGGGTCTGATGCTATTGAGTTAAAAGTTTCTCCATCGTATAAAATCTTGTTATAGACTTCATCAGTAAGAATCATAAAGCTATGTTCTTTAGCTATTTGAGCAATTTTTTTAATATCATCCTTAGAAAGGACGCCACCTGTTGGGTTTTGAGGTGAATTTAGTATAACAAGTTTTGTTTTGTCAGTAATTTTAGATTTAAATTCTTCTAAATCAAAGACAAAATTGCGTTCTTCTCTCAGCTTGATCGGCACAGGAGTAGCTCCGACGAAGTTGATAACAGATTCATATATAGGAAAACCAGGGTTAGGATATATTACCTCATCTCCCTGTTCGCAGAGAGCCAGTATAGCATACCACATAATAGGTTTAGCACCCGGTGTGACAACTACATTTTCTCTTTTAACTTTAATGCCATGAGATTTGGTAACTGTTTCAGCTATGACATCTCTCAATTCAGGCAGCCCGGCAGATGGGCAATAGTGAGTATAACCATCATCGAGAGCTTTTTTGGCCGCATCTTTGATGTTTTGGGGTGTATCAAAATCTGGCTCTCCGATTTCAAGGTGCACTATATGTTTTCCCTGGGCTTCAAGAGCCCTGGCTTTTGCTAAAACTTCAAAAGCTGTTTCGGTGCCCAGTTTGAACATCCTTTTAGCAAGCTTTTCTTCTAGATTGACTTTGGTTAACATGAATTATTTCCTCCCCTGCCTTATTTTCTGGCTAAAACTTTTTTAGCAGCATTGTAAATTTCATTATGTGTCAGGCCAAATTCTACCATTAGTTCGAGTGGCTGGCCTGATTCGCCAAATCTATCTTTAACAGCGACCATTTCAACCGGCACCGGACATTCTGTAACAAGCACTTCAGCCACAGCTCCGCCAAGCCCGCCATAAATCTGGTGTTCTTCTGCTGTTACTACTGCGCCTGTTTCCCGGGCTGCTTTAACTATAGCTTCTCTGTCAATTGGTTTAATGGTATGCAGGTTAATAACCCTGGTACTGATACCTTCTTTTTCAAGGTTTTTGGCTGTTTCAAGAGCTTCATAAACCATTACACCACAGGCTATAATGGATAAATCAGTACCTTCTCTAAAGGTTTCAGCTTTCCCCAGAGTAAATGGGGTATTCTCGTCAGTTACAACCGGTACGGCTTCACGCCCAAAGCGTATGTAAGCTGGTCCTGGCATTTCACCTATAGCTATGGTAGCCTTTCTGGTTTCAGTTGAATCACAGGGAACAACAACGGTCATACATGGCAGGCAGCGCATAATGGAAATTTCTTCAAGTGCCTGGTGTGTTGCACCATCTGGCCCGACTGAGATGCCGCCATGGGCACCACCGATTTTTACATTCAATTCTGAATAACAGACAGTTGTTCTAATTTGATCCCAGCATCTACCGGAAGCAAAAACGCCATAGGTACACACAAACGGAACTTTACCTGTCAGGGCAAGCCCGGCAGCTGTTCCGACCATATCTTGTTCAGCTATGCCGATAGAGAAGAACCTGTCAGGATACTCATCTTTAAACATTGATGCATTTGTTGAAGATGTTATATCAGCTCCTAAAACAACAACGTTAGGGTTTCTTCTGCCCAGTTCTACTAATCCTTCGCCGTAACCAAGTCTTGTTGGTATGCATTTTTCTGCTACAGTCCAAGTCATATATTTCTCCTCTTTAAATTAAGCTAATTCTTGCATTGCCAGGGCGCATTGTTCTTTGCTTGGGGCTTTACCGTGCCACCCAGCTTCGTCTTCCATGAAGGATACCCCTTTGCCTTTGATTGTATTGGCAACAATACAGGTAGGTTTACCTTTATTCTTGTCGGCTTTGTCATAAGCTTCCATGAGTTCTTCTAAATTGTGGCCATCGCATTCAATAACATTCCAGTTAAAGGCTTCAAACTTTTCTTTAAGTGGATCTATATTCATAACATCCTGCACTTTGCCGTCTATCTGGAGATTGTTTTTATCGACGATACATATAAGTCTATCAAGCTGGTAATGGGCACCTGTCATAACAGCTTCCCATATTTGCCCTTCTTGCAGTTCACCATCTCCGCAGAGGCAATAAACTTTTTGTGGTTTATTATCCATTTTAAGACCAAGGGCAACACCCACAGCTACAGAAAGACCCTGACCAAGAGAACCGGATGATACTTCAATACCCGGTAAGTCTTTATTTAAAGCAGGGTGTCCTTGCAGGCGTGAAAACATTTTTCTCAATGTTAAAAGTTCATCTACTGAAAAATAGCCAGCTCTGGCAAGAACTGCATAGAGGGCCGGGCAGATATGGCCTTTTGAAAGTACAAAACGGTCACGTTCATCCCATTCAGGTTTTAGCGGATCGTGGTTCATTTTGTTGAAATACAGTGCTACCAGTATATCTGTAGCAGACAAACTGCCGCCCGGGTGGCCTGAACCTGCTTCACAGGTCATTTTGACTATGTCCCGGCGTATTGTTTTGGCCATTTCTTTCATTTCATCCTGGCTTAGTCTGGGTATTGGCATAATTTCTCCTCATTTTACGTTGCATATTAACGATATATAAAAATTAATAAACAAATGGATAAGCTATTTGTGCAATACAGGTATTTTTATTAAATTTTGATCTCTCTAAAAGAAACCTCTAACTTATTAAAAATTGTTAACCAAACGTAGATATTTTGCAAGTATACAATAGTATAAAAAAGAAGATATTTCTTATTTGACATTAGCCAAATAATCTAATTTTTGTTCTTGAAGTGAATAATTGTAAAAAGAAGCTATTTCTTATATGTAAAAACCGGCTTTTAAGCAGGAATAATAATAAAATCAGAAGGTATTAATTATATGCTACATTTTTTATGGCAGTTGAACGCCTGCACGTCGAAGTTGTTTCTCTATTTGTTTATTGTTTTCTTTGATGGATACTGTGATTGCTGCAAAAACAAAGTTAAGTGTTTTGCTATAGATGGCTTTAAGCTTATGTTCATTAGTTATAGAATCGTTTTCAAGTATTATTTCAAGCTCTTCAACAAGGTCTCCTGAGTGCTCGAGTGCCCATTCTGATAAAAATCTCTCAACGTCAATGCCTAATTTCAATATAAAGCCCCTTTCCTTTTGATTTTAGTTAAGCAAGAGATCTTTCGTAAGCGTATTGGATAACTTTTCAGCCTCCCGGGTAAATTGTATCATATATTCTTTTAATTCAATGCGTTTTTGTTCCTGTTCGGCTTCACTAGCATCAGTGTTGATGTAAAAGGGTTTGCCGTAATGCATTTTTATGTGGCTAAAAGCAAGAGGGCCATAGAATTTATCCCAGGTAGGGAAGATTATACGGGTTCCGGTTACAGGCACAACAGGTATTATTGGTGCTCCTGAAGTCTGAGCCAGTTTTATTATACCTAATTTTACATCATAAATAGGCCCTCTTGGTCCGTCTACTGTGAAGGCAACGTTTTCGCCGGCTGTTAAGACATCCAGCATGCCTTTTATAGCAAGCATTCCGCCTCTTGATGCAGAACCACGAATTACTTTAAAGCCCAGTTTTTGAAGGGCATGGGTTATAATATCTCCGTCATTGCTTTTAGATATTAAGACATTCAGTTTTTTGCGGGGTTTTATCTTTAAAAAGCAGACCATACGGCCGTGCCATGTTGCAAATATCTTTGGGCCTTCAATACTTTCTGGTTCATCGTAGTATGTTGTGCGATATACAGCATCATGAAAGCCTATACCATAATGGAAAAAGGCCGGTAAAAAAAGGCGTTTTAGTGGCACCAGATTTATTTTCAATTGATATTGTTCCCTGTTTTAAAACATTTTATATAGTAACCATTTTTTCTTTTTGCTGCAAGTTATAGTGAATTTTTTGTGCTGGATATTTAATATGGCCTGATTATAACTTTAAACATTATACGGGAGCTGGTTTTATTTCAGCATGAGAGCATAAGACATAGCTTTAATAGTGGTTTTGTTTATTATTAAAACACATTTAGAAAAATCTTATTTATAAAAGAGGTATTAAATTATGCATTCACAATAGTATCAAATAACGGCTCTCTCAGGAGTGCACTAAGTGCACTCCTGAGGTTATTAGCCTCTTTATAGCTTTTAAGTCACCCTGAGCACAGCGAAGGATCTATTTGTAGGGGTTTTTTCAAACTTCGCCCTCAGAATGACAGCTTATACATTGATTGCAACTCAGTATTATTTATAAAAGACTTAATTTAAAATCATGTATTCACTATATTCTAAGATCTCAAGAAAATCTACCAGTAAAATAAAACAAATTGTTCAGCATGCAGGGTTGAAAAAAATTTTTTTTATAAATACAGGGGAAATTTAAATAATTTTTATACATCTAGAATAAGCAAGGTTTAGAAAGGAGAATGCAAATGACTATTGCAGGTATGTATTTATTATCTGTGGGCCAAACAAATAGCACTAAAGATCAAAAACAAACCGGCCAGGGAGATCCTCTTGAGGCTTTTGCTTCTGCACTCTCAATGATTCCTGGTTTGTCTGCTGACAAAAGCAATATTAACTCATTAACAATTATACCTGCTTCTTTAATGCTATTAGGATTATTAAACTATCTTATGTCTGCAACTTTTAACCCCTTTACAATATTAACTAACAGCAATAATACTGGCATTTTAATCAACCTGAAAGGCTAACAAAACCTATCAGCAGGTTAATACAGGCAAAGTTCTGTTTAAATGTAACTAGAAATACTCACTGTGAAGTTTTGTAAATACCTGTTTTGTAACTTCGAAGTATTAATAGTTTATAAATGCTGTATATTATCAATATATACGGTATGCATTCATTGTAGTTAAAAAATGCCATTTTAGTTACATTTAAGGCGCTGAAAAGAAAATCTATTTCAGCTTTTCAGGCAATTCGAAAGGCAAGATTGTTTTTATAATAATAAGGAATTTATTTAGGTGAATTTTAGACATAATTTTTTTTAAAAAGCTTGCACTCTTAAGTTTCCTAAGTTTATGAAGGGTATCTATTTGAAAAGAAGGAAGAGGAGGTAGTCTGTATATTTTTTGTTAGCTCTGATTGTGCTGAGTGCATAATTTGGGCTTTAAGCTTTAAAGTGATGAATATTTTCATAAAAATTTGGAGAGAGAGGGAATAAAGAGAGATTAAGGGAGGAATTTAATGGGACATTTACAAATCAATAATTACATGCTCATGTATCCACAAGCACAACAGCAGCAACAACAACAAACAAGTTTTGATCAGTCTGCTGGTGCATTTGCTTATGCTCAGGCTGGCGCTAATGGTGCATTTGCAATGGCTGGTGCTGGTGCTGGTGCTGGCCAGGTTGCTCAACCCCAGCAACAACAACCACAACAACAACAGCCACCAAACCCGATGCAGCTTCTGGGTGCAATGTTAGAAAAAATCGGTGGTGACCTGAAAGATGACGGCATACTCAACAAAAGTAATGCCCCAAATGCTCAGAACCCACAAAATGCTCAGAACCCACAAAATGCTCAGAATGCTCAGCAACCCCAGCAACAGCAACAACAGCAAAAGCCACAACAGCAACAGCAGCAACAAAACCCCATGATGCAGATGCTGCAAATGTTTATGGCTTTAATGGGCCAAATGATGCAAATGATGATGCAGTTATTAGGTGGCGGGCAGCAAGGCCAGGGACAACAACAAGGCCAGATGCCATTCCAGATGCCCGGTATGTCTATGATGGCATAACATAACTGTCATAATCTTCTAAAGGTATTCTCTATAAGAAAGAGTAGAGACACTTTCTGATAACGCTATGGCGGCTACATTGTGTAGCCGTTTTTTTGTTGTTTATGAAAATGCTTATAACGTTTTGCAATCATCTATTATAGCTTGCTGGTTGGCTCATTCAAACATTTTTAGCGATTAAACTGCTATATCAAGCTGGCCCTTTGATTCAGTTTTTAGTGTCCTTGTTACTTCTGCAATATAGTCTTTCAGTATACCGGGAGATGGCATACTTTTGATGATACGTTTGAGTTCTTTCAGGCAGTTTTCAATATATGTTTTAATTTCAGGTTTGCGTTTTAGTTCCTGAGTAAAATCAACGTTGCCCCGTTCGGTGTTACAATCCTGACAGACAGGCAGATAGTTAAAAGTATCATCTCTTCCGCCTTTTGAATGCGGGTGTATGTGTTCCATTGTAACCAGCAGGGGTGCTAATAGTGCTCTAACAAGCACATGCGGGGTTTCTCTGCTTGCAAGTTTTAACAGGTCATCGCTTTTTAATTGTTCAAATTTCTTGCTTATTATATCGCTATAAATTATAAACTCTTCTGTGGGTGGTATGGCCTCTTTTTCAGCCTTTCTAACAATGACTCCAACTTCTTTATACCAGGTCATAAGGCGAGAGGGATTTATTTCAAGCAGTTTATCTATTTCTTTTTCTATAAAATCAGGCTGAGTGGCTTTCAGTCGATTTAAATTATTTCTCACGTTGTCGATTTGAAGGGCCTCTTTATCGATAGTATTTTGCAGGCGATTTTTAGTTGCCAGGGAATACATATGTATTATTTCGTCACCTCTTTTAGCAGGATATTCGACAGAGAGCTTATGCAGTTCATTTAAAATGATAAGACGGGCGTCGTTAGAGTCTTTTTTGTGAAATTTTTTCTGTATATACTTTATGAGTGATTGAAATTTACTTCCATTCTGGCCAAGCATTTTGCCAGTATAGCTATTAAGGTCTTCTTCTGTTATCATTTCGCAGCCACAGTATGCACAATGTCTTGCTATATCTTTTAGAGGAGAATCATAGCCAAAAGAAACCTTATCAGCAAGAAGTTGCTGCTTGCTGAAGGGTGAAACAAGCTGTGAATAATTTTTTATACCCTGAAACGGTATATTATTTACTGATGTGATATTAAGCAAAGAAATACAAATACCTGTTGTTATTGAATCAAACTCTTAAGTGATATAAGTATCCTGAAAATGAATCATGACAGCTTATCAGGCTTTCAGGTATAAAATGTTACAAAACTAAAAATATTCGGGTTTGTTCCGCATTAAATGTGACCGTTGCAGGTTTATAACTGGCTTACGGGTTTCGTATGCCTGCTTTATAGGCTCAGACTGGTTGGCTCGTTCAATCCATACCTAATTTTATATCTCTTTGAAACCCTGATACTGATGTTATACCCTCTGAATGAAAGTGAAACAGCAAAATAACAAAGACTTTGAGGTTAAATTTACTTATGAATACAAAGATATGTAATTTTAATTATAATAAAAGTCATAAGTAATCAGATTTCTGGAGACTTATTAGAATTGTTTAATTTTTTATGTCGTATAGTATATTAGTCACTTACCTCGTAAATACTCTTAGAGAAACCTATTTCTTTTCTTGATAATTTCTATTTGTTTAATTATTATAGAGCATCAATACATACGATAATGGATTAACAAATGGAACACACAAGTACTTTTATTGAAATAGCTAGCCTCCTTGCCCTCGCTACAATAACAGGTATTATTGGTCAGAAGTTACGGCAGCCATTAATAATAATGTTTTTATTAACAGGTATTCTGGCTGGCCCATCAGTATTAGGAATCATAAATAGCTACGAAGAAATTGAACTGCTTGCTCATATAGGCATTGCACTCCTGTTATTTATTGTAGGTCTTAAACTTGATTTGAATTTAATACGTACAACAGGTATGGTTGCTCTGGCTACGGGCATGGGGCAAATTATTTTTACCTCACTCATTGGCTTATTAATAGCACTTGCCTTTGGAATGTCTTTTCTGAGTGCTGCTTACGTGGCTGTAGCTTTGACGTTTTCCAGCACAATCATTATTGTAAAATTGTTATCCGATAAAAAAGAAATTGATTCGCTCCACGGACAAATAGCTATCGGCTTTTTAATCGTTCAGGATATTGCAGCTATAATAGCCCTGGTTGGTCTGACAACCCTGGGAGCCTCTGTAACAGAAGAAGGATCAGCTTATATTACTGTAATACTAATAGCATTAAAAGGAATCTTATTTTTAGCTGCTGTAGCTCTTTTAATGAAATATGTTATACCCCGTGTTACAAAATTTCTTGCTTATTCGCAAGAACTTTTAATACTTTTTGCTATTGCATGGGCAGTATTTCTAGGCGCAAGCAGTGATTATCTTGGTTTTAGCAAAGAAGTAGGTGCATTTCTAGCCGGGGTTTCTCTGGCATCTACTGCTTATCGAGATTTAATAGGTGTGCGCCTGTTAAGCTTGAGAGATTTTCTGCTACTGTTTTTCTTTATTGACCTAGGAGCACGCCTCGACTGGTCTACTGTAGGATCTCAACTGGGGCCAGCAGTTGTATTTTCTATATTTGTACTTATAGGAAACCCTATAATAGTCTTAATTATTATGGGATTAATGGGCTACAGGCGTCGCACTTCCTTTCTTGCAGGGCTTGTGGTGGCACAAATTAGCGAATTCTCTCTTATTGTAGCAGCTTTGGGTCTCAGCATTGGCCATATTAACAATGAAACAATGGGATTGATTACTCTTGTTGGTGTTGTAACTATATTTATGTCAACTTATATGATATTGTATTCTGAACAGCTCTTCCGATTTCTGTCTGAACCTCTTAAGATCTTTGAAAGAAAAAACCCATTCAGAGAAGCAGCCCTGGATACTATTAGTGATACAGAAATGATTGATGTTATCCTGGTGGGATTGGGTAATTATGGCAGTGGCTTATGTGAATATATTTTACGACGAAATAAAACAGTACTGGGCGTTGATTTTGACCCTGGTGTTTTAGACAAATGGCGCAAAAAAGCTGTGCCCGTTATCTATGGAGATATGACAAACCCTGAAATGCTTGACCATTTACCTCTTAGCAAAACCCGATGGTTAATTAGTACTGTACGTTCAAAAGATATAAATCTACCCCTTCTTAATGACCTTAAAAAGTATGGATATAATGGAAAGGTTGCTTTAACTGCCATAAATGAAGAAGAAGCCAATGAATATAAAAGCAATGGTGCTAATATAGTCTTTTGTCCATTTAAAGATGCAACCGAACAGGCCGCAGATGCTTTAACCTATGCAATGGACTTTTTGCCAGAAAATATAAACTGGCCCATTTCATTTGCAGAAGTGCGCATCCGTTCTGATGCTTCTGTTGCAGGACAAGCGATAAAAGAACTTCCGCTCTCTTCAGAAGGGATCTCTATTCTTGCTATTAGCCGGGGTGGTGCTATTTATTATGAACTTACCCACGATTTCAGAATATTTCCGGGTGATCGACTGCTTCTTATGGGTACTCCTGCAAGACTAAAAGAGGCTGAAAATCTACTTAATAAAATTAAAGAGCTTTTTGATTCTGATAATAATGATGTTGATCATTTTGAAATAGCAGAAATAACTGTTTCTAATAACTCTGAGCTTTCAGGTAAATCATTAAAAGATATCAACTTTCGTCAGCGATTTGGTTCAACACTTGTAGGTATCCGCAGAGATCAAAAACAAATCACAAATATTAATCCGTCAGAGCTTTTACAGGGTGGAGATAATTTGATTGTTATCGGAAAAGTCAGTGCCATAAGAAACTTAAAGAATCAAGAGCCATTGTAATACTTGCTATACCAATTCACAAAAGTAAACTATAGATGCTTATACTCTCCAAGTTGCTGCAATCTATCATTTCTTTCAAAGAGCAGTATAGTATTAAAATAATATGATTTGACAATCAAATTCAGTTGTTAGTATCTTGGTATAAGCCAGAATGCTAATAACAAATCCGAATTTGACCACAACCAGACAGGAGCCTGAAAATCAATGAAAGACTGGTATAAAGATGCCGTATTCTATGAAGTATTCGTCAGGTCTTTTAAAGACGGAAATGCTGATGGTATAGGTGATTTTATAGGTCTTAGAAAGAAACTGGATTATATTAAAAACCTCGGCGTAACCTGCGTATGGCTATTACCTATGTATCCATCTCCTTTGAGAGACGACGGTTATGATATTGCTGATTTTTATAATATACACCCTGACTATGGCAGAATGAAAGACTTTGAAGCTTTTATAGACGCTGCCCACAAAAGAGGTATCAGCGTTATAGCTGACCTGGTCGTAAACCACATCAGCAGCGAACATCCCTGGTTTAAGCAGGCATGCGAAAACCCGAACTCAAAATACCACGACTATTTTGTCTGGACAGATAACCCGGAAAAATATATAGAAGCACGCATAATCTTTTGCGATACAGAAACCTCAAACTGGACTTACCACCCGAAAGTTGGTAAATATTACTGGCACAGATTCTTCAGCCACCAGCCTGACCTGAACTATGATAACCCGGAAGTACAGGAAGAAATGCTTTCAGTAGTAGACTTCTGGCTAAAAAAAGGCCTGGACGGTTTCAGGGTCGATGCAGTACCGTATCTATTTGAAAGAGAAGGTACCAATTGTGAAAACCTTCCTGAAACACACGCCTTTTGCAGGAAATTAAGAAAATTTGTTGATGAAAACCACCCGGGGACAGTTTTGCTGGCCGAAGCAAACCAGCTTCCTAAAGATGTGGTAGACTATTTCGGAGACGGCGATGAATTTCATATGGCCTTTAATTTCCCCCTGATGCCCAGAATCTTTATGTCTCTTAGAAAAGAAGAGCGCAAACCCATTGAAGAAGTTATTAATGAGCTTCCTGAGATACCTGATATGTGTCAGTGGGGTATATTCTTAAGGAACCATGATGAGCTAACACTTGAAATGGTCTCTGATAGAGAACGGCAATTTATGTATAAAACCTTTGCTAAAGACCCCAGAATGCGTATTAATATTGGTATACGCCGCCGACTATTCCCTTTGATGGATAAAAACAGGCGGGCAATAGAGTTAATGCATAGTTTACTTTTGACCTTGCCGGGTAGCCCTGTCATATATTATGGTGACGAAATAGGCATGGGAGATAATATTTATCTCGGCGATAGATCAGGAGTAAGAACGCCCATGCAATGGAACGGCGACCGAAATGCAGGCTTTTCAGATGCTAATCCTGATCAACTATGCTACCCGCTGATTAGAGACCCTGCCTATAGCTATCAGGGAGCAAATGTTGAAGAGCAGGAAAGATCAAAATCTTCTTTTCTAAACTGGATAAAATTACTTTTAAGAATCAGAAAGCGGCATCCTTCCTTTGGCAGGGGCAAAATAGAGTTCCTTCATCCTGAAAACAGGCGTGTTATTACCTACATAAGAGAATATGGGGATGATATAGTTCTTGTTATTAACAATCTCTCAAGGTTCAGTCAATATGCAGAACTTAACCTTCAGCGATATAACGGCTGGACCCCTGTTGATTTGTTTGGCAATATAAGGTTCCCCCGGATAGGTGAATTGCCCTATTTGCTTACTATGGGCCCACACGGCTTTTACTGGTTCAGGCTTGAACCTCCTCAACATTATTGATTCATTAATGTCCGGTTAAATTTTTTCTGATCTATCTATTCGCTGAACCCTGTTTAATAATTTTCTCCAGTATTTTTAATTTAACTTCCTGTAAAATTTTATAATCCAAAACAGATATTATGACTAAATTTATACATCTGAGATCTTTGAATAACTTGTATGTTCTCAGATTCAAGAAATCTCCCTGCTTTTGCTGGAATCAGTAATTCCGTAATTAATCAGAGGTTCCATCAAAATAAAATCTTTTACCGGACATCAGTGAAGTCTCATAAAAATTTCTACAATGAAAAAAATAGTATGCAATTATATATAACATGTTATTGTTGACTATGCGACTAGCTGCCTGTTATCGTCTAAGAGGTTTAAAGAGAGTGTCTTGATAAAGCCTTCGCTGTCATTATCAGCTGTTATAACTCTGATATCAGCACCCGGGTCTGTAATAACAATATTGTTACCGGCATCTTCAAATGAATCTTTCAGGAGTTGTTTGGCTCTGATATCCTGATCAGAAAGTGGGGTAAAAGCATCTTTAAACTCTACCAGCTTGCTTCTTAATGCTTCAGCGGGTAGTGCAACACGGTAAACCTTGTTCAGGTCTACTGGTTGATAATTTGAGTCACCTGGCATCCTGATATTTATCAGACCATCATAGTCAGAGAGGTTGCTTTCATTGAACTGATCTGGTTTAAATGAATGAGCATTCATTGTTTCTATAATTTTATCTCTATTTATCTGTATTCCAGACCACTGTATAAGCTCATTTCTGGTTTTATTGTGCATATTGCCATAAACATTCTTAAGAATAATTTGCATCAGGTCTTTGCCGCTAAGGTTGGCCTTATAGATTTTTGAATCTTCGTCAGTTATACCGCATAATACACCTATGAGGTTCATGTTGCTGGCTTTTTTACCATTTACGGGCAAGTTGCCTCTAATAGCTGAAGAGCTTATACCGAATATTTCTACTGATGGATCATATTTGCGGGTCATTTTAAGTAGTGTATCAGTTAAAAAGTTTGCCATGGCATTGTTTGTAAACCTTATGTCCTCGCAGCTGAGTTCTTTCATTTTATCAAGAGGTTTTCCGTCTTTATCAGTAACCTTAATACTTATATTAAGCTTAAAGTCATCTCTTAGCAGTCTATTTAAAACCCTTTTCAGCGGGTTTTTCTGTTCAGAGATATTCTTATCCACATCTAAACGGGATGTTTCAACTGTTAGCTTGCCATTGTCATCAAAGAGAAGTTTTACTGTACCGAGTTTCTGATTATTCTGGCTTAAAGAAACAACCGGTGTCTTGTTTTTACCAATGTAAGTTGTTTGATCTCTATGGTCGTGGCCATTGAGAAGGGCATCAACTTTGTAATTCTTGCCATTTGAAGTGCTTAACTGATCAATGCCCTGTATAATAGCATTGGCAAATGGGTTACCGTTATGATTGATTATTACTACTCCTCCCTGAGGGTTTTGCGATTTAAACTCATTAATATTTTTGTAAAGGCGTTGGATAGTTTCTTTTACATCTTCTGGATACTGAAGCTGCTCAGTCTTTTTTGCTGATCTATCCAAAACATCCAGTCCTGAGGCTTTGCCCTTGCAGTAAAAATCAACTGTATTAACTGTCAGGCCAAGCATAAGTACTTTATGAACTTTGTTTTTATCTTTATCATCAGGTATTTCAATGATTTCTTTTTCTTTAATTGATTTAAACTGGTTGAATGCCGGAGAACTGGCAAGATTGATATTGCTGACGACAGTAGACATATCTTTATTGGAATACTTCAAAATGCTTGCCAGATAACTATCTCCATCTTCGAGGCAATGGTTGCCCGGTGTGTATACAGTTTTAAGTTTTGGTTGTTCCGGGTTGTTTTTACTGGTGAGAATTTTATTCAAACATTCAGTAAATTTATTCAACATATAAATATTATAGAATCCTGCTGTCATCTCTGGAACATCCCCTGAGCTGAACCCCAGTTTTTCAGGGTCATTTCTGGTTTTGTATCCTTTTTGTTTAAGGTCTATAAACCAGTCACCAGCAATAGTAAGTACATTTCGTGTGCCGGGTTTATTTTTATCAGGAAATATTTTGTCTATATGCCTGACTACATTACTGTATACTTCTGGCAGTGTTTCAAAATGGCCGTGATTATCGGCAGTAGCAAGAATGTTTAGCCTGCCTGCTCCGAAGCTAACGTTTTGTTTGTGACAGTATTTATTTAAATAGCCTTTTAATGGTTTTGTTTGTGTTACAGATACCTGTGAAATACCTGATATTGAAAACATTAACGACTCCCCCGATGTTTTAACCCCCTGTTTTTCTGCAAATGATAGATCGACTAAGACAGCTTATATAAACTGAAAGTTAAATAACCCTCTCTTTTCCCCTTTGAACGGCGTTTTAAAATAGTTTTAAGATTGATATCATCATTTGAGTTAACTTAAATTAGCATAAAAATAATCTTTTTTCAATTTTAAAAAAGGGAAACTATTAGTAACAACTGGTGTCCGGTAAAAGATTTTATTTAGATGTATAAAGCCTGTCATAATATTTGTTTTGGATTAGAAAATTTTACAGGAAGTTAAATTAAAGAAACTGGCAAAAATTATTAAACAGGGTTCAGCGAAGAGATAGGTCGGGTTTGGTTTTTGGGCCTGCGGGCCCAAAAACCAAACCCTCAGATAAAATTTAACCGGACAGTAATGAGTAACAGAAACTATTACCGGTAATTTTGCTCATAAAGAGAATTGTCATAACAGGTTAAAACGACAGCTTCCAGGTTTTCTTTAGTTGGATGAACTTTGTATGCCTGCTTAAAATACTTTTTGGCCTCTTTGCAGCTGCCTTCAGCGTGATAGATATAGCCTATACGTCTGTAAACCCAGGATATATCAGAATTATTTATTATTGTCGTCAGGTTTCTGTAGAAATCAATAGCTTTATCCCTATCCCCTTTAAGAAGATGAAGATCTGCTACCTTTTTACATCTATTTTTAAAGGCAGGCTTTGCAAAACAACCTATGGTAGCAGTTTCAATAGCCTGATCATATTTACCAACAGTAATATATAAGTTTATCAGACCATCAAAACTTGTCGGTGAATCAGGATAATCATTTATATTCTTCTGAAATAATTCTTTAGCAAGCTGCAACTCTTTAGAATTTTTTATTTTTTCAACATTATTGCCAGAAAAGTAAGATATCTTCGATAAATAAACACTTCCAAGATCGTTATAGATGTTTTCATAATATGGATTTAACTCTATAGCGGTATTTATAGCCTCAATAGCCCTGTCAAACTTATCGTGCTTGACAAATTGACGGGCCATATAGACGTATTCTTCTGCATAATCTTTCTTCTCTGAGGCAGATAGCTGATTAATGTTAATACTGCTATTTAATTTATTATAATCAGACATAATATCTACAGTTACATTGCCTGTTGGCGATGTAAATGGATTAGTTATTATTATTATTAATATCAAAAAGCCTGCAAAGAGCCATGATAAAACATCTTTTCTCAAAGATAGACCCCCAATTACCCCCCTGGAGATAAAAAATATCTCTCATATTTTAGCACTCTTATTTTAGCGCATAAAAAAAATTTTTAAAGATCTAAATTAATAGAAAATTGAAAAATTTTACAGCAAATGTAAATGACATTTGGATTTAACAGGTAAATAATAAATATTTTTACCACCAAACAATACTTCTGGCCTTCTATACACAAAGATCACCCAAATACAGCATTGTAAAGCCACTGGATTTTTTTACATTTTTTGTGTTATCCTCGGGCTAACAGTGAAATAGAAGTATGAATTACTATAATGGAAGTATTTAAACCTTATGATACTGACAGAATGGAAGAAACTGGGCGAGAGCATAAATAAACAGGATATAAACGCTGCCTTTATAGGCAAAGGGGATAAATATATATTTGTGATAGCCTGTATGCACGGTGACGAAAAGCAAGGCAAAACTATTGCTCTTAAAACGCTTGCATACTTTGAAGAAAATAAACTTCTTCTACAAAATAAACAGCTAATTATTATACCTGTATTAAATCCCGATGGCTACAGCCAGAATAACCGTGGCAACGCCCGGGGAGTAGACATTAACAGAAACTTCCCTGCAAAAAACTGGGAACATTCTAAAGAAAAAAATGAATTCTACCCGGGAGAAAGCCCGGCAAGCGAACCCGAAACACTCATCATCATTAACTTAATAGAAAAATATAAACCAGAATTAATTATTAACCTGCATCAACCCTACAAACTCATTAATTTTGACGGCCCGGCTGAAAAATATGCTGATTTAATGACTAAACTTAACCACTATAAAATTCAAAAAGATATTGGCTATCAAACCCCCGGATCGCTTGGCACATACGCTGGCATTGAACGTAATATACCGGTAATCACACTAGAGTTGCCTGAAAATGAGCCTGACGACACCGTATGGAGAGACAATTATCTTGCTATTATAGCAACCATTAATCATACATAAAAACTTGACTCTTTTTTTTAACTATAAATAATATCTTAATGAGCTGAGTTCAATAAGCAAATTAGCTTATTGCTCAATTTATAAGTATAATCAGGTTTTACCCCGTGCTTTGTTATTATATAGAGAAAGAGGTCTGGACTATGAAAACAAAAAAAGTAATTATTATGGGCGCAGCCGGAAGAGATTTCCACAACTTTAATGTCTATTTCAGAGATAACGAAAATTATCAGGTTGTTGCCTTTACTGCTACACAGATACCCGATATTCATGATAGAAAATACCCGGCAGAACTATCTGGAAAATTGTATCCTTCAGGTATACCCATCTATGCAGAAGAAAAACTGCCTGAACTTATCAAACAACATAAAGTAGATGAAGTGGTTCTAGCATACAGTGACCTCTGGAACCACACAGTAATGGATAAAGCATCAATCGTTCTGGCTTCAGGTGCTGATTTTAAACTAATGGGGCCTGATAAAACATTGCTTAAATCCAGTAAGCCAGTTATCTCTGTCTGTGCAGTCAGAACAGGAACCGGCAAATCTCAAACCACCAGAAGAGTTTGTGAAATTTTAAAAGCAAAAGGGCTCAAAACAGTAGCCGTCAGGCATCCTATGCCCTATGGCGACCTGGTAGCACAAAAATGCCAGCGCTTTGCAAGCTATGATGATCTTATAAAACATAAATGCACTATCGAAGAAAGAGAAGAATATGAGCCGCATATAGACCGTGATACTATAGTATATGCAGGTGTTGACTATGCTGCTATACTTTCTGAGGCCGAAAAAGAAGCTGATGTAATCGTATGGGATGGCGGCAATAATGATATGCCTTTCTTTAAGCCAGATCTAGCTATTACAGTTGCTGATCCGCACAGGCCTGACCACGAAATAGATTACTATCCGGGGCAGGTTAACGCAAGAATGGCTGATGTTTTAATTATTAACAAAGTAGAAACTGCTGATCTCAAGAATGTTGAGCGTGTAAGAAAAAACCTTAAAGAAATAAACCCTCAGGCAGTCATTATGGATGCAAGATCTCCTATTACGCTTGTGCCTGAAGAAGATGCCAGATTAATTAAAGGCAAAAAAGTTCTGGTAGTTGAGGATGGGCCAACACTTACTCATGGTGAAATGAGATATGGAGCAGGTTTTATTGCTGCTCAAAACCATGAAGCTGCCGAAATAATTGATCCCAGGCCTTTTGCCGTTGGTTCTATCAAAGAAACTTATAATAACTATAAACATCTGGAAAAAATACTTCCGGCTATGGGTTATGGTGATGCTCAAATCAAAGAACTTGAAGAAACAATAAACAAATCCGATTGTGATGTTGTTGTAGGTGGCACACCTATTAATCTTGAGCGTATTATTAAAACCGACAAGCCAATTGTGAGAGTCAGATACGATCTCAAAGAGATTACAAAGCCTGATCTTACAACTTTAATAGAAGAAAAAATAACAACAAACCTTGTCAGTGCCTAGTTAACTAGGATCAGATACTGAAATTAACCTTAATCAAAAGAATGCCGGATCTTAAATATCCTGCTATAAGCTTTAAAGCTTTAATATACTGATCCTTGAAAGTAATGTATAGATTCCAGATTATAGAGGCCGGGTGTTTTTGCCCGCTGTGCAGGCAAAAACACCCTACTGAATTCTATCAGCATATATTAATTATTTATGTGGAATGGTATAAATAAGAAAAACCTTTATTAAAAATCGAAAACAAAAAATTGATTGTTATAGTTATGCATTAGTCTTTTAAAATAAAGCTTTAAGAGCCTTTCTTAAGAAGCTCGAAAAATAACTAATTTTGTATTATCCTGCAATAGTAAGGTTTTGAAGGATATAAAAATGTTAAACACCAGGAAAAAGAAATTTTTGATATTATCTCTGATTATAAGTGTTATTTCTGGTATAACAGCGTTTGGCAATAATAAAAACCTTGCACAAGAAGCCACACCTCCTGATAAGAAGGAAAAGCCAATGCCTGCTGGCGTAACCTGTTATCTTATGGGGCCAGTAAATAAAACTGTTCCTGAAAACGATGAAATAGAAGAAAGTATCAGGATGCTTAAGATTTTTTATGCACAAGATCGTATTCTGAAAACAACTTATCTTTCATCTCTCAAGCAAAAGCTCCATCTGGCAACTGTTATAAACAAAGAAAACCCCTTTTATAAAGATTATTTCAATAACCTGATCAATAATGAAATCTCTCTTCTTTATGAAGAAATTGATTCAAAGACCTATGAAAGAAGACGTTCCCTTTTTAGAGCAGAAAAGAATTATTATGAAAACTATAGAAATCTTGATTACATTGATAACAGGATTGAAGAACTTGAAAACCAACGAAGTAAAAACATTATCAACCAGGAAGAATATGAAAAAAAGAAAACAGAAATTTTACAAGACCTGATAATATATGGTGTGCCAGGTTATAACCGTCTTGATGATTATTCTGATTAAGATCTTTCGCCTGATGTAACCTTTTTAATTTTTATATCTTTGTCTGAAATAAAATAAATAATAATAAAAATCTGTGCATAAATTGAAAACAATATAATCTAAAAGACATTAAAGATTAAAGAATTAAACAATTCTAAGCACTCTACCTTGGAAATCTGAGTACTTAAGATGTATGTTAATGTTAGGCACTGGTCTTATAACATCCTGAAAATCGAAACCCAAGAATCTTCTATTTTAAACAGCTTCTATGGCAGAAAGTGGTACAATTGCTATGCCATATTCCTTAAAATCTACGATGAGCTTTGTTGTTACCGGATTATCCACATACCTGATGACCTTTCCAGTTGCACCAAAAGGTATCGGTAAATTTTTATACTTTTTATAGATGTATTTAACGTTTTCACTTTCTAGTATCATAAAAATTCTTTAAAAGGTTTAACTTTAAGTATTTTCAAACCGTACTGCCTTAATAATATAGTTCTGGAGCCTGATCAAAAGAAGGTGCCTGCTCTATAGCTTCATTTTGTGGCATAAAAGGGTTTTGACTGGGCTTCATCATATCTGAATACATATTCATTTCAGGCATTGACGGATTAAAATTATTGTTATAGCTGAAATTGTTGAAGTTATTGAAATTGTTGTTATACCCCTGACTGGAAGAGAAAAATTCTTCCATCAGGCGGTTGAGTTGCTGTATCATAGCATTCATATTACCTGTAGTTCCGTTGTAATAAAACGTATTAGCCCCATTTGGAAATGAAAACCCCTGCGAGCTGAAGTTTTTAAGATTATATGACCCACCAGGCCCACTGTAATAGCGGTAAAACTGCATCTGCGAAAAAGCAGGCGGCAGGGTTAAAAGCATTAAAACCCCGGGTAGTATAATATAAATGAGTTTTTTCATCTTTATTCCTCCGGGTAATAGTAGAATAATACATATGTATTGGTGCTGAAATTTAACCTCTACATATAATAATAGCGATGAAACCCTCAAAATTCAAGGCATCATCGCAGAAACAATTAGCAACTTCTGGTGTGTTTAATGTGTGAAATAATCGCTTATAAGCGCAGGTTTTCGAGAAAAACGCTTGAATTTATCGAGCAAACAATGGATATTAGAATGATTTTCAAGCTGTTCAAGCTCTTTTTTCAGATGAGCTTTTTTAACAATAAGTGCATTCAGGCGATATTCTTCCTGTTCGTCAACAATTTTGTGCTCTATTGCCTGTTTGAGATAATCAACCTGACATTCAATGTCAGAAATATGCGTCATTAGTTCTTCTTTTGTGTAACTAACCATACAAATATTATACCCTTCGATTTTTAGATATTATGTACTGCCGACCTGGTTAGAGGTGTGATCCGATTCGTTATTTTAATAATAAAATAGTATTTGAAAAACGGGCTCATCCAAATGATCCAATTCTCAGGTATTTTATCTCCATCAAACAGATGGATTCTGTAACACAAAAAAAAGGCCTGAATATAATACTATTGATGGATGTTACAGCTTAAACACTTATAGAGTCTTATAATACTCTGATTTATGTTATCATAAACCTTTTCAGTTCTGTATTTGTAGTTTTTTTGGGGGATATATTGTTTCTTGAAAGAAATGATAGATTACAGCAAATTGGTATTATGACGTTTGTTATAGATTTCATTCGTTATTTTGTGCAGATACGGGCTCATTATGAGACAATATCAATCATGGAAAATTTAAACGACAAAAAACTGCTTATCATCCGGCTGAGCTCTATAGGAGATACAATACACGGCCTGCCTGTTCTGAGCGCAATAAAGCAGACTTATCCTCAGGCCAGGGTAAGCTGGCTGGTTGAGAAAGAGTCATCCTTTCTTCTGCAAGGCAACCCACTGCTGGATAAGGTCTTTATCTTTGATAAAGAATCTTTAAAAAAAGGTGGTATCAGCTTAAAAACCATGCTTGCTGCCAGAGATCTTATCTCAACTTTAAGAAAAGAGCATTTTGATATTGCTATTGATTTGCAGGGATTACTAAAAAGTGGAATACTAACATACTTATCCGGCGCAAGGAGACGAACAGGGTTTAAAAATACACGTGAATGTTCTGAAATCTTTCTTACAGAAAAAATTGATGCCGGCAACCTCTTTGCACCGGATGAACATATTATACTCAAAAACCTGAAACTTGCTGAATATCTGGGAGCCAGAGATTATAATATCACCTACCCCCTGCCACCAGAAACCACCGAAACCAGACAAAAATTAGATAACCTCCTTAAAGCACTGAACCCCGAATTGCCTGTTGTAATTCTCATACCATCAACATTGTGGAAATCAAAGCTGTGGCTTACCAGCTACTGGCAGGAATTAGTAAGTTTTCTTACCGGCAAAACAAACATCATATTTACAGGTTCACAAAAAGATACCCCTCTTATTAAAGAAATAACAGACAATATTGACAGCAAATATTTTATTGACCTCACAGGCAAAACATCTCTTGTCGACCTGCCCGGGCTTTTTAGAAGAGCAAACCTCACCATAGGAGTAGATACCGGGCCTATTCATATAGCAGTTGCAGCAGAAAAATCTGAAATAATAGCTATTATGGGCCCTACTGCTGCCGGTCGAACCGGACCAATCAATCATACAAGCATGTCAGCAGATCTACCCTGCATACCCTGCAACAAAAAACAATGCCCGTTGCCCTCAAAACATTATATGCAGTGCATGAAAAGCATTACACCTGATAAAGTAATCTCAAAATCTATAGAAATACTAAACCTGAAACACTGACCCTATGTGTAGTTAACCTTTTGTTGGCTGAAAAGCTTTTATAACAAATGATTCAGCATTATCTCTGCATTTTTTAAAGATTTTTTTAAGGTAAAATAGATACTTATATTAAATATTTATAAGTTGTTACCTGCATTAAAGGATTCTAAATGAAGCAGATTGCAGTTTATGGTAAAGGCGGTATTGGCAAATCTACAATTACAGCTAACTTAAGTGCTGCACTATCTAAAAATGGCCTTAAAGTATTGCAAATTGGATGCGACCCCAAGCATGATTCTACAAAACTGATTCTTGGCGGTATTGCCCAGGTGACTGTACTTGAAAAATTAAAGTCAAAATCAGCTTACGAACTCCATAAAGAAGAAATAGTCTTAAAAGGATACGGCAATATAGACTGTATCGAAGCAGGTGGGCCAGAACCCGGGGTAGGATGTGCCGGACGGGGCATCATTACAATGGCTAAAACACTTGATGAAATAGGGTTTAATATTTATAATTATGACTACGTCATTTATGATGTGCTTGGTGATGTTGTTTGTGGTGGGTTTGCAGTACCCATGAGGCAAAACTACTCTGATGAGGTCTATATTGTTACATCTGGAGAGATAATGTCTCTCTATGCTGCTAATAACATCTGTAAAGGGCTGGTTCGCTTTGGCGGAAAACTGGGAGGCATTATCTTTAACGCCAGAAACATACCGGATGAAACAATTACAGTAAACCGGTTCACTGAAGCAGTCAAATGCAAAATAGTTGCCCGTTTCAATCGTGACAACCGCTTCATTGAATCAGAAAAACAAAGTATACCTATCATAGAATCTTTTCCTGAGTCTGAACTTGCAGCAGAATTTTTCAGCCTTGCCAGTATAATTAGAAATTCAGCCGCCACTACAATCCCGGAACCATTGACAGACAGGCAATTTGAAGATATAGTCTCAGGCTGGCCTGGTGTTTCAAAGGTCTATAACTCTCCAGAAACTTCTTTTACGCCAGATGACATTGCAGCCGGCCCAGCAATAATAGATAATTTTCCTGTAAAACAGGTTCTAAAAAAAACTCAACTTATTGAATCAACCGGAAACGCAGCTTACTCAGGAGTTATTGCAGATGAAAAAGCAACAAAAAAGGCAGATCATGTGTCTAAAGCTGTCAAAACAAGAGACACGCTTCATTGTTGCAGCCTAGCAGGTGCCGTAGATATTGTCAACCATATCTCTGACGCAATGACAATCATTCATTCCCCGGCCAGTTGCGCCGGGCTGTCTCTGGGAACCAAGTATATGACTGCCATGGGTATGCTGGTGAGAGGGTTAAAGCCATCACCTAACCACGCTATACCTAAAATGACCTGCACTAACCTGACAGAAACCGACCTTGTTTATGGTGCAGAAGATAAACTGGAACAAACCATTAGAGACTTCTCTGACAGATACTCTCCCGGGGTTATTTTTCTGATATCATCCTGCCCATCAGCTATCATAGGAGATGATATATTAAGAGTAGCCAGCAAGTTCAAAGATAATAAAGTACCTGTTATTGCTATAGCCTCTGATGGCATAATGGAAGGTGATTATTCTCAGGGAACTATCAATGCATATAAGGCGATTTGTGATTCGCTTATTTCTAAAGATATCCAGAAGTCTGATAACCCAAGCCTGATTAATATTATTGGAGAAGAAGCTATAGTGAATACTGCTGAAGAGAACTTCAACGAGTTTGCAGAGGTTCTTAAAGCAATGGGATTAACTATTAATAATCGCTTTATAAGAAATACTACTGTTGATTCAATAAGAAATTTTAACAAAGCTCCTCTATCTATAAGGTTATCAACTAATTATGTTTCCAAGATATGCGAAGAAATACTGAAAGAACAAACCGGAACCTGTTTCTTGCCCTGTGAACCACCTATTGGCTTTAAAACAACTCTTCATTTTCTTAACTGCCTCTCGGAGTATACCGGAAAAGAGTTACCTGAAAGCCTGATTGATAGCATTGTCAAGAGCAGAAAAGCGAGAATAGACGAGTTAAAGCCAATTTTTTCTGGTAAACGTGTTTTGCTGGCTATTTTTACATCTGATGTTTCGTGGGTAGTTGAGCTATCAGAGCTGCTGGAGTTTGAGATTGCCGGGGTAGCCATGTTTGATTCATGTATGAATATTCAGGCCGGAGTTGAAGGCCTGAAAGTCTACGACATCAAAGACAATTCAGAGTTAATGGAAATCATACAGGCAATTATGCCAGACTTGCTTCTGGCAAATTATTTACCAGGCGAGCTTTCAGATAATATCAGGGTAGCCTCTATACCTATAGCACTGCCGCCCGGTGTTAACGGTTCACTCAGGATTGCTGAAAAGTGGGCGAAATCACTCACTACACGCCCGGGTGAATGGCGGGCAGATAGGGAGGTATCTTTATGACCCATCAAAACAGCTTTTTTGGGTATCCTGATTCACTGGCTGGTGCTATTATTGCCTTTGAAGAGATTGAGGGTGGTGTTTCAATAATAAACGCACCCACGGGCTGTAAGTTTGTTCCGGGATCCATTGTAGACAGCCAGGATATCAGGACTGACGGTGTGAATCCCTTTGAATATCAGGATGAATTCTATTTTGGACAGCCAAGAGTACCCTGCACCTATCTGGATGAGATAGATTACGTTCATGGTTCACATGAAAAGCTAAAAAGACTACTTGTTATTCTTGAAAAAAAAGGCCACCAAATAATAGGAATCGTCAATGGGCCTGGTACTGCACTAATAGGAGACAATCTCAGGGGTATAGCAGACGAAGTCGGTATTAATGTACCTGTTTTTCTGGTTGAAGAGAGCTCTTTTGATGGCACTACACCCCAGGGGTATGCAAAATCCATGGTTCAGGTGTTTGATTATGCTATCAAGAACATAAGCAATACTTCTGAAAATCAAAATTCATTAGCTATAACCGGTATTAATTTGCTTAATTTCAGATGGAAAGATAATATTGACCAGTTGCGATCAGAGCTTGCGATTGCTGGAATAGAAGATGTGGTTTTTGCAGGGGCAGGTGCTTCGCTGGAAGATATTAATAGAGCAACCAGTGCCCAGTATATTTGCCCAGCAAATGAAGTTTATGGTAGGTCTGTCGCAAAGGCTTTGACAGCAAGAAATACAGCTTGCGAATATATTGATGGTTTGCTGGATCCTGTGGGATTGCAGGCTTCAGAAAAATGGTTAACTGAAATAGCCTTGCGTACCAGTGGAAATATAGAGGCACTCAGAGCCAGATTCAAAGATATCAGAAAAACATTGTATACACACATATCAAGATTTACTTCCAGAATGGGGTTTCCTGAAGGTTTAACCTGCTATATTTCTGCTGATGAGTCTTTAGTAGCACCTTTAATGCTTTATGTGTTTGATTATCTTGGTATTTATCCATCTGCTATTTATATTCACCAAAGGGCAGAGGCTTCAGGGCGTTTTATTAAGCAGTTTATAAAAGAAAGACAGCTTAAGACAAAAATCGAATATCAGTTAATTCCGCTTGAAGAGGCTGAATTAATAAGAAAAGTCAGGCCTGATATTGTCTTTGGGTCCAGTCACACGCTGGTTATAGCCAGCGAGGCTCTCGGATACACTGTTCCATTTGTGCCTGTGGCATACCCGAATCAGGGTACTGTTTATCTGGTGCCACGGCCAGTTATGGGCCTTGGTGGTACGCTTGTGCTTACTGAGAATATATTGAATGCGATAGTCAGGTTATCTCGTACGGCAATATTTTAACTGTTAATTATCGTAGCAAGCAGCTATAATAAATGGAATCTCTGATTAATTACAGAATTACTGATTCCAGCAAAAACAATACCAATTTCTTGAATCTGAGAACTTTTGAGTTATTCAGAGGTCTCAAATATTTTTATGCATTAAAACTAACCATATAAACTTCTGTGCTAATGATGTGGCTGGCATTATATCTGAAGCCGGCATTTTCACAGTGTTTAATGAGTTCCTTTTTGTGTATTCGTAGGTTTTTAGGGGCACCTTCTTTAAGAAACCCGCCCGGAGACCAGTCTGCGACAACTAGTTTGCCACCGGTTTTTAGTATGCGATGTATTTCTTTGAATGTACTAACAGGATCTTCAAATTCATGTGATGTTAGAATTACCATTACAGCATCAATTTTATAATCATCTATAGGTATATTGCTTTCACCCATTAGCACATAGTGAATTCTTTCCATGTCTTTTGTTCGTGTTTTAAGAATTTCGAGCAGTTCTTCACTTACATCAAGGCAGTAAACAGTACCTTTTGGCGATGTCAGGCTAACAAGATCTTTTGTATAATAACCTGTTCCGCTGCCAACGTCTGCAACAGACTTGTTTGTGAGATCTCCCAGGGCTTTAAAAATCTTCTTTTTTGGCAATATTAGCTCTCTTTTGGGGTTATCGAGATTGTGAAAGTCTTTGTTTGTTATTTTATTTCCGCTCATAGTCTGCCTTTTATTTCTCTCAAAAAACTTTTGTTTATCTATTATAACCTGTAAATAACAGGGGTAAATTTCTTTTATAATATCCTGCAACTTTTATAACTATAATCTGTCATTCTGGTTATGCATTAGCCTTTTTATTGCGTTTTGTAAAAATTATTTTTCATCCTGTCAACATTTTCCCTTTATAACCTTTAAAAAAGTGGGGATAAATACCTTATAAGATCAGTGAATAACTTAAAAATTTTCGATTTTCAAACCCAGATCCCGCCCACCCTTAAGGAAGGCATGGGGTCTCACTCACAGGCTACGCCTGCTCGTTTAACCCATATCTTAAATTTATATTTTTTGAAAATCGAAAACAAAAAATCTATTATTATAGTTATGCATTAGTCTTCTTATTTAGAGAGTGCAATCAGGGGGTAATTATTATATGTTTGTGGGTAGCGTTAAGCCTTTAGCAGTCAACAAACCTATTAACAGTAATGAAAAGAAGGTTTTAAAGAATTATGTGCCAGCTTTCAGGGGTGCAGTCAGTGATGTTGTGGACATTAAAACGGCAGGTGCTCAATCAGATAAGCCATCAGAAAGTATGGCCAGACGTCTCAAAAAAGCCGGACAGCTTATACAGGATCTCGGAAAAATCATAGAAGATGACTTAAAAAGAGACATACCCGTTTTAAAACGCCTTGATAATGGAACCCTTGAAAAAATATTTAACCTTGCCTTGCAAGATCGTTCAACACCCGTAATGATAGGAGTAGCAGGTGGCTCAGCCTCCGGTAAAACTACCATCGCAGAAGGCCTGAGCGACAGGTTAAATCAAAACAGCAATCAAGTAAATAAAAAGCCTTTCTCAGAGCTGGTCTCTCAGGATAACTATTATAAAGATTTTTCAGATGAAATAAAAGAAAAAGGGGCTGACCGTGTTTTCAAAGAAAAGAACCTGGATTGCCCTGATGCGGTTGACTTATCCTTGCTGGCCGGTCACCTCGACCAGCTTAAAGGCGGCAAAGATGTAAAAATACCCGAGTTTCTCCCGAACGGAACAGGTGTAAGCAAGCCTGATAAAATACCGGTTAGTGCTGCCCCGTTTGTCTTTGTTGAGGGTTTATTTACCCTTACAACAGAGAAACTAAGGGATCTGTTTGATCTTAAAGTATTTGTTGACGCCTCAAAAGAAGTCAGGGCCGATAGATGGTGGAAGCGGGCAGCCAAACGCAACATCAAGAATGATGAAGCAGGCAAGGCATTCTTTAACAGGACGTTTAAGATGCATGATATACACGTTGAGCCCTCAAAGGCTCATGCTGACATAGTTTTAAATTCAGAAGCAGAGTTCAGTGATGTGAATTTGGTTCTTGATCAGATAGCCAGAGCTATCAGCAAGCCAGTTAGCTTTGCAGGGCTTGTTAAACTGGTCAGGCCAGAGAAAAAAGCCGCTTAGAAGGCTTTAATGCCTGGCTTTTTATCTGCAATTTCTGATAGTAACCCTCAAAATAATCAGGTGATAAGTTATACCTAAAAACAAACTGATATTAGTCAGTTAGCTGAATGTATACGCTAGATTAATACATATGTATTACGACCTGGCTAAGAAACTGCCAGTGCCTGTAAAGGCTTTCCCGGGATATCCACCATTACATTATTTGAATCCAGTGTGCCGGGCAAGAGCTTATTACCCACTTTTATAAACTGCAATGGAGAAGCACTTACATAAAAATCTCTCACAGGGCCCGGGTTAAACGTATTTGCCATCTGTTTTGATTCCAGTATGTCTTTCATTTCAGAAATCATATATTCCGCAGGATTAATTAAAATGTCTTCTCTGCCACTTATATCTCTGATAATATCAGATATAAAAGGATAATGTGTGCAGCCCAGAACTATTTTATCAACATCTGCTGCTAAAAGTGGATCAATAAAATTCTTTACCTCTTTATAAGCTTTCTTTGAAGAAGCCTGACCGGCCTCAATAATTTCTACCAGCCCGGGACAGGGTATTTCAATAACCTGTTTCTCCTGTGAATATTGCTTTATAAGTTTTGAATAATTGTTACTTTTTACGGTAGCCTCAGTAGCAATAACACCAACCTTCTTAATATCTCCTCCGCAGGATTGAATATACTTTGCTGTTGGCTCAATAAGCCCGAAAATAGGGATGTCATACTCGGTTCTTACCGTTTCAAGAGCAAGTGCTGAGCTGGTATTACAGGCCATGGCAACAGCCTTGATGTTTGATAATAGCATCCAGTCAATGATTTCACGAACTATGGCAAGGATCTCTTCTTTTGACTTGCTGCCGTAAGGCACCCTTTTTGTATCTCCAAAATAGAGGATGTTTTCAGAGGGCAGCAACCGATACATTTCTTTAACGACAGTCAAACCGCCGACACCAGAATCAAAAATACCGATAGAATTTTTCATACGTTTACCTTTGCAACTCTTTTTCAGAAACAGGATATTTTGTTCCTAGAAATTTTAACACACCTTCTGCGATTCCTTTAGCAGTTTTTTGTTTTCTGCTGTGAGTTAATATTTCTCTGCGTTCTCTCGGGTTGGTCAAAAAGCCCACCTCGACCAGGGCTGCGGGTACCGGTGTATGATGTATAACATAAAACATATTTTTCTTAATACCACGGTCAACCGCAGATACATTATTTATTAGAGAATTCTGAATGGATTTTGCCAGCGGTATACTCTGGTTTGTATACCAGTGAGTATCAATGCCTTCCGGGGCTGATCTGGTGCTGGCGTTCACATGTATACTAACAAAGGCAGCAGGTTTAACGTTATTCGTAAACTCTACACGCTCTTTCAGAGATACCGTAGAGTCATCTGATCTTGTCATAAAGACTCTTACATTGGCTTTTTCAAGTAAAAGCTTAACTCTCTTTGTAATATCAAGAACAATATCCTTTTCTTTGTAGCCATCAGCCTGACATCCGGGGTCATAACCACCGTGACCTGCATCAAGCACAACCTTAATAGTGCCGTCACCGGCTGCAAACATTAGCGGGCTTTCACCTTTTCTCAGAACTATTTCCATAATCTTGCCGTCTATGCTGACGTTTGTTCTTATATCGATACCGGGGCTGGCCAGATCTATGACAATTCTTGAATTTGGATTACCTGCCATCAACTGACCTACCTTAATACCCTGTAGTTCAGGCGTCGATGGCAACCGTGAAGTTAGATCTTCTGAAGGTGGCTCAGCATTAATGAGGTCTATAACTACCTTATCAGGCTCATGTATACGCTTAACCCTGTGTGCCAAAGGTGTTGTTGTTTCTATTCTTACAATGGTTCCCAGGCCTTCATCCTGAGTGACTTTTATATCTTTAATATAACCTAATGAAACACCTTTAGGTAGATTTTCTACTGAAAAGGTAGGGTTTGAGCTGATATACAGTGACTGTTGATCGGCTCCATACAGCGGATAGAGCCTGTTAGGATGTTCTGTTTCGATAACAAGCCTGACAGTATTTTCATCAAATTGACCTACTCTGACTACATCCACCATATCGTCGTTTACGATGATAGGTGTTAAGAGCTGCTTATCGCTTACAGCAGCGTTAGGAATGTCAATAACAAGCCGGGTAGGGTCTTTCAGTATAAATGGTTCTTTAATCCTTATGGTTCCGATAGCGCCGATTGTGAGCTGATTATCTCTATAGTCTATTTTGGTTATTTTAATCTGGCTGTTATCTTCCAGTGTAGCTGAAATAGAGCCATTAGGAAGATTATCAAGCTGAATGAAGCTTGTGCCCTGACTGGCAGAAACTTTTAATTTATCAATAACCTTTTCTTTTTCTGTTTCTACTACTATTCTGACAATGTTTTCAGGCTTTGAATCAAACTGTGATACTTTAACCTGTTTGACATCATTGTTATTGACTTTAATGATACGAGGTTTGGTACCTAGAATAGCATTAGGAATGTCTATAACAAGCCTGTTGGGGTCCACAAGGCGTGATACGGCAGGGCGGGGCAGGTTTTGGTCTGGTTTAGTTTCTATCATGATCAGCCTGCCGGCTTCGTCTATGACGACATCCTTTATAACTACTGAGTTATCAGCATACCCCGGGAGGGCAAGTGCAATTAAAACTAATATAGTTGTTAGAATATTAAATAATTTTTTCACTCTGTCTACCCTGAGAAATACTTTTTTCAACTTTGCATTAACATTTGAATTAAAACTTGAAATCACCCTTGAATAGAGGCTTTTGCTCTAATAAAAGTCTAGCATATATTTATGTATTAGGGTAAGGTCTATTTATAGTATTAAACAAATTATTGTTATGGTTTTCCGGGTATTTTAGTACATTAAAAATCTTTTGATTCAATCCGGGTATAAATTTCAACAATGGTTTTAAATTTGAATGCAGGTTTTAAGCTGAAAAGAAAAAATACCGGTGTATAAAACCGGTACTTTATATATTTTTAAAAAAAAGTCTTTATGTGATGTGTTCTTTAAGCTTTTCCTGATCGTGAATGATGAATTGTTTCGGGTTCTGTTCATAGGTATGGACCAGCCCTGATTTTTTTAGGGCATTGATACTTCTTGTGAAAGTTTCTCGTGATACATCTGCATAGAAGGCCCATTCCTGGTGTGTAAGAAGGGGTAAAAGGGTTCCCTCTTTGATGATAGTAGCCTGCTCTTCTGCTACTTCAAGAAGTGCCTGTATTACTTTACCATTTGAAGAAAGGTTTTTGCTTCGAACTCTTTTATTAACCTTTCTTAATCTTTCACATAACACTCTTAACAAATTGATAGAAATAGATGGGTATTTATGCATAAAGTTCAGAAAATGGTCTCTCTGTATAACGAGAACGGTAGTTTCATTAAGTGCTACTACATCAGCTGCTCTGCCGCTTTCGTCGAGCATAGACATTTCACCGAAAAAGTCACCGGCTCCGAGCAGGCTGATAGTGACTTCCTGAAGGTTTTCAGAAGCGAGGCTAATTTTTACCCTGCCATTTTCTATAACATAGAAAGTTTGACCCATATCTTCGGTCATTACTATCATGTTGCCAGCAGGATATTTTATTCGTCTGAAGTTAGAGGCAATGTCTTTAAGCTCTTCTTCTGTGAGATCCTGAAATAGAATTACATAGCCCAGGGCTTTTTCAATTTTTTCCATGACTGACCTTTATTTTAAAATTATACAAATTTTATATTAACTCAAAAGCTATCAGGTTTGAACTGAATAGTTTCAAAAAAAACCAAAACCTCTATTGTGATAGAGGTTTTACTGTTATCAATCTTCCTGAGTGGCTTCTTGAGAGTTTTCAGCATTACTTTGAGTTATTGAGTTTTCCTGAGGTGCCGGGCTTGCTGCATCAGAATCTTCAGAAGATGCTGCGGGTTCTTCTTTTGCGGGTGCAGGTTTAACTTTATCTGCCTCTTTAGAAGCTGCCGGTGTTTCTATTTTATCAGACTTATCTTTTAACTCTATAGTATTATCCTCTTTGTCGGGGGCTTTTATTTCTTCTTTTTTGTCTTCAGTTTTTACAGTAGCTGCTGCTGGAGGTAATGGTTGAAGTTTTTGTTTTAAAAGTAATACTTCAAGAGCCTCAGGATTAATCTGTTCTGCTTTTTCAAGGCAATATCTGGCTAGGTCATAGTTGCCTTCACTGAAGTATATTTCACCTTTTGTAACCCAGGCGCCCCAGTTTTCTGGCAGCAAAATAATTACTTCGTTAATGTAGGGCAGGGCTTCTTTGTGCAGGCCGATTTTATACAGAGCATATCCTTTACCATCAAGGGCGCTCATATAATGTGCTTTTCTGTATAGTACCTGATTAAAGCAGTTAATAGCTTTATCATAATCTGCCATGTGTATATATACCCAGCCTGCCTGATTCATAGCTTCAAGGAAGTTATTATCAATGCTGATAGCTTTATTAAAATAGCTGAGAGCTTTTTCAAGGTTGTCATTTTGCAGGGCTACAAGACCTCTAAAATAGTTAGCTTTCATATTATCAGGATTATCAATAAGAAGCTTATCAAGCATTTTAGCTGCTTCCTGCGGGCTGCCTGAACAGTAAAGAATGGCCCCTTTTATGTATTGCTGCATCTCTTCATTTTTTGCCAGAGGAAGAGCTTTTTCATAGAGCTTTTTAGCTTCTTTAAGCTGGTTAAACCTTATATGCAGTTCTGCTTTATCAATATAAGGGGCAATAATGCCGGGTTTATTTTTGATGAGGTTGTTAAGGGTTTCAAATTGAGCCTGATAGATACCGAGTTTGTTGTCTAATGTTTTACCATCTGCAATAGCAGGGGCATTAAAGGCAATCATGCCAGCTATAAGTATTATTGAAGCGAGGTACATTATATTCTTGTGGGCCATATTAAATCCTTTCTGTAAAGAAAATTTAAATAAGTTTTTAAAATATTATACACCATACGGTCATATTGTCAGAAATGAACAATGTAATAAACGTCATAAAAGTACCCGAATATAATAAATATCGGCTTTCATAAGGTTCAGGGTGTGTCCAAAACCCGACACACTATCTCTGGTATAAATTGTATTTTGATGGCAACTTATACTGCTTCTTGAAAGAAATTATTGATTCAAGATAATTGTGGGGGCAGGTAATTTTTATGTAGCTCTGAAGCTAGTTTTATCTGGATGTAATATCATACTGGCCGTCATAATCAACAGAAAAGAGATATGTTAATCCGTCAATGATAACAGATTTGACAGGCTGGCCAGCACCCTTCAGGGCAGGGCCAATAAATGGAGCATTAACAGCATCACGAATAATCGGCAGACCTGTTATAAAGCTGGTCGCACCGTCAACAAGGCCTCTAACATTCTCTTCTATTGCTCCTGGCTGTACGCTGGAATGCCCTTCAAGTATGTCAGCAAAATGTTTTACTATGGGTATATTCGTGTTATCCCTGTGACCTACTGTAATTACAAATTCATTGTTTGCAATATTAGGATCAGAAAGAAGTGGCTGCCATAATTTGCTGACAAATTCAAACCCATTTTCAGTTTTGACAGTAAAACTGGATATACCCGGTACTTTATTGGCATCGGTATAAGCTCTTGGTGTAACAGGGTTAAAGGCAATACAATTGTCACCAGTTTTTTCTGCTAAAGCCTGAGCAATGCCACCACCCAGCGAAAAGCCTACTATGTCAACATCAGTACTTTCGCCTGTTCTGGCTTTTTCATTTTGGATATACTCATCATACATTTGTGTAACTGCATTAAGTTGATCAGACTGCAATTGAGTTAAATCAATGCCCAGTTTTTTGGCAGCTTCATTTAAAATGGGATACTGCTTCGCATGGGCCCCCAGTTCTGCCTTAACATCCTCAACAATATCTTTAAAAGCAGTTTCTTTAGAAAGGTCAAAAAAGTTAGTGCCACTAATAACAAATTTGGTAACACCTGTTTCAGGGTTGCGTAGTATCAAAACATTTGCACTGGAATCTTTTACAGCCTGATTAGAAGCATAATTATCTGTATCAACAACCTCATAGCCATTTTCAAGCAATGTTTTCAAAGATTGCCCCTCAGGAGTTTTTTCAAGCATTCCAGCTGTTTCAGGGCTAAGTTTAAAACCATTATTCTTTAGTGCCTGAAAGGCTTGCGGATCCGTCGCCTGAAGTTGAATGGCATTATTTGATAGAATTGCCTCTTCAATAGTCACAGGTGTCAACCCTTCTGAGGGGTTTAGCTTATCAGCCGGAAATTCAAAGTTACCTATAGGCGTTTCAAGCGTTACTTTACCATCTTTTACTATGCTGAAGTCATATTTAGAAATGCTCGATGGATCACCATCAAGGCAGGCAAGCTTTTCAAGCTCTGTATCACTGATACGGTTGTCTCTATTGATATCTATTTTATAGAAGTTTTCTTCAAGGTTTCTGGCAAATTTTTCATCGTCTGCAATTTCATAAAGCAAAGATATTTTATCTTTTACAGAGGTGGTATTGTCGTTAAAGCCTGATATAAGCCTGTTTTTATGTTCTTCTCTGGTTGTTTTAATTTCTTCACGGGTGATGCCGCCATCGTTATCTTTGTCAAATTTCTCTTTGACCTCTTCTTTCTTTCTGGGTTTGCTATCGTGTGTTTTACTCTTTGAACTGCTTTCACTGACTGATGTCATACTGATCCCCTTCCTCTATTTCTTTATATAATAGCTTTTTTAGAATCAGAGATATACTATAGGCAGTCAGGGCTACATTGTGACAGGTAGCCTTGATTCTTTTCAGAGTATATAACAGCTATACCTGAAAAAATATAACAGGTGATACACTTATATAAAAGTTATATCTATCCTCATCGTTGAAAAGTGACTCATTCCCTGCTATTAAGATAAAAACAATTTTATATTTAAAATTTCTTAAAGAGGCTGAATAATTTACCAAACTTCTTAATTTTGTTACATTTACAGATTTTTATCCCCTGAAACTTTTGTCTGGATTGCAGTTATAATATAATTAATAGTCTTTTTCTATGCAGCAAAGGCAATAACAGAAAGGTAAATCCAGAATAGTATATATCAGGTTAATAAATTGTATTTTATTGTGACCTAAAATAATAATATTTAGTGTTTAATCAGTATAGGAACCTCTGATTAATTAAGAAATTACTGATTCCAGCAAAAACGACACTAATTTCTTGAATCTGTGAATTTTTAAATTATTCAGAGATCGCAATATTAAGAATGCCATCAAAAGGCACTGGCCCGGAGGGCAGGCCAATTCAATAAAGATATTAACTTTGTTAACGTTTTTTATACTGATACTCTACTTTTAAATATGTTTTGTATAAAATAAAATATCAGGGGGTTAATATTAAAAATAAATTAGAAAGACAGGGGATTGAAAATAGTATTATTAAATCACTTACATGGCAATGTCGGTATTGAAAACAAGCCGGTATATTTAAAGTTACCACAAGAAAACATCAAAAAAATCAAGCTTAAAACACTTGACAGAGATATTATTTCATTCGGCAAACGTGAAGCACCTGTTGCCCCTCAAAACTTGAAATATCTGGAGGATCTGGCTGAATTTCTTAATATAAAATTCTTTGATACACCGCAGGCAGAAACATTTATCAATCCAGAAGAAATACCAGTGTTTGTAGAAAAGCTTACCGATAGCCTCTTGAAGCTTAAACCTTCTGATATTAATGTAAAATCAGTTCAGGATATTATAAACAGACTCACAACAACTGAAATGGTAAAAGTAAAGGATCTCTCTGAGCTAAAAAGAGAGGGTCTGGAAGATGCTTTTGCTCTCTATGAGTCACCAATTAAAGGTGATAAAGCTCTATATATAGATTTTAAAGTTGATATGAATGATCTGAAAACAAAAGCCAGGGCCATCGAGGCGATAGTTCACGAGTTTACTCATGCCCTTCAGGATAACACGAATACCCCTCTGGCAAGGCTTAACCCTGTCGTTATTCAACGTGGAATGCTTCAAGCCTTTAGAAGCAAGTTTTTTGAAGCCGAAAGTACCCTGTTTAAGTTTTTTACAAACACAAAATATTTCACAAAAAGAGAAAAAATTGACCTGCCATCTGAAAAAGAGCTTTTAAAATACTTTAATGCCAGCAGAAAAGCAATGGATGATAGCTATAAAGACGTTCTTTTGTCATCGCTTGTTAGCAGAAAATGTTCTGATCGAAAACTTGCTACAGAATATTTTATTCAAGAAGCCCGGGCAGAATCTCAGGCCTATAAACTCGGTAATGCTGCCAGAAAAAAAGTCTTAAATGAAGGTGATTATTATAATTATGATATGTTCTATCAGCTTCTTGAAGATTTTGCAAACTATCTTGAAAGACGGGGCAGCTTTAAGCCTGTTTTCGTTAGCGAAAGTCACCCTGCCTATGACAAACTTGAAAATGTTTCTGTTGATCTTGAGCTGGCTTTCGGCAAAGATACAATTATGGCGTATTTTCAAGAACTCGAAAAGCCTGAAGCACTTAAATTACCTGCGGGGCAGTCATTAAATCTTTTTGACCTTTTTAAAAACTTCGATAGAAAAAGTTTGAACATTTACTATCAGCAGGCTTTTGACAACACACTGGCAACATATAATCTTAAACCCGATAAAAAGCTGCTTAATGATCTCGGCCAGAAAGCTCTGCATAATGCAGGCCTTGTGAATACTCATCTTGAAAAAATCAAACGTGAATATCAGTCTGAAGATATAATCTTTAACGCTGATTATATACCGTTAATTTATCAGGATTTTGCCTCTTATCTGGTTGGATTAACTAAATAAATTTTGATTGATGCCCTGAACATCCAGTGTTTTCTTTTTATACCCGTTGAATTTTTAGCCGTCAAAAATTGATTGTTATAGTTATGCATTAGTCTTATGCTATTCCACGTAAATAATTAATATATGCTGATAGGCCTCTATAATCTGGAATCTATACATTACTTTCAAGGATCAGTATTATTATATAAAAACTGTGAAATTTCACTAGAGATTTTTATCTCTGAATTTGTTATTATAAAATCAGGGAGTTTTAAAACCTGTAGAGAGGAAACTTGCCCCCGTTTAAATTTTTAAGAAAAAAAAACAGGGGAAAGCAGAGAGAGAAAAAGAGAGAGAGGAGAGATGGTTAAAACGCTAAATCAATTATTCGGTCAGCAAAAACCCGATGCCGGACTCAATGCCATTAAAAAGCTTGAAACCAGTGATAACTTTACCTTTGGTGGCCTGACAGATCTTTACACAGGCAACAAAAGCCCCGGCCAGCAAAAGCTTGACGACACTGCCAGAAAAGAACAGGGGTTTCAATCCTGTGTGCAGATGCTGGAATCACTAGAACAAATGGATAGCTTTTCAATGGGTGGAATCACAGACCTCATGAAGGGCAATATAAACACCCAGCAGTTTAAACAGCTTGGGGCTGAAAAATCCCGGCAGAGTTTTGAGGCCACAATCGGCTACCTGAGTAGCCTTGGCGAAATGAACCCCAATAACCTGTCTGGCCTGGATCAAAAAATGTCCGATGCCTGCGTGAATACGCATAAACTAAATATGGTTGCCTGATACCCCCGACTTTGCTTTGAATAATATATCAGGCGAGTACTTATGACTTTTTTCAAAGACTGACAATATAAAGATTGGGCTGCAAATTTTCACCCGAAATGTTAATTATAGCAGTATTAAAGAAGTCTACAGAGGCTAATAACCTCCGGAGCGAACTTAGTTCGCTCCGGTAGTTTTGCAGAATGTTAGCCTCTTTAGAACTTTTATGCCATCCTGTGCGGAGCTAAAGAGCTGCTTACAGGATATTTTTCGGGCTTCACCCTTATAAGGACAGTTTATACGTTGGCTGATTCCTGTTTTATGAGGTATAACGGTCATTTATGTGTAAAGCAAAGAATCTCATAATTATTGCTTGTCAATACTATTTATTAAACTCAGCATCACTGGTGTCCGGTAAAAGATTATATTTATACTAAACGATATAAAAAATTCAACAATTCTAATAAGTTTCCAATTTTCTGAAATCTGATTACTTATGACTTTGATTATAGATGTATAAAACCTGTCATAATATCTGTTTTGGCTTAGAAAATTTTACACGAAGTTAAATTAAAGAAACTGGCAAAAATTATTAAACAGGGTTCAGCGAAGATAAAGGTCACCGGACAGTAATGACTCAGCATAATAAATTATCTATATCAGGCCATGCGATTGTCTTTTGTGCTTGAAAGAAGTTCAAGTTTATCCATATCGAAGATAAATTCAGGCAGGATTTGTCTTCTATCAGAAGAGTCTCTTCTGTCTGAACTTAAATTTCGTTTTTCATCAGTATTTGCGACACTTTCAACAATAGTATCTTCTCTGTTGCGACGATCCTGGGTGTTTCGTCTGTCATCCTGACCACGTCTATCCATTACAACTTTATCTTCACCAAATATGCTGGTTAGCCTGTTGTAAGTATCGGGTAAACTCTTATCTACAACGATTTTCTTGGCCTCAGAGGCTATTTTTTGAAAGCTTTCCAGTTTATCATCTGTTGTATTAAGTTTATTAGAAATAAAGAATATTTCAGAATTAACCTTTTTCAGGTGGTTATTGCTATTTTCAGAATGCAATTTCATCTTATTTAAATTATTATTCTGATTTTCAAGAGCAATGTTATCAAAAGCTTCTTTTAAAATAGCTTTTGCACTGGCGTTACCAGTTGAATCTTCTTTTTCCCGTTCATTTTTAATGCTATCAATTAACTCATCCAGCATTTTGCGGGCTTCTTCAAGAAGCTTTTTGAGTTTATCAAGGCTGACCTTTTTTTGCTCTTCTGTTTCAGTGGTTATGTATGAAGAATTTTCATCGTTAGAAATACCTACAACATCGTCAATAAGTTTTCTGGCGGATTCCTCAAGGGCGGCGATGGATTCTTTTTGCTGTTCAAGTGTTTCTTTTTGCTTTTCATGAGCCATTTTAAGGCTTTCTGTTGTTTTTTGCAGCTCTTCTTCTGTCATGGAAGCATTCAAAGCTACAAAACCAGTGTTAGTGGCATCTGCTTTATCTGTAGATTCTTTCGAGCTTGAAAGTAATGATTGCGTCTCGCTGACATTATTTTGCATTTCTTCTATCTTTTTATCAACGTTTTCATTGATACTTTCTGTAACCTCTTTAACTTTAGAGACAGTTTCTTTAGCTTCTAAAACATCTTTTTTGAGCTTTTCATTTTTGTCATCCTGGTTGACGGGGTTATTAACAGGGTTTGCAGGTTCGACAGTCTCTTCAGGAGTCTTATTTTTAATACTTTCTTCCATTTCTTTATCATCAATTTGAAGTATTTGCTTTGTTTCATCAATTTTTTTAGATGTTTCTTGAGCATCTTCAAGTGTTTTTTGATTGCCAGAAGTTGTTTCTTCTGCTGGTTTATCTTTAGCCGGAAGGTCAAAAGGCAATTCAAGCTGTTGCGGATTATTAACATTATTTGTGGTAGTTTCAGTTTTGACCTCTTTAGCTTCTTGAAGTTTATTTTCATCAATATTGCTGGTTTCAGTAGACTTTTTAATAGTTTCTTCTGTTTCTTTAGCAAATTCAAAGACGAGTTGTTTTGCTTCCTGGTCAACAACCTCTTTTCTGGTAGTGGTTTCTTCATTTTTAGCTTCTTTTGCGCTTTCAGCAACCTTTTCAGCTTTTTCTTTTACTACTTGTACTGCTACTTCTTTAATTTCACTGGCTATTTCTTTCTGGCCAATCATACTATCGACACTATCAGCGTGAGATTTTTCCAGTTCATTCTGTATAACCTTAATTTCATTTATTTTTTGTGATACAGCAGCTGCATCAGTATTTGTTGAAGATTGAAGGCCGATAAGCTTTGCTTCAAGCTCTGATAATTTACCTTCACGCAGTGCTATATTAGCTTTTAGTTCTGCTATTTTAGCTTCTATTAAATCTTTTTTGGACATAAAAGCAGAAATTTTAGCTTGCTGAAGGCTTTTTACACGATCTAGCAGTTCAGAAAATTTAATAGCATTTTCTGCCTGTATGTTTGCTATAAAACCATTTTCAAAATCACGTTCAAATTCTAGCAGCGAAATTTCACCTTCCATCCGGGATTTTGACATACCCTGAAAGAAGGCAGCTATTTCTGCAAAAGCAATCAAAGTTTCTGATTGTATTTTACTATTCAAACGATCATGTTGTTCTTGAATTTTCGTTCTGAACTTTGATTCATATTCACTTTTTAGTGACCATAGTGCGCTAAAATTAAATGTCATAATTCTCTCTTAATAATATGGAATACAAACTAACCGACATAGTGCTCTATATTTATAAAAACAAATATTATATTTAAAATGCCTAATCAGGATATATTATTTACATATCTTTAAACAGACTTGATGACAGCCCTGAGTATGACTGCAATAGAAGAATTTAGCAAGGGTTGTATTCCACTGTTTATGGCATTTTTATTGATTTTAAATTTTAACAACATCAGGATACTTTAAAAAATCTTGAAAAGCTTCTGTTATCAGGGTCATTGTAGTATACATTTCTGAAATCTGTGCCATAGTTGTCTCTTGACAGTTCATTCTGGCGTTCTTTTTTTATATTGATATTGTGTACTACAAGTAGTTGTTCATCATTGTGAGAAGCCTGAAGAAGTTTCATGCCTGACGGAGCCCAGATACCGCTTCCACCGGCAAATTGATCACCGCTTATTTCGTGTGTGCCAACCGAGTTTGCAGCAAAGGTCCAGACCTGATTGGTAGCTGAGTGGGCAGGTATGAGCATGTTCCAGAGGTCACGGTAATAGGTATCAGTATGGACATTCATTCCCGGATAGTCTCTCATTGCTTCTTTTGCGCTTTTACGCCAGGAGGCAACCTGTATAATTGCATCAACCCCGTCTATCATTGCATATTCCTGAGGTAGCTGACTAAAACTGTAGTCATAACAGGTTGTAAAGCCAAATTTGCCCCATTCTGTATCCAGGACAAGGTTATCAGTTTTGCCTGATTGTGTATAGGCCTTTTCGGCTTCAGGCAGGAATATTTTATTGTAGGAATTTTTTGAATCAAGATAATCAACACCTTTTTGTATGATAAACGTTGTATTATGGAACATTCCGTCATCTGCTTTCTGGAGATTGTTAATAACAATATATTTTAGCGTGTCATCAAGCCTGGATTCCAGCTTTTTGAGCCACTCTTTCTGCTCAGACATTACGCATTGATCCATATGGTCACGGCATTTGTCGTTGTCATTCCAGAAATAGCCGCTCAGGGAAAATTCCGGAAATATAATCATATTAACATTTTTCTTTTTCAGCCCGTCAACAATATCAAGTATACGTGACTGATTATCTTCAAGAGATTGAACAGGGGTATGAACATTGGCAATGCCGACGCTAAACTGCCCGGGGTCGGTTGAATAGAAGCGTTCAATAACCGGTATGCCTGAAATAGTCTCTGTCTTAAGGCTGTCAGGTTTTGTCATTGTTGCAGATGAGGTAGAACCTTTCGGACCTTTAAAGCTGATGCCTCTATGAGCCATTATTTGTTCAGGAGACGGTGTTTCAGGCATTAAGCCCTTCTGATTTCCTGTGAATGTTGTTTTAGTAAAGTTATTAGCAGGTTTTTGTCTTTTATTTAGTAATATATCTGAATTATTTAGCTGAAAATTGTTTTGCACTGTGCTTATCATAACTATTCCCCTGTCTGGCCTTTAATATTATATATATCATTTGCAGGATTAAAACCTGGGCTTTTTGTTAGTTGTTAGCTGATATTGTAAAATTTACACTTTGTAATCTTAATTTGAAACTATAGTGAACACATGATTTAATACTACGCAAGTAAAAGCCTATTTTTCTAAGCGTGTTTCAAATGCGTTTACTATAATGTATAGCCAGATTTCTTTTAAAAATTATTCCTTTACCCGGGTCAGTATCGCTTCGTATTTTCCTGAATTTATTCATTTATTTGTGTACTATCGAATTATAATAATCAATAGTTACTATATAAATGTATATACATATTATAGTTATAAGTATATTCAATGATTTATTGCCTAAAATACATTGATAGTAACAAGAAGGCGATCTTCAGACACTAAAACACTAATATAGATCTGTATATTAGCATTTTTATTGAAATACGAAAAAAGTTTTTTTTAATTTAAACCTTTTGATTATTTATCCAAATTTTGACCTTAACTATAATGAATAAAATGAATTCATTTTGTTTTTTGAAACGTTGAATACAAAAAGATTAACTTTTATTAAGTCCTTATAGGCAGTAATACCAATGTGTTTGCTGTCAGACTGAATTTTAAAAACCCGATTATTTCCAAAAAAAACTTGCCAGAATGACCTTTTGCGTTATATAATCTTCCTTGTCGTTGTAGTGTAGTTAAAGAAGGGTATGTAAATGAACAAAGAAGAATTAGTACAAGAAGTAGCAAAAAAAGCAAAAACCACACAAAAAGAAGCTGCTGAAATTATCACAGCAACAATGGATGTAATTACCAAAACAGTAGCTAAAGGCAAAAAAGTAACTTTAGTAGGCTTTGGTACATTTGAAGCTCGCAAGCGTGCAGCAAGAACAGGCCGCAATCCACAAACCGGTAAAGAAATTCAAATCCCGGCAAAGAAAGTTCCTGTTTTCTCCGCTGGCAAAAAATTCAAAGAAATGGTTGCTAAAAAGTAATTCAGCACTTATTTAAGTTTCAAAAGGGGCATGCAAATTAATGTATGCCTCTTTGATTTTTCAAAGTGAAGAAATAGTAAGAGTTAACCGTCAATCTGAGTGCTGGTTTTCTTGTTTTTAGTATCTCAGTGCCCGCCCACCCACCCCAGGGATCAGTTTACAGGGCGCCGGGCGCAGCCCGGCGCCCTGTAAACCTCCATTAGCAGACTACCGCAAAATACTTTTATATATAAGAGCTTGATTTTTCTAAATATGTTTCAAATACATTTAATATACTTAATTAATAAGAGGTTCCCCTTATCTAATTTATTAATCTTTTAATAATAAATAACTTATTTCTTTACTCATTTTTTTAATGCTATAGTATAAGTGAAAGGGTTTTTAAGATAGTGATAGATATAAATGAGCAGTCAGATCAAAACAAATAACAGTCATAATTCTACTGATACGGGTGGTCTTATTTCAGAACTTGAAAAATTGCTAGGCCCAAAGAATGTTTTACATTCACCGGAAGAGCTTTATTGTTATTCATACGATGCTACAGCATTTGAAGATCAGGTTTATACAGCAGATGCAGTCGTTTTGCCTGAAACTATTGAACATGTTCAGGGTATTATGAAGCTTGCCAGCCAGTATAAAATGCCTGTTATACCCAGAGGAGCTGCTACAAACCTTTCTGGCGGCTGTGTTCCTGTGCAGGGAGGTATTATTATTCACTTTTCAAAGATGAATAAAATCATTTCTATCGATAAAGAAAACCTTAACTGTGTTGTTGAAGCCGGTGTAATCACTGAACAGCTTCAAAAAGAGGTTGAAAAGCTTGAATTATTTTTCCCGCCTGACCCTGCTAGCTTGAGAGTTTCAACAATAGGTGGTAATATTGCTGAATCCTCCAGCGGGCCACGGTGTCTTAAATATGGCGGCATTAAAGACTATGTGCTGGGGCTTAAAATAGTTCTGGCAAATGGAGACCTTATTGAAACAGGTGGTCATACTGTGAAAAACGTGACCGGCTATAATCTTACACAGCTTTTTGTGGGGTCCGAGGGTACTCTTGGTATTATTTGTGAAGCTATACTCAGGTTGATACCTTATCCTGAATACAAAAAAACTATGCTTGCTGTATACAACAGCATTGATGATGCAGCAATGACTGTTTCTGAAATTATATCCTGCAGAATTATACCAACAACACTTGAACTGCTTGATAAAAAAACCATGCAGACCATAGAAAACTTCCATTCTACCGGCCTTCCAGTTGATGCAGAAGCTTCTCTTCTCATTGAGGTTGATGGATTCAAAGAAGGTGTAGAATCTCAGGCAACCAGAATAGTTGAAATATGCAAAAGAATGGGTGTAAGAGATTTTAAGATCGCTAAAGACCCGAAAGAATCAGAAGAACTCTGGTTTGCAAGGCGTTCAGCCTTTGGCGCCGTTGCACGGCTGAAACCCAATGTTGTCGTTGAAGATGCAACTGTTCCCCGGTCAAAAATACCGGAGATGGTCAGAAAAATTCAGGAAATAAGCAAAAAATATAACCTGACCATTTGTTTAATGGGTCATGCAGGTGACGGAAACCTGCATCCCAATATATCCTGTGATCTGAGGGATAAAGATGAGGCTATGCGACTAGAAAAAGCTGTTGAAGAAATATTCAATGCTGCTATAGAACTTGGTGGAACTCTTTCAGGTGAACACGGTATCGGCATGGCCAAGTCACAATTTCTACCGGCTGTTTTAAACGATTCGACAATAAAGTTTATGAAACAGCTCAAGCAAGTTTTTGATCCTGATAACCTCTTTAACCCCGGTAAAATATGGTAAAAACATATCCTGAACATATCATTAACTATGAAGACCAGATTTATCATTGCACCCGCTGCGGTCTGTGCCAGTCAGTATGCCCTGTTTTCGATGCCGTAAAGACTGAATTATCTGTAGCCCGTGGCAAAGTTGCACTCTTGCAGGGGCTATTATCTGATAAATTGAGCTTTAGCAGAAAGATGGCTTCTTATCTTGAGTTATGCACAGGCTGTATGGCCTGCAAAGAAATCTGTCCGAGCGGTATTTCTTCTGACTTAATATTTCAGGCTGCTAAAGAATATGCAGCTTCAAAATACGGTTTAAGCTTGCCTAAAAAGGCTATAGTAGAAACTTTTTCTTCTGAACATGCACTTTCATTTTTTTCAACCCTACTTAACCTCTATACAACTACAAAAGCAGGGTTTATTGCAGATAATATATCCTTTAATTTGCCTTTTATTGATAAATTAAAACTTTTAAATTCTCAGGTTAATGGTAAAACAGGCCTGAAACTAAAAAATATTCACATAAAACAGGTAAAACCGGCATACAGGTTAATTTATTTCCCGGGATGTATCAATCAATACGTTAATTCGTCAGTGGCAAAGGCTACTTTAGATATTTTAGAAAAGAACAATATCGAGGTTGTTGTTCCAGATCAATTTTATTGCTGCGGTATGCCTGCACTGATGTCCGGGCAGGTAGAATCTGCTAAAGAGCTGGCTTTACGCAATTTAGAAATTATTAATACCCAGAATCTTTCTCAGTATGACTATATCGTGGTTGACTGCGGTTCTTGTAGTTATATGCTTAAGTATTACGAAAAACTTTTTAACGACAACCCTCAATATCAGGAAAAATTTAGTCAGCTGAAAGAAAAAATTATTGATGTTAATGCATTTATAGTCAATCTTGACATTAAACTTCCTACTATTACTGAAGAAATTACTGTTACTTATCATGATCCCTGTCATTTGAGAAGGTCACAGTCTATTTATAAAGAGCCAAGAGCTTTAATTAAAAGTATTAATAATATTAATTATGTTGAAATGCCTGAAGCTGAAAGTTGTTGCGGAGCATCAGGCAGCTTTTGTATCACACACCCGGAGGTATCAAAACAGATTTCCATTAAAAAAGCCTTAAATATAGAATCTACCGGAGCTGATATTGTTCTTACTTCATGCCCATCTTGTAAAGTTGGTATAATGCAGGGTGGCATTGCCATTAATAAAACATTCAGGGTATATCATCCTGTGGAAATAATTCACCGGTACTGCTAACCTTCTCTCAGGAGTTATATATGTTTATCGTTGAATGGATCTATAAATTTATACGTTCTACCCTGGCAGGGCTTGGTTTTTCAGTTATAGTGCTACTGATATTTTCTATTTATACTGATTATCCGGCAAGTCTTTTTGAAAAATTGCTTGTGAAGCCAGATCCTGTTAAGTCAGATGTTATTGTTGTTCTGGGAGCTGGCGTTACAAAAGAAGGCTGGCCCGGTAAAACTTCTCTATCACGTGCAATAAAAGGTATTGTGCTCTACCGGCAGGGACTGGCGCCAAAGATCATCTTTGCAGGCGGATGGGCTCAAAATGACTTTATAGCTTCTGCTACAGCTATGGCCGATATTGCCAGCAAACTTGGTGTGCCGGAAAAAGATATATTTATTGATGACACTTCACGCACTACATATGAAAATGCCATTAATGCAAAAAAAATTATGGCTGAACAGGGTATGAAATCAGCCATCATAGTAACTTCTGCTTCTCATATGCGCCGTTCAATGGCAATTTTTGGTAAACTTAACATACCGGCCCGGCCTGTACCTGTTGAAGAATTTATACCTTCGCCCCAGCATAACTGGCGTTCTAAGCTCTATAACATCAATCTGCTTTATCAGGCTATTTATGAATCTATGGCTATTATAAAATATAAGAAAGATGGCCAGATATAATCTTTAATTATCATCATCTTCACGGGAATAAAAATGTGAATGTATTCCACCATCACTGCCTATAAGTATTTCCATGCATAGAACACAGTAAAGGTAGCGTGTTTTGATAGTCATGATACGGCCACAATGTTCACAGTTAGCTTTTACTTTACCCCGGGTCTTAAAACGCTCTTTCTGGAGATGTTCTATAAATACTTCAGGGCTTATACCTATATCTGCCTCAAGATCAGAAAGATGAGGATCTTTTTTTGAAACTATCCAGCCTTTTATGCTCTGCACTTCTACGTATCTCTTTTTTATACAAGCAGGACAAAGAGGTTCAAACCTGCGTATAAAAAGTTTTCCGCACTTTTGACAATTTTCAAGCGCCATTCTTTGAAATCCCGGCTTATTATTGCTTATTTTAATATTATAATGGATAATACATATTTTATCATTAAAAAAAACGGTTTAATAACTACAATAAGTACTGTTACACTATATATAGAGGTTGTAATACATAAGTATTTTACAAAAAACCTGAATCACTACTTTTTAAAACACCTAAACCTTTTTTAAGATCAGTGCATAACTTAAAAGTTTTTCGATTTTCAAAACTCTTGCCATGACTGGCACCTGACCCCATAAAGGGGGTGCTGCTCCCTTTCGCCTGCAAACCGGCTATCCCCCGGGGCATTGAGTGATTTCTTGTAATCTTTCTCAGCAAGTGGTTGTCTGCTAGTTCAACCCATATCTTTACTTTACAATTTTTGAAAATCGAAAACAGAAAATTGATTGTAATAGTTATGCATTAGTCTTTTTTTTGTATTCAAGCAGGCTTTTGTGCCTTAATTGCAACAAATAACCCTTCTCCATGACCTGGCTTAAAATCTTCAATACCTCTACAAGCTTGATTAAAAAGAGTTTGACTGGTTTCAATATTGATAAAACCGGTCTCTTTTAGTATATTAACAACTTCTTCAGTAGAGAAGAATTTAGCATATTTAAAAAAAGTGCTTTTGTGTTTTTTTTGATTATAAATCTTGCCTGCCGGAGATTCTCTATCTAAAAGGCCTATAATAACAAAACCTGAAGGATTAATAATAGAGTATACTTCTTTAAGGGCTTTATTAACATCATTTAAGAAGCAGAGAACTGTTATCATCAGAACAAAATCATATGTTTTAGATAGAAAAGATAGCTCTTCTGCGTATCCTTTATAGATTGTGAGCCCCTTTTTTCTTGCCAGATAAGCCATAGAGTCTGCCGGTTCAATGCCTTCTTTGACCCCGCAGTGAACAGCAAATTGCCCGGTGCCTGCACCAATTTCTATACCCTCTTTACCTTCTGGTATAAGAGACTTTATCAGGGTAAGTTCGGCCTGATAGGCTGATTCATTTTCTATAAACCATTCTTCATAATGCTTTGCATTGTCATTAAATATTTCTATATTAATCATAATGTTATCTTATCAAAAATATTGTCAGCATAGAATAATTACAAATCTGCCCGGGAGCAATATCAAAGTTTTTCAAGCTCTTTATCAATGAATTCGGCAAGATCCTGATATATTAAAGGCAGCATATCATAGTGATAGAGCTTATTTCCTTCACCTGTAAGTGATTTATGAGCAGCCATACCGTTTTCATAAGCTTTTGATTCGTTTTCTGCTCTGTTTTTGAAATATTCAAGCAGCAATCCTGTATCTTCAATTTCAAATTCCCGGGCTACACGGTCAAACATTTCACTGTAAAAACTTTCATTATCTTTTTTGAAGGCATTTAAGGCTATTTTAGCCGGAGCTATTTTAAGCATCATATCGATTGTTGCAGCTTGCTTTTTGATCTGATTGTTATACACTTCATTAATAAATTCACGTTCAAAAACCATAAAGGCCTGTGGATAACTCTTACCAGCAGGGCTTTTTATGAGTTTTGTTATTAATGCCTTTTCTTCATCTGTATTTGCCTGAAGGGCATGGGTAAATTCATGAGAGATACTTTGAATCAGTTCAGTTTTACTGGCCTCATTAAAGTTTATAAACAGCTTAATATCAACGATATCGCCTGAATATGTTGCTTTAAACAGGGCAGCTATAGAATTTCTCATTTTTTCATCAGGAAGCTCTTTCATAGAAACGGCTTCTATCTTTATACCAGGTGTAATAATATTGATAAGCTGTTGAACATTATCTTGATTTAGCTGATCAGCTTTCATGAGAACAATTAACTGTGTATAGAAATTGCTCACAATTGAATCGATATCTTCTTTTCGTATTTTACCTGCTTGATCTGCATCCATACCGGGAAGAATCAGACCAGATGAAAAGCTTACAGTATCTTTTTCGAGGGCTTTCAGACGTAATGCCTTATGGATTATGCTGCTCTTATTATTTACAGGATCCTGTATGGTCTGATAACCTTTTGGTAATGAATTTATAGAAGTAAAAACAGTCATAATTCCTTTCTGAAAGTTTATTTCTGTTCTTGAATTTTATTTTTCAGGTATTCTGAAAGATCATCATACATTACAGGTACGAGATCTTGAATAATAAACTCTGTTTGAGGGGTACCGGCAAGGTTTTTCTTTGTCAGAAAGCCTTCTCTATAAGCCTGTGCTTCGTTATCTGCTATTAACCTGAATATTTCTAAGGCTGCATTTTGGTTTTTGATGTTATATCTTGATAATACTTCATCTATTAAAGCGTCATATTGTGCCCTGAGTTGCTGTGTGGCAAAATTAAACTCTTCGAAGGGGTTAGCTTTTGAGGAGTTTTTAAGCTTTAATTTGCACTCTGCTTGATTTTGAAGGACACCTTCTATATAATTTATATGTAAAAACTCATTTTCAAACTCTGAAAAAGCTTTAAACACTTTTTCCAGGCTAACATATTTTTTTGCCACATCAATTTTTGCTCTATTTTCAAGGGTATTATCCTGTAAAAGGTGAGTGAACTCGTGTACTGTATTCTGAATAATCCGTTCTGGCTCTATATCAAGATTTATATATAGTGTACTTTCAGGTTTTTTTCCAAAAGTTGTACTCAACACCGCAGGTTTGCCAGCATATTCAGGAGCGTTTTTGATATGCTCAACGCTCACACACAGGCCCGGAACAGTTGAATCAATTATTTTTTTGATATTAAACCTGTCAGGATTCTCATTTTTACACAGTTCAACGAGCTTTTCAGAAAATTCTCTGACATAAACATTAATTTTAGCAGGGTTTATATACTGCGATGATAGATCTAAGGTATCTTTTTCTAAAGGTTTAAGCTTTGAATCTCTGGTAAATGCTATTAAATTTGAGCTAACACTTTTTGAAGGGTTAACTTTCTTCTGCGATAGCTGATTATTGTTTATATTTAAATGAAATACCTGAAACATAAGCATTAAAATTCTTGTTCAATCATATTTAATAACGTCATCAAAGTGCGAAATTGTTAGTTTATATTCATATTGTAATAATTGTTTAACTCTAACGCTTTTAGCTGATAGGAGTCTTAAAAGTGCTATATTTCAAAAATACAGGTTGTAAAATTTGTCTGATGGCACTACAATAAAGGGATCATCAGAAAGGAATTTTATGCATCACACCGCACCACTAGACCCTGCCTGCACGCCTCTGGTCATACTGGCCGAAGGCCACCTTTCCGGGCAGAATATCAAAATTGTTAATGCTCTCCTTCGTTATGGAAGCTGGCCAATTGTAGCTGCGATAGATTCAACTGCTGCAGGTCGCACAACAGAAGAAATTCTGGGCTTTGGGCCACCTGTACCGGTTGTTGCTACGATTGAAGAAGCAATGAAATATGGCCCTGAAGCATTGATTATAGGTATTGCTACCCAGGGAGGAGATTTGCCATCAGAATGGCACTCTATTATAATGAATGCACTGGATCAAGGTCTTCACATCATAAATGGATTGCACTATATGCTCTCTGAAGATTCATTGATAGAAAAGAAAGCCAGAGAAAAAGGTTGCATACTCTGGGATGTAAGAAAACCTTCTGGGCCATTTAGAGTAGCTAAGCTATTGTCCCGGCCTGATAAACCACGTGTAATCCTTACTGTTGGGTCTGATTGCAGTTGCGGTAAAATGTATACGACCCTTGAGCTTGCCAGAACATTGCCACATTCTAAATTTCTGGCTACAGGGCAGACAGGTATTTTAATAGCCGGCACAGGTATTCCGCTTGATCGCTATATAGCTGATTTTATGGCTGGTGCGGTTGAACAGCTTGTACACGAAAACATAGATGATGAAACAGACTGGCTGCTGGTAGAAGGCCAGGGATCATTGATACATCCTAGTTTTTCAGGGGTAACACTGGCCCTGATGCATGGCAGCGCTCCTGATGCTATGATACTCTGCCATAATGCAAATCGTACAACGTTAAAGAACTTTTCTATTCCCTTTCCATCGCTTGACAGGCTGATAGAAATTTATGAACAGTCAGCAGCATTCGTCAAACCTGCTAAAATACTTGGTATTTCAATCAACTGTTCCGGGTTTAATCATGCAGATACTGAATATATACTCAAAGAAGCAGAAGATTTAACAGGCCTGCCTGCTGTTGATCCTGTCAAAACAGGTGTAGAAAAATTGAATGAAAGCATTTTGAGGTATTATGATGTCTATCAGGCTACAGTATAAACCGGTCAAACTTGAGTTAAAATATCCCTTTGGCATTTCTCGGGAAATCAAATACGATGTCACAAACGTTTTTACTAAACTGACGTACAGCTATAAGGGTAAAGAATACAGCGGATACGGAGAAGCTGCCCCCTCAAAGTTTTATGGAGAATCTGCCGGCACTATTGTTGATTTCCTTAACCGGGTGTCGGAAGAAAAAATTCTTGCGACAAACCCTTTTCAGATAGCAGAAATAAATAAAAACCTTAATAAGATACGTTATAATGCAGCAGCAAAAAGCAGTATCGACATAGCCCTCTATGACCTGATAGGTAAAATGCTCGATATACCTGCATATCAGCATCTGGGAGTAAATAACAGGATACCACAAACATCGTATACAATAGATATTTCAGACCTTGAGATGATACTTCAGAAAACAGGAGAAGCCCTGATGGCCGGCTATGACGTCTTCAAGGTCAAACTGGGCACAGCCATAGACGAAGAAATAATCTTTTCTATCAGGCAAGCCGCCCCGGATGTAAAAATAAGAGTCGATGCCAACGGTGCCTGGGACCTCAAAACTGCCCTCAAAATGGCTAAAATTCTTGAACATCACAACGTAGAGTTTCTTGAACAGCCCCTTGAAGCCGGCAACATAAAAGATTTAAAAATTCTAAGGCAAGCAACAACCTTGCCAATCTTTGTTGATGAGAGCTGCATCAGCTATGAACAGATACCGGAACTCAGCGGCTCTGTCGATGGCATTAATGTAAAGCTTTCCAAGTGTGGTGGCATAACGAATGCCTTGAAAACATTACATGTTGCCCGGGCACATCATATGAAAGTTATGGTAGGATGCTTTCTTGAGACCTCGCTTGGCATTGCAGCCGGAGCGCTGGTAGGCACACAAGCTGACTTTGTTGACCTGGATGGTTGTTTGCTAATTAAAGAGGATCCTTTTGAGACTCTTATATTCGACCGTGGCAACATTAAATTTAAGGATACTACCGGTATTTCTGCCTGTGATATTTTTGAAAACCTCTCCGGGTAGGTTTTAAGGGTTTTAGTGTGCCGGGCTCGTTATGGGGTCGTGTAAATAATATTGGGAAGTTTGAAACCTTTGCCATAGCCGCCTTTAAGGTCTGATTTTTGATCTCCTATATTGATAATAACTTTATAGCCTTCATCTGAAAGTTTTTTTCTGATGGATTTTTTGAAATCTGCTACAGATTTTTTGTCATAGTTTTCTGGTTTAAAGTATATGCCGTCAAAAGGTATGTTATACTTTTTTAGATTAGCAAGAGTAGCTTCTCGATAGGGTTCTGTTCTGCCAGTAATAAGAAATATCTTATAGCCCCGGTCTTTAGCCCATTTGAAAAAATGGTAGGTCTGATTGTGCAGTGTGGATTTACCACTGGACAGAAACTTATTCCAGCTTTCTGTTGTGTATTCACCATAAATTCTGTAATAATCACGATTGTCGAGTATCGTTTCATCAATGTCTGAAACGATAACAGCATTATCGACATAGTGTTTATCAGCATATAGTTTTGCTTTATCGATGACATCATTAAATTCATGTTCATACTCAAGGGTATAAGACTTTTCCAGGTTCATAATGTTTATCTGCGGGTCTTTAGCATGAATATGTTCGGCTTTAACCGGGCTAATAAAAACTATTACTGCTAATAGTATAAGCAAGCAGAAGCGTTTCATAGGGTTTCTCCTGTACGGGTATATTCAAGTATCTGTTTTCAATATGCATACATTATTAATGAAAGGTATTTAACTAACAAGTGAAAAACAGGCAATAATTAACGTATTTGTTGGCCAACATATAAATGAACACCCGGGGTAAAAACATTCAACTGGCTGCCTTGAGCTAATAAAGTTGTGTGTTTTCAGATAAAAAAATAATCCTGAAGTTGTCTTTTTCAAAAAAATAAATAAAATAATAGTGACAGAATAAAATCGGGGTTTTAAAAATGAGAAAATACTTTATAATAACCATTTTAGGATTATTAGTAATTTTAATTGCTCAACCTGCAAGCAATGCAGAGGTATTACAGGCACAGGTATCTGATAGCACAGGCATTGTCGGGCTTGATATGGCAATAGGTGCTGAGCCGGTACCGGTTATAATGAATGTATTTCCTGGCACACCTGCAAGCAAAGCAGGCATCAGGCCTGGTGATAGAATTGTTGCCATTGATAACTCTCCTGCTTATGGATTAAACATTCAGCAGGTTGATATTGCAATCCCTGACATACCGGGTGAAAAAGTTACTCTGTCAATACTTAGAAACAACCAGTATATTAATTTTGAACTGGAAGTAGCCCCGCTTCACCTGATAAAAAAAGAAACCAGAAGTATTTATGATTTTTTATTTGCCAGAGAATAATACCCTTAAGATCACAGAGATTTGCAAATTCTGGCTGGCCGGTTATAACCGGCCTTCTGATTGTTTTAGAGACCTGATAATATATTAGAGACCTCTAAATAACTCAAATGTTCTCAGATTCAGTAAATTGGTGTCTTTGCTGGAATCAGTAATTTCTTAATTAATCAGAGATTCCATTTTAATCTCCGGTTAGAGATTATTTTTTATAAGTTATGTAAATGTATTTTAAAACTAATACCTTTAATAGCAATTTTATTTATTCAAGAACTTTAATATAATCATTCACTATATTTAAGAATTAGAGGGGCGACATTTTGTTAAAGCTTGAAATGAATTCATTTAAACCATCATTAACAGTTCAAAAGAAAGATTCACAAACTTTTTGCGGCCAGCCCGGAATAAAACTCTCAAAAGCTCACCTCTCACAGGATACCCTGACGTTTGCCGGCAGCAAACAAAAAAGAGAAGCCAGAGAACGAGAAGCCCGAAAGCTTGGTCTAGACCCTGCTACAACAACTATGACAGACATTAAAAGAGTTAAACTGGGCCTTGCAGATGATGCTACTACAAAACAGGTTAATGAAGAACCATCTAGAAGACTTACACTTATATCACTTAAAGCAGCCGGTGTTGACTTTGATCCTGCTATATCAAGCAATGAGGCATGGCAACTTGATAAAGCAACACGTGAACGCATCCATAAAGAAGTAGTAGAATATGTAGTCGGTGAATTGCCGCCCAATTATGAACCAAGACCAATAGGTGACTTCTTTGGACTCGAAATTTCAGACTATATAACCAAAAAAGAATTAGGGCTTGACCCTGAAACAGCCACCACAGAACAGATGAATCAGGCATATGAAAAATGTCAGAATCAAGACAAAATTGATCAGTCTATAATGCAGGCGGAAGATAGAATGATAGCACTCTATGAGGCCAGAATACTTGGTTTTGAGATACCACAGTCAGAAAAAATATACAATAAACGCAGGGCTAAAATTGATGAGCTTGAAAGAAAGTCTGATAAAATCAAACTGGATGAGTTTAATAAAGAGCTGCAAAAGCTATAGCAGCAAGAAAAGCTGTCAGAAAATTGGAGAATAGATTATAATGCTCGAAACCCCCATAGTTCAACGGGGAATTTGACACCAAAGGAATAATATGCAGATTTTATTGGTTTTGCCACAAAAAACAGGAACTTAAATGATGGCAGGTAACGTTTACTAACTAATAAACACCTTTTTCGAAGGTGTTTATTTATATTTATTTATAATTTATAAAGTTATGATAGTAGACTTAATCCACCTTTTCCTTGAGCTCCACCAAGAAATAATTTCATAAGCATTGCTATAGGATCATCTTGTTCTTTATTTTCAGATTTTTTATCTTTTTTCCCATCTATTGCGTCACCTATAAATTTACCTGCAAATGAACCTATTGGCCCACCAACAGCTCCACCAATAAGCCCGCCAACAGCACCTAAACCCATTTTAATTCCTCCTATAAATTCCGTAATATCCCTTATCTTTAAAAAAACAAACTTGATACAGGGATTGCTTGAAAACTTTTTTGAAATAGTTAAAAAAAACCAGCTTATCCAAGTTTTGTATAAACAATAAGTTTTATTTAAATAAAATGTATATACTCTGCACCCATAAAAACGCAGAAAACTTCATATAAGTTTAGCTTTACCTTCCTTAACAAAATTATCAAACAGATTAACTTGACCTTATTTCTTCTCATTTGCATGAGTTTTTGATTAAATATAATGACATATTACTTGTTATTTCTGTCAGGCCAAAAAAACAATGAATAAAAGATGGCTAAAACTAAAACCCTTTATCACACCAGGTAACCTTATAACTTCTGTATTTCTGTTTGTATTGTTGACAATCTTTCTTTTGATCTGTCATACCGGGTTAATAGATCATCTTGAATATACAATTTATGACCTCAAAGTATGTACAGCAGTAAAAGTCTCAAAAGACCTTACCCCATCTGAAGATATAATTCTTGTTGCCCTCGATGAGTGGTCTACCACTGAACTGGATTCTATCGATGTAGACTTTAAACGCTGGCCCTGGCCAAGAGACAATATCGCTCAAATACTTGACTTCATCAACGAAGGAAAACCTAGAGCAATTCTCTATCATTTCAGAATGGATATTGCACAGGAAGGAGATAAAGATAAAAAAATAATTGAGTCTATTAAAAAAATAGATCACTTCTACCCTATAATGGATACATACGCCTTCAGATCATCATACATTAAAGCTATAGTAAATAATCTTGCCTCAAACCCTGATATAGACCCGGTAAAAAAATATAATCTATCTGCAAACCGGTATAAATATCTTATCAAAAAAGGCGGCCTGGAAGAACTTGCAAAATATCTGCACTTTTCAAGGCTTCATAAAATGAATATTACACCCATACCAGAAAAGCTCGGTATCAATGTTGAAACAGTTAATCTCACTGAAGATAGCCCGCTAATTAATAATATTACTTTTCTTAAACATTCCAATATACCGGAACCCTTTGAAAAAATATATAAAACAATAACAGCATTCTTCTACGCAAAAGATAAAGATAATGTCTTAAGGTATGAAATACCCCTTGTAAGGCATGAACTCAATAAAATATTTATACCCTCAATGGCATTTGCAGTCTACAAAGACTTTTACGGAGACGGAAAAGTTGTCCTTACAGAAAATTATGTTGAAACAGCAAACAAAAAAATACCTGTTAACTCTAAAGGTCGCATGGCACTTAACTTTAACAATAATTTTGACAGTTACAAGTCAGTGCCTATACTTAAAACCGTCTTGACATACCAGCACGAAAAAGGTCTTTTTAAATATCCTGATTTTGAAAACTCTGAATATTACGTAGACAAGACAATCTTTAAAGATAAATTTGTTATCATGGGCTCTATGGATGGGCAGCATTCAGTGCCTGGTAAAAAAGTCTTTGCAAACATCGAAGTAGTCGCAACCGCTCTTGATAACTACATAAACTGCGGCCCGGGTCAAAAAGTACGCTTTATAAAAGATATTCCCCCATATCTAACCTGGATTATAACCATCATCTTTGCTATCCTGACTTCACTGCTGCTTCTAAAATATGATAATATCTACATTAAAATAGGGCTTATCTTTATAGGTGTTTTATTTTACTTTCTGCTGGCTTTCTATTTGTATACAATGCCTCATATAAGGCTGAATTTGCCTGTTGTTACACCGGTCTTTTTAATATTTTTCACCTCCCTGTGCACCTTTTTCTGGCAATACCAGACCATCTACCGCAAAAGACGTGAAATTGAATCTCTTTTCGGTAAGTTTATTTCTCCACAGGTTAAACAAACCCTGATGAATGACCCCTCATTAATCAACTATGAAGGCCACAAAAAAGAAATGACCGTTATGTTTACTGACCTCAGAGGATTTACTTCAATATCTGAATCTTCACCAATAAACCAGATTACAGCCCAGCTAAATGAATACTTTACTGCAATGGCAAAGGTAATCATTTATGAGTATAACGGAACCCTTGATAAATACATGGGCGATGCTATTATGGCCTTCTGGGGAGATCCTCTGCCACAGGATAACCACGCTGAACTGGCAGTCAGAGCTGCTTTCAGAATGCAGGAACGACTTGATGAACTTAATATAGACTGGGCAAAAAAAGGCTGGCCTATTCTAAAAATGGGTATCGGTATCAATACCGGTGAAATGATTGCCGGCCACCTTGGCGGTGAAATACTCATTGACTATACCGTCATAGGAGATAACGTAAACATTGCATCACGCCTGGAAGCCCTGAATAAAGAATTTGGCACTTCTATTATTATTAGTGAAGCAACTTATAATTATTGCAAAAACATTATAGAAGCAGCAAAAATGGGAGAAAAATTTGTAAAAGGCAAATCCAGTGCTGTTAGAATATATTCAGCAAAGAAACTTTTGCATTAAACGTAATGCAAAAATAGCGTAAGTTATACTCAAAAAATAATGTAATATATCAATCAGCCTGATATATATTGAGGCAATATAGCCCATCTCTTAATTGGCCAAAAGACCACCGGTGTGTAATTATTAATGAATATGTTGCTGGATAGATTATAATAAAACTTGTATAATTATAGAACATTAAATATCATTTAAACGCATGATTTTAACATTGGAATTGTAATGTATTATGTAGGTATACTTTAAGGGTACGTTGTTGTTTAATAGCCCTATGGGCTCTGAAGACTGGGTAAACTCAGTCTTCAACCTTTTTCGAATCAAGGTATTAGTGTGTTTCAGTCAGGTATTAGTATCTAAAGTATGCGTCACCTGTGGTGTTTTTAAAGAATTGAAGCAGTTCCTGATCGTTCATGGCTGCTACACCGGTAATCTGATAGTCAAGGTTCTGTCCGGTGTGTGGATTACGGGAGTTAGCAGATGCATATGCATATTGTTGTGCAGTAAAATCATTTAGTTGAGGGGTCATATTGTGTTTTTTGTTCCAGGATTCAGAGTGTCCGTTTTTATCCATTTTGCCAAAGATTGCGTTGCCGGCTTTTTTACCTATCCAGTCACCTGCGAAGCCGGTACCTATGGCGAGTCCCAGTCCTGCAATCCAGCCTATGCCGGGTATAGCCATACAGGCGAGGCCAGCCATTAATCCGGCAATAGAGCCTCCTGTGCTCATTATTTCGTGGCCGGCTGCTTTCCAGTCACCTTTTAGAAGTTTGCCGCCTGCTTTAAAGAGTCCGATTACGCCGGTACCAACGGCAAATAGTGTACCTATGCCGGGTATTTTAGCTCCTTTAGAGCCTACTTTAGTCAGGCCAGATGCAAGTTTATTCAGGCCGGGCACTTTAGATAGCACTTTACCCAGAGTGCTGGATTGATTGCCCATTTTGCCGAGCAACCATTTCCCTGCGGTGTTAGATGCCTTATATGTTGCGGTATTTAGTTTGAAACCAGCCTTAGCAGTAACCTTTGAGAGGCCGCTGGCATTTTTGAGTGAGCCAGAGGTGGCGGGTTTATGCATCCATGAGGTCCATTTTTTGTCAAAACGGGTAAACTTGCCACCAAGTGACTTAAAGGTTTTGCTTATGGGGTTTCCTGAAACTGAAGAAACCATTAAAGCCTCCTGAGAAGATTTAGGTATGTAGTAATTCAAACAAAGACATTTATTGTTGTAGCAGGTATTATATTTGTCTTTGACCAGAAACCTGGTTACATACTTTTAAATCCTTTCGAGGGGAGTTAATGGTAAATAAATATGCAAAATAATTCTTTCTATAGATATAAAAACAATTAATTGTGATTTATGAACGGTTTGTAAAGAAATATAAAACAGTCATAATCATACATTTTTAAACAACAAATCTAACAGAGAATCGCTTTAGCTCTGGCTGTTAGTGCTCTTTCAGACTCTATATCATCTGGTTATCAGGCAGTATCAAGTTATTTTAAAGTCAACCATAGAGTTTTATTTAGCTATTATTTCATATCCCAGGTCTACTTTTTCATAGTTTTTGTCATAGCTACCTACACCGAGGTTATCAAAGTCTTTTGTAAACCGGGCAGCATAATAGAGAAGCTGATCATCTTCATTAACTCTTAAGATACGCTTAATGACTCCAATTGCTGTATCAACCAGCGTAAAAATAGCTGCTGATGGTGCTGAGTTTTTAATTAATATTCTGATAGCTTCTATTATTTTTTTATAATCACCATCTTTAGTGATGGCATCGATAATTTCTTCAGCTTTGCGGGATCCTCTCTTATCTTCTTCCATTATGAGCAGTCTGAAATCCATCAGTCTTGGCACTTTGCCTTCTTCTGAAAGATAGAGAGTAAAAGGTTTTTGTAATCCTTTATCAAATAGGTCATCACCTTCTCTAATATTTTTAAATGTCTCTACTCTCAGCAGATTTGGTTCAGTAACTCCATCATTAACCAGTGATATAAAGTATATCTCGGCATTACCCCTGAAGATGCCTTCTGATTTATCTTTTATAACAAGTTTATTCATTCTAATGGCAACCGTATTAATATCATTGAGCAGTTCAGGAGAAATTTTAGGAACAAGTTTTTCAGAGACAGATTTTGGCAATATTAATTCAATGACATTTTTAACAAATCGCCTGAACGTGCCAATGCAAGCCGGTTTATCTTTCTTTGCCGGTATTGCTATTGGTATTGACGGATCTTTTAAGACGGTCATAACTTCAGGCGGTATTTTTTCTCCTTCGAGAAGTTTTTCAAAGTGTTTAATGCGGTTATCGATTTCTTTTTGAGAGAGTGTTTTGAGTTTGCCTGATGTAAATTGGACTGAATCTTTTGAGGGCTGGTTTAGCGACAAATGGGCTTTGTGCTGTGGTTTTTGAAGCTCTAGCGTAGTTTTTGAAGTACGCAAAGAAACGTTATTGATCATTTTATTATTCTCCCCCACCAAATAGCGCAGCATTCTGGCTATTATATTTTCTCATCCTGTTTTATTGACTGATATTTTAATGATACTACTAACTTAGATAAGTATTATAACAAAAATAATTTTTTAAACACATATCTTTTTGAATTATAACTGGAACCTCTGATTAATTAAGAACTTACTGATTCCAGCAAAAGCAGGGATTTTAAATTATTCAGAGATCTCAACTATATTATTGATGAAAAAATAATCCGGAAAAAAGATGTTTTGTTTGATTATTCTCAGCAAGTTCCCAAGCCACCCGCCCGTTGTTTCGGGTGTTTGCGGCGCCGCAAACACCCTCATAAAACAGTATTCAGTGTGCCATGACTGACAATTGAGAAATAGGGTAACTTTTTGAAAGCAAACAATTTAGTTTTACAATTTCAAATATTAGTGCGTCCAATCAATAATCTTGATATCAGGCCCCACTTTATTTATTACACTTTCTTTCATCTTTTCAAAATGTGGGCAGGCAAAGCCAATAGGATTGCCTTTACTGATGCAGGATGCAAACACAATAGCTTCTGCACCTCTGTTAAGCATTAATTGAGCTCTTGAAACGGCTCTTTTGCCGGGGCATCCTCCACAGGAAAGAAATCCGATAACTTCGACCGGCCCGGTTTCCTCAAAAGCTAATTTACCCTCACTGGCAATTTTAAAATCCGTATTGCCAGGGCATATATCTTCAGTTTGTTGACATCTTATTATTCCAACTTTCATATAAATACCTTTCAAGAATAATATAAATGTTAAGGTTTATAATCCCTCAACCCAAACTTTTTAGCTGTTAGTTTATCATTTTATTTATTATTTAATCTATAATTTTTTTATCTGCCATGATAAGCCTTATTATTTATTTTAGAAGCTAAAAGCTTTTTAATAATTATAACTCATCAAAAAAGATTTTATAATCAGAATTTCTTTAGAATGTTTCGCTTATCTGCACCCATTCGGGTTGCAATTTTATAGGGGTTTTTGACAGACTCAAAAATTGATGTCATTCCTTAATTAATCAGAGGTTACCTTAATATTTAATTGATAATATAAATAATTGTAACAATGGCACTTAATTTTATTACGCTGCCAGATTGATGGTTTTTAATATATTGAGGTTAACCACAAACAAAAAGAGGATTACAATGCCTTCTATCAATAGTATACCTGCCAATCAGCCCGTTAGTTATGGCTCAAAGAAAGATAGCAACATCAAAGGAAAAATAGCCGGTGGTGCAACAGGTTTGCTGGCAGCGCAAACAGTCAGGCCTTATCTGGCACCACGTATTCTGGCCAACCTTACCCCTACACAGCACCTTGGCAATAATATTATTCGATATCAAAATGCATTAAGGGGAGTTCTACAGGAAGCTGGCCTTAAAAACTATGTAAAAGGCAATATTGATCAATCTATCATTCAGAAATACAAACCTGAATTGGATAAAGCCCTCAGAGCTATAAAAGACAACTATAAGAAGCTGCCAAAAGGCGGAAGAGCAGTTGTTACAGTCATTCCGCTTGCTATTACGCTCGCATTAATTGCACTGGGTGCTAAAGCAGGAAGCAAAATACAATCAGCACTCAAGAAAAAAGAATAATAGTTTTGTTAATTATAAACTTAAAAGAGCTTTCACTTCTGGTGAGAGTTCTTTTTTGACACTGATACAACTCAATAACACTACCTGTAAACAGAATCACTACAATTATTAACATAAACGTGTGAATATTAAGGATAATTTCATTACTGTCTGGTTAAATTTTTTCTGAGGGTTTGGTTTTTGGGCCTGCGTGCCCAAAAACCAAACCCGACCTACCTCTTCGCTGAACCCTGTTTAATAATTTTTGCCAGTTTCTTTAATTTAACTTCCTGTAAAATTTTCTAATCCAAAACAGATATTATGACAGGTTTTATACATCTAAATAAAATCTTTTACCGGACACCAGTGATATAATTTATTAAGCATATTTGAGTTCTGAAAGCCAAAAATTATGTGCGGAATTTGTGGAATCATCGGTCAACAGGCTGAAGAAACTGTTAAAGCTATGAATCAGGCCATTCACCACCGTGGACCTGATGAAGAAGGTTATTTCTTCAATGAAAACATATCCCTTGCCAGTAAAAGACTCAGCATTATAGACCTTCAAACAGGTAGCCAGCCTGTTTATAACGAAGACAAAAGCATAGTAGTTGTTTTCAACGGCGAAATTTACAATTTTCAGTCTATAAGAGAAGAACTCTGCCGCAAGGGTCATCATTTTACCTCTAAAGGCGATACAGAGGTTATTGCTCATGCCTATGAAGAATATAACACGGATTGTTTACAAAAATTCAACGGAGACTTTGCTTTTGTACTGCATGATATAGCTAATAATATAACCTTTATTGCACGTGATCGCCTGGGTATAAGACCATTATACTATACAATGATTGACAATAAGATTATCTTTGCCTCTGAACTAAAAGCTATACTTGCTGGCAATATGCTTAAAAAGAAAATTAACTGCCAGGCTATAGATAAATACCTGACTCTCAGATATTGCTGGGGTACTGATACCTTTTTTGAAGGCGTTAAGAAGCTTCCACCGGCCAGCTATATGCTTATCAGAAACGGTAATATTACCATTCAGAAATACTGGAAAATTGATTATACACCGGTAAAATATAAAACATATCGTGACTACGTTGACCGGTTCAGAGATCTGTTTGAAGAATCCGTCAAATTGCGCATGATTTCAGATGTACCCTATGGTGCATTCCTGAGTGGCGGCCTTGATTCAAGCCTCATAGTAGCAATGATGGCCAGAAACTCGACAAGACCGGTCGAAACATATTCCATTGGCTTTGGCCACAGTATCGATGAAACCACTGAAGCCAGAGAAATGGCTGAATTCTTCGGCTGTAACCATCATGAAATCTCTGTTAAAAACCAGTCTTACGATTTAATTTCTGAAATTGTAAGATATTTCGATGAACCCCTCGGAGATGCCATTATAATACCAACCTACCTGCTAAACAAAGAAGCCGCAAAGAATCTTAAAGTGGTACTGACTGGTGAAGGTGCTGACGAAATTTTTGGAGCTTACGTCCACCAGTTTACAATGCACTATGGAGATCTTTATAGACAACTGATACCAGGCTTTATGCAGAATAATGTTATACTACCAGCCATAAAAAACGCCCCGCTTCAGCTTTTAGATAAAGTATTTCCTTATCCATCTTCTCTGGGAGAAAAAGGTAAAACTAAATTGCTCAATTACCTCAACTCTCTTGACAATCTAATAGACGGATACTTCAATATAGCAAGCGTTTTTTCTATTTCAGATAAAGAAAAATTCTACACAGAGTCCTTTTTGTTTGATATAATTCCTGAAAAAGAAAAAGAAGAATTTGCTGCATTGTCTCAATATAACAACAATTTACCTATTTTAAACCAGCTAATTGACCTGGATACAAAGTTCTGGCTTGCTGACTATACTCTTTATAAGCAAGACAGGCTGACTATGGCTAACTCAATCGAAGGAAGAATACCATACCTCGATCATAACCTGGTTGAATTTGTGGCAAGCCTTCCGGTAAGCTTCAAAATCAACGGTATTAATACAAAATACCTTCTACGAAAGGTTGCCAAAGCATACCTGCCCGGCGCAGCTGCTTTCAAAAGCAAAAAAGCATTCTATTATCCCTATCAAGACCTGTTCACAAGCGATTTCAAAGATTACCTGAAAGAGCTATTTAAACCTGACTCACGCTTAATTACAATGAACATTATTAAGCCAGAAGAACTAAAATCTCTCTCTCAAAACCCGCTTAATAAAGATCTGACAACAAGTAAACAACTTATGAGTTTGATAATACTTGAAAACTGGCTGAGGATATACTATTAAATGAATAAAATGACTGATAACACAATAGATACTGTATATAGATACTGGAATAATAATACCCTGTACTCTTTTGAGATAAAAGAAGAGCCTGGTACAAAGGAATTTTACGATGCAATAGATACCCTGCGCCGTCAGGATATAGAAAAATTTAGTATTCACCTCTGGAAATTTGATCAAATGCAGGGGAGAAAAGTACTTGATATAGGCTGTGGCCCTGGGTGGCTTGTCAGAAACTATGCTTCAAATGGTGCTGATGTTTATGCTGTCGATATAGCTAACAAAGCCATAGAACTTACTCAAAAAATGCTTGATATATTTAATCTTTCTGCTCAACTTCAGGTGGCTAATGCAGAAACATTGCCTTTTGAAGATAATACATTTGATTTTGTTTCCTCCAGTGGCGTATTGCATCATACACCTGATATGCAAAAGGCTGTTGATGAAGCTTTTAGAGTGTTAAAGCCTGGCTGCGAAGCTGTTATATCTGTATACTATAAAAACATATTACTGAATAAAGCTCTTTTCCCTTTTGTTTTAAGTATGTTCAGGTTGCTAAAACCTGATCTGCCAGGCAGAACCCGGATGTTTGACGCTAAAAATCCTGATGATTTTATCAGAATGTATGATGGTGAAGATAACCCTGTGGGCTACGGTTTGACCCTTTCTGAATGCAAAAAAATGTTTTCTAACTTTGAAATTAAAGGGTATGAGGTTCACTTTTTCCCGAAACGCTTTTTTACACAGTTTAAAAGCATACCTGATTTTGTTCATAAGCTTCTAGACAGGCATTTCGGTACTATGATTTATTTAAAATTAAGGAAACCACAAAATGACTAACTATTTACTTGATGTAAGTATAGTTTTGCCAACCTATAATGAAGAACTGGCACTGCCTTCTGTCCTTGAAGATATAAGAAAAGCTATGTCTGAAACTTCTTATAGCTATGAAATACTAGTTATTGATGATGCTTCAACAGATAAAACAGCAGAAATAGCAAAAGAGCTGGCCGACAGGGTTATTAAAAGAACAGAAAATGGAGGGGCAGGAGCAGCCAGAAAAACCGGTATTGCCAATGCTAACGGCAAAATAATTGTTATGCTGGATGCTGATGGCACTTATAATCCTTATGATATACCTGCTATGCTGAAGCTTTTCCCTGCTTATGATCAGGTTAATGGGGCACGTGATTCAGAACAGGGTACTATTAAGCTTTTACGGGTTCCAGCAAAGTGGTTTATAAGAAAAGTTGCTTCAGTTATGACCTTAAAAGATATTCCAGATCTGAATACAGGGCTTAAAGCCTTCAAGCGAGATAAAATGTTGCGCTTTTTGTGGTTGATACCGGATGGTTTTTCCTGTGTAACCAGCATGACTCTTGCGTTTTTGTGCAACGGACTTTATGTAACCTGGGTACCTACTAAGTATTTCAAACGCATTGGCAAGTCAAAGTTTCATCCTATCAGAGATACTTACAGATATTTGCTTACAGTAATAAGAATCGTAATGTATTTCAACCCGCTGGCAGTATTTTTACCCCTCAGTATCTTTATTTTGATTATCGGAGTTATTAAATCACTTTATGACGTTTTCATTGCTGATGTAAATATGATGCAGCAGTCAGACATCATAATCATTGTAACAGGCCTTCTGGTAGGTGTCGTAGGGCTTATTGCTGACCTTATTGTTGCCCAGGCAAGATCAAATACAATTGATGAAACTATTTTTAAAGATGAGACAGAAAGTAAATAATGGAAAACAAATTAGCTACATATAGCCTTAAATACTCAAAAAGAGTCTTATCACTTTTAGATAAAGGCGAATATAAACCAACTTATGGATGCTTTGATAGAAACTACTGGCATTACAAAACAGTTACTGATTTTCCGTCATCTATTTTTCAGCAGCTAACACTGTATATAGCTCACCTGTATGGAACAAACCTCACAGGAAACTGCTATTATAAACAGAAAGAATTACTTGAGCTCTGCCTGTCAGGGATTAACTTCTGGGTAAAAATACAAAACAAAGACGGCAGCTTTAATGAATGGTATCCTAATGAGCATAGTCACGTCGCAACAGCCTTTACCCTCTATGGAATAACAGAAAGCCTTCTCATCATAAGAAACGAACTGGATAAAAAGACCCTTGAATCTTTCTATGAGCCTATCTTGAAAGCCTGCCGCTGGCTGGCAAAAAACCCTGATAAAATTGTCTTAAACCACACAGCAGGGGCACTTATGTCATTTTATAATGCTTGCCTGCTTACCTCTGAAAACGAATTGATGCAATACATTGATGATCAAATACAAATATTAAAAGAAAATCAATCACAGGAAGGATGGTTCAGCGAGTACTACGGCGCAGACATAGGATACACATCTGTCAGTATCGACTATCTGGCAAAATATTACGATAAAAGTGGAGACGAAAGAGCATACCACATGCTTGAAAAGGCTATCAGCTTTCTGGCTTTCTTTATGCACCCGGATGGATCAAGCGGCGGAGAATACGGAAACAGAAATACCAAGTATGTCATGCCGGCAGGTATTCATATACTGTCTAAATACTTCGATGAGGCCCGTTATATTCTGGATAAATTCTATTATGGCCTGGAAAAAGGTACTCAGATTGATCTTGAAACTATCGATGATAGGTATTTTGCCTTCTTCTTTGCAACCAACTATCTCGAAGCAGCTATACAATTTGAAAAATTAGAACCTGAAAACTTCCAATATAACAAAAATAAATACAAATATTTCTCTCAAATCTTCCCGCAGGCAGGCATAATCGTCAAAAATACACCACGTTACTATTTTGTTTGTAACTTTAGAAAAGGTGGTGTTATAAAACTATTCAGCCAGGATGGTAGATTGCTTTATGCAGATAGCAGCTATTACGTCAAATTTAAAAACCAGAAACTATCTTCATCACAGAAGTTATCAACCAAACTGGAATATTATATAGACAATTCTTCTGAATATGACATTGAAATCAAGTTTGAATCTCCGTTTATTTGGGTAAACACTTCTTTACCACTGACAAAAATACTGATACCCTTCAGGATATTTAATTATACCTTTGGTTATATTAACGCACTGATGAACCTGTTTAATAAAAACCTGAAAAAGTTTATGATTGTAGAACCGAAACCAGCACCATTAAAGGTTAAACGTAATATCTCTATTAAAAACAACAAATTAAAGATAGATGATGCCGTCAGCAAAAGTACAAAGCTTGAAGTTGAAAGCATTAACCTGCCTTCTGCCAAAGCAAACCTTCATGTACCTTCTTCAAGGTATGCATTGAATTATGATACTAAAGAATTTCTGGGTATTGACCCGGTTTGTGTTAAGGAAATCAACACTGTAAACGTCACATGCATCAGTACACAGATTGAAATAACAGGTGATACAAAAGAAAATGAAAGCAGTAGTAATAATTCCACCCAGCAAGCACAGTAAAAACGTTGCAAGAGACCTTGTATATGGTTGCTGGTGTAAGGGTAAAAGAATAGCAGGTATACAGTTTCCACCTGTATCACAGCTTATAGTTGTAACAACCTTAATTAAATATGGGCACTACTGCGACCTTCTGGATGCTGCCGCTCTGCAACTATCTTTTGAAGAGACAGTTGAAAAAGCAAAAGACTATCATTTTGTTATTATGCTTACTTCTACTATGACAGTTAATGAAGATGCTTCTTTATTAATGGAAATAAAAGATAAGAACCCTGATGTTAAAACAATAGTATATGGTTCACATCCTACCTTTATGCCTAAATATACACTTAGCAAGGATGGTATTGATTTCATTGTCAGAAGAGAACCTGAATTTATCATTAGAGATCTTATATCTGCACTTAAAAACCGTGATGACAGCTTTAAAGAGGTAAAAGGCATCGGTTATCAGGAAAACAATAATGATATTATTAATGAGCTTTATCCTTTCATAGAAAACCTTGACGAATTACCTATTCCTGATCGTTCTTTGCTGGTAGCTGATATCGACTATTTTAATCCTGTTGTTAAGCGTGTTCCATTTACAACAATGTTTACGTCAAGAGGATGTCCCGGTAGATGCACTTATTGCACATCGCCGCCTTTTTACGGAAAGACATACCGGGCAAGGTCAGCTGAAAGCGTTTTAGAAGAACTTGAAATAGTATCAAACATGGGTTATAAAGAGGTCTTCTTCAGGGATGAGATGTTTACAGCTGACAGAGATAGGGTTATAAAAGTTTGTGAAGGCCTTTTAGAAAAAAATATCGACCTTACCTGGATAGCTTCAACAAGAGTAGGTGCTGTAGATGACGAACTAATGGTTTTAATGAAGAAAGCCGGATGCCACATGCTTAGATATGGCGTAGAATCAGGCGTACAGGAAATCTTGAATACTGTCAAAAAAGGCATTAAAATTGAACAAACAATCAAAGACTTTGAATTGACTCATAAACACAAAATTGATACACACGCCCACTGTATGCTGGGTATGCCGGGCGAAACAGAAAAGACGATCCGGCAAACACTTGATTTTGTTAAAAAAATTGACCCTACTATCATAACTTTTGGTATCTGTTCACCATATCCAGGAACTCAATTGTTTGACCTGGTAGTTGAAAAGCACCCTGAGGTTGGTGACGGGTCAGAATGTGATTTGCAAAAACTTCATACACACAGCTTTTTTAACGAGGTATACACAAATATACCTAATGATGAGCTTAATAAGTGGATAAAACGTATATACAGAGAATTTTATTTCAGGCCAGGCTATATGTTAAAGTGGTTTGGCAGAATTAAGTCAATTGATGAGTTCAGAAGAGTCAGCCTAGCAGCCGCACAGGTAATAGATTTTGCCTTCTTTTCTAAAGAATAACTATTTTTTTAGACTTTTAAGGCATTCTCGGGCTTCTTGCTCATTACTCATTTCAACGTATACGCTGCATTTGGCTGTTTTAGCCGACATAAACTCCGGGGTCAGTTCAATAGCTTTTTCCAGAGCTTCTAGAGATTCTGTAAGCATTCTCGTTTCAAATAATATAATACCCTTTAAATAAAAAACATCAGAACGGTGAGGAGCTTCTTCAATTATATTATCAAGCATTTCAAGAGAATCATTATGCTTTTGCATATAGTATAATGTTAATGCCCTGTTATACAAAGCGTCAAAATCTTTTTCATTAGCAGCTATTGCTTGATCAAAGCTATGAAGGGCCGCAGGAAAATTGTTATTTTTGAGGAAATTTAAACCTTTTTCATTAAGGTTTAATTCATCTTCTTCTGCTATAATAACTGAAGAACTGCCTGAATACAGAACTATAAGCAGTACTATAAAAAAGAATCTTTTTATGATACCTTTTATTGACAGCAATTTAAGCATATTTAATTGAAATAATCGCATTAAATTTCATTTCCTGTTGTTAATTAAAATTCTGATTGTCTTTATTTATAGTTATTTTAACCATCTCAGTAAACATTTTTTGTTAATATGCTTAACTTTTGTTCATATTACACAAAAAAAGGTAAAAAAAACAGTTTATTTCTTTTTAGAATTAATAAAATTAAGTGTAATTAATACAACATCTTTTTAAGTCAGAGGAAAAAAACGTTGAACAACGAAAAAAAATTTAAAATAAGAATTGAAGATATTGCCAATTATTCAACCGTTCCGTTTACTATTTTTGATGCTAAAGACAAGATATTATGCAGAAAAGGTGATTTGCTTGATTCTAAACTTCTCAGCAGGCTTTCAATGCAGGATATTTTTAAAATTGATACTACCTCAGAACCAGAGTCTGGCTTTGGTATAGTTTCAAAAATATCTAAAGAGACAACAGAATACGTTATCAGTATCACACAAGAATTACTGGAGAAAGCAGAAAAAGGAGAAGCTCCCTCCATTAATGCTTGTATGGATGCAAGAGACCGTATTTATAACGAGGTTACAGCTAATATAGAGCTTATTCAGCATATTGGTGAGCTAAGAATTTATTATGATGACTATAATTTGTCTCATGGCATCAATGTATCTACTTTAAGCACAGCCATTGGCATTAAGCTTGGTCTTGAAAAAGATGAATTGAAGGCTCTTGCAATGGGTGCTCTTCTTCATGATATAGGAAAAACAAAGATACCCAAGCAGCTTATTAATAAACCTGGCAAATTGACAGCTAAAGAGTTTGAGGTTGTTAAGCTTCATGCTCCACTGGGGTATAAAATCATACGTGGAGAATATTCTATCAACGGAGTAGTAGCTTCTGTCGCTCTGGATCATCATGAACGCTATGACGGAAGTGGTTATACTAAATCAAAAGAAGGAGAGATGATAAATAAGTTTGCCCAGATAGTTTCAATAGCTGATGTGTATGATGCTTCTTCTTCTAATAAGGTTTATGCCGGTGCAAACCCACCCAATCAGACTATTAAAGAAATGCTGAAATCAAATAAACACTTTAATCCAAGGGTACTTTATACACTGGTGCATATGGTGAATTACAATACAGGTTCATTAAAAGAAAAAATAGCAACATAGAGCACTGCATTAAATTTAATGTCAATAAGGGTGTTACCCTTTAATGGGTATAATTTATTTTTTCAGGCTGCATATTAATATTGTAAGGATAATTGTCATATAATATAAATATCATAAATACAAAAATTATAAATACAAAAATTAATGATACATTATTTTTATTAAGTCTATAGATATTATTTTATCTCACTGGTATCCGGTAAAAGATTTTATTTAGATGTATAAACCTTTCAGAATCACTGTTTTGGATTAGAAAATTTTACATTAATTTAAATTAAAGAAACTGGCAAAAATTATTAAACAATCAGAAAAATTTAACCAGGCAGTAATGTTCATAAATATAAAATTAAAAACCGCACTCATAAACATATTTGCAGAATATTTATTTGTTGAGTATGTTTTGTGGTTAAACTATAACAATAGCTTTATCAAGAAATTTGCCCATAGTGTCATGGCCTGCAAAGAGTAGCTTTTCCCTGTATCCTTCTATGAAACCATGGTTGATACAAATTGCATGATGTTTGTTGTAGGCAATAACAATGTCTGTCAAGCCTCTCATAGGGTCAGTATTCATTGTATAGCTTCTGTAGCCAAGCATTTCTGCACAGTGCTCAGGATATGATCCACTGTTGAAGTATTTTAGAGCAGAACTAAAATCTGAAAATTCTTTTCTTAAGAGAGAGTTTTTTACCATCGCAGCGTAGGCAAGCCAGGCATTATCTTTTGATTTACTTTCAGGGCCTTCAAAATGAGATTTTTTTTTGATCTTGTTGAGTTCATCCCGGGTTATTTCAAGCTCCGTATCATCTTTTAGTATTATATGATAGTTTCCTGAGATATCTATATTTATCTTTTTGAATATATTATCGCCATACCGGGCCTGAACTGCCTTAATTACAGCTACTACAGAGCAGTTAGAATCACTACCTTTATACCAGAATTTTGCAGGCAGTTTATCAGAGATAACACCGGGAAGCTCACCAGCTTTTGAAGGTTCAATAAATGCTTTTATATTTGCATAAAGCGTTATCAAAAAAGCATAGACAATCATAACAAAACTGTATTCCTGTGTAAGAGAGCGAAGAAGGTTAACCTGAAAGCTGATACGCCTTGAGGGGCTCATGGAGTTCATGTAGAAATCCTCGAGATTCTTGCTATTAAGGCACTTGAGAGATGCCATAAATTGCTCTTCGTTCATCAATAAGACTCATAAGTTTACAGTATTGTTTTTATCCTCTAATTTTAATAATAATCGAAATACGGCACAAAAAGTAGAGGCAAACTTTTTAGTAACACTTTAAATACATCTAACTGGTAATATTTAGCATTCTATTTTTAAGATATACGTTTACTTAACATTTTCATATACCCAAAATAGCTTATTCTAAAGTGTTCTGGTCTGCCCATAAAAACCTCTGGCCCTATTTTAAAGATACTATTAAAATATTTTTATGACGAATAATCTTGATATTGCAATGAAATATTTTAATGAAAAAGACTATGCCCGGGCTGTTGAAGCTTTCAGGGCTGTTCTTGATGAAGAACCTGCCAGTGCTTCAATATATAATAACCTCGGGGTATGTCACTATAACATGGAAAAGTTTGAGCAGGCTATTGTCTTCTATGAAAAGGCACTAGAGCTTGACAGTAACATTGGTGACATATACCTGAACCTGGGCTTTGCCTGCTATGCAATCAAAAACATTGCCAGAGCTATTGAAAACCTTGAACTGGCTGTCAGATTGTTTCCTGATAACTTTGATGCAAGGTATATCCTGGCTAAATCATATTATCAGGATACAATGGTAATTGATTCTATTGAAGAATACGAAAAGTGTATTGAACTAAAGCCAGATCATCCTGATCTTAGAGCTAACCTGGGCCTGGCATATCTCGATGTAGACCGTATTGATAGTGCTATTTTTGAACTGAATAAAGCAATAGAACTTGATAATGAAAACTTCAGACTTTATTTCATTCTGGGAGAAGCTTATATTCTTGATAACAGGATAGAAGAAGCCATTGAAAGCTTTAAAGAAACATTAAAAAGAAACCCTAACTATTATTTTGCTTACAAAAAACTGGGCCTTTTGTATCTTTCGCTAGGCAAAAACCACGAAGCCTCAGGTATGCTGACTATATATCAGGAACTAAACCCTGAACCAGATGTTGAAAAACTTCTTAATCGTCTAAAAGAAGGTGAAACCAAATAAATGGATTTTTTTACCGGTAAAAAAGATGATAACGAAAAAATTGAAGCCTCAGCAGGCGGTGAAATTTCCGTTGAGGCACTCGAAGCATATAAAAATGCTAGAAATCTGTTTAAGCAAAGAGATTTTGATAATGCAGAAAAAGAATTCAACAGAGCCATCAGGCTTAACAAAAATTATGTAGAAGCCTTTATAGCACTGGGCGAGCTTTTATATGTTAATAATCAGTATAAAAAAGCTATTGATCAGTATAAAAAAGCTACCAAAATAGCCCCTTCTTTTCTGACAGCCTATACAAATATGGCTATTGCATACAAAAAGCTCAATGACCATAAAAAAGCCCGTGAATGCTATGAAAAAGCCCTTGAATTAGAACCTGAAAATATATCTATTAAAGGAAACCTTGGCCTGGCCCACCTTGCACTTGAAGAATATGACGAAGCAGAAGAATTATTAACTCAGGCACTCAAAGCCCGGCCTGACAGCCCTATAGCAAACTATAATCTCGGGCTGGTATATTATCGCAAAAAACGCTATGATAGCGCAGTTGCTTATCTGGAAAATGCCATCAAACTTAAAGAAGACTATGCCCAGGCATATAAAGATCTTGGCAACATCTTCTTCGTTAGAGGTATGTACACTAAATCAATTGACTATTACTTTAAAGCAGTAGAATATGATCCTGGTTATGCTGATGGATACAATAATCTGGGCAATGCCTATAATAATATTGAACGATACGAAGAAGCTGAAAAATATTTCAGAATAGCTATAAACCTGAATCCAGAGATACCTGAACCACACTATGGGCTGGCTACCGTTTTAGAAACAAAAGAATTGTTTGCCAGTGCCATAGATGAGTATAAATTATATTTGAAATACAAGAAAAACCCTGAAGACAGAAAAACAGTTCAGGAAAAAATCAAAACACTCAAGCCGCTAGCAGAACATAAGGGTGAATTATAAATGAATGACAAAATAATACTCGGGTTAACATCGGCAATAAGCTTTATGACAGGTGTATTAATAACATCATTGTTGTTTATGATGACCAGCCACATTTCTTCTGATTCAACAAGTGTCAAAAAGGCACTCAAGCTAAGCCAAAAAGCAGTCGAAATGCAAAAAAATAAAAACTATGATGAAGCACTGAAGTTTTATAAAAAATCTGCTGAGCTTAACCCGGGGCTTGCCAGCACACATTATGCCCTGGGCTATCTCTATGCACAAAAAAGAGAATATGAAAAAGCCATGAAGGCCTACAATACAGCACTTATGATATCACCAAACTATGCTAACCCCAGCTATGGACTGGCCAGAATATATTATGAAAAAGGTCTCTATGACAGAGCTATTGAAGAATATAAAAAATACCTTGACATTTCACCACTTGATAGCGGCGCATACAACAACCTTGGCCTTGCTTATCTCAAAAAAGGAGAAAATGAAGAGGCAATGGATTCTTTTATTAAAGCCATAAAACTTGATAAGAGCAATGCCAATGCCTATAATAACCTTGGTATGATCTATTATAAAATGGGTATGTTTGAAGATGCCCTTCTACAGTATCGAAGAGCTCTGTCAATTGTGCCAGCTTTCGCACAGGCACACACAAACACAGGTATTGTAAGGTTTCAGATGGGTCTCTTTAGAGAGGCCAGCGAAGACTTTGAGGCAGCACTGAAATCTAAAAAAGGCTATGCCGAACCCCACAAATACCTTGCTAAAATAAATATGGTATTTGGTAATTATGAAAGTGCACTTGAAAACCTGAATTTATACCTGTCTAAAGCTCCTGATGCCAGTGATATAAACGATATAGTCGAAGAAATTAACCAGATTAAAGACAAATTAGATCAAATTAAGCTTGCCGAAAAAGCAAGAGAAGAAGCCCTGAAAGCAAAAGAAACTACCGGCGGCTAAAATGCTTTATTCAATAACATCAGGGCAATTTTTCTGGTAAATTAACAGCCCATACTGCATTGTGTAGGGATGCTGAATCTGATAACCTCCGCTGGTGTTGCAAAGCCGATAGTGATCTCTGATCCAGTCAAAAACTGGCTGGTTATAGCTGATACCCCAGTATCGATACTTATAGTCACTGCCCGAGCGATTGCTTATTGCAATAAGCTTTACATCCTTTTCTTTAAGGCTATTGATGAAATATTCTTCCATTTCAGAGGTGGGAAGTCTTACTGGCAGAGTATCATAGAATATTGCTGGAGGAATTCGGTTGGAAAGATAATATATAAGCGTTTCTTCTGGCATGATTGCAATATAATCACCTTCAGAAGTGTGTGTTTTGATGTATGAAAGCAACTTGCTGAGTGGTATACCGGTGTTTTGATCGGTATAGATAGAACCTTTTTCTGTCGATAAAAGAACATTTTTCATAGAGTATTGCAGGTAATGATAGTTAAAAAGAACTAAAAGGAGTAATGTAATCATAGAAGAATACCAGTAGAAAGCAAAATTAGGATGCTTTTGTGTTTTATTAGCCACCATCACAGGCAAATTCAGCCCAAAGTAAAATAAAACTATTACACTTAAAGGAGCATAATATACAGCATACCCGGCAAAGTTAAAATTTAAAAAGCACCTGAGAGAAATCAAGACAGTATAAACAGACAGGATAAAAATAACCATACTCTTATGCTCTGGAATAGCCTTAAACCTGAACCATCTCACTAAATAAGCAATGATAATACCTGTAAACAAAAGCGGTATAAATAAAAGAAAGTGAATCTTAGCAGTAAAAAGCATTCTGGTTATTTCCGGCATTTCAAAATACAGGTATAAAAGAATTGCAACTGCAATTATAGCTGCAACATAATAAGTAGTACTTTTAAGGCCATTAAAAAGACAGATTGTTGTTACTATACAGGCAATAGCAATAGATGCCAGCATTAGAAATACATTTAAAGGCATAGCAGAAAGCACATTAGAAAGGCTTTTAAGACCTGTTAAATAGAGCATAAAGCTTTTTGTAGCAGGTGCACTGAATGTAATCTGGGTATAAGTGTAGTATTCATAAATATTATGCCACCCTGATTGCACTAAAAGTATTGTTGATACTATAACAGGTATAATTGAAACGGATGCTATTATTATAAACAAAACTTTACGAGGAAGATTCTGTTTGTTAAACTTTAAAAAGCAAAGATAAAGGACGAGCATTACGGTTATAGCTGTTGCAAATTCAACTTTAGTAATAATTACCATCCCTGAAACAATGCACAGAGAATATAAATAGCTCTGTCTTTCTGTTTTAAGGTGACAGATAAGCAGGTATATAAACAGAGTGCTTAAAAAGGTTCCTGTCAGTGCTGAATAACTATAAGGAAATATGTAATTAAATATACCGGGTTGAAAACAGAATAATACGATGCAGCATACAGTTATAAGCGAGGCAATAGCAGGCTTGAATAATTCCCTTGCTATTATGTAAACTAAAAATAGGGTAAGCAGGGTTACTGTTATCCCCAAAAGATAAGCAGTATTCAGGTTAATACCAAAAATTAAAAAGGCCAGGGCAAGCATTAGAGGGGCAAGTGGACCGTATACATAATAAATATCACTATAAAGTCTTTTGCCCATCAAGATCTGTTCTGCTACAAAAACATCTCTACCGCAATCGACAACCACAGAGCCCCATTTTTGCCAGGTTATAATGACAAGCAAAGCGAATACAGCCAGCCATAGCAGAGTTGCAGGTATATCTTCTTTTGTGAGCCTGGTTTTGAAGGCTGCTATCATTGTTCAATCCTGTGTTTTGTTCTGTCAACATTATACCCGGAAAAAAGGCATGGCAAAAATCATCCCCCAAAAAGTTTAACTTCAGGGCAATAAAGATAAATACCACCAAGGGGGTAGGCAATTACATCTGCATAGGTATACAAATTTGACTGCAAAAGCACCATAATATAATTGATTCCAACTCTTCAGTCCAACTAATTTCCACTCCTAGTAAGTAACCCCCTCTGTTGACCCTGGCAGAGGCTTTTTTTTGTTTATTTTTCCTGGATAAAAACAGTTTTGAGCTATAATTAACGTCATAAGTAATCAGATTTCAGAAAAACACCCTGGAGACTTTTAGAATTGTTTAATTTTTTATGTCGTTTAGTATATTTCGGATAGTTGATTCATTTTTAAAGAATTTTAATCTAAAATGTTTATTATAGAAGGATTACAGGATCTAATATTCAGCAAAACTACCGGAGCGAACTAAATTCGCTCCGGTGAGAGTCGTTATTTGATACTGCACAAGGCTATCTAAAGAATCAAGGAGTCCCAAAGTGCTGCACATCGGCTTTTTGGCCCACTCCCTGTTTTTGCTGGAATCAGTAATTTCTTAATTAATCAGAGGTTCCATAGGTATAAAAGTATACAGTGGCAATTGTTAATTTTTGTAAACGTAGATTTTTTTATGGCCCGGTTTCTCTTTGCCCTGTTATATAAGGGTTTCAGCCTGCCTGCGTAGTAATACGTATTAATTATACGTACCGTTACAGGCAATTTCTTTCGGGATATATACTTTATATATATAGATGATATAAAACAAGAGATTTTTTCAGTCACAATCACACAAGAAGATAAAAGGAGATAGTCATGGGTTTAGCAGCCAGCCAAGCAAGATTTTTAGTTTTAACAGCCAGAAAATCAGACGTTGAAATGCAGGGACAAAGAATTAACCAGGAAAGGCTTAAAATAGCCAACGCTGTCGGCATGCTTTTCAATGCTCAGACCAACCTCGATCCTGATTCACAGGATGCAGCAACTCTTCAAACAAGAGTAGAAGCACTTCAGCAGATTGATAAGGCTCTAGAGCTTCAGTTAAGAAGGGTTGATACACAGCAACAAGCTCTCCAGACAGAAATTTCAGCAGTGCAGAAAGTTATTGACAAAAACATTGATATGTCCTTCAAGACTTTCGCATAGATTTAGAAAGAGTAATCGATTTTACGGGTTTACGAGATGGGCCGCAAAAGCGGCCTTTATTTTTGCTGTTTTATAATTTTTGCCAGTTTCTTTAATTTAACTTCCTGTAAAATTTTCTAATCCAAAACAGTTATTCTGACAGGTTTTATACATCTAAATAAAATCTTTTACCGAAAACCAGTGATTTTAGGTCTGAAATAGTCTTATTGTTAATGGAATCTCTGACATCACTTTCTTGCATCTGAGATTTTTTAAGTTATTCACAGCTCCTGATGAACAACAAGGCGTTGCTTACTAAAAAAATTTTTATTAAATATAGTAAAAAAATTCTGTGTTTTCCTGTATAATTAATTTAATAGCAGTTTAATACAGACAGGATCCTATGAGAGAACAATATTTTCACGAAAACCAGCAACCAGGGCTAAGAATATATCTTGGTGCTACCAGCATTGATGAAATAAGATCTGTTTTACAGGAAATAGCTGAGAAAACAGGTTTTCAATTGAAGCTTGTTTTTTCTGATACTTCACAAAACAAGATACCCTTTAACGTAAATCCTGATAAACTGGATAAAGACAACAATACGGGGCTTTTAACCTATGAAGGATTGTTCTTAAGCACCAACCTTGAACCTGTATTATCTGATGCCCTGCACCGTAATGTCATTTCATACGAAGAGTATCATGCCCATATTGATGATGGTTATAAGCTTATAGATCTTTTTATTCCTGAAGATTATAATATGGTGTATCCTCATAACTTTGTTTTTGAAAAACTGGCACTGGTAGATGCTCAAGAGCATTCTATTATGGTTATATATGCTAATAATCCTGATTATGACCTGGTTTGCGGCCTTGCGCTTGAAGCCGGGCGTGGCAATGAAATTTTTGAGTATCCGATGATGGGTAGTGTTTATCTTATGGCTCCTGACAGGTTTCATTATTCTAAACCACCTGAAAATAAGGTTAATGGTTTTGAAGTCTGGTTAAAGCTTAAGCAGGAAGGCCGTGAAGCTGAATTTGAAGAATGGTTTGAAAAACAATATGGTCAGGTTTATTAGGGTGTATAGTGAACGCATAATTTAATACCTCTTAAATTAAGAAATAAGAGCTTGTTTTTTCTAAATGTGCTTCAAATGCATTTATTATAGCTTTGATCATTTTATTTAATTTGCTATTCAAGGTAACCTCCAGGTAGAAGGATGGTGTTACCGTAACGGTTTTCAAGGTTATCCCAGGTTTTTTTGAGGTTTTCTTTTCTGGTACGTTCTTCAGGGCTTTCAAAAAGTGATAACTGTTCTTCTGAAGCCTCTGTCAGATTGGACAGATATACTCCGGAGCTTCTGTAAATGATATCTGCAATAAAAATCTCATCAAAAAGCCTGTTTGTAGCATTAAAGATGTCAAATTCCCAGTCAGTTGGTTTTAGCAAAGCACTGCTGGCAGAAACTACTCTGAAATCTTTTGTACGTAGCATAATTCCTGTAATTTCTGCTTTCATGTTCACTCTTCTTAGTTTTTTACAGGCCCTATGAGTATGAAAATGTATTGAGCTTCGTATAAAAAGCTGGTCAGAAGTAAAGGTTGCAAACGAACATGTTTTCTGTATAGATTTAGGCAACTCTGCTTTTTCTGTTACCTGATAAACACTTTCTCCGGTCAATTCATATTTTAACTCAAGCCCTTTCTTGCCCAGCATTTTTTTGATCCATTTGTTATGCTGTAATGTAAACTGATATGCTGTATAAATACCATATTTATTAAGAAGTGCAACACTATTCACACCCATCCCCCAGATGTCTATCAGCTCTGTCTGCTGTAGCTCTTTAGTAACACTTCTTAAACCTATTAGGTAATAGCCATGAGACTTCTTGGCCCTTTCAGTTGCCAGCTTGGAAAGTGTTTTAGAAAGACTTACACCTACTGATACAGGAATACCAACCTTTTCTTTAACAGCATTTCTTATATCTTTAGCTATTTCTATGTAAGACTTTTTATAAACTCTTCTTAATCCTGTTAGATCGATAAAAGCTTCATCTATAGAATATACTTCTACTATCGGGCTGAACTCTTTAAGAATAGTCATTACCCGGTTTGAAATATCACCATAGATACCCAGTCTTCCTGAAATATAATATGCTTCAGGAAATAGCTTTCTAGCCTCAAAAACAGGCATACCCATTTTTATACCCATATTTTTAGCTTCTCTGGTACGTGCAACAATGCATCCATCGTTATTACTCATTACACAAACAGGCTTGCCTTTTAAAGAAGGGTTCAAAAGCTGCTCACAGGAGGCATAAAATGAGTCACAATCAACAAGAGCAATAGCTCTTCCGGTTAATGGGTTCATATTGTTTCCTTTTTGATGATTTTATCAGATTCTGTAACGTCAAAGTTCTTTTTGTTAATTATTTATATCCCTAAAAAAGATAGACCCCGGGGTTTTTGCGGGACCTCCAGGGCTAACGGTAAAGTAACTTGGACCTTTACCAGAGTAACGGGTGAGTTTCGGATTCGTGAAGTGGCACATAGTGTTTTTTGTCGTTGTAATTCCTCATCCAATCAGGTTTTTATCTTGCGTACAAGCCCTGTAACCACACCAAATATTTCTATTTCGTCCCGGGCACGTATATCAGGGTAGGCAGGGTTTGCAGCTTCAAGCACAACTTCTCCTCCTATTTTGCGGTATGTCTTCATTGTGAACTCTCCATCTACCACTGCTACTACTACATCTCCATTTCGGGGTTCTATGCCCTTGACTACTACTACTATATCGTCTTCATAATAACCTGCATCAACCATTGAGTCGCCAACAACACGTACTGTAAAGGTTGAGGCTGGCCTTGAAACGAGCATATCATCAAAAGATATTTTTTCTGCCAGATAATCTTCAGCAGGTGAAGGAAACCCGGCTCTGACGCCATCGTGAAAATAGTTTACTCCAAAAAGATCAGGAGAAATAAAGTATCTGTTGTTGCTCATACAGATCAGGCCTTCTTCTACCAGCTTCTGGAAATATTGCCAGACAGAGTTTTTAGACTTGAAACCAAGATCATTACTTATTTTTTCATAGCTGGGCAGAGGTTCTTTGCCATAAAAGCTTATTAACTGCTCCAGAAAGTTTTTTTGCTTTTTTGTAATCATCTTATTATCCGGGTTTTGACCTTTCAAGAAAAACTTAATTGATCGTAAAATTATTATATGAACAAATGTCCATAAATGCAACTTTTTTTGAAAAATACTTAAAAATGTTTAAAAATTATCCGGCAGAATATTATCAGCAAAACCCCTGTTTAATGCTTTTTTCAATTTAAATAATGAACCTTTATACAAAGATACATTACTTAATATTTTTTTGAATAAATAGCACAATTTCTCATTGAGGCACCTTAAAAAGATGTGGGCGGACATAAAGTTTAATCAAGCCAGCTATTTATCCAGGGGGACAGGATGGTCAATACACCAGTTGTAGGAAACCAAAGAGTTTATTACAATCCGGGTTATAACAATCAGGGTAGAGTATTTCAGAATCATAACAATCAGGTGCAGTCTCAGGTGCCATCAAGTCAGCCTGACACCTTTGTTTCACCATCTTATTTAAAGACAGATGCCGTCTATACAACATGGAAGAATCCAAATAGTGCCCCAATCAGTCAGGATGATGCGGCTCTTACAATCGTCCACTTGAATGACAATCATCGCAAGGTTAAAGGCTTAACCAAGTTTAAAACTGCCTTTCAAGAAATAGAAGCCAAAGTTAGGCAGGCAGGTGTTGGCCTTGTAAAGGTGCATTCCGGTGATTATAATGTAGGAACAGATGAGAAGAAACTGCAATTGCAGGTAGAAATGCTTAACGATCTTGGCATAGATTATGCTGCTGTAGGCAACCACGAACTGGATTATGGGCCAAAAGCCCTGGCTAAAGCACTAAAGCAGGCCAACTTTATAAGTGTATCCTCAAACCTTATTACACCAACAGGATCAGGACTTGATGAGCTCAAACAAACTGGTAAGCTTGTAAATTTAGCGACATTTGAAAGAAATGGTCATACCTATGGTGTAGTTGGCCTGGCACCGCCAGATTTAATTAAACGTCTTGACCCCAATCAGAATCTTTATGGGGTCAATGTTCTTGATGAGGCTCAAACCATCCAGAATGTACAGGAAGAAGTCGATAAACTTAAAGCCAGAGGTATTAACAAAATATTACTTGTCTCTCACGTAGGGCTTGATATAGATCAAAAAATAGCCAGACAAACTGATGGTATTGATATTATACTTGGGGGGCACTCTCATGACCTTGTTAACCCTATGGAACCTGGTGTTAGCCTGCTGTATTCCAAGTCTAATGAGCCTGTATTGATATTCCAGAATGGTAAAAATGCAAAGTATTTTGGTGTTACAGATGCCAGATTTGACCAGAACGGTATTGTTAAAGCCACTATAGCCCGCCAGGAGAAAGCAGACAGCTTTGATATTGATCATCAAATAAGGACTCTTGAAGACAAACTTCTTGGTCCCAGCCCTGTTATAGGTGTTTCAGCAGGCACATATACTTCTGATGGTGTTAAATTAAAAGAAAATGCCATAGCAAACTTTATTGCTGATGCAGTAAGAAAGAAAACAGGTGCTCAGATTGCCCTGTTCCAGAGTTTTGCTGTAAGAGATACGGTTGATAAAGGCGATATCAGAGAACGTGATATTGATGAGGTCTTGCCGTTTATTGATGCTGTTCATATACTAAAGATTACAGGTCAGGATGTCATTGAAGCCCTTAACAATGGTTCAAAGACAGTTGTCAGCAAGAATGGAAGACCGGGCATATTGCAGGTATCCGGGTTAAAGTATACTATTTCACCTGAAGGAAAAGCTGTTAATGTTATGGTAGAACAACAAGATGGCAGTTATGTTCCACTTAACCCGGCACAGGAATATACTGTAGCCTATGATCAATATCTTATAAAAGGCGCAGAAGGCTTCTCTTCACTGGCGAAGCCGATGAATGTCTTCAAAGCTCTCTATGATGATAATGCTATGATAGTGAAAGAGAATATTAAAGCCAGAAATATGCAGCCAGTAGAGATGAAAACCGAAGGCCGCATAACTATAAATGCTCAGGGGCCTGTCAAAGATGTTCCCAAAGCACTTCAAAAGGCAGAAGTACCATATTATAAGACTGCAGGCAATCAACAATCACAGCAGCCTACAAACCATCATGGCCATCCACAGAATACAGTTCCTCAGTTGGTGCCGAATGTAGCCTATAGAATGCCGCCACAGCCTATACCGTTCCCTGTTCCAGGAGGAACTCCACCTTACTATTATCCGTCAGCACCTGTTCCAATGAATTACGGGTATTATCCACAGTATAATCAAAACCCGTTTTATAATTATATGAGTGCAGCCCCGTTTTCACAAACACGCTAGAGGCTTATAGGTAAGGAAAGAGGCTAGCAGCTTACAGATGTTTTGCTGTATTACACTGTATACATAACATATGACGGTATGGAATCTATTATTTAAATCGTTTGATAGCGTTTGCCTTAAGATGCTTCTATTAACCCCTGTCGCTTAAGATCATGTTTTACCCTGTCTAACCCTGCCTGAACTATTCTCGATACACGTGAAGAAGATATTTTAAGTTCATCTGCAATTTCTCTCATCTTTTTACCTTTGAAAAATCGCATTTCTAGAACCATTTTCTCACGTGGGGGTAGTTTTGTTATGGCCTTTCTTATTGCTTTGTTTAATTCGTTAAGCTCAAGACTCTCTTCTGGCGTACTTGAATCATCTTTGATTTCCATAGGGTTTTCTGCTTCAGCCATTTCATCAACTGAGAGAATTGTTTCATATACTGCTTCTCTGATTTTAGCCTGTTGCTCTGCTGCTTCTTGCTCTGTTTGAGGTGCATCTTGTTTTTGTTTCAGGGTATACCACTTGTATCGACGTCTTAGTTCGTTTCTAATGGCCCATTTAATCGCAGTTGAAAGATATGACACATTAAACTCTGTGTCAGGATTAGAAGTAAGTATCGTATGAACTGCCAGCGCTCCAATGTTTACAAGCTCATTATAATCCACCATGTGAGAAGAAAGCCTGTTACATTCTACTCTTGCGACGGTTTCTATCAGTTCTACGTAATCATTAACTGTTTTTTGGGCCATAACAGTCTATAGTTTAAATTCAAATAAAGCACCAAATGGCGATATTACACAAATATTATTACTAATAAAATCCATTTTACTACATCTATCTAAGAAAAGAATAGATATTTTTGAAAACTTATGCATTGTTGCCAAAAATTCTGGATTTTAAAATCAGCTAAATAAGTAAAATCAGATATATTAATAATGATAACTTAATAAAAATAATTACCCACAATATAATTGCCTTTTTAAAAAAATAAAAGACAGAAAATAACGAAATATGAATAAATGTAAACATTTATATAGAGGCTAAATACCGAAAAGAAGCTCAGGAGAAGTCTTAACAAAAATTAATTAAATCAAAGTCTTAAATAGTTTTTTTTGATATCTAAATAAGCTTTAAAACCCTCTCAAGCAGAGCGTTTTTGAAAATTTGTTTTTAAAGAGCCTTATAAATAGTTCTATAGCAGAATAAAAATTTATAATGGATTCATTTATAATATTATTAGCTCTGTTTAAAGTAAAATAAACTTACCCTTAGTCAATGAATAATAGGGTTATTTAAACGGGATTTAACTATTATAATAAAACAGTGATAACAAAATTACTGCTATAATCATGCCAGAAAAACCTGAAAATAAGGACAACGGGAACATTGTAAACGTTCAAAAGGAAGGTGAGCAAGTCGCCTTCTTAGAAGATCTTATTCGCAAGACGGATAATGACAAATCTGGCATGTTTACATCTGTGCGGGCAGACGCTTTTATGGAACTGGGCCTTATTATGTTCTTTAGAAAAGAACACAATAAAGCCATAAAGTATATTGAAAAAGCCCAAAAACACTTTTCATCTTCAAAAAATATACCTCAGGTGGCTGCCTGTTTGGCTGAACTGGCATGGATATACTATAATAAGCGTTCAGATAACCTTATTAGATCGCTGACACTTTTAAACGACGCCCGCTACCTTCTTGAGCACAATGAACACAGTGAAATAAGGACAAAAATACTCCATTATTACGGGCTGATTAGTTATAGAGAAGGTAAATTTGGTGAAGCTCTTAAATACTTTAAGAAAGCATCAAGAGCAGCCTCTGAAGGTGGGCTTGAACTGGCCAAGGTGGAAGACACCCTGTCTGTACATTATTCAAGGACAGGTGATTTTCAAATAGCTATAAAATACCTGCATTCATCACTAAAGAAAAAACGAGAACTAAAGCACATAAGAGAACAATCCATTACTGAACAGCTTCTCGGCCGGCTATATTTACGCCTTGAAGATTATGACCATGCGCAGGAGTATCTTGAAGCTGCCCTCAACACTGCTAAAAACCTCGGGGGCTCAAAACGTGTATGCAGGTTGCTAACAGAGCTTGCAAAGATATATGTTTATAATAAAGAACTTAAAAAAGCTGAACAATTTTGCAAAGAATCTATTCATATAGCTGAAGAACACGAAGATAAAATGGCCTATGCTTTTGCCTGCATAGAAAATTGCCTTGTAATGTATGAATATAAAAAATATGGTGAAGTCTTTGAAATACTTAAAAATGATGTTTACCCCGTATTTAATGCGATGAGCTCTTCCAGAGGGCTTGGTTTTGCCAGAAGGGTTGAAGCCAGGTGTTTGCTGGCTACAAACGAAGAGCATAAAGCAGTAGAAGTATTTCATGAATCACTTGAACTTTTTAAAGATATAGGGTTTGCTCTTGAAGTAGCAAGAAGCCATCTGGAACTATCAAAAGCTTACAGGGCAATCAGTGAAAACCGACTGGCCCTTTCCAGTGCCAGAGAAGCACTAAGAATCGCAGAAACAGAAGGTCATAACCTGCTAATCAAAACCATTGAAGACGAATTCGAAATCATCTCAGAAGAAGAATGGTCTAAAATAATTGAAAAAAGAACCAAACACGAAAAAATGCAGGAAGAAAGCACATCCCTGCTTGATGCCCTTTCAACCTTAACTCATTCATCAACAAAAGCCGAAAAAACAGACCTTAAAGATCCGCTTATATCCTTGCTGCACGTTGGTCAGGCCATGGCAGCAGAAACAGATATTGATCGTCTGCTCATTACAATAACCGAAGAGACCAAACAGGCCCTCAATATTGATAGAGCAACCGTCTTTCTTCTGAATAAAGACACTCACGAGCTCTGGTCAATAGTTGCTTCTGGTATGGGCAAGTCAGAAATCAGATTTCCGGCACATATGGGGCTTGCAGGCCACGTTGCTATGACTGGTGAAGTTATTAACATCGAAGATGCTTACAGTGATTCTCGATTTAACAAAGATATCGATAAAAAAACTGGCTACAGAACAAGAACGGTTCTTTGTGTGCCAATGAGAAACCTTAAACACGAGATTATAGGCGTGTTTCAGGTAATTAACAAACTTGACGGAGAAATATTTACGCACGAAGATGAAGCACTTCTTATTGCTATTGCCTCATCGGCTGCTATTTCTATCGAGAATGCCCGCCTGTTTAAAGAGCAAGCCCGGTTATATCTTGATCAGAAAAAGTCATTCAACAGTTTTATTAATACACTTGCGTTTGCTATTGATGCCCGTGACAGAATTACAGCTGGTCATTCCAGTCGTGTAACAGCATATACCCTTGCTATTGGCAGGCAGATGAATCTAAATGAAACAGATTTAGAGATTTTAGAGTATGCCTCACTGCTTCACGATTTTGGCAAAATAGGCATTCAGGATCGTGTCCTCTGTAAAGAAGGTATTCTAACAGAAGAAGAATATGAAGAAATTAAACGCCACGCCTTCCTTACAAAAGACATACTTGAAAAAATGTATTTTCAGGAAAAGCTTAAAAATGTACCGTTAATAGCCTCTTCACATCACGAAAAATATGATGGTACAGGCTATTTCAGAGGGGCCAAAGGTGACGAGATTCCACTTGGCGGTCGAATTATGGCCGTAGCAGATGTTTTTGATGCCATTACATCAAAACGCCATTATCGTGATAGAATGCCAATGCTTAAGGTGCTCAATATACTGAGAAAAGATTCAAATAGCCATTTTGACCCTAAAATTGTTAATGTATTCTTTGAAATTTCTTTTGATGAAATAGTTAAAATAATTGTTTCAACAGATAATGTTGAATTAGAAGATTCAGAAATAAAGTTATTCAAGAAATACACTGTTGAAGATTTTCATGAAATACTTAAAAAAAGAGAAACCGACCTTTCAGGCGAAGATAAGCTTCTTATTCATACTTTCGAAGCACACTATGAACGGAAAAAACGTGTCCGATAAGGATTTAATCCGGTCATAATGTATTTGTTGATCAACAAATACCTGAACAATCATAATTTATTTGACCGGTTAATAACTTAAAAAGTTTTCGATTCTCAAAACCCTTGCCATGACTGGCACCTGACCTCATAAAGGGGGTAGCACCCCCTTTCGCCTGCAAAGCAGCTATCCCCCAGGGTATTGAGTGATTTCTTGTGATCTTTCTCAGCAAGTGATTGCCTGCTCGTTCAACCCATATCTTCACTTTTAAAATTTTTGAAAATCGAAAACAAAAAATCTATTGTTATAGTTATGCATTAGTCTTACTTAAGAGGTATTAAATTATGCGTTCACTATAGTCTCCGGTAAAAGAAGATGGAAATTTTCAGACAATTTAAAACCCCCATAAACAGGGGGTTTTTAACTTTGTGCAGACAATAATTGAAGTTATACTTTTATAATTAAGGGGTTGATACAATTGCACCAATGGCCTGTTGTGCTTCATCAAGGGCACTTTGAGCTGCATTTTCAAGGCTTGTTGAATCTTCTATCGCTTCTTGCGCCATAGCTGACGTAGTTATAGATTGGGTTATTAGTTCATCAACAAGAGCCTTCTGAACAAGCAGCTGGTCATTAGCCTGCAGTGTAGAACTTTGAAGAGTTGAAAGACCTGATGTCATTTGACTAATAGCCGGGTCAGATTGAGTTAGAATAGCTAATTGAGCATCTTTAGTCTGTACAATATCTGTAGTATCAACTTGTTTTGCAGTTAGAGTAAGTGATGCTGCACTTTGTTCAAGTTTGGTAAGGGTTTCATCAAGTTGATCAATATTTTCTCTATTTTTCTTAGCTCTGGCATGAAGCTTTTTAGATTCTTCATAAGCATTTCCTGCTTCTTTAAGCAGGTCAATAGCTTCATAGACAGCTTTCATGTTTTTTACAGGCTTATGCCACCAGGTTATTGCTACTATAGCTCTATTCATAATTTGCTCTATTGTATGACAATCATCAAAGAGATGCTTATCATAGAAAGCTTCTTTGATAAGGTTTTTAGCTTCTGAGGTAAGCTCTTTAGCGCTTTTTTTAGCATCTTCTGCTGCATCTTCAAGAGATTCTGTTAAAGGTTCAAGATCATTAATAGTTGTATTAAGAGCACTCGCCCTGCCCTGAACCTGGCTTAAAAGTTGATTAGCTTGTGCAAGAGCAGAATTAATATCTTCTGTTGATACACTTGATGTGTTACATGCATAGCTTTCACCTGTGTCAGGGTCTGTACAGGTTGTTTGACCTGCTTCATATTCACTTTTTAGGCTCATATATTCATTATGAGCATCAATTTGCTGTTGATTGAGTGCAAGTAAGTCATTGCCACTCATTAAATTGTCATTGGTCATTGTGATAATAGAATTATTAATACCATTGGTAAAATCAAGAGCAGCAACAAGACTTTCAGCAATACCCTCTGATGTTGCTTTTAGAAATGTAAGAATATTCAGGTGATTGCCAACGTTCATAACTTCTTCTGCCAGTTCTGCTACAGAATTTTCAAGCGCACTCAGAACGCTTTGTTCTGCAAGTGCCTTGTTCTGAAGATTATCAGCCTGTTTGGATAGTGCCTCAGCAAGGCTTCCAGCACTCTTTGATTGAGCCAGAAGATCCATAGCAGCTTTTTTTGCTGCAAGAGCTGCATCCAGCAAAGCATTTCCTGTAGTATTGGGGTCTCCGTCATTTAGTGCTGAAGCATCTTCTATTACATATGTACCACCTATACTTGAATCTCCGCCGGCAGTACCTGTTGTTTCGAGGCCAACTTCACTTCCTATCGACAAATCAGATGAAGTTTTAGAAATAAAATCAGAAGAAACCAGGTTGTTGTTAAAGTCTGTTCTTGCAGTATTGCCTGTGCCACCTCCGGCACTTGAATTACCCATGTTGGCACTTACAATAATGGGTGACCTGTCACCTTCAAACACCTGTTGAATCTGGTCACCGAAAAGAGCCACTGTGCCTATGGCAAGACAGAGAATAATAAAAGCAGTTATTGCAACTTCAGTTGTTTCTGAGCCTTGAATAGATCTTTTTTCCATCATAAAAGCAACCTCTTCTTTTTCTTGTTATGTCTGCACCCTATCTATACTTTAATCCTTATTCTTTATACCCTTTTTAGAAATTTTTTAAACAGCAATAATCTTTGAATTTACAAAGATTAACACGTTAGATAGCTCGAAAGAGTAATTTTAATACTTTTTTGGCTCTTATTTTTAGCTGATTTATAGAGTATGGAAGTCTTGCAAGCTGCTTGAACACCTGTTTATTTTATTTATATTTTTTGAAATTTTATTTAAATTGCTTTAAAGCAAGAATGCTCTTTTAAAAAGCTTTTTAGCCTTTAATAACGGTATAATGCCTGTGCTTTAACTATCCGGGATGTTGTGATAAGCCTTGCCGCACTATCTGAATTAATTGTTCTGAATGAAGTGTTTATATAATAATACCTGTAAGACTCAGGTCTTTAAAGGGATACTAAAATGTAACAAATGGTATGTTCTCTAAGAACGTGTTTCTTAAGATGTCTGTTAAATATGATTAACTGCCATAACTGCTGTTTAAAATACTTACATAGTGTCAATACTATATTATGGTTAACTTATAGAAGTTTAAAACCTATTATGCTTCTCACTGAAAATAATTCAAAAATTTAAAATATTATTTCTTTACAATTGAAGCTTTTTTGAGGGATAAGAATTATAATTAACATTGCTATAACACTTTCAGTCAGGAAGGAGAATACATATGGCAGGATGTAACAAAAAAAAGGATCAACAAACAACAATAAAATCAAAAACAAAAGTTAAAAACGAAGAGATAGAAGATCTTGAAGATCTTGAAGATCTTGAAGATGATGATTTTGAAGATGATGACTACGATGAAGATGATTATGATGACGACGATTTTGAAGATGATGACGATGACGATGAGTAAAATATTAGTTATCTTTAAGTCAACATATCTGATTAGAGGAGAATAAGATGAAAATTAAGCTGTTAATTATTTTACTGGCACTTTTTACCTGTAGTTCTTTGATGATGTCTGTTTCTGCACAGGATCTTGATGACGATTATCAGGATAACCCTGCTGTAAGCCCATTTGATGATTCTATGGAACCCGATGATTTTGATTACGAGGATGACATGGATGATGATGACTCTGATAACACAGGGATTGATGAAATAGATATGGATCAAGATGATAATTTAGAAGAAGATTCTGATATGGATCTTGATGAATAATCAATGTAACTGTACTTAGAACACATTGGCCTCTTTTAAGAGGTCTTTTTATTGACCTTTAGTCTTATTATTATAATTTAATTAGCAACTTTTTAAATTAGCAGTTTTAATAAAAATAGTATCAGGAAAATTATCAATAAATACGGAAGGGTTAGACAAAAAGGACAAAATAGCTGTCCTGAGAGAAAAACCAGGGGATCAAGATGTTTGGCATAGCTTTTTCAGGGTTTAAAACCATTGATACTGCCTGTAATCACCTTTACAGCAACAGGCAACCTGTTTTTGCTAACAATGCCCTGCCCTACTATCAATTAAAACAACCTTTAACTAAAGATACAGTCAATTTTACAGGCCCGGGTGTCAATGGCATCTCTGAAATAGATAGAATTGCTCTTAATAAAGACCTTCAACATATTAAAAAACAGGGTATCAAATATTTTCTTGATCAACGCCTGCCAAATGGACTCGTTCTTGACAGAGCTTCAAATCTTAGGGAAAAAGAAAGCATAGATGGCCCCCTTATGGCAAGTATTGCTGCTACAGGATATGGACTTAGTGCCCTTGTTATGGCAGTCGAAGAAAAGATGATACCAGAAAAAGAAGCTGCCAGAATGGTTTTAGATACTCTTAAGTTTGTTGATAAAGTAACACCAGAAATTAACGGTGGCTGGCTGGCACATTTTATGGAACCTGAAACAGGAAAAATCTATAAGGATACGGAAGTTTCAACCATTGATACAGCACTCTTCTTCTTTAACGCCTTTATTGCTGCTGAATACTTCGGAGGAGAAGTTAAACAGCAGGTCGAAAAGATGTATGACAGGATAGACTTTGATCTGGTTTTGTCAGATAGCACTAAAAAGCCAGGCGAGAAAGCTTTTAACCTTGGTTTTAAAATCAAAGACGGCAAAAGAGAAATGATACCATATGTCTGGGATGAGTATTCAGAAGGTATACTTGTTCCATTGCTGTCTCTGGGCAATAAAAATGTTTCTGAAAGGCTATGGTCAGAAGGCTGGGATCGGTCTAAAAAATGGCAAGTAGGTAAAAAATCAGGGTTTGTAAATCTTCCTCTCTTTACATACTTTTACCCCAATGGTCTTCTGAATTTAAAAGATCAGACAGACTGTAAAAATGATAATTACTGGCAGGCATTTAAAACCGCAATAGACTTTCAAAAGAGATTCTGTGAGTTTACCGGTTATCCGGTGGGTTTGTTTGGCCTGACAGCATGTGACGGCCCGGGTGGTTATTGCGTTTATTCAGCTTATGAAGATGACAAAAATGCATTCCATGATGGGACTATTGCACCACCTGCTATTCTTGCCGCCCTTCCGGTAGATGAAAAGAGCGCAATTGATGCCTATAAAATACTTAAAAATGAATTTATATTTGATGAGAAATACGGTATAAGTAATGCTTACTGCACACTAACAGGTTGGAAAAGCGATGATGCAGTTGGTATAGATATTGGCAGTATGTTATTAATGATTAATGCTTACGAAGATGGCCTGATACATAAATTATCCGATCAAAATGAAATAGTTAAAAGAATTAAAGAAAGAGCCGGCTTTAAAAAGCTTTAAATCGTTTTTAGACGGTTAGAAAATTTATATTATTCTTATGCAAAACAAATCATTTGCATCTTTTGCCCTGTCTGGGCTATCATAGATCTCAGATTATCGATAAATGAGACGTATCAAAAAGAGAAATTTAAACTATGTTCAACTATGAATTTGGAATAAGATTACAAAGAAACAAATTTTACCCGCTTGTATTGCCAAGAACTGCCACTATAGAACATGATCAGATAATCATAGTAAGAACAGAAAAAGGCGAAGAAGCAGGCAGGGCTGAATATGTTCCGCCAGCATTAAAAGAAACCTGGAATAAAGAGCTGCCAGAACCTGTTCCGATGGTAAGAATAGCTACCTCAAAAGATATGGATTCTCTAAAAGATAAAGAAGAAAAAGAACGCCTGGCTTTTATTAAATGTCTTGAACTGATAGAAAAATATAAACTGCCTATGCGGCTTGTTACATCATTGTATACCTTTGACCGCAAGAGGCTGACATTTTATTTTACTGCAAACGGTAGAGTAGATTTCAGAGAGCTTCTACGCTCTTTAACACAGGCTTTTAGGAGAACACGTATAGATCTCAGGCACATTGGCGTGAGAGATGAGACATCATTAGTAGATGGTTATGGCCTTTGCGGAAGGCAATTTTGCTGTAGCAGCTGGCTAAAACAGTTTAATACTGTTAATATAAGACTCGCCAAGGATCAGGGGCTGCCTATTAACCCTTCAAAAATTTCAGGTACCTGCGGAAGACTTATGTGCTGCCTCAATTATGAGTATCCTTCATATCTTGAGGCTGCTAAAGGCATGCCACCTATAGGATGCGGTGTTATGACACCTGATGGCATCGGAAGAGTATGTGCTTTACATTTCTTAAATTCTACAGCAGTAGTTAAACTTGAAGATGGAAGAGTAACAGAGTTCAAAAAACACGAAATAGAAATGCTTGATGAAGATGTAACAGGTATTGAAATAGATTATACAGACTATACACAACAACCTACAGATGAAGATGAAGTTATAACAGACTTATCAGAACTTGAAGATCAGGAAGGTGAATATGGCTAAGGCGATTTTATCTTATTCTGAAAGGAATAAACCTGAAGTCAAATATGGTGTTTTAGATATTGAAAAACGTGAAATAATACAGATTAATTCTCCTTTTGACCCTCAAATACTCAGTGAAAAAAGTGTTAATCTTAATGAGGTTGAGCTTTTGCCACCTGTATTGCCCGGTAAGATTGTTGCTGTTGGCCTGAATTATAAAGATCACGCAGAAGAATTTAAACAGGATCTCCCTGAAGAGCCTTTAATATTTCTTAAGCCGCCTTCAGCTATTCTGGCAACAGAAGAATTGATTAAGCTTCCCCCTGTGAGCAAAAGAGTCGATTATGAAGCAGAGCTGGTTATAGTTATAAAAGAAAGAGTAAAAGAGATTTCAGAATCTGAAGCAAGAGACTATATACTGGGTTATACCTGTGGGAATGATGTAACAGCAAGAGATCTACAAAAAAAAGACGGGCAGTGGGCCAGAGCAAAGTCTTTTGATACCTTTGCGCCTCTTGGCCCCTGGATTATACCTGCTACCTGGCTTGACCCTGATAATCTTAACATTCTGGCTAGAAAGAATGGTGAGGTGGTACAATGTTCGTCAACCAGTCAAATGATTTTTAATCCGTTTAAGCTGGTAAGCTATATCTCACATATAATGACACTCTTGCCAGGTGATATAATAATGACTGGTACACCATGCGGGGTTGGCCCTCTTACTAGAGGAGATTGCATAGAAATTGAGATCGAAAACATCGGTATACTTAGAAACTATGTTGCAGATCAATAAAGTAAGGATGTTTGTATGGAAAAAATACTTGTTGTAACGCCTTCAGAGGTTGATGAAAGAGTTAAAGATGTTCTTGAGTCTTCAGAAAACTATACTTACAGTGTCGCTAAACCTGATAAATTATCAGAAGTGCCTGAATTAAAAGGTGACGAGATATCTTTATCTCTGGTGATTGTTGATACTTCATCAGCAAAATATCAAGATGTTGTAGAGGTTTTACCTGTTTCAATACCGATTTTATTTATTATGGAAGACAGTGGTTCTGATTTATCCTGGAAAAATCTTGAATATGACGTTATTTTTAAACCTATCAATAAACAGGAGTTTGAAATCAGGCTTTCAAACCTGCTGAAAATAAAAATTTTAAAAGATGAGGTGACAAACCTCTCTATGACAGATGATCTAACAGGGCTCTATAACCGTAAATACTTGCTCAACAGGCTTGAAGAAGAGATGTCCCGTTCAAAAAGGTATGAAACGCCTATAACCCTGATGTTAATGGATATTGACTTTTTTAAAGTTGTTAATGATATGTATGGCTATGCAGTCGGAGATAAAGTTCTTAAAAAAATTGCAAGCATTCTTAAAACACATATCAGAAAAGAAGATATTGTTACAAGATATGGCGATGAAGAATTTATTATTGCCCTGCCCAATACTAATGACAGAAATGCCTATGTTCTGGCTGAAAGAATTAGAAAAGATATAAAGAGTTTCAAGTTTTTTGAAGAAGAAGAAGAACCTATGAGTGTTACAATCAGTATCGGTGTATCAACATATCCCTTCCCTCATATGGAACCGGATGTTAATACACTTGTTAGATATGCTGAGCATGCTCTTTATAACGCCAAGAAACAGGGTAAAAACAAAGTAGTATTATTTTCACAGATTAACTTTGATTTTTAAGCCCTTATTGAAAGATTATACAGGTTTAAATGCACGCAAAACGACCTCCTGATAAGGGGTCGTTTTGATTAGTATATGTAAATAATTTATTTTTGAATGTACTAAACGGCATAAAAAATTAAACAATTCTAAAAGTCGCCCTATATTTTCTGAAATCTGATTACTTTATGACTTTGATTATATATTCTGTAAAAATTTTTAAAAAAATTAAAACGATATTTAAAAATTGTAATATCCTGAAAACCCTTATGATGCCTTGAATTTATCGAATGTAATGCATAAATGCATTTAATGTGTTTGTTTCTCAAATAACTAATCGGTGTAATTATGCTATCATATATCTTGATCGAGTTAGCTTGAGAAAAATAATGGCAATATTAGTACAAAAATTCGGTGGCTCTTCTGTTGGCGACATCACTAAAATCAAAAATGTTGCAGAAATAGTCATTAGAGAAGCCAAACAAGGATATCAGGTAGTAGTTGTCGTTTCTGCCATGGGCAAAACTACAGATTATCTGGTATCACTGGCACATGAACTTACAGAAACTCCCAATCGCCGTGAAATGGATATGTTGCTATCTACAGGAGAACAGGTCTCCATAGCACTTCTTTCTATGGCTATACAAGAAAAAGGTGTGCCAGCAGTGAGTTTTAACGCTACACAGGTACAAATCATCACAGAGAAAATTCACTCAAAAGCAAGAATTCTTGATATTAAAACAGACAGAATTGTAAGCAAGTTAAATAAAGGTAATGTTGTTGTTGTTGCTGGCTTTCAGGGTGTTACTTCTGAGCAGGAAATTACAACACTCGGCAGAGGAGGTTCAGACACTTCTGCCGTTGCGCTGGCATCTGCTTTAAATGCTGAACGCTGTGATATCTATACTGATGTAGATGGAGTATTTACAGCAGACCCCAGGGTTGTGCCCGTTGCAAGAAAGCTTGAAGAAATATCTTATGTAGAAATGCTTGAACTTGCCCGTGTAGGGGCAAAGGTTTTGCATCCCCGTGCTGTTGAAATAGCTAAAAAATATAATGTTCCGCTGGCTGTCAGAAGCACATTTGTACCTGAAAGCAAAGGAACCCAGGTAATAGGAGTTGATTCTATGGAAATATATCGTCCGGTTAGTGGAGTTGCAGCAGACCTGACCCAGGTAAGACTGGCTATTCTTAAAGTGCCGGATGTACCCGGTATTGCAGCAAAGGTTTTTGGAAAACTGGCCTCAGAAAATGTCAGTGTTGATATGATTATTCAGTCTATACATACTGAAAATAACACCAATGACATTGCCTTTACAGTAGCTAAATCTGATGCTCACGATGCAATAAGAATTTTAGAAGAAATTAAAAAAGAACTCAACGCTGAACGTGTTCTTATAGATGAAGATATAGCAAAAGTTTCTATTGTAGGTGCCGGTATGATTGATAGGCCGGGCATTGCAGCAGATATGTTTGCTGCTCTTGCTGAATCCAAAATCAATATCAAGATGATAGCTACTTCAGAAATCAAGATTAGCTGTCTTGTTGAAAAAGATAAAGCCCATGATGCAGTCAGGATAATACATTCTAAGTTCCATCTTGATGATGAAAAAGATACTGCAAAGGTTATGGTAAGTTAATTTATGAAGCTTATTTCCAGAAGGGAGTTTTTAAGGGGTTCCCTGCTGGCGTTTGCTGGCCTGTATTTTCAGCATCAATTGCCTGTTATGGCAACAAATAAAATATTTAAACCTTTCAGGTTTGCCTTTTTGCCATGTTTACACCTCTCTAACTATCGTTTTGGAGACTGGACTCTCCTTAATGAAAGCCTAATCATTTTGCAGGATACAGTAAAGTTGCTTAACAGCCTGAAACTTGACTTTGTTGTCTTTGGAGGTGACCTTGTAGAAAACAGACAAAAAAATTTAGATGAACTACCTGTTTTGCTGGACGTCATTTATGAGCTTCAAATGCCATATTATGTTATTATTGGCGATCGTGAAGCAGATTTATTACCTGAATACACTAAAGAACACTTTATGGCAGAGTTTAGACGACAGGGGTTTATCAATAGAGGCCAATCTTACTGGATGCTTAATCCGGTTCAGGGGCTAGATTTGATCGGCCTGGATTCAAGCGTTAGAAATCAGATGGCAGGCCAGATAGCTCAAGATCAGCTTGAATGGCTCAATTGTCAGCTATCCTCTCCAACTAACAATTTTAAGATACTATCCATTCACCACCCTTTGCTGCCTGAAAAGGGTCTTGATTCTTTTTATACTACTGATGGCTTTGACCTTAAAAATTCTGAGGAGCTGGTAAGCATCATTGACCGCTATCAGAATGTTGACCTTGCCGTATCAGGCCACAGGCACCTTAATTATATTACTTCAAAAAACAATACCCACTATGTTAGCTGTCCTTCAATTGTAACATATCCCTGTGAATTCAGGATATTTGAGATTAATGACAGATATATAAAAATTGAAAATATTGCTATAACTTATAAACAAATTATTGATAAGGCTAAAAAACAGCTTGAAAACTCACGTTATGCACAGCAATTTTCTGATATTAAGCCAAGGAGACTATTATCACTCCATAAAGGCGACCGGCAGAATAGAGATAGAAAACTTGATATCTAGTTAGAGATAGTAATTCTGAGCCTTTTTAGAATCCATGTATCAGCTATGTTTATATATAATATATAAATACAATTTATGTATTATGAGACGCTAAAACTATATCCGGAGGCAATGAATTTATAAGTTTTTTTAAACTTAAAAAACCTTGCTATGATAAGGTTATGCCATTTTAAAAGTTTTTAACACCCGCCAGCAAAAAAAGATTTATAATATCAGGTGAGTCTTAAGGGGTATGGAAAGTGAAAGCAAAATTTAGTTTCGACGATTTAATTAAAGTAACAGGCGGTAAAGCACTTGAATGGCCTGAAGATAACAGTGTTATGTTTAGCCTGTCAACAGATACCAGATCAATATCACCAGGTGATGTGTATTTGCCACTTAAAGGAGCAAACTTTGACGGGCATGCATTTATTAAAGATGCTATTTCAAAGGGCATTTCAGGTTTTTTTCTAGAGAAAGGTTTTGCAGAAAAGGTCTGTCAGTCCCCGGGTATTTTTGTTATCGAGGTAGAAAACACCTTAACCGCTTTACTTTCTCTTGCAAGCTATCATAGAAAGAGGATGCCTGCTAAAATTATTGCTATTACTGGATCTTCAGGCAAAACAACCTCTAAAGAACTTATTAGCAGCATGCTTTCAGAGCAATTCAATGTTTTAAAGTCTTATTTGAATTATAACAATGAAATAGGGGTCTCTAAAACCCTGCTTGACCTTAATGATAGCCATGATATTGCTGTTATAGAGATGGGTATGCGTGGCCCGGGAGAAATTGACCTTCTTGCACGCTATGCACTACCTGATATTGCTGTAATTATGAATGTGGGTACCTCTCATATTGGCCTGCTGGGGAACCGTGAAAATATTGCAAAGGCTAAAACTGAGATATTAAATTATCTTCAAGAAACTGATGGGGTTGGTATCCTCTATGGAGAAGATGGCCTGCTAATGAAAACGGTCTCTGAATTTTATAAAGCTAAAAAAATCTGCTTTGGGTTTAAGAAAGACTTTGAAGTTAAAGCATATGGAGAAAACGATGTTACTTTTACTTATAAAGACAATGAATACACCTTAAACATACCTGGAGACCACAATGTTATTAATGCTACTGCTGCCATTGAAATTGGCAAACTATTTGGTATGAACCATCAGGCTATTGCAGCCGGTTTAAAAACTTACAGGCCAGTTTTTGGCCGCTGGGAAGTTTTTGAGCTTGGTAATGGTTCCAGATTAATTAATGATGCTTATAATGCAAACCCTGACTCTATGAGAGCTGCTATTAATACTGTAATTAATTCATTTAAAGGCAAAGAGGTATGGTTAATTCTGGGTGATATGCTTGAGCTTGGTACGGAAGAGGTAAAAATACACTGTGAACTTGGCAGCTGGCTAAAAGAAAAAGAAATTAATACTTTAATAACTGTCGGTAAACTGGCATCCTGTATTGCTGATCCATTAAAAGACACCAGTACAGATATATTTAATGTGAGCTCACCAGTTGAAGCAGCTGAGAAAATTCTTGACAGAAAACCACAGAATGCAATCATTCTACTGAAGGCTTCAAGAAGCATTGGCCTTGAGAAAATACTTGAAGTAATTAATATAACAGAGAAAGGAGAAAGTCATTAGTATTACATATATTATTTTAGCCTGTGTTCTGGCAATATCAATAACTATGGTTACTGTTTCTCCGTTGATTGATTTTTTGAAGTCAAAATATATCGGGCAATACATTAGAGAAGATGGCCCTCAAAATCATCATTCCAAGAAAGGAACCCCTACGATGGGTGGTGTGGCTATTCTTGGTGGCATTGTACTTACCTCAGCATTTGTATTGTTCCTTTCTTTTGGATATTCACTACAAGCAGGTATTGTTTTATTTGTGGCTCTAGCTTTTGCAGGGCTTGGCTTTCTGGATGATTACCGGAAAGTTGTAAAAAAACACAACAAAGGCGTTACTGGCTGGACAAAGCTTGCAGTACAGTTTCTGCTGGGTTTATTGCTGGCAGCTTATGTTGTATTTGATCAGGGGCGAACTACTGTATCTATTTTTGGCCTGACTGAAATTAATGCAGGTTATTTTTACCTTATTTTTGGTGCTATAGTTGTAGTTGCAAGCTCAAATGCTATCAATCTAACTGATGGTCTTGATGGGCTGGCTGCATCAACCTGTGCAATCTCTTTTCTGACATTGAGTTATTTTTTGTTTAAAACAGATCAGCTAACATTATCACTTATTTCAGCCACTATTATGGGTGGATGTATTGGTTTTATGGTATTTAATAAGTACCCTGCAAAAATATTTATGGGTGATTCGGGCAGTCTGTTGCTTGGAGGGCTCTTTGGTACACTGGGAGTACTCGGTGGGCTTGAGTTATGGTTGATACCTGTAGGCTTTATATTTGTTATTGAAACTTTATCTGTCATAATTCAGGTAATTAGTTTTAAGACTACTGGCAAAAGGCTTTTTAAGATGGCACCTTTGCACCATCATTTTGAACTTTCAGGTGAAAGAGAACCTGCGGTGGTATTAAAATTCATTATTATTCAGATACTATTCTGTATAATTTCAGTTATACTAGGTCATATGTGGTTGTTTTAAGTGAGTGAGAAATGAAAAAAAACTGGCAAGACCAAAAAGTAGTAGTGCTGGGCCTATCGAGAACAGGAGAGGCGACAGCAAATTATCTTCAGGGGCAGGGGGCGCATTGTGTAATCAGTGAAAAGCGCACAGCCAATGAAGAGGATTTTAAAAAGATTAAAAACCTTGAAATCTCTGGTATCAAGGTTGAAATGGGTGGCAATAAAGATGAAACAATACTGGAGGCAGACCTTATTGTGACTTCTCCAGGTATTCCACCGGGCAGTGAGCTGATAAAAAAGATCAGGGCTAATAACATTGAGTTGATCAGTGAGCCTGAACTGGCATACAGGGAAACCAATATCCCTTTAATAGCAGTAACAGGAACTAACGGAAAGTCAACCACGACAAGCCTTATATCTGACATATTAAAACATGCCGGTCTTAGCGCTCCAGCCTGTGGCAATATAGGTTATCCTATTATCAATGAGATAAATAGCAACCATGACTACCTGGTAGCAGAAATAAGCTCTTTTCAGCTTGAATATAGCCCGACATTCAGGCCTGAGATTGTTGTATTTCTAAACTATACACCTGATCATGTTGACTGGCATGGTAATGAAGCTGAATATCTAAGGGTTAAAACCAGCTTTATAAAAGGTGAACGCAGCCCTGTGTGGCTGGTTTTAAATGCATGTGATAAAGAGTTAATAAAGGTTTCAGCCTCAAACAATTCAAAAAAATACTGGTTTGGAAGAGAGTATGGAGAAAATTGTTGTATACTGGAAAAAAATACATTTGTCTTAAAAGAAAACCGTTCCTCTATTAAGATACTAACAGCTGATCAGGTAAAGCTTATTGGTGATCATAATTACCAGAATATAATGTCAGCTATATGTGCAACTAAAATTGCTGGTGTATCTATCGATAAAATTGCAGAAGCAGTAAGTCAATTTGATGGTATCGAGCACAGGCTTGAATATGTTACTGAAATAAATGGCATTGCCTTTTATAATGACTCTAAGGCAACTAATTGTGACTCTACAATCTGTGCACTTAAAGCTTTTAACTCTGATAAAGTAGTACTTATTGCTGGCGGCAGGGATAAAGGTACTGATCTTACTGACCTTGTGCAGGAAATTAAAAAGCATGCCTCTGCTGTAGTACTTATTGGTGAGGCAACTGAACGTTTTGAGGCAGCATTAAAAAATAATAATTATACAAATGTTTACCTAGGAGAATCGCTTGAAAGTGCTGTAGATAAAGCTTATGATCTAAAGGCAGGGCCTGTTTTGCTTTCTCCGGCCTGTGCAAGCTATGATATGTTTAAGAATTTCGAGGAAAGAGGTCATGTCTTCAAAGACATTGTCTTTAAAAAGAAGCCATAGCAAGAGTAATAATAAACTCTCTTATATACTTGGCCCGTATGATAAGTGGTTATTTAATATTATCATCATTCTTTGCGTTGTTGGTGTGGTTTGTGTCTTTTCAGCATCAGGGCCCGATGCCGTAAGAATCTATAATGACCCTTTCTATTTCTTTAAAAAACAACTATTATTTAACGTTGCCGGTATTGTAATAATGCTTGTGGTTTCCAGAATTGATTATAACTTCTGGAGAAAGATAACTATACCGTTTTCGTTGATTATTCTGGGATTAATAATAGCAACATATTTTGTTGGAGTTGAAGCTTATGGTGGTGAACGCTGGTTACGTTTTGGACCATTAACATTACAACCCTCTGAGTTTGGAAAAATTGCAGCAGTGCTACTTACCGCTGAAGCGCTGGCATTTTCACGCACCATACTTGATAAAAGGTTTATTGTCAATATGGTTATTATTGCTGTAATGGTTGTATTGATCTTAAAACAGCCAAGTCTTTCGATTGCAATGATTGTTTCAATGACTACGGTTATTATAATGTTTATGGGCGGGTTTCCGCTTCATATACTGGTACCTATTATTATTGTTGGATCTGCGGGTGTTGTTCATACCATAAAAAATACACCATACCAGCTAAATAGAATTCTTGGATGGCTTGACCCCTGGAGTGACCCGCAAAACAAGGGATATAATATTATACAAAGCTGGTATGCCTTTGGCTCTGGAGGCCTGTGGGGTGTAGGCTATGGAAATTCAAGTCAGAAACTTTTTTACCTTCCATTCAGGCATACTGACTTTATTTTTGCTATTATTGCAGAAGAATTTGGTCTGATTGGCGCTTTTATTTTGATTGCTTTATTTGTTGCTTTTATATATAGAGGAATTGCTATTTCTATAATAAGTGAAAATACATTTGGCAAATTACTTGCAATAGGCATTACTACTTCAGTGGCTCTCCAGGCCTTCATAAATATGGGAGTTGCAACTGGAGTGGTACCTCCCACGGGAGTCACATTACCGCTAATTAGCTATGGTGGATCATCCATCATTGCTACGTTGTTTATGCTGGGAGTTTTATTAAATGTTTCAAGAAAACGTATTCAGAGGATAGATAATGTTCATAAGACTGCCCAACCAGCTTGAAGAAGAATTGAGGACAATCAGAGTCCTGATAACCGGTGGTGGCACGGGTGGGCATGTGTATCCGGCTATTGCAGTGGCTGATGCTCTTCTCAAAGATTATGATATTGAACGGGTTATCTATGTAGGCTGCCCTGATAGCCTCGAAGAACGTGTAGCAGAAGAACATGAAATTGATTTTTTACCTATAAGATTAACAGGAATGCCCCGTAAGCTCTCTTTTGCATTCGTTAAATGGCTTTACAGGCTCAATAAATCAGTTATTGACGCTCTGGGATATATGATGTATACCAGGCCAGATGTAGTTCTTGGTACTGGAGGGTATGTAAGTGCCCCGTTACTATTTGCTTCTCTCTTGCTGGATTGCCCGTATGTTATTCATGAAGCAGATGCTCACCCGGGTCTTGTGAATAGAACTATGGCACCCTGGGCTGCTGGCATATCAGTAGCTTTTGAAGAGGCCAGAGAAAGGCTTGAAAACAAAAATATAAAGCTTTTTGGCAATCCGTTAAGAGAGACTATAGGAGAATTTAGCCGCAGTGAAGCTCAAATACTTCTTGAACTGGATGAAAACAAACAAACAATGCTGATTATTGGAGGTTCACAAGGTGCTCAGAAGATTAATGAGGCAATTATTGAAGCCCTGCCAGTTTTATTGAATGACTATAACTTTCAGATTATACATCAGTGCGGGCCCAAAAACTATGAAGAACTCAAAAACAATCTCTCAAGAGATATTATAGAAAACCCGTCATATTTGCTGAGAGGCTATTTTGATGATCTAGCAATACCTTTGGCCTGTGCAGATTTAGCTGTTTCTCGTGCTGGGTCTATGTCTATATCTGAACTTACAGCTTGCCTGGTTCCATCTATTCTTGTGCCATACCCGTATGCAGCTGCAGACCATCAGCGAAACAATGCACGTTCAATGCTTGAGGCAGGAGCTTCTTTGTACATTGAAAATGATGATTGTAACGCTGAAAACATACTTGAAGCGGTTAAAACGATATTTGAAACACCCGACAAACTTGATTTTATGCGTCTTGCCTGTGGCAGACTTGCCAGAAAAGATGCTACGAAAAATATTGTTAACCTGATTAAAGAGGTAGCAAAGCCCAGAACAGGCAAAGCTACGAAAAAACTGAAAGACAACTAACGAAATTTCTTTAATAGTGCTATAATCAACGTCATAAGTAATCAGATTTTAAAATATAAAGGGCGATTGTTTATTTTTTATATCGTTTAGTATAATCTAGAACAGAGATTCTGACAGGTTTTATACATCAAAATAAAAGGTCACAAGTGATAGAACTTAAATCTAGCATATTGTTACATTTGAAAACATTATATACAGTAAGTTTGCTATAGAACTTCCTGTTGTTTGCTTTAAACTGAAAATAGGTTCTATATCATTACTGTCTGGTTAAATTTTTTCTGAAGGTTTGGCCCTAGAAGGTTTATCTTTAAGTTAAAGCAAACAGGAGACAAATGCTTAGAGGTATTGTTGCCCTGCTGGTAGTCTTTTCTATTTCAGGGGTTATGAATAGTATTGCACAGGCTGAATTGCTCAGAGCCTGTGCAGTAAAAGAGGCAGATCAATTTTGCCCCAGCCTTAGCGATGAAAAACTTTCTGATTCTCAGGTGTTATTTTATGTGTATAATCACAAAGAATCTTTTGAAAAGGCGAAGAAGCTTTTTAATCAGGGGGTAAGGCTTGAAGAAAAAGGAGAATTGAGGCAGGCTAAATTTTATTATCTTAAGGCAATCAATGTTTTTCCTGAGATGGTAGAAGCTTATCTTAACCTGGGCAGTGTCTTGCTCTGTCTTAACGAGTATGATAATGCTATTTATATTACAAACAGGGCACTGAAGCTTTCATCAAACTATCGCAGTATACTTTATAACAATCTCGGGCTTGCTTATGAAGGTAAAAAAGATTTTGTAAAGGCTATTGACTATTATGAACTTTCTATTAATCTGAATCCTCAGTCGGCTATGGCACATAATAACCTTGCTACACTGTATTTAAGACTCAGGCAATATGATAAAGCAAGAGAAGAAATTAATATCGTAAAGTCTCTATCTCCTGAACTGGCTTCAAATCTTGAATTTTAACTAGGTTTCAGGGTCAGGATCTTCAATTTTAACTTCAAGAACAGCTACAGGTTTTGAGAAAGATGTATCTGCCGGCTTTCTAAAAGTAATACGGACTATTCTACTGTTATTTTCTTCAGGACTAACATCAATCTGAACATCATAATTACCTGCATCAGTGTAAACACTGCCTGCCGGTACTGGTGGAAACGACCCAGTTTCAATACTTTCATAAAAAGAGTCATCTTTTGCTTTTTCATAAAGATTATTTAGATAATTTTTGCCCAGCTCAATGACTCTGTCACGGTCATTAACCTCTTTAACGACCAGTGCTGTTGTTGTCATTCCATTGATTATAACCAGCATTATGATTCCTATGATCAAAATTAATAAAACAGCTTCGACTATTCCAAATCCACTGATAGAAGCAGACGGAGCTCTTTTATAAAGAAATTGCTTTATCCTGATGGTGTTTATGAGATTTTGTCTCAATGAAAAATACCTGTAATAAAACTACTGGATACATTGAAAAAGCATGAATGCACATTATAACTATTTTTAAGCTTGTTTTTAGTTTCTTCATCATATTATCATTATACAAAATAAATATTTTTATCGAAAGGTGCAAATGATATTTTTGCTTATGACTATATATAAACTGGTTTTGCAGGGTTTTATCTGTTAAAATTTCTTCATTAATTGATTTAGTCAGTGAAATCAGGTCTGGTATTATAAAGTATTATTGCAGTATTAATATCTCTTTCTGCTGGCAACTTGGCAAAGGCTCCATTTGAAGGCAATTGCGGATACATTATATCTAGAGGATTATTGCTGTGGCAGGTTAAACCGATTGCATGACCAAACTCATGGCTTGTTATTGACTCAATCAGATTCATAGCATTATCTTTTTTAAGCTTCATTGAGGGCATAGTACCGATGCGCAGCTTGACATCCCTTATTTTTCTCTCGTTGCCTAGCCGGCCAACCAGTGCACCCAGTAGCGATGCACCATAGCCATAATAGCCAGGTACAAAATAACCGGTATTAGATATAATATTACCTGTATGATACTGGGAAAGATTATAACCTGTTTGTGTTGTTGTGGTTCCTGTTGCACCCTCCATCTCTGGAAAATGATCCTGCCAGAGGATTATAATATCTGCCTTCTTTGCTCTGTCAACCAGCACGTAATCTATTGCACCGCCAGACTTAAGTTTCCAGATGTTAAAAGCCCGGATTGCTGCTAAACGGTAATCTGCCTGATAGGTAATGTTATCTCCTGCAGGAAGATAAATCTTTAAAGGCATGTTTTTAAATCGGATAACCCTGTCTTCATTAATATGCATAAGAGCATCAAAATAATCAGGAGCGCTTGCATCAAAAGTTATCTCTTCTTCAGGTGATACTTCTCCTTCTGTAAGCTGTTCTTGCTGTGGGTGGGCGGGCGGGGGCCCTGTTTCTTCTGAAAGATCAGATGTTGAATTATCGTTCTGCACTTCTGGAGAAAAACTATCAGACATAAGACCGGGTATATCATCATGATTTAAAGTTTTTTTGCGTTTAGATTTTTTTGTTTTATTTTCTGGAAATGATACCTCTGGCAGATCTTGCTCAGGAGGGTTGCTCATAGCAGCTTTCTGTCTTAATGCTGATAGTCTTTGGAAAATTGACCCGCTAGTTTTTTCACCAAAAAGATCAATCTCAAGGCGGTCGAGACGCTCTATTACTGACTCTTCTGCGTAAACCTGGTTGTAAAAGCCTGCCTCAAGTCTGCTTAACTGGCCTCTAATTGAGTTATCTTCAGCTATTGCTGGTGTAATACACATACAAATGAATGCAGCTGCTATTATAACAACTGTATTAATTTTCTTTAAAATATTAAAGGCTTGTTTAAGAATAATATTCATATTTTTTTTATAGTAAACCTATTGAACTAACTACTCTATTGTGCTTATAAAACGACACAATAACGTTCTCAAAAGTATAATAAATATGGTCTTTGCTGGATTTATCATCACGTTCATACTTGTTGCCGTAGGCTTTTATAACATCACTTATATTAAGGTCTTTTTGAGGTATTACATCTACTGAATTAAGCTTTTTGTTTTTAAATACAAAATATATTACCTCATAGTTTGTTGAACTGAGGCCTTCTTCAACTTTATAAATATCTATATTACCGTTTGTTTGCTTCTGAGCAACAAGGCCCGGTAAAAGCTTTTTAAAGTCTGCTTCTGTAGTACTATCAACCTTGAGACCTTCAATGCCCTCTCTGTTAAGTTTTTGCCAGGGAGGCAGAATCTCTCTAAGTTTGCTGTTGACACTGCCAAGAAGTCCAATATTAAGAACACTGCGGGTTTTTGGTGATACCGTCAAAATAATATTTTTATACTGATAGAAATTGATATTCGGGCTGGATTTATCAAGTTTATATTCATCACCAAAGATCTTCAGGGCGTCAACAAGCATGAGTTTTTGGGGGACAATGTCAATCCAGCTTAAAATATCATTCTGGAAGACCAGTTCTACCTTTTTGTAGTATGTGTCATCAAGCCCCCTGTTAATATAGTATATATCAGGAAGATAGCTTCCTGAAGGCTTTTCAGATACATAATCCGGGTAATATTGAGAAGACAGGGAGGTAGGTTTTAAATCAGGATAAATCTTTTTCAGGCTTGCCTTATCTGTAATACCTGGTATTAGCTTATCTACCTTACCGGTTTTTAGTTCTAATAATGCAGGCAGGCTAAAACCGAGATCTTTAGCATTATTTGAAATAACATTCTCTTTCCCATACTGTGTTAGTGTATAGATATTACCTTTTTTCTTATCGCAGGAAATGATAAGGTTTCCATAATCATAATAGTCAAGATACTTGCTGACCTTTGAATTTATAGCCAGTGGTGTGCCAAAAACTTCTATTATTTGATCGATAGTTATTTTGTTTGCGGGTAAATAATCAATCCATGAGAGTTTTTCTTCTTCAAAGCCCAGTTTTATAGAACTATAATAAGACTCTTTACCAGGCTGATAGTTATAAATCCTTATTGTTTCATCAGGATCTTCATAAAGTTTGATAAAAGGGTATTTATTATTAAATTCTGAAATAGTTGTTTTATTGAAAGTCAGGCCAGAGAGCTGATAGTTATTAAGCTCTTCCCAGGAAGGCAGATTTAAAAGAGAATGTTCTTTATTTGTTTCTGTTTTTGATTTAACAACAGGTTTTTTAGTGGCCCCATGTTGTGCCAGTGCTCCTGTATAAGCTGTTACTATTGCAATTATACCTGCTAAAATAGCTATAAGAACTCTTTTGCTTTTATACATATTTACCTCGAGCATTTAAATTCAATCTGCATAAATTTTATATAATATCTGACATTTATTCAATTATAGTTAACTGAACAACAAAAAACACCCTGGAGAATTTTAGAATTGTTGAATTCTTTATGTCGTTAAGTATATCATTTCTTTGCAAAGAGCAGTATAGTTTAAGCATAACAAGTATAGGGTCTCTGAATAGCCTGTATGTTATCAGATTCCAGAAATTGGTATCGTTTTTGCTGTAATCTGTAATTACGAAATTAATCAGAAATATATGTATTCTTACTAACAAAAAAAACCGTATGATATACGGTTTAAAAGGTGTCTTACAATGAGAACTATTTTAATAAGTTGAGTATTTCCTTAGAGTTGATAAAAAGCGCTTTAGAGAAGTCGTCTTCTCTTCTATCTGTTTGTCTTCTATCAGCAGCCTGCCTGCGATCCTGAGATGCTGTATCCTGGGCATTGCCGGTACGACGATCATCAAAGTTTCTTCTGTCGTTGCTTCTCTGATCTAATTTGACAAAGTTAACACCCAGTATATTCATAATCTGTTCTTCCTGACCGGCAAACTCTTTACCGAGTATAACAGGTACAGATGCAGAGCTAACAGTTTCTCTGGTAATCTCTTTTAATTCTTGCTTGCGGCTGGCAAGGTTTGAGTTGACCTCTTCAAAATCTACCTGCTTTTTAATATCCTGTGAAAGCCCCTCAGGGCCGACAGCGGTATCATGATCTATAGATTCTACCTGGCCTTGAAGCTTAAACAGTTCTGATTCATCGTATGTGCTGTTTATTTTCTTCTGTACATCCTTGATTTTGTTATCTGTTTTGCTAATTTCGTTTCTTTCAACCAGTTCTGCAAGGTTTGTCAGAAAACTTGAAAGAGAATTGATCTGGCTTATAGCATTATTATAGTTCTGTAATTCGGCTTCACTATGAGTTTTTTCAGTTGTGGCTGAGAATTCCGTACTTTCAGCACTTGCCTGCCTGTTCATTGCATTAAACTGTTCTTCTAAAGCTTTTTCTTTCTGATAATTAGAGGTTTCTGCTACCTTTTCTGCTTCTGAAGAGGCAACCTCATTTTGTTGTTTAACAGCAGAAATGTCTTTTTTCTCTGCTTTTTTAACAGCTTTAAGGATACTGTTTATCACTTTGGTTTCTCTGGCTTCATTTTGAGCTTTATCTGCTACTTCAGCAACCTGTTCTGTTTCTTTTTTGGATACATGTTCGTTTGTTATATCATTATTGGTATTCTTTTTTTCTGATTGCTGGTTATGTATTTCTTGTTTATTTGATTTGATTTCAGAGGATTTTTCAGCTTCTTTGCCAGCAATTTTTTCAGCATGATTTTTGTTGTCAGACGGTTTTTGTGACTTATTATCTTTGGAATTGCTCTTATCACTGGATTCTGGCTTTACAGAAGAGGGAGCCGGTTTGTCATTTTGTTTTGGAGTGGTTTCCTTGGTGTGATTATGTTCTTTTGGCGTATCATTAGAAGGTTTTGATTCTTTTGTAGTTGGTTTTGATTCCTGTTTAACTTGTTCTGGCTTACTGGAAGATTGATTATTTTTTGAAGATTCTTTTTTATGAGTATTTTCAGCTGTATTTGACGGATTGGTATTTTCAGGCTTACTTTTGCTATTAGTTATTTCTTTTGATTGTCCTTTGTTAGAAGCTTGATTGCTAACAGGCTTATCCTGATCTGGCTTTTCAACAGGCTTATTTTGATCTGGCTTTTCAACAGGCTTATTTTGATCGGGCTTTTCAACAGGCTTATTCTGATCTGGCTTTTCAACAGGTTTATCCTGATCTGGCTTTTCTACAGGCTTATCCTGATCGGGCTTTTCAACAGGCTTGTTTTGTTCTTCATTATTGTTTGCTTTATTTTCATTTTTAATTTTTATGTCTTCAGTATGTTCTTTATTTTCTTCAGTGTTGCTTTTACCTTCAGCACCTTTACCCTTATGGTTCTGGCCTTTTGCTTCGGAGGTTTTGTTTTCTGCTTGTTCTTTATTTTCTTCAGCTTTTTCCTCAGCTTTTTCTTTATTTACACTGGTTTTGGCTTCATTATTATCGCCTTGAGATTCGGAGGCTTTATTTTCTGCTTGTTCTTTATTATCTTCAGCTTTCTTTTCACTGGCTTTAGCTTCAGCTCCTTTGCCATTATTTTTATTGCCTTTTGTTTCAGAAGCTTTATTTTCTGATTTTTCTTTATTTTCTTCGGCTTTTTGTGTTTCTTTTTTGGGTTCAGTTTTTTTGCTTTCAGCCTCTTCTTTGGCTGCCTGTGCTTTGTTTTCGTTTTCCTGTTTTTGTGCTTCAGCTTTTTTCTTTGACTCGTTTTGCTGCTTTTCAATATCTTTTTTTATTTGATCGACTTTGAGATTTTCAATTTGCTGATTAATTTGTTGTTGTTGCATTTTAAGCAATTCCTGATTCATTTGAGAAATAGGATCTTTTTCAACTTCATTATTTGCTTTTTCTTCTTCTGCCTGTGCTTCAGAATCCATAATATCAACTGCTAAATCAGGATCATTCTTTGCTGCCTGTTCTTCTGCAAGGGCTTTAGATTCAGCATCAGGCATATTAGCCTCAATAGCTGTATCTTTCAGTGCTTCTTCACCTTCTACAATAGGTTTTCCTTCTGCATCAAGCATTGCATTTTTCAGTGCTTCTTCACCTTCTACA
>CAZFBA010000001.1:175139-219048 GCA_964517135.1 uncultured Gammaproteobacteria bacterium
TTGCATTTTTCAGTGCTTCTTCACCTTCTACAATAGGTTTTCCTTCTGCATCAAGTATCTTACGGTCAAGAGCTGCATCTTTAAGTGCTTCTTCAGCTGTCTTTGTAGTGTTTCCACCAGTAGTTGTTTCACCGGTTGTTACCGGCTCTGTGAGTTCTTTATCAGGTATTCTTTCAACCTTTTCTCCCGGTCGTTCTACTTTGGTGCCAGGTTCAGTTGTTGTTTCAGATTCAGGAGCTGTTTTTGTAGTTGTTTCAGGTTCGGTAGTAGTTTCTTTTTTTGTATCTGGTGCTGTATCTTGTTTTGGTTCAGTAGTTTCGTTTTTTGGTTCAGCAGTTTCATTTTTTGGTTCAGCAGTCTCGTTTTTTGGTTCAGTAGTTTCGTTTTTAGTTTCTGAAGAATTGTCCTTTTTAGGTTCTGAAGTTTTATCCTGTTTTGATTCTGGGGGAGATTCTGTTTCTTTGTTATTTGAATTATCTTTTGATTCTGTTTTTGTTTCTTTATCAGCATTATTATTTGAATCCTGAGCTTTTTCCTGCTCATTAGCGTTTTTTTGAGCATTTTCTTCTTTTTGGCTGGCATTATCGTGAGCTTTTTCCTGAGTTTTTTCAGAATCAGGAGCTTTGTTTTTCTCATCGCCAATTTCTTTTAGATTTTCTTTTATTGATTCTTCATTGCCTTTTTTGTTTTCAATGTTTTTATCAATGTTATCTTGTTTATCTTTTGTCTTTGCAATTTTGTCTTCACGATTAAGGTTCTGATTAAGGGCATCTTCTTTGATTTCTTTCTGTTTTCTTTCTTGTTGCTCGGAAACATAAGCTATTTTAGTAGCTCTGCTGGCTTCTACTTCAGCAAGCCAGGTTTTTGTTTCGGCCTGTTTTGCTTCAGATTTTTTAACTATAGCTTCTTTGCTGGCAAATTCAGCCTGATGTTGAATGTTTAATACTTTTTCCATGGCATTGTAAGCATCAAACATTGCAAGCCATGCATCTCTTTTGGCAATGTCAGCTGTATACCTTGCCAGTTCAACACTTCTTTTAACCCAGTCTATACCCGTTAGTCTATTTTTTAAATCAGAATAACCCTGACCCAAATAGCTTTTATAGGTATTCATGAGTTTGTTTTGACAGTTATCTAGACTACCAACAAACATGAATAAATCTCTTTACTCTCTCTTATCTCTTACCTTACAGTTATCCCTTCTTATAAATATAAAAACAATCAATAGGTACGAATTGTTATATTTTGGTCATATCTGAATATAATATTTCAACAATTTCAGTGGAGATGTTTTATATACCCAAAAAGTATGTATGATGTATGTATATGAATAATAAATAAGTCATAAAATACATAACAATTGTAATTTACATTTGTAACACTTTAGCTTAACATTTGTTACAAACTATATTGGGTTTTGCAACCCGCTTGTTACTGAAAAATAACGTCATAAAGGCTTATATAGATATTGGCATAACTTTATAATGCAGCTTTGCTCTTTAAACGTGTCTTTTGTTCGGTTTTTTGCCCTGTGTAAAAGCGTATCTGGTGCTATTAATACACTCTGAATGTATAGATTATCTGCTTTGTATTGTTTGAATGGTTTATAAATTCTTGCAGAATAATAAATTTACACCGGTAAGTCCGAAATTAACAGTTCGTTGTTCTATTTATTTGTATAGTATTTTTTATGGACAGAAGCAGTATTCAGGTTTTCTCTGAAAGCTTTTCAGCGATATAGTTATCAATATGAGAAAAAATTTCTTTAAGTCTTTTCTGATCAGTAAGATAGAGGTATCCTATCAGTGCTTCAAATGCTGTTGAAAGTCTGTGTATGCTCTGGTCTCTGCGTTTAGATGATGTTAAAGATAAATTACGACCACGTCTAACTATTTCTTCTTCTTTTTCAGTTAATACAGGTTTTAGATGTTCCAGCAGTTCTACGTGGAACTGTGCCCGAACCATTGATGTAGTCAAATCGTGCAGTTTGTCAATTTTTGTCGTATAAAAAACCAGCTTTTGTCTTATATACACTTCATAGACAGCATCACCCAGGTGGGCGAGTGACTTTAGAGATAGTGAATCAACTTCACTGATATTATTCTTCAAGCTCCCAGGTAGTGGTTCCATCTTTGTTGTCTTTTACTGTAATTGTTAATTCTTTCAGGCGGTCTCTTATGGTATCTGCAAGTGCCCAGTTTTTATCTTTTCTGGCTGTTGCACGAATGTCTATAATCAGATTCATCAACCCTGAAGTCAAGTCTTCATCAGCCCGGGATGACGGTTCTTTAATGGTAAAATCAAACCCCAGTATTGCTGCCAGCTTTTCAAGAATAATAGATTCAAGTGTCATAAGGTTAAGAATATCAATATTCAGTTTTTTGCCTTCTTCAATAGAAGTTTTATTGCGTTGAACCATCGAAGCTATGCTAAACAGAATTGCCAGTGCTTTTGAGGTATTGAAATCGTTGTCCATGGCATTGATGAATTCTTTAATACGCCATATAAGTGATGTAAATTCAGACTTTGCCCATGGAGATGTAGCACACAATTCATCTGAGCAGAACATTTTAGCTATTTCAGAAAAATCATCCTTTATAGAATCAGGTATATCAGATACTACCATCTTTGATAGTATCTCACTGGCAACTTTTTCAGCGTTTTCTCTTTTGATTTGATTTTCTGTTAGCAGATATCCAGAAGACTGAAAAGCATTTTTAAGCCTTTTGATACCTTTTTTGGCTGAATCAAGGGCATCTTCTCTAAAGTCTACAGGCATTCTATAGTGATTAGTAAGTATAAACAGCCTGATTGTATTATTATCATAGTATCTGGCCAGGTCTTTAATGGTTTTAAAGTTATCCAGAGATTTAGACATTTTCTCTGAATCGACATTTACAAAGCCATTATGCATCCAATACTTAACGAATATCTTGCCGGTAAGGCATTCAGCCTGAGCTCTTTCGTTTTCGTGGTGCGGAAAAGCAAGGTCATAGCCGCCAGCGTGAATGTCGATGCTATCACCCAATAACTTAAAGATCATCGCACAGCACTCAGTATGCCAGCCAGGCCGTCCTTTACCCCACGGGCTATCCCAGGTTATCTCATCATTTGCTTCAACAGATTTCCAGAGAGCAAAGTCCAGCGGGTTTTCTTTGCGGCTATCTGTTTCAACACGGGCTCCACTCATAAGGTCTTCAAGCTTCTGGTGGCTCAATTCGCCATACTTTTTGTAGCTGGCGACTCTGAAGAAAACATCTCCGTTATTAACGTATGCATGGCCTTTTTCAATAAGTCTTTCTGTAATATTTATCATCTCCTGAATATATTCAGTGGCTTTAGGCTCGTGGTCTGGTTTTCTTACATTTATTATTTTCATGTCTTCTTCAAAAGAAGCGATATACTGATTTGCTATCTCTTCAGGGCTTGATTTAAGTTTTTTAGCCTTGTTTATAATCTTGTCATCCACGTCGGTAATGTTTCTAACGTAGGTCAGATCGTATCCTTTAAAGTGTAAATAGTTTGTTATAACATCCCATATGATGTAACATCTTGCATGGCCGAGATGTGCGTTATCATAAACAGTCGGACCACATACATAGATCTTAACTTTGTTTTCTTCGAGGGGTATAAAATCTTCTAATTGTCTTGAAAAGGTATTGTATATCTTAAGTTGAGGCATAATTTATGAAATTTCTTTAACTGGCTAACACATTTTTCATTATAGTATTGATGGATTTAAAAAATCAAAGGCTCTGATCAATATCTTTATTAAATATCAATTTAAAGACTAGTGCATAACTATAACAATCAATGCCCAACCGCTCTAAACCTTTCTTATCAGTGGAGAGGAGGTTATAACTCTTTGTTTATTATTATAATATACTATACGATATTAAAGAATTAAACAATTGCTCTCTATTTCATGAAATCTGATAGCTTATTACGTTTATTATATTGTAATTTAGAGACAAAATAATCTGAATTTCGATTTATAGCTTGATTGAGCTGCTTTTTTAGCGGGTTCCATATTTCAGGATACAATAGATATGAATTTTCATTCATGAAAAACTTTCTTATTTCAGTAGGAAATATTACTGCATCGTTGTATGTAGCTGAGATATAACGTGCCATACCGCCTCTTCCGCCAAATACGTCGTTTTCTCTGACCTTTCCGGAAATATTCTTTATATTTATCTTGTTGAGTTCTTTAAGCCAGTTGTCAATTATATAGCGGTATTTCAGGTGATTGAGCGTCATAGTACCCAGGTTAAAAGCTGGCAGATCTCTGTTTTGCCTTTCAGGATAGCTGGCATTAAAAGAATGAAAATCATATATTATGCATCCGCCATAATGTTCAATGATACTGGTAATGATGAGGTCAATGTAATCATAAAACTCTTTATATAGCTTAAGAATAGAGTTTCGTTCGATCTGTGTTAGAAGTGTTTTAAATACCTGAATATCCCAGCTGTCTTCTTTATTAAGATATATTGCCTTTTCAGCAGGTCTGTTAGTATCAAACATGTATCTTGAATAGGTTGCAAAGATAGTTACTGGCTGGCAATCAAAGAGTTCGTCTACATACAGATCTTCTTCGTAGTGTCTTTGTTGTTTTGTGATGGCCATTTTTTCTGCTATAGATTCTTCTATATAAGTTCCTGAGTGCTGACAGAGAATTATCCAGGGTATCAAACGTGTTATTTTTATTCTTGCACTGCCTCTTTGAGATAGCCCATCAATAACTTCTCCTTTATCAAGAGCACTTTGAAACTCTTCAGGACTGTATTTCTTTAAATTATTATTAAAATCAACCATATTACCCTACCATTCTCTATTTTAGCACTTTCTGTCAGTAGCAAAAAATATATTTATTGACTTTTAAATATCAGTGCATAACTTAAAAATTTTTCGATTTTCAAAACCCAGATCCCGCCTACCCTAAAGGAAGGCATGGGGTCTCTTCTTTTTGAAAAAAGAAGCAAAAACTTTTCACAACTGGCTTGCTGACTTCGTATACGTGCTTTGAAAACCCGGGCCAATCGACATGTTCAACCCATATCTTCACTTTTAAAATTTTTGAAAATCGAAAACATAAAATTTATTGTTATAGTTATGCCTTAGTCTTTTTTAATGAATGAAATTTTTTGATTTATAAATCAAAATTGAAGTAGGTAAACCGGTATATTGATTTTAAATTTATGCTAGCAGATAAAACGCTTTTCAAGCAGCAATTTTAGTTTATTGTGTTTTTTGAAAACCTTATTACAAAACGGTATTACCCGGGAATTTTCAGAAAATATCTTTCAAATAGATGTTATAAGAATATTTAACCCTGTTTGATTTTTTTCTCGTTTTGACTATATTATTAAGTGTATTTTTAATTAAATATTCTTGTGTTTACATCAGGAGGTAGAAATGAAGGTAAAAATAGTTGAAGGTTGTATTGCTTGTGGCGCTTGCGAATCAATCTGTGAAGAAGTATTTTCAGTTGAAGATACAGTAATTGTCAATGAGGCAAATATTGCCGGTAATGAGGATGCAGTAAAAGAAGCAGCTGAATCATGCCCGGTTGACGTTATTGTCATTGAAGAGTAAATACTGAAAAATATACTTTTTATCAACTGGCACTGTATATACATGGTGCCAGTTTTGTATTAGCCCAAAAATTAACAGCACATTTTTTCAGTCAGGATAATTACTGGAATCTCTGATTATTGATTTCAGCAAAAACAGGGATTGAATCTGATATCAAGCCGCAATCGACAGGCCATAAAAGTCTTTGCGAGCGAAGCGAAGGATCTATCAAATATTTATTCTGGATTGTCAAGTTGGGCTAAAAGCTATCCTCGCAATGATAATAGTTTATTGAATGCCTGAATTAGCCTTAAATAAAACTCTCACAGGAGCGAACTAAGTTCGCTCCTGTAGTTATTAGCCTCTTTAGAGCTTTTGTTTTATTCTGAGCACAGCGAAGGACCTGTTTAGGAGAGATTTTTTGGGCTTAGACCCCAGGGTGACTAATAAAAACTATATTTTTGAATCGCTCAGACTGGATCAGAGTTAGGCTTGCCGGACAGATGATTCTCATCCCTGTCAAAGTCAGGTTTATTACCCACAAAAAAAGAGCATTAACCCTTACATCACCAGTGGGGCAGTGACAGCGGATTTAAACATGCTCCTAATGAAATTATCTTCAGATTAAGATTATAAAATTTAATTCTTTCGTAAAGCTAAATCAAATATCTAGGCTTTTTCTGACTCCATTTCTTTTAAAATTGTTTCTAAATCTCTACCTTCAGCGCCATCATATTTCGCATCTTCGATTTTTCTTTCGGCCATAACTTTTTTGATGATCTTAACATCCGGCAGATCATTACCATAATATAGATGGTCTGTTCTGGTATTCTTTCTCCACACTTCGACCGGTCTGTTGTTGATATAATATTTTGACTTATCAATGATAACGTCAATAATTTCTTCTACTGACATACCATTATAAGGCTGAAGCGGATCTTCAAGGCTTTCTAGCTTGGCTTCCATTGTGTCACGTGACTTAATACGGCTATCAGGATCAGTTTGTCTCAGAGCCCATAACTTTTGAGCATTATCTTCTCCAATAATAGGTTTAAGATCTGAAATAACGTTTCTATTTGTTTTCTTTCTTGAAGAAGTTTCGGTTATAAGGTAGCCGTCAAAGAAGTTTTTAACCACCAGTGCATCTAAACGATATGAGGTTTTGAAGCTCTTGGTCTGGTCGTATCCTCTTTTGCTTAGTTGAAGGTCAAGACCGTCTACCTTGCCACCAAACTGGAATGTTAACAGGTCTTTTACGGTTAATGGCCTATTAGCATGCTCCTGTAAGTAATAGCAGCAATATTTCAGAACATCAACAGTACCTTTAACATCGTCTAACGCATCGTGAGCGCCTTCCATATTTCTGGCAAACAGATATTTATACTGTTCACTGAGCTTTTTACTGGCACCTACAAACGGGTGAATTCTCTGGATAAGGATAAATGGATCCAGTGTCAGTGCCATAGCTTTTTCGTGCTCTTTAGAAACAGCTTCAGTATTGTATCTTTGAATACTGTTGTTCAACATTGGTATATCAAAAGAGGCATTATAAGCTACGAGAAGCTGGTCTTTAAGATATCTGTTAAGAAAATCGTTGAGTACTTCTTCCATTTTGGGTTTGTCTGCTACCATCTCATCAGTAATATGGTGAACATTTGATGCACCCTCTGGTATTGGCATTTCAGGGTTTATAAACTGACTGACAGCTGTATTGCCTTTTACACCATCTTTACCGACTTTTACTGCACCCAGCTGGACTATTCTGTCTCCATCAAGGCTTTTATCAATACCTGTTGTTTCTGTGTCAAATACACAGAATTCAAGGTTAAAGTTTCCTTTTTCGTCTAATACTGGTTTATCAAGGAAAGAAGGTTTTCCAATTTCAGGATGTTTATTGATACCAATAGCTTTTAAATCAAGTAAATAATCATAATATTCTTTTAATTGACCAAATTTCGCTGTTTTATGGTATGTAGAAAGGAACTCAGGTACATTAGTTTCGTTATATCTTCTTACCCAGGTGCTATCTTTAGTTTCAGCAAGTGCCATGGCGTGATAGAAAGCAGCTATTTCAAGATCAGAGGCTTTCTCCCAGTCGAGAGGTTCTTTGCTAAGGTTATCCCAGCCAGCTTTATTCCAGTCAATATAGTTGCCATCATACAGACCAGCCCCCTGATATTCTTTTTTTACAGCTTTAACAGCTTCATCTAAATCTTTTTTTGGGTCAACATGCCATGTTGCTGGCAGCTGGTCTTTTTTGATTTGTACAGATTTATCAAAAAGTTTGTTATAAATTTGAAGTGCTTTAGGGTCTATATCCCAGTTGGCTTCTACTTCTTTGCCTGGCTTTTCAGCTTTACCTTTACCAGCAAAAGGTATTGCATAGGCCTGAAAGTTTTCCATTGAAATTTTTGCTAAATTATCTGAAGATACCTTTGGTAGCTGGTTTGCGGTGAAAGATACTGGTTTTACCAGCTGTGTTTCGGTTTTAATTGGTTTTATAAGGTTGTTGCTGCTTACTAACACTGTGTACCTCTCTTTGTTTTTTGTTTCCCCACTGAATTTAAACTACCTTATTAAAAGCTGGATTTTCAGGTTTAATAAATTGCGTTATTTTACGACCATTAAAGGGTATTAATTGTTCACCTTTTAATTCATCTTCGTCATCATCATCAACATCATCGACGTCATAACCATCAGGTACTGTTGGTGTTGAGTGAACCCAATCTTTGTCAAACTGTCTCAGGAAAGTTGCAGCCAGTTCTTTATTAGGGACAACTACAGCACATTCATGGTTTCCACGTTTATACTTTTCTTTTCTGTCTTCCAGAGTTTTAAGCAGGTTGTAATAACCAAGAAGCTTTTTGAATGATACCAGATGTTGTTCATTCATCAGCTCAAGATTATCCATATCATTCAGATCAAGCTTTTCGATATCGCTTTTCAGAAGACGTCTTCTTTCTTTAAGCAAATCGAAATTAATTTTATTCGGGCTTGTATAGATAGTTGGAAGCCCCACTTTCTTTTCCAGTTCCTGAATTCTATCTCTTTTTTCGCCTATTTTCTTGTCTAGCAAGGCGTTTGTCAGCGGATAGTCATTTCTCTGGCCTGTTTCAATATTGCTTTCAAGCCCAACAGCTGACCAGTTAGCAGAACCAATTAAAAGTTCTTCATTATCAAAGACTGCCCACTTGGTATGAAGTCTTTGAGCAATATCTTTGTTTACTTTGAACATTCTTATGGGCACACCGGCTTCTTCAAGCTGACTGATAGCTTTTCTGCAATATGGAAAGTCGTCTATAATACCGGGTGAAATAAGAATTTCTACGTCGAAAGGCCTGCCGCCATTTTGTGATTCAAGGTAACGGGAAATAATCTTGTTGACGATTTCCTTATGAGATAATACAAAAAGCTCGGCCTTAAGAGATTCTGCTGTATCAAGTCTTTGTTTGATGTATTCGCCAATAGACTCTTCACCCTGAGAGCCAACATAAGCATATTCTCTCGGGTTATTTACAAGAACCTGAATTTTAGGATCTTTAACCGGATTAACTTCAACAATGTTTAAGTCGCCTTTTTCATATCTCTCTCTGTATTCTGGCTTGTCGAATATTTTTCCAACTATGTTCATATATTCGACGTTTTCTTCTTTAATCTTTTTAGCTCTGCCGCTGTATTCTTTCTGTTCTTCTTTTGTGACAGGGCCGTTTACAAACTGGGTTTTGCCCAGACGTTGCCAGGCAAATTTCCAGTCTTGATTGAAGATTTTATCGACAATATTATCTACTTCAGAATTTTTGTATTTTGATTGAGTTTCAATGGCCACACAGGCATCGTGGTTAGCGGCAGAGTGGTTACCCCAGTTCATACCGCCAAGGATGACTTTTTTGCCATCTACGGCAAGCATTTTGACGTGCTGCAAACCTGCGCCGCCCTGGGCTGGCCTTGGATAAGGAACTACATCAATACCATTTTCTTTCAGGTATTTGATCATTTTCATATTGCCGTAATGGCGTTTATAGTTTCCTGCACCATCCTGATACCATTTATGAACGTCAAGAATTACCTGAACATTTAATTTAGGGTCATTCTTTTTCTTTTCAATAAGCTTATGAAGGATGGCCTGTTGTTCTTTCCATCCCGGTATTCTTTCTGCACCACCTGATGGCCAGAGATCTGAATCTACATCGAGGTTTTGCATTTCAAACATTTCAATTTGAATGCTGTTTTTGGCACTATCAATATATTCTACGGTTTTTTCGAAAATTTGTTTAGCATCTATTAAAGATGTTACTTTAGTTCTTCCAACATTGACGGTTACACTTGGTTCTGCTTCAACGCCTTCAATTTTTGTAAGAAGGTGTTTCATATTCAGAGCAAAGAAATCACCAATAGAAACCCCCATTTCATTGGCAACTTCAATAAAAGTTTTGGCCTGATTTAAAGGAACTCCTGGTAAATTAACAGGATCCTGGGTAGGTGAAGTAGGCACTTTTACTTTTGGTAAAGTTTCTTTACCTTTGAAGGGTATTACATTATTGTTATTTTGTAGCCCCTCATTGATCTTAAAATGTGTTATAATCCCCAAAGACATATATTCTCCCCACTTAAATTAATATAAATCTTCCAATAAAATGATATCAGGTATTTTGTAAATACAATTTGTGCAGTGTTCAGTTATACTCACTTTTCTTATCACCCCACTGATAATATTACTATTCTTTGACCATAATTTAACTAATTAAGATAATACAGAATTCAGTTATAAGTTAACTTCTGGTCTTCCCGTTGACGGTTTGTTCCCCTTTAGTCTGAAGTTCCCGAAAAAACAGAATAATAGTGTTATTTAATTGAAACACCTAAATGAAAACAGTTGATAGATGAATTAAAAAATTGCAGAAAAAATTAATAATTCGTTACACTGTCATTCTGGCTATCGGAACCTCTGATTAATTACGGAATTATTGATTCTAGCAAAAAAGACTGACACCAATATCTTGAATCTGAGAACTTTTAAGTTCTACAGAGATCTCTATCATTATTTGAAGTTAATACCGAATCGCAATCAACAGGCTATAAAACATCAGTGCATAACTTAAAAATTTTTCGTTTTTCAAAAATTTAAAAATGTATAATTACCCATACCTGATGAATGAACTAACCTGAAACCATAATTTTGAAGTTTATTAAGGTAGTTTTTGATTCTTTTTTTATAATGTTTATCAAGCGGATTATAACATTCATCAAATTCAATACATAAAATATCTATTTTTATATTGTCTTCAATAATAGAATCAATAACTTTATACTCGGCACCTTCAATATCAAGTTTTAGCAGATCTATTTTATTATGATTGTTATTTTTTAAAATATCTCTTAATCTTTTAACCTTTGCCACAAAATATTCATCGGTTTTCTGTAAATTAAGAATTGAATGTGAAACGTGCATTTGGTTTTTAGGTTGATAAAATTTTAAGTAATCTTCTTTATACCATAAGCCTATATCAAAAAAATACAAATTCTTTTTATTAGAAAAATTTTTGTTAACATAGTCTATTGATCTTGGAGTAGGGTCAAATGCATATACTTTACAGTTAAATAATTCAATAAGTCCTATATCAAAAGATATATCTTCTCCGCAACCAGCACAATAACATATAGATGATGAATTTAACCTATCTACAGGTACAACCCATCCACCATAATTAGTTCCTATCAATTTTAGATCTTTTATCGGGTAAATTCTTTTGTCGGTATATAATACTATTTACGATTTTTTTTAACATTAATTTATAGTCAACAATTAAGCACTGCCAAAAGCAAACAGGCCAAAATACCACCTGAGAATCTGCTCTCCATAAAACATTACCACCAGTGCGCCTATTACAATAGCCGGGCCAAGAGGCAGATAGGTCAGGGTTTTGCGTTGTTTGGCCTGTTGCAAGAATATATACAGACCAACACCCACGCCTATAAAGCAGGCAAGCATCAGCAGAATTAAAATAGTTCTATCTGTAACCATTGCAGAGAATACAAACGGCAATATGGCTGCTACCATAGTACCTGCAAGCGAATAGAGTGCTTTCATATCTTTTTCTTTAAACGTATGATAAAACATCACCGGAATACCAATCAATGCCTGCGCCAGAAAACTGATAACAATAATCAAAATAAGGTTTTCCCAGCCAAACCAGGACGCAAGCCCTGCACAAAGCTTGGTATCACCCATGCCAAAACCATATTTGCCCAGAAAAATCTCACTGAGTTTAGAAAGTCCTTCAAAAAACACTATGGCAATTATTATACCTACAACAGCTGAAACAAAAATGCCTGGCAGGTGTAAACTGCCGTTTTCAATTATTCCCGGTATATGAACACCGACACTTTTAGGCATCAGAGGCATTACAAAGTCTGGTCGGTCAACATGACCAAGGTTAAACAGGTTATAAATCAACCCGAACGGAACCAGCCAGACACTTGTAATGTCAAATATATAATGTTCGTAAAGATCTGTAACTGTTAATACTATCAGGGCACATATTATAAGCATCATGCCAAGTGTTTTAATTGAAAATCCAAAGCAGAAAAAGGTAAATACAAACAGAAAAGCAGTAGAAAACTCTACCAGTGGATATTGTATACTTATTTCAGCCCTGCAATTACGGCATTTACCCATCAATAGAATATAGCTCAACACCGGTATGTTGTCATAGAACCGGATAGGGTGTTTGCATTCCGGGCAATGTGACCCGGGCGAAACAATAGACTCTTCTTTTAAAAGCCGGAGCGCCACAACATTCAAAAAACTGCCTATAAAAAGGCCAAAAAGGGCTACCATAACGTAAACAAAAATACGATAACCTTCGCTGGTATGAAATAGTTCTATCATATCTAGCTAAACTCTTTTCTATTAAATGCAAACGTAGAAATCATAAGTATAACAGATGTATAAAGTATGCCATAAAGCATTGCAAAGCCAATTTGCCCGAGATTAAGTACATAATTCATACTATCGATATTATTTTTGATGTTTAATTTTGATAGATCAGGCAAAACATAATGGATAACAGTAACAACATTCAGCACCAGTGGGCTATTGGCGTATTCTGCGAGGGTCAGCATAGTAGGGTTAAAGTGACCTATGATCCATATGCATGCAGTAAAAGCCATACTCAACAGGGGTGTGCTGAAACAAGAAAACATAAGAGCAATAGCAGTTATCAGGTAAAGTTCAAACATTATAAGAACTATAGAAACAAAAGCAAGGTATATTTGCTGGGCACTAACCTGATAAAAAAGCAGCAATAGAAGGAATATAGCTGACATCAGACTGGCTATAACTGTCAGGGTAAAAGAGAGACCGAAAAATTTTCCCAGAAGAAACTCCCAGCGGTTAATAGGCTTGGTAATAATAATGTAAATAGTACGGCGGTCAATCTCTTTAAACACAAGGCTTGTGCCGATAAATATAGCCAGTATGGCGCCAAAGATATTAATGCTTGCTAATCCCAAATCAAGTATGATTTTAACATTGTTTCCAATACTCAAATGTCCTAATATTATCGATAAAAGGCACATAAAAGCAGCAAACAATAATATTACATATAAAATGCGGTCTCTTATAGTTTCTTTAAAAGTATTCAGGGCAATAGTAATAATCTTATCCATTATTTTTGTCCCCTTGAGTAATTGCTATAAGCTCCTTTTCTTCTTCATGAGCTGTGTAGTCTTTTTTATCTCTGACGATATTGACAAAATAGTCTTCAAGATTATTATATTCAGAGGTATTAAGAATATTTTCAACACTATCAGTTATGAGCATTTTACCGAGTTTTAGTATTGCAATAGAGTCGCAGAGTTCTTGAACGTCAGAAAGTATGTGGGAATTGAAGAAGATGGTTTTCTTTTTTTGTTTTAATGAAAGGATAATGTCTTTAATTTCTTTGCGGCCAAGTGGGTCTAACCCGCTCATAGGTTCATCGAGAAGTATGAATTCAGGGTCATTTAATAGAGCCTGTGCAAGCCCTATTCTTTGCATCATACCCTTAGAGGCTTTGCCCAGACGAGTATAGGCACTGGAAGTCATATTGACTGTTTCAAGAAGTTCTTCTATGCGCTCTTTCTTCTGTTTGCTTTTCAGTCCATATAGGTCAGCGCAGAGCTCCAGCAACTCATAGCCATTCAGGTAACTATAATAATAAGGGTTTTCAGGCATAAAGCCTATTTTTTCACGGGCTTTTTTGCTGGTTGTTTTCTGGCCAAGAAATTTCACTTCTCCTTTTGAAGGTTTAAGCAGACCGAGCAGAATTTTCATTGTGGTTGTTTTTCCGGCGCCGTTTGGGCCGAGCATGCCAAATGTTGTACCTTCAGGGACGACAAAACTGATATCGTTGAGAACTTTCACCGGTTTTTTAAGAAATTCACTGTAGAATATCTTTTCGAGGTGGTTAACTTCTATAATATTCATTTGTTTTCTGCCCTCAGATAGAATTTCTTCTTTTAATTTGTTTAGAACTTATTATACCAAATAATTCTGATATTGCTTTTTTTAATCTGCGGCTAACCTGCATCTGTGATATATTGAGTATGTCAGCAATTTCTGATTGAGAAAGACCGTGGTAGTAAGTCATAGTGATGACTTCTTTCAGGTTTCCGTTGAGAGAATTGATAGCTTCGTTGAGCATTATTCGGTCTTCCTGTGCGAGGAGGTATTCTTGATATTTGTTGTCTACGAGCTTATCTACCAGAAACTGTTCGCCTTCTGATCCGCTGCAAATAACCTGGTCAAGTGAAATTAATGTTTTTCTTCTGTTAGCTTCTGAGGCCTCAACTACCCTATGTACTGGTATTTGAAGTTCTTCTGCTATCTCATAATCTGTAGGCGGGCGCTGTAGCCTTTCTGAGAGGTTTTGAATAATATTTGTGATGCGGAATGAAAGCTCTTGAAGTTCTCTCGGAGCCTTTATCATGGTTGATTTGTCACGCAAATAATGCCTGATTTCTCCTGTTATCAGGTATGTTGAGTAGGTCTTGAAGTTTGCACCGGCATCAGGATCAAATTGCTCGATGGCTTTCAGCAGGCCCAGACATCCCACCTGTATTAAGTCTTCAACAGGGTCGGTACTTCTTCTGGCCAGGCCGTGAGAGATTTTTTTCACCAGTGGGAGGTAATTTTTTACGATCCTGTCTTTTATTTCTTCTTTTTGCTCCGGGTCTTTACAGGAAGAATATTCTGCTAACAAGACCTGAACCTCTTCTCTGGAAGGTTGAATATTATTTGTATTCAATGCCAAGAGATTCCCTTTTTTTTGCTTCCTCTCATACTATAATGTCGGATGCTTGGTAAAAACCTTTAAAATATTTTTTCTTTTAATATTTTAAAAAATTATAAAGGTTAAGAAATAATTATACCCTACATTTTATTCTTGATTTCGCCTTGCTGTAATAAGCTGAAAATATTTTGCCAGGGTAAACTTATGAAAAATTTTATGAAAAAACCTTTTAACTGACTTCTTATACGATAAAATAATAAACAATAACTTATTATAAGGGTTCAATTATGCTTATGAATGAATATGTTCTACCCGATAATCTAGGTCGTTTTGGAGAATTTGGCGGAAAATATGTTCCGGAAACATTGATGTTTGCCCTGACTGAATTTGAAGAAGCCTTTAATAGATACTGGTTTGATAGTGAGTTTCAAAATGAATTTGAAGATTTATTAAAAAACTATGTAGGAAGGCCTTCTCCGCTGTATTATGCTAAAAGACTCTCTCAATATCTGGGTAATAACGTTAAAGTATATTTAAAACGTGAAGACCTGAACCATACTGGTTCCCATAAAATAAATAATGCCCTCGGTCAATGCCTTATTGCAAGCAAAATGGGCAAACCAAGAATAGTAGCAGAAACAGGCGCCGGTCAACATGGTGTAGCAACAGCTACGGCCTGTGCTTTACTGGGTATAAAATGTGAAATATACATGGGTACTGAAGATATAAGACGTCAGGCATTGAATGTATACAGAATGAAGCTATTAGGAGCCCGTGTTGTACCTGTAACTTCAGGTTCCTGTACACTTAAAGATGCAACCAGCGAAGCTATCAGAGACTGGGTAACCAATGTAAAAGATACACACTATGTTCTCGGTTCGGTGGCTGGCCCTCATCCGTATCCAAAAATTGTTAGAATGATGCAGACCATTATAGGTACTGAAACAAGAGAACAAATTCTTGAAGCAGAAAACCGCTTACCTGACTATATTATAGCCTGTGTTGGCGGTGGCAGTAACGCAATAGGAATTTTCTATGATTTTATAAAAGATGACAGGGTTAATTTAATTGGCGTTGAAGCTGCCGGCTGTGGTATTGATACAGATAAACATGCTTCTACTCTTACAAAAGGTCGCCCGGGCGTTCTTCACGGAGCCTATAGTTACGTATTGCAGGACGATGACGGCCAGATACTTGAAGCTCACAGCGTGGCTGCAGGGCTAGATTATCCGGGAGTAGGCCCTGAACACAGCTATCTTAAATCTACTAACAGGGTCAAATATGTTAACATTGACGACAAAGAAGCCCTGAAGTGGTTTGAACAGCTTTCAAAGCTTGAAGGTATTATACCTGCACTTGAATCTTCACACGCACTGGCTTATTTACCCCAACTGGTTAATGATGCTAACCCAGATAGCCTGATCGTTCTCAATCTCTCAGGCCGTGGAGATAAAGACGTAATGACTGTTAATGAAGAATTAGAGGATAAATAAAATGGATAAATATACCAGACAGGCTGAATTTTTAGCCAGGGGTACAGAAATATTGCCTGGTGGCGTTGAAGCACTGGCTAAAAAGCTCAAAAAAGCTGAAGAAGACAAAAAACCTCTACGGGTAAAACTTGGCCTTGACCCAACAAAACCTGATCTGCACCTCGGACACACTGTTGTAATGAGAAAACTCAGACAATATCAGGTTCTCGGGCATCAGGTCGTTTTGATAATTGGTGACGCTACGGCTATGATTGGCGATCCTTCCGGGCGTTCGGAAACCAGAAAAAGCCTCACCAGAGAAGAAGTTGAACAGAATGCACAGACATATTTAGACCAGTTCAATAAAATAATTGATGTCAGCAAAGCAGAAGTTGTCTACAACGGTAAATGGCTCTTTGAACTAAATGTTGAAGGTCTGCTAACTCTCTCTTCAAAAGTTACAGTAGCACAGATGCTTGCCAGAGACGATTTCTCAAAAAGATATGCAGATGGCAGGCCGATATCTATTCATGAGTTTTTCTACCCGCTAATGCAGGCCTATGATTCTGTTGCCATAAAGTCTGATATTGAACTGGGTGGAACAGATCAACGTTTTAATGTTTTGATGGCCAGAGAAATACAGATAGCATATGAGGTATCACCCCAGATTGTACAGCTATTGCCTCTTTTAGAAGGTACAGATGGCGTAGTCAAGATGTCTAAAACATATCCTGAACACTGTATAAGCCTGACTGAACCACCTAAAGAGATGTATGGCAAAATTATGTCGATACCTGATAGCCTGATTGTTCGTTATTTTAGTCTTTTGACAGATATTTCTAACGAACAGATTGAAGAGTATGATAAGAAGCTAAAAGAGGGCAATGAAAACCCGAGAGATTATAAAATGACACTTGCAAGAATGCTTGTCAGTGAATATTATTCACCTGATGAAGCCAAAATAGCCGAAGAAGAATTTGTAAAAGTATTTTCACGTAAAGAATTGCCTGACGATATGCCTGAAATAAAAGTTTATGATGGTGTGTCTATTGTTGACCTGGTAGTAAACATTAATTTTGCATCCAGCAAAGGCGAAGTTAAAAGACTTATTCAGGGTGGAGGTGTGAAAATTAATACTGAAAAAGTCAATGATATTAAGGATGTCCTTAAGTTTAATGGAAATGAATCTCTTGTATTGCAGGTAGGAAAAAGAAAATTTGCCCGGTTAATACCTGAATAAAAAATAGCATTTGAAAATCGAGATTTTTTATTTAATACCAGAACTAAAAGCCGGCACAGCAAATCACTGTACCGGCTGTATTTATATTTGCTGGCTATTTTACTTTTCCATCACAGCCTAACATTTTAATTTTTCTTCTTACGACTTCTCTTACTGCATCTCTACCCGGTCCTAAATATTTTCTGGGGTCAAATTCAGAGGGCTTTTCAGCAAAAACTTTGCGTATTGCGCCTGTAAGGGCAAGTCTCAGGTCTGTATCTACATTGACTTTTGCAATACCCATAGTACGTGCTTTTTCAAACATATGTTCCGGAACACCTCTAGCACCAGGAATCTTAGCACCAAAGTCATTACAAGTTTTTACAAGATCTTCAGGCACACTGGAAGCACCATGTAATACGAGTGGATAGTCATGGCCTACAGCATCTCTGATTTTTTGTAATCTTTCAAAGTCTAATTTTGGCTCGCCTTTAAACTTATAAGCACCATGTGAGGTTCCAATGGCTATAGCCAGTGAATCTACACCGGTTTTTTCGATAAATTCTTTTGCCTGAGCAGGATCTGTGAAAATAGCATCTTTTTCTTCAACAGAAATGTTATCTTCTACACCAGCTAAACGACCTAATTCAGCTTCTACAACCACTCCTTTAGAATGAGCATAGTCAACAACCTGTTTGGTAATTCTAATGTTTTCTTCAAATGGATGTTTTGAAGCGTCTATCATTACTGAGCTAAAACCGCCATCAACACAGGCTTTACAGATTTCAAAATCTTCGCCATGATCCAGGTGAAGTGCAATCGGTATAGTTGTTGATTCTAAAGCTGCCTCAACTAACTTAATTAAATAAGTCTGGCTTGCATATTTTCTTGCTCCTGCGCTAACTTGCAAAATCAATGGAGCTCTTAACTCATCAGCAGCCTCTACAATAGCCTGCAAAAGTTCCATATTGTTTACGTTGAAAGCACCAACAGAATACTGACCTTTTAAAGCATTGTCAAACATCTCTTTTGTGGAGACAAGAGATCTTTTTGCTTGTGTGGATACCATAAATTATTCCTCCTTTGTACAAATTCATTGATATTATATGGATAAGGTTAATCTCTTCATTAACAATATTTATTCAATAACAAAAACGAGTAATAATCAAAAGAAATTTTATAATTTGCTCAACAAAACGTAGTACTGAACTGTTAAATCAAGATCTACAGTGCTTTGAGCAATCAAATAATCAGTATTATAAGATCTTTTGGATATTTAAAACCTTCATACTTAATTAAAATAATGATACATAGTTTTTACTTTCAATCTACCTGTTCAATATCAGAATAGTTTTCTAAAAACCTTAAAAAAATGTTATAAAACGCTTAATAACACTAAAACCGGTTATACTTCATATATAAGATCTGTGCATAACATAAAAAAACAGAATAATTTGTCATTGTGGTTATGCATTAGTCTTTATATTATGATAAAAACTTTTAAAAACCTGCTATATCAAAATAAGGAGATAAATATGTATTTAGCACAAAACGACAGCTGGTATCTTGAAAGACTTACCTGGCTTGCAGGAGGTTTATTTACCTTGACAGGTGTGTTGCTGGCCTGGCTGGTTAGTCCGTGGTGGCTTATACTGCCGGGGTTAGTGGGCTTAAACCTGACAATATTTGGCCTGACAGGCTTCTGTATTGGGGCCAATATTTTTTATAAACTGGGTGCAAAACCCAGGCTTCAGAAAACTTCAGACTCTTAGATACCGAATAGTAAAACCACTGCAAAGTAATTATCTTAATAACTCCTGTAAAAATGCACCGGGTTACCAGTGCATATTGCGGGATTTTATTCAATTGTAAGCCTGTATTTACTTTATGCTGAAAGATACCTGCCATAATAATTAAGAAGAGCACTTATATTTAGAATATTCAGACTTTTCTTACTCATTTCGTTGTTCTCAAACACATGTTGATTTTCGATATTGTCAATATATTCTACAACTTTAAATCGCTTTTCTTTATCAGTTGCTGTCTTTACATCAATATCTACTGCAAATAGACTCATAACAGGGTCTCCTGACTGGCTTTATAACTTATAATTGCAGTATACCTGTTATAGTTACTAAATCCATCGGCAATAAGTGCTTATAAAAAATCATTCTTGAGAGTGAAATTATTTGATCTCTGAAAAGTTTGTTACTACTGAAAGCCTTTATAAAGACTGACGCATAAACCTTCTAATCAATAACCTGAATAGTTTAAATAAAATTCTGCAACTTCAAAATCTACATAACTATTGATATCAAGAGATTCTTCTTGAGACATTAAAACAAATGAAGGGTTAATGCCAATATAACAGGAGTTCTTTAATAATGCATTTGTCTTTATAGCGTATATAGAACCATTTTCTATGATTGTCATCTTCCTGGATAAATCCTGCCTCCTTTTCATATTAAGGTGGTCATACATTGGCTTAATTTGATGGTCTTTTGATATTTCCCAGCGGCCAAAATGAATAGTATCACTCAAGAGACCAAAACATGCACCAAATACAGAATCATAATCAGAGTTTAACAACTTTTCTATTGCCCTGTCTATAGCAATAACCTTTCTTAGAGGAGAGGTAGGGTTTAAATTAACTAATATATCAGGTATATAAGATTCTTTTTCAAGAAAACTTAAACTATGCTTTATGGCATCTATAACCAGTGATTCATCAGTGGCAAATTCAGGTGGTCTTTCAATGGTTTCAATGTTACAGGATTTGCAATATTTTAGTATAGCTGAACAATCAGAAGATACAACGACTCTATTAATGTATTTTGACTTTTTAGCTTCTTCTATAGTATAGGATATAAGAGGTTTTCCGCATAACGGTTTTAAATTTTTACCGGGAACCCCCTTTGAACCGCCACGTGCAGGTATAAAACCCAGAATTTCAGGCATATTTAACCTCACATAAATAAAAAGTTAATAATTTTTCAGGTTAATACTTTTTATTTTATCAAATTATTTTTTTTGTTCTAGAATAAACTTGGTATCAGTCTTGATAGTGTAATAGGAATCACGAAACATTGGAACATTCATTAAGTCTTAATTCCATTCTTTTTGAAATAGCAATAATATTTATTATAGCATCTATTCTGGGCTTGATAACGAGTAAATTCAGACAGCCGGCCATATTTGCATATATATTTGCAGGTATAATTCTTGGCCCTGGCCTGTTAGGTTTTATTAAGAACGCCGAACTTATAGATTATCTTGCTGAAATTGGTGTTATAGCCCTTCTTTTTACTCTGGGGCTTGAATTTTCTTTTGATAAATTTAAAGAAATAAAGAACCACATACTTTTTGCAGGAATAATGCAAATAGGTCTTACTATAACCTTTGTCGGTATTCTTGTTTTCTTTCTGGGTTTTAATATTACTCAATGTGTACTCATTGGGTCGATTGTAGCCCTCAGCAGTACAGTAGTTGTTTTAAAAACCCTCACTGATAATGCCCAAATAGACTCTGTTCACGGAAGAATAATATTAGGTATTCTTATCATTCAGGATATTAGCTTGATACCAATTATGATTATCCTTTCTAATATTACTGGTGAATCTGGTTCAATGCTGATACCTCTACTTTCTGCTATATTAAAGGCCGGTGTCTTTTTAGGTTTAGCTCTTTTTGTCAGCCTGAAGCTAACACCTATGATTATGAACCTTATTACTTCTACTAATAAAGAAATGTTAATTATTGCATCGGTTGGAGTAGCAATTGGCACCGCTGTTCTTGGTACTTATTTTGGTATTTCCCTTGAACTGGGGGCTTTCGTAGCTGGCCTCTCTCTTAGCGTTACTGTTCACAGCAAACAGGTTGTTGCAGAAATTATGCCCTTCAGAGATGTGTTTGCTATGGTCTTTTTTGTTTCCATTGGAATGATGATGGATACTAATTTGTTTTTTAATAAATTTTTGCTTGTTATAGCAATTGTTAGTTCTATTCTTTTAATAAAGTTTGTTATTTGCTTTATGGTTGTATTTATAATAAAATATCCGGGCCAAACAGCTTTATGGGCCGGCTTTTCACTCCTTCAGATTGGCGAGTTTTCTTTTATTATAGCAAAATTAGGTTTTTCAAAGAATATTATTTCTGAAGATATCTATTCTCTAACCATTATATCTACTTTAATTACGATGATGATTACTCCGTTTGTTGTTAAAGCAATACCATCAATTATTATTTCTTTGCAGAAAGTTCATTTCTGGAATAAATATTTCAAAGGCCAGCTGGAAATAAGTCATTCACAGGTTGATATCAGAGATCATGTCATCATTGCAGGCTTCGGACCTATAGGAAGAAGTATTGCTAAAATACTTAGCTTAAATAATGAAAAATATATCGTTATTGAGCTTAATAACAATACTATTCAGGATCTAAAAAAACAAAACGTTTATGCAATCTATGGTGATGCAACACACCCTGAAATAATAGAACATGCTAATATCGAACATGCAAAAATTGTTATTATTACTCTTCCAGATGTTAAGAGTTGCGAAATGGCTACTATTAACTCAAGGAGGCTTCATAAAAATGTATATATCATTGTGAGGGCTAGATATCAATCTCATATTGAACAGTTGTATCAAGCAGGGGCAAATGTTGTTGTTTATGAAGAGTATGAAACCAGTCTGGGCATAATGGTTAATGCTCTTGAGATGATGAATTATTCACGTAATGAAATTGAAACCATTGCAAAACTGGTTCAATCTAACCAGTTTGAAATATTAAAAGAAACCTGCAAAGAACAGGTCAACTGTCGAACTGTTATTGGCTCATTAAGACAAAACGAAATTGAGTGGATTAAAGTATCTGATAATCACTGGTTTGCTAATAAGTCAATATCAGAAAGCAATATCAGAAAAAAAACAGGCGTTTCAATTATCTCTATTACTAAAAATGGCGAAAGCATTACAAATCCTTCTCCAGAAACAGTTATAGAGAATGGCGACATTATTGCTGTCATTGGCCAAAAAGACCAGATAGAATCATTTTTTAATCAATAGCAAGGACTTTTAAGAAGCAAGGGTAAATTGATTAATGGCTTCTTTAAACCTTTTTATCAGAGATAATGTTAGTCCTGCATATCTGTCAAAGGGTATACCGAAAAACTCTTCTAGCTTCTTTTTGTCTATCCTGAATTTCTTTTCAACAAGACTATAGAAATTAGCTGTTTTTATGGCATTACCTGTTGTATCCTGTACTTCAATAATTTTCTGCAGGCCTTTTTGATGAATCATTTGCTTTACATAGTTCTTGCTACTTGAAATAATCAACGTTCTATTGTATTTCACAGCAACATTATAGGCATATATAAGACTCGCAATACCCTCTTCATCAATAAAAATAAGATCATTAAGATCAATTATAAGTGTTTTAAACTCATGTTTTAAGAAAACGACATCAATGATATACCTGAAATCATCTGTCAAAGGTAATTCAAAGTCACTAAATGGTAGTTTTAGAACCATGTTATCGTTTATTTTCGATAATGATAGAATATAAGTCTTTTCCATACAGGAGTTTTTAAGCTAACTATTGTAAAATGACTCTGATATAACAGTTTAAGACATTAGTAAAAAGATTACTTGGCATTAAAAATAATGTGTTATTGCCTCAAAATCATCATAAAATGCAATGTTTTTGAAGGCAAAAACGATAAGAAGTATGAAGATAAAGGACTTTATAAAATATATTTGTATTTTTTTCGATAAAAAGAGAATATGAACAAATTGTTTCTTCGTAATATAAATATAAATGCTATTTGTTGACTAAAACCAGCTGAAAGAACTTTCAGAATTATAAAAAATATAGTTGTTTTGTTAAAACATTTATAATAACCTTAATATTGCGATATTAAAAATTGAATTGTGTTATTTATAAAGATGTCAGGTATATAGATTTAAAAAATTATCAAGTTCTTGCTCGCTGTTAAAGATTTGAGATGGCGTCCTTGAATAACGATAATTACTTTTAAAAATTACGCATTATAAAATAACCTGATGGATATTGCGAGTGAAGCTGTCCACTAACCGGATGAGAACAATGAAAACTACATCATAATATGATGCTCTTGCTTTAACCTTATTAATGATCCTGTTTCTGAATAATGCATCAGCCCTTTTGTCCATTATAATTGCCACTTAGTTATTACGGTAACCTGTGTATGCTATTTATACTGAATGTTTTAACATTTTATCTTGCTTAATATGCTGTTGACAAGCAAAAACAATAATCAAGTTTAAATATTTTAATTAACAGACTGCAGAAACATGCTATCATTTTATTAATAATGATTTTTAATAATCTGCGTAGAAAACCTGATTAAAAGCCCTGTTAGATAAAATCTACTTAAACTCATTGTGAATGAAATATCCTGGCGATCTTATTTTTAAAAATAGCTTCACTGCAAAGCTTTCAACAATACCGATAAATATAAAGATACACTTTTTTTGAGAAATTATGTTTTTAAACTCTACCTTTTTGGTTATAATACTTTAATCTATGAAAATTGTGGTCTAAAAATTTATTAATGGTTGATATATTTACGGGAAAGACAGGGATCATGGACTATTTGAAAAAAAACAATCTGGAAGAAATCTCAAAATGCTTGAGAGAAACGAAAGGGTCAAAGGTCTTGGCAGGAGGTACTGATCTTTTAGTTCACCGGAGGCATAAAAGGTTAATGCCATCTATGGTTATCGACATTAAAGATATAGATGACCTCAAAAAGATTAAGCTTGAAGATAATTATTTATTAATTGGTGCCTGTACAAGCTTGAATACAATAATAGAAAATAGCATTATTTCCGAAAAATGTAATATTTTAAAACAGGCTGCTGAATATGTAGCCTGCCACCAAATACGTAACAGGGCTACCATAGGTGGAAATATCTGCAATGCTTCACCAGCAGCAGATATGTCTCCTCCTTTATACTGCCTGGATGCTATATTTACATACTATCAAGATGGTAATTATTTAGACGTAAAAGCCAAAGAGTTCTTTAAAGGCCCTGGGCAAACAGTTTTAAAGGATGATGCTATACTTTGTTACTTTAAAATACCTGTTAGTAAATTAAATGCACAGAGCAGATATCTTAGACATTCCAGACGTAATGCTCTTGACCTGTCTGCTGTTGGGGTTGCTGCCCTAAAATCAGATAATGAATATGCAATAGCACTTGGTTCTGTTGCCCCAACAGTTATCAGGGTTTATGATGCTGAAGAAATTCTTAACAAAGAAGGATTAACTGAAGATTCAATCCATAAAGCCTCTGAAATTGCAGCTAATACCTGTAAGCCGATCAGTGATTTAAGAGCATCAAAAGAATATCGAAAAGAAATGGTATATGTGTATACTCAACGTGCCTTAAAAGGGCTTATGGAGGGTTAAAATTGAAGAAGACTATTACATTTAAAATTAATGGCATTCAAGAAACAATAGAGACAGAAACAGATAAGACCCTCTTAAAGTTTATTCGGGAAGATCTTTACTTGACTGGCACAAAAGAAGGCTGCGGAGAAGGTGAATGTGGCGCCTGCACTGTTATTGTAGATGGAAAAGCTGTTAACTCTTGCCTTATGCTTGCACCTGAGATTGATGGCAAAGAGTTGTGGACAGTTGAGGGCCTTAGAGAAAATGGAGAACTCTCTGATTTACAAAAAATGTTTATAGAACATCATGCTTTTCAGTGTGGCTTCTGTACTCCGGGTATGCTGATGAGTGCAAAAGCTCTCCTCGATAGCAATCCAGAACCTTCTGAAGAAGAAATAAAAGAAGCAATTGCTGGAAACCTATGCCGTTGTACCGGTTATCAGCAAATTATCAATGCGATAAAAGCTGCTTCAAAGTTAACAAAAGTTAAATAGGGGATATAGAATGGAAGAAAGTTATGTTGGTAAAGATTTTAATCGGGTTGATGCACTGGAAAAGGTCACAGGTGCAGCTAAATATGTAGATGATATACAGTTTTCTGGCACTCTGACAGGTAAAATTCTGAGATCTGACAGACCTCATGCTCGCATAAGCAGCATAGATATTTCAAAAGCCCGTCAGCTTCCTGGTGTAAAGGCTGTAGTCACTGGCAAAGACTTTCCTTACAATGTTGGAATATACATGGTAGACCAATATATATTTGCTATGGAAAAAGTAAGATTTGTTGGTGAGCCTATTGCAGCTGTAGCAGCTGAGTCAGAAGAAATTGCAGAGCAGGCTTTAAGTCTCATTAAGGTTGATTATGAAGATTTAGCACCAGTCTACGATGTAGATGAAGCATTAAAAGAGGGAGCACCACTTATTCACGAGAACCTGAAACACTATAAAGTTGTTAGTGCTATTAATCCAAAACCTGATACCAACATACCAAACCACTTTAAAATTCGTAAAGGCAATATTGAAGAAGGTTTTAAGAACTCAAAGTACGTTTTTGAAAATACTTTCAGTGTTCCACAGGTACAGCATGTGCCTCTCGAAACCCATGGCGCTATAGCTCAGGTTGATCAGGCAGGCAATATAACCTGCTGGACCTCTGCGCAGTCTCCTTTTGCAGCCAGAGATCTTCTGGCTCACTGCTTTAAAGTGCCTCATGGCAAAATGAGAGTTATTAGCCCTTATGTCGGAGGTGGCTTTGGCTGTAAAGCAGGCGTCAATATGGAACCATTCGCTATAGCACTGGCCTACATGACTAACGGAAGACCGGTTAAAATAATATATACTCGTGAAGAAGAGTTTAATTGTATGGTTGTACGCCAGGGCCTAAAAGCTAGAATTAAGACAGGCGTTGATAAAGAAGGTAAACTTACCGCCATGGAAGTTGAATTTCTCTGGAATTGTGGAGCTTTTGCTGGCTATGGCGTAAATATTGTCAGAGCTGCCGGTTACACAATGATTGGAGCCTATGAATGCCCTAATATCAAAGGTGATTCAATAGGTGTGTATACAAACTGCCCTGTCGGAAGCGCATACAGGGGGTTCGGAATGCAGGAAACCCACTGGGCACTTGAACAACAAATGGATATAGTAGCCCGTGAAATTGGCCTGGACCCGGTTGAATTTAGACTAAAAAATGCACTGGCACCAGGAAAAGTTAACGCTACAGGCCAGTTGCTTGACGACAGCACTGGTAAATTGCAGGATTGTATCAGCAAAGTTGCTGAAAAAATTGGCTATAATACTAAAGAGAAAAAACCTTATAAAGGATATGGTATTGCATCAGCCATTAAAGCACCTGCTATGCCCAATAACGCTGCATCATCAGCCTATTGTAAATTAAAAGAAGACAACTCAATGGATCTCATCGTAAGTGGCATGGAAATAGGCCAGGGATATATGACTGCAATGGCTATGATTGCCGCAGAAGAATTCGGAATAAACCCCGAAAAAATAGATGTAAAAGGTATACCGGATACAGACTATTCACCCTATGAATGGCAAACAGTTGCATCACGTTTAACATATTCATCAGGAAATGCAGTTAAAAATGCAGCTGCCGATGCCAAAAACCAGGTCCTTGAAATGGCCTGTAAAGCTTATGAATGCAGCATTGACGCACTGGAAATTGTTGATGGCAAAGTAAAAAGAAAAGATGGCCAGGGGCTTGAAATACCAGTATCAAGGTTTGCCCTGGGATACCAGTTTGATGATGGCCATACCATAGGTGGACCGGTTATCGGAAAAGGCCTGTTTATTCCTGATGGAGTTATTAATATTGATCCTGAAACTGGCTATTCACCTAAACCTGTTGCCAACTGGACTTTTGGCGCTCAGGCTGTAGAAATTGAAATTGATCCTGATACCGGCAAAATTACTGTCAATAAAATTGTTGCCTGTTATGACGTAGGCAAAGTTATTAACCCAGGCACAATCGATGGACAGGCATATGGAGGCATCGTTCAGGGGATAGGCACAGGCCTTTATGAAGAGCTTGTAATATCAAGTGAAACAGGTGCAACATTAAATAATTCTTTTGTTGACTACAAAATTCCTACTTCAAAAGATATACCAGCAGTTTTTGACCTTAATTATATTGAAACAGCCCAAATAGACGGGCCATACGGGGCAAGAGGTATTGGGGAACATACAATGATACCAACACCAGCTGCTATAGCAAACGCAATCTACGATGCAACAGGCGTCAGAATCAAAGAAATGCCGCTTAAAGCAGAAAGGGTTTATTATGCAATTAAAAACCCCGATAAATTCAAGCCGCTTGACCCTATTGCGCCTGCTGCTGAGCTTATACGTTAAAATAGTTAATGCCTGAGAATTTCAAATATGAAACTGCAAGCCACTAAAACAAGTAAATGGTTAATCTCCCGCTTAAACAAACAGGGATACAACTTTGAAGGCTACATTTTGGCAATATATAGTAAATCTATTATTGCAGTCTCAAAATATAATGAAATTCTTCATTTTACCTCTGATAGCAAAAACCTGTCACCGTTTTCTTTTTATATACCTGACCTTTCACCTGATTGTTTTAGTGCAGGCCAATCAATCAAATTTAAACACAATTCATACGTTTTGAATAACTCAGTTGTTAAACTTTCTCAGATTTATGATACTTATGATGAATCTTACATAAAGCCTTTCAAAGATATTTTGCTGCCAGATGCAAAGTTATTAAACGCTAATTGCTATTGCAATATTGAATTTATTAAGAGAAGAGAGAAAATATATAAATATTATGTCTCAAAAAATACTTCAAAACTGCTTGAGGCCATGTTAGAAATCCTGGGGCTGGGAGAAGGGCTGACACCATCTGGTGATGATTATATGACAGGCCTTATTTACGGGATGTTTGTTACAGGTAAGACTGAAATGCTAGAAAAGATAGCTCTTTTACTCATCCCTGAAATTGAAAAAAATACAACTCTAATTTCCGGGTGCTTTTTAAAACATGCTCTGAAAGGCAGGTTCTCAGAGAACATTATAAATAATGATTGGCAAAATCTTCTAGAATTTGGACATACTTCTGGTTTCTTTGCTTTATATGGTATCTATGACTCACTAAATTATTCAAATGAACTTCTTTTAACCTAATAACAGGAGAAATATATGATAAAAATAGAGATAAAACGCAATGTGTATTACGATTCGGTATCATTGATGCTATTAACAAAAGATATTAAAGCTATAGATGGTGTCAATAATGCTAATATCTGCATGGCTACTGATCATAACAAACAGTTACTTAAAAATATAGGTCTATTAAGTGATGAAGCAAATAAATGCGGTCCTAATGACCTTATAATAGCAGTTGATGCAAATGAAGAAGCTATTAGTTCTGTTATAAAGTTAATAAGCGAGGGTATGAACAAAAAACAACAAACATCAAATGCCTCTTGCAAGATAAAATCTCTCAAACAAGCTATCGAAAATAACGAAAAATCAAACCTTGTAGTTATTTCAGTACCTGGTGAATATGCTTCCTATGAAGCAGAAAGGGCAATTAAAGCAGGAAAACATGTAATGTTATTTAGTGATAATGTATCACTGGAAAATGAAATAAGACTTAAGAAATTAGCAAAAGAGAATCAGGTCTTAATGATGGGGCCTGATTGCGGAACAGCAATAATAAATGGAAGGCCTCTGTGCTTTGCTAATAAAGTAAAAAGCGGTAGAATCGGTATTGTTGGGGCATCAGGTACAGGCATTCAGGAGGTTAGCTGCTTGATTGATACCTATGGTGGAGGTATAACACACGCTATAGGAACAGGTGGCAGAGACCTGTCTCTTGAAGTTGGCGGAGTTATGATGGAAATGGGTATTGAAGCTCTTGCAAATGACAACGATACAGACGTTATTGTGCTTATTAGCAAGCCACCACATCCTGAAGTCGCTGATAAAATCATTGAACAGGCCAGAAATATTGATAAACGCTTTGTTATAAACTTTTTAGGTGAAAAAAGAGAGTCAATTGACAATATTACATTTTGTTCTACCCTTGAAAAAACAGCTATTCAGGCAGTCAATATAACCTCAAATGCTTCTGAAGCCATGTCAGAGTTTTATGGTATACCTGATATTATGATTGATACTAAACTAAGACCTGAACAAAAGTATATAAGAGGCCTGTTTGCAGGTGGTACACTTTGTGATGAAGCTTTATTGATTGCAAGAGAAGAAATAAGCCCAATTTATTCAAATAATCATATTGATAAAATAATTTCACTGGATGACCCATATAAAAGTTATCACAATACTTTTGTGGATCTTGGAGATGATATTTTTACAAGGGGCAAGCCACATCCGATGATTGACACTGAAAATAGAAATCTGAGAATCGTTCAGGAATCTATGGATCCTGAAGTTGCTGTTATATTGCTTGATTTTGTGCTTGGATATGGTTCTCATGATGATCCGGCCGGAAGTGCCATACCATATATTCAAAAAGCCAGAAAAAACAACTCTGAGCTACAATTTATTGCTTCAATCACTGGTACCAGACAAGATCCACAGGATTTTAACCGGCAATATCAGGTGCTTATTGATAACGGAGTTGTTGTAGCTTCAAGCAACGCTCAGGCAGCAAAACTTGCAATATCTATGGTGAAGGAGCTCGTTTATGACTAATTTTAGCAAATTATTTAATAGTGATCTCAATGTTATAAATATCGGACTGGAATCTTTTGCCAGTAACCTCCAATCAGAAGGAGTTGAAGTAGTTTCTATTGACTGGAAACCACATACATTTGCCACCAGTAATACTGTTAATATCTGCGACACTATTATGCAGAGCGATTTTATGAATAAAGTAAAAGAAGCCAATAAGCTTGCTGCCGATAAAATGATGTCAGCTCATCCAGTTATAACAGGCATTGGAAAAGCAGAAGATATTATATTTGGCATGAGAAAGAACCTCTTTTTGCATGCTGGCCCACCTGTAGAATGGGAAAGGATGAGCGGCCCGATTAAAGGCGGTATCATTGGTGGTCTTATCTATGAAAATATGGCATCAACCGTTGAAGAGGCGGAAGCACTGGCTGCAAGCGGTAAAATAGATTTTGAACCCTGCCATCACCATAGTTGTGTTGGCCCTATGGCAGGAATTATTACTGCGTCAATGCCTGTCTGGATTATCAAAAACGAAACTCATGATATAACAGCCTTTGCCACTCTTAATGAAGGCCTTGGCAAAGTACTCAGGTATGGAGCCTTTGCTCCGGAAGTTATAGATAGATTACGATGGATGGAAAATGTACTGGCACCACTTTTGCAAAAAGTTATTGATATAAAAGGTTCAATAGACCTGAAAACTATCATTGCACAGGCACTTCAAATGGGAGACGAAGGGCATAACAGAAATAGAGCTGGAACATCTCTCCTGTTAAGAGAGATTGCACCTGCTATCGTTCAGGCTGATACCAGCGAAAAAGATAAAGTAGACGTTTTGAATTTTATTAACTCCAATGACCATTTCTTTTTAAATCTGACAATGCCTGCCAGTAAGTCTGTAATGGAAGCTGTTATGGGTATTGAATATAGCTCATTAGTTGCTATAATGGCTAGAAATGGTACAGATTTCGGCATAAAGCTCAGTTGCATGCCTGATGAATGGTTTGTTGCCCCGGCAGAAAGAGTTGATGGCCTGTTTTTCCCGCCATATGGCGACGAAGATGCCAGCCCTGATATTGGTGATAGTGTCATTACTGAAACAGCTGGCATAGGCGGTTTCGCAATGGCAGCTGCCCCTGCAATTGTCCAGTTTGTTGGCGGCACACCGGATGATGCCCTTGAATTTACACGCAACATGTACGATATAACTATTGCAGAAAATAACACTTACAAGATTCCTGTTTTTAATTTCAGGGGAACCCCAACAGGGATTGACCTGCTAAAAATAATTGACACAGGCATCTTGCCAGCTATTAATACTGGCATAGCCCACAAAGAACCGGGCATAGGCATGGTAGGTGCTGGTCTTGTTAAGCCTCCCTCAAAGTGTTTTGAAGATGCTATAATAGCTTATTATAATAAATACCGTGATTGTTTATAGTCTTGGAAAGGAGAAGTAATGCAGTTAATAGATTTAACGACACCTCTGTCACCTCAAACGCCACCCTGGCCTACTTATGAACCGCTACAGGTAAAATATTTTAAACGATTGGCACCGAATGGTGCTAATGGTCAACTTATTACCCATTCGAACCATGTAGGCACACACCTTGATGGCTCACTGCACTTCTGTACTCACGGTAGAGATATTGCATCTATACCATTAGAAGAGCTTTATGGTGATGCTGTTGTGGTGGATATTAGTGATATGGCTGAAGACTATGGTTTTTATGGCCCAAAAGACCTGATGGAAAGAGCTGATATAAGAAAAAATGATATTTTAATTATAAATACTGGTTATAACAGATATTCCTGGGAGAAACCAGAAGCAGATGAGATCAGATATATGATCAAACACCCTGGTCCTACTATGGAGTTTGCTGAATGGTGTCTTGAAATGAAATTTAAATGGATTGGTGTTGATTGTGGCTCTGCTGATCACCCGATGAATACTAAAATAAGAGAATGGATGCCGATGCAGGCTAAAGAAGCCGAGGCAAAATGGGGCAAAAAGATCAGTGAGGTTTTCCCTGATAGTCACTATCAGCTGATGCATGTTTACCTGTTCCCTCATGATGTCATTCACGCAGAGTGTATTGGAGGAGATATACACCTGCTTTCTAATAAGCGTACTAAGATTGGTATTTTCCCGTGGCGTTTTGTCGGAGGAGAATCCTGTATAGCAAGGTGTGTAGCCTTTCACGAAGAATAACAGCCTGATAATAATAGTTGCTATTGTTATTTAATAGTAGGCATGTTTTATTTTTCCTGAAAAAAAGAAATTCTGCCACCAAAGGAAAACATAATAACTGACTAACTGGTGTTTTGACCAAATAAAAAGGTCAAAACACCAGTTTTAGCAGCCAGTACATAACTTCAGAAAAAAGATCTGTGCAACTTAAAAAGTTTTCGATTTTCAAGCCCAAATCCCGCCCACCCTAAAGGAAGGCATGGGGTCTCACTCCCAGGCTGCGCCTGCTCGTTCAACCCATATCTTCACTTTTAAAATTTTTGAAAATCGAAAACAAAAAATCTATTGTTATAGTTATGCATTAGTCTTAAAAATTAAAATCTGTCATCTTCAGTATTCACAGGTTTTTCAGTTGAAAGTACAATAATACAGGCAATGAATGAACAACAATCAATTGAATAGCGGCTGATTCAGTCAAAAATATTTACATAACTTAAATTTTTTAATTTTATAAGTGTTTCTTGAACACATTTTTTTGCAGGTATTTTGCGAGTTAGGCAATTAAAACTACAATTATAATAAGGTTTTCAGAACCCTTCAATTTAAAAACGACCGTTATGACCGTAAGAGGTTATTGCAGGGTGACGTTTTCAAATGTTACAGAAGTTAAATTTTGAGGTATTTTAAGCCTGTGCTCTATTCAAAATCGCATTCTTTAATTATAATTGCCTGAAAGAATTTTATCGTAATTTTATGTAAAAACTCAGAGGGGCAGATTTTATAAGGAAAAAGATATGCAGCCTTTTACCGCAGCTTGTATCCAGTTTATGGTCAATCCCTGTAATATTGAAGCCAATATCGAAAAAGCAATCAACTTTATAGACAAAGCAATTGTTGATCATCAGCCTAGATTAGTTGTTTTCCCTGAATCTATTACGACAGGGTTCGGTATTAACCTTAAGATTAAAGACCTGTATAACCTTATTGATGAAGTGCCGGGAAGATTAACAGAAGCAATTTGTGCTAAAGCAGCACAGGAAAAGATTTATGTAGTATGGCCTACCTATGAACGTGGTCCTGAGAAAAATACAGTATATAACAGTGTATTGTTAATCAACGACCGTGGCGAAATAGCAGGTAACTATCGCAAGACACACCTTTTCCCTACAGAAAGAATGGAAAACGGAGGCTGGTCAACACCCGGTAATGAAGTAGTTGTTGTGGATACACCTATGGCAAAAATAGGTTTGATATGCTGTTACGATGGAGATTTTCCTGAGTTATCCAGAATGTGTGCACTTAAAGGTGCCGAGGTTATTGTAAGACCCTCTGCATTCCTGAGGTCTTTTGAAATATGGGAACTCACCAATAAAGCCCGTGCCTATGATAATCACGTTTATATGATTGCCACAAATGCGGTAGGGCCTGATGTTCTTTGCAATAACTATTTTGGTCACAGTATGATAGTTAGCCCGACAGCAGAAACACTGGCATTGTGCCGTGGATCTGAAGAGATAGCAGCAGCTCACCTTGATCCTAATCCGCTGGCATATATTGGTAACGGCAGCAAGGCACCAATGCTTTTCAACCATATTGAAGATAGAAACCTTTCTGTTTATAATGGAATTCTATCACCGGCAAAAAGTACATTTCCAAGATTTCCTAAACAGAAAGAAAAGGTATTTGCCAAACGCTAAAACCATTAATCAGAAAGAGTCAGGAGAGTTTTTATGTCGACCACACAGAACCTGCAGTGGAATACACTTGCAGAAAATACAAGGCTGCGTCATAACAGGGTTGAACAAGAATTAAAGACAAAATCAAAAATAATCAAAGAAGAACAGGCTGTTAACCTGCTGGAGTCTGTTATTGAGCCTTATGATAAAGTATGTATAGAAGGCAATAACCAGAAACAGGCCAACTTTCTGGCTAAAACACTTGCTTCTGTATCTCCAGAAAAAATCAATAACCTGCATATGGTACAGTCTGTTGTTGCACTGCCAGAACATCTTGATGTTTTCAGAAAAGGTATTGCCAGAAAACTTGACTTTGCTTTTTCTGGCCCGCAGGGTAAACAGCTGGCTCAGATGGTTATTAATAATGAGCTTGAACTTGGAGCTATTCATACTTATATTGAGCTTTATGCACGGTATCTTGTTGACCTGACCCCACGTGTAGCACTAATTGCAGCAAATTGCGCAGATAGAGACGGCAACCTGTACACAGGGCCAAACTCAGAAGATACCCCGACAATCGTAGAGGCTACTAAATTCAAACAGGGCATTGTTATAGCGCAGGTCAATGAGATAGTTGACAAAGTGCCCCGGGTTGATATACCTCACGATTGGGTAGATTATGTTATACCAACATCTGAAGAATATTATTTGGAGCCGCTTTTTACAAGAAACCCGGCAAAAATCTCTAATAGCAGAATACTGATGGGAATGATGGCCCTGAAAGGTATCTATGCAAAACATGGCGTGAAATCTCTAAACCACGGTATCGGATATGATACAGCAGCAATAGAATTGTTGTTGCCAACTTATGGTGAAGAACTTGGCCTGAAAGGTAAAGTATGCACTCACTGGGTTCTGAATCCTCATCCTACAATGATACCTGCTATAGAGTCAGGGTTTGTTAAGTCTATTTATGCCTTTGGATCAGAAATAGGCATGGAAAAATATATGGAAAAAAGGCCAGACATATTCTTTATGGGGCCAGATGGTTCAATGCGCTCGAATAGAGCCTTTGCACAGGCAGCAGGGCATTATGGCGTGGATATGTTTATTGGTTCAACTCTGCAAATAGACCAGTATGGCAACAGTTCTACAGCTACCCTGGGTATGATATCAGGCTTTGGAGGGGCTCCCAATATGGGCACCAATGCAGGAGGACGCCGCCACTGTACGGATGCCTGGCTTGAGGTTGGCAAAAACTATCCACCATACAGCCTGCTCAATGGACCTGTGCCAAACGGTAAGAAATTAGTTGTTCAGATCGTGCAATCATGCCGGAAGATTGAAAGGCCTACCTTTGTTGAAGAACTCGATGCCTGGAAGCTTGCTGATAAAGCAGGGCTGCCGCTTCCTCCTGTTATGATCTATGCACAGGATCTAACACACATTGTAACAGATATCGGTATTGCTTATCTTTATAAATGTTCAGACATTCAGGAACGCAAGAATGCTATTTGCTCTATAGCAGGGAAATCTCCGCTGGGTAGCATGGTTGACACCATCAAAATAGAAGAACTCAGAGAAAAGCAAATTGTTATGTATCCTGAAGACCTTGAAATAGACATTAGCAGAGCTAACCAGACTATGCTGGCTGCAAAATCAATCGAAGAGCTTGTTGAATGGTCTGGCGGGCTGTATAATCCTCCGGCCAGGTTTTTAAAAAATTAGTTTATATCAGGTTTCAAAATGATTAAAACCATAAGCGGATATAAATATGTTATTTTCATCATTACTGCTGTGCTGTATATGCTGGTATACTTTCATCGTGTCTCAACGAATGCCATTGCAGATAACCTGCTAAAAGATATTAATATTAATGCAACGGCACTTGGCACTATTTCCAGTACATACTTTATTTTTTATGCAGTTCTCCAGCCATTTATAGGTATCCTTACTGATAAATTTGGCGCAAAGAAAATTATACTTATCTTTTTAGGTATTACTGTTGCTGGAAGCATTTCATTTGGATTTGCATCCGGGTTCTGGTCTGCAATTATAGCAAGATCATTAATAGGTATAGGAGTTAGCGGCATTTTTATACCTTCTTTAAAGCTTCATGCACAGTGGTTCTTGCCTGAACGCTTTGCCAGAGTCAATGGAGCATTTGTAGGCATCGGTCATTCTGGTGCCCTGATTGCAACTACACCACTTGCTTATCTGGCTATTACCTTCGGCTGGCGTGAAGTCTTTTTTATCTTTGCTGGTCTGGGTTTTATGATGTTTATTATAGCAATGTTTTTTCTGTTTGATAAAGATATAAAAGATGAACCAGGCATTCAAAAACATGCCAGCTCAAAAGAGGCAATTAAAAACCTTATTAAAATGAAGAATTTCTGGCTTCTGGTAGTTATTTTCTTTGCTACATTTGGGGCTTATATAAGTTTTCAGGGCCTCTGGGCAACAAAATACCTGATTGCTATAAGCAATTTGACTGTTACCGAGGCTAACAATATAATTATCTTTATACCTGTAGGTGTTATTTTAGGTGCTCTTCTGGCTGGATACCTATCTGACAGGGCCTTTAAAAGTCGTGTAATACCTTTAAAAATTGGGCTTTTTCTTACACTTATTAGCTGGATATTTATAACCTTCTTTTGTAAGCTTCTTTCTGTTCCGATTATGATGCTTATATTCTTTATTCTGGGTATTGGAGGAGGCATTCTTCTTCCATTGATATTTATTATTATTAAAGATGATATACCTTCAAGCATTGTGGGTACATCTATGGGCCTAATAAACCCTGCTTATTTTGCTGGTATATTTGTTTATCAGATACTTACAGGTTATTTATTGGATATTTATAGCGTTAACGGCAATTACACCCCTGAGAGCTATCAAGTTATGATGATATTTTGCCTTATAACATTTGTAATCACAACTATAATAAGCTTCTTTATTAAAGAAACATTTCCTAAGCCTGGTAAATATTTGAAATAGAAAATCGGTGAATAACTTATACAACTTTATTGTTTTCAAACCCGATCAACCTCTTCGCTGAACCCTGTTTTATATATCTATATTAAACGACATAAAAAATTAAACAATTCTAAAAGTCTCCAGAGTGTCTTTCGTTGCGCAGCAAGGACAGCCCCCCGCCCTATATTTTCTGAAATATGATTACTTATGACTTTGATTATAAATAAAATCTTTTACCGGACACCAGTGATAATCTTATTCAGTTCATGCTTTCAGGTTAATGCCTGTTAAATCTTTTAATTCTGGCTTTAGCTTAAATTCTGGATGTGAAAGGGCAAAATCTTTTATAGCTTTTTTTATAGTTTCAAGAAGTTTAAATTCATCTGTAACCAATACTTTATCAGGATATTTTTCTGCTAAGTCGCCCAGCTTTTTGTTTTTGCCTACAACTATGCTTATTAGAGGTAAGTCTTTTATATCTTCAGGTTTTGAAACATATGTTTCAGGGTTTAACATTTGATAATCGTTATTATAATCTCCTGCAACTATAACCAGGTCATCTTCTTCAGAGGCCTTTTTCAGTGCTTGCTTAACATCATAAGCTTTACTTAAAGTTGTATCTATAAGATCTGGTACTAATATAATACAAGGGCCCCTATGATATACAGGATCATAGTCTTCAAAAGTGTATTGATACTTGATATCTTTTTCATCCAGAGTTTGTTTTAATTTTGCAGATATTGTTTCTACAATGCCTGTATTTAGCATATCCTCTGGAATATCTATACAAATCTGTAAATTGCCATCATTTCTTAATACAGGAAAAAGGATCTTTTTGACATCAGGATTAACATTCAAAGGTTGACAGAGTGGAACATCTAATTCTTTAAATAGTTGAATTATCAGCTCTCTTATGTGGTCACCATCCCAATTAGTAATATTTTTAATCTCTTCCCTTTTTGCAGGGTCTACATTCTTATAATCAACGGTAGTATTGTTCTGTCTGGATTTAATAAATAGGTCCCCTCCATTGCTTGTAACAAGCTTATCAGGTTCAAAAAGCTTTATACCGTGCTGTTTTAATTGATTAAAAATGCTGTAAAAAGAGATAAAATTTCTACCTGTAGTAATATTGCACTCTGCTTTTCCCTGAGAGTTTTCAAAAAAACTGGCAAAATCCTGGAAATATTTTTTTAGTTTACGGATAGTTCTTTTGTTATTAAGCTTATCCTCATCAACAGGAAACAAAGTGCCGTCAAAATCAGTCCAGAACTTTACTTCACCCTGCCCAAAGTATATTTTATTGTTAGTATTAAACGGTTGATTTCTGTTGCTCTTTTTTTGATTGCTAGAATCAAAAGAAGGTTTGTTTAAACTAACACTACTTATTACCATATAACCCTTTAACAATCGCTCTTAAATAGCCCTGTTAATAGAAGTTCACTAAAACTTTAATGTTGCTATATTGTTAATTTTTTTGTTACTTATCCCTTTTGACCTGCCCCCATTTAGGTTCCAGTTTTTAACTTGGTAAATCCAATAACATATGCATATTCCTGTGGTGTCAAATTCCCCAGTTAACTATTGGGTTTTCTGGCAAAGCTATCAAAGCAAAAAACCAGCATAGCTGGCCTTTTGCTTTATTACATTATAAAAAGTTTTTTGCTATTCAGCTGGTTTTTCTTCTTCAGCTTCTTCAGCTGGTTTTTCTTCTTCAACTTCTTCAGCTGGTTTTTCTTCTTCTACTTTTTCTTCTTCAACTGGAGTAACTTCTACAGCTTCTGTTTCTTCGATAACTTCAGTCTGCTCAACATCTAATGGGGTTGCTTCATCGACTGGCTGTTCTACTTCAACTTCTGCAGGTGTTGCCGGTGGTTCTTGTTTTTGACATGCATTTAAACCAACTAATGCAACTAAACCTAAAATAATCATAGCAGCCATTAACTTATTTCTAAACATACCTTTTTCTCCTCTTGATGGTAATATAAACTTATCTCATAAAAAATATAAATTCACCTTATTCAAAAATAGATTTAATCATGGAAAGGTAAAGAATGCCAATTTCTTAATAAAAATTTTGCATTTCAATTTTACATACTGAAATTTTTGAACTAACTCAAAACTAATAATCCATTATATTTAACAATGTATTGTTCGAAAAAAATAATTTAATTTTTGTAACACAAATTCATTAATTATCAGAAAAGTTTTAAAGGTAATACACAATCAAAATTGATGAATAATCTGAAAGTTTTTCGTTTTTCAAAGCTGTACTAAGGATTGTACCCCTCATTCTAATCAATATATCCATATTGTGAAATGTTTTACCTCATCATTATTTTGTTTTATAGTAATTTAATAGCCGGAAAAGAATTGAGACTTATGGGTAAAAATATATCAATACTGCTAGTAGAAGATGATCTAAACATCAGCACACTGCTGATTGATCTGTTAGAATCAAATAACTATGATGTTATACACGTTAAAGACGGCTTAAAAGCCATTGATACAATTAAAAAAAGGGGCTTTGATCTTATACTTCTTGATGAAGTAATGCCAATGATGAACGGTAGTGAACTGCTTGTAAGGCTAAAAGCCGATCATAAAACAGCTTGCATACCTGTTATAATGATGACTTCACTTCAGGATGATGAGCATCAGGTTAATGTATTGAGAGAAGGGGCTGATGATTATATTCAAAAGCCATTTCGGTTCAATGTTTTGCTTGCCAGAATAGAGGTTGTATTGCGAAAAGAGAAGGCAAGCTATCCGATTGATGTGGATATACCTGAGGGCTCTTCACCGCAGGCGCTGACGCCAAAAGAAAAAGAGGTTTTATCACTCATTATAAAAGGATACAATAATAGTAAAATTGCAAAAGAGCTTTATATATCTGATTCTACTGTTTCAAACCACATGCAAAGCATTTTTAATAAGCTTAAAGCTGAAAGCAGAACTCATGCTGCCATTATAGCCCTTAAATACAATATCTTTTAGGTATTATGCATTCCAGTATAAAAAACAGTGCTATTATATCTTTTGTGGTGATAATACTGACAGTATTAATCTCCAGTACAGATTTACTTAAAAGCTTTAATAATAACCTTTATGATCTTTTCTTGCAAATGGATAGTTCAACCAGCCCTGTAAAACAGGTTGTAATAGTTGAAATTGATGATAAAACAATATATGAGCTGGGCAACTGGCCATTGAATCGCAGTATATACGCAAGTTTTCTGGATAAAGTATTTAAAGGTGGGGCTAAAACAGCAGGTTTTTTTATTGATTTTACTATTCCAACCTTGCCTGAAAGTGACAGAGAGTTTCTAAGGGCACTGAATAACTATTCTGTAGTGGCTTTAAACCCTTTTGCCTTTAAGGTATCAAAGCCAGATAATGTTTTCTGGAAAGAGATTAAAAAAATAATTCCACTAGGGCATGACATTATTCAAACAGACAAAGACGGGGTTGCAAGGAATATTTCTCCTGTTCTAAACAATGTTCCTGCTTTTGTGTTAAGCCTTCTAAGCCTTTATGATCCTGAAAGATTTTCAGATAAACCTCCTTACAGGCTTAAGGGTGAAATAATTGGAAATACAGAATATTTTAAAATGGCTATCAACTATAAAACACCTATTTATCTGTTTGATAAGGTTTCTCTTGTGGATGTAATTGATGACCATTATCCACCTGACCTTTTTAGAGATAAAATTGTTATTGCTGGTGTGACAAAAACAGGGCTGGTAGATAAGCAAACAACCCCACTGTCTAAAAAATTTCACTTTTCTGGCACAGTACCTCCGTTATATCTTCAGGCTCAGGTTATTGATAATCTTTTAAACTATCCACTGGTGTTTAAAGTTGATAGTTTGTTTATCTATATTCTTTTGCTGATCTATGTTCCGGTTTTGATAATTCAGTCAAGGCATCAGGATATCGTTAAACAGCTTATGGTTGTTGTTATTTTGCTCTCTCTGGTTGAAATGGTGCTGGTGTTTCTGGTTTTCAAATATTTTTATTACTGGATTCCTTTTTATATTTTAATTATTGCCAATATTCTTGTTTTTATATTGATTTTAATTACTGCAAATATTAAGGTTTCAAGGTTTCTGGATAACTATATCTCAGAGTTAAGGTCTAAAACAGATCCGAATACTGCCGTAACACTTGAAAAAGCAGTAGACGATAAACTTGTAACCCTTAAAGAGGTTACAGAACTTATTGAAAAAGATAGATATATTCTTGATACTGTTTTAAACACTATAAAAAACAGCGTTATTCTTTTTGACATCAAGGGTAAAATCATTTATTATAACCATCCTGAAGAACATCTTTCACTTGAAGCCCTCTTAAAAGAGATTTCGTTTGATGAAATACTTAAAGAGCTTAAAGATAAAGAGGTATACAGAAAATATTTTTGTCTCAAAAACCGACAATTTGAGTTTATTGCCAATAGTGCAAACGAAAAACTCTTTACCGGTGTATTTAATGATATAACTGAAATAACCCAGATCAATGAAACAAAGTCAATTATCGTTAAAATGTTCTCTCATGAAATGAAAACACCGCTTACAACAATACTTTTAAGCTGTGATTATCTGTTTTCATCTAATAAAGACAACTCTTTAAATGCCTATATTGAAAAAATAGCAACTCAAACAGAGTTTTTAAAAGAAATTATCACTGATTTTCTTGAGTTAAACAAACTTGAAATACCAGAATTTCAGCTTGAAATAGTTACAATAGATATTTATGAATTGCTTTATTCTGTAAAAGAAAGCTTAAAAGTAATATCATCCAATAAAAATATCTGTATTGAAATTGAAAAACCAGAAGATAAAACCATTAAACTGGAAGGTGATCGGAAATATTTATCAATACTTTTTAAAAATATAATTGATAATGCACTGAAATATTCATCTGAAAATACTAAAATATTTATTAAAACTCTGGTTCAGGATAATAATGTAGTTATTTTTATTGAAGATCAGGGTTTTGGCATGACAGAAGAAGAAGCTAAAAAGCTCTTTAACAAGTTTTATCGAGTTAAAAACGAAAAAACAGAAGCCATTTCAGGCACCGGTTTAGGTTTATCATTTGTTAAAAAGATTGTTGAGCTGCATCATGGTTCAATAAAGGTTTCAAGCAGCCCAGACATGGGAAGTGTTTTTACGGTAAGCTTACCGGTAAAGCCAGTGGATAGATTATAAAGTATTAATATTATGCAATTATCTTGAGCATGTCTGCTTCTGTTTCTACATAAACTCTCTGGTCATAAATTTGATCAAGTTCTTCAATGAAATCACTTATAGAAGAAGGATTTTTATTCCATCTTTCAGCAAATGTTTTGAAATAATCAATTTCATAATTTAATTTAATAAGCAAATTAATTATTTCATCTTTGTTTGAGCAAATATCTTCCAGCTTAAATGGGCCTTTGCAGAGTTCATGAGGAGTGCCGATCATACTTTTATCAAGGTCAAATACATATGGTATTACAGCTGTACGGTTTTGATTAACAAATTTAGCAGGATAAGAAGCACATATAAGAGGTCTGATGCCGTATATTCCGCACCTTGCTATGATGGGCTGTTCTTCTTCTCCTGATTTCCATTCTTGAAGAAAAATGCATTTCTGAACATCTTTAAATATAGCACTTTCAATCTTTTTCATTTTGATACGATAGTAATGCTTGCAGTTATTGTCAGTAAAAACAAACAGAGCTTCTGTTCTTGATATATTTTCAAGATAATCTTCTTCTGTAAGTTCGCATACATCAATAAAAAAGCGGGGTGAAACCCCCAGAGCTTTTGATATTTTTATAATATCATAGCCTGTAAGGCCAACATTATATCTTCTACAACACCCTGCGGCACAACTGGTGCATAATGTCATATTTAAAATCTTTCTATTTGCTTGAATATGGTAATAATCAAAATTATATACTCTAAAACATCAGAATAGAGCATAATTTCTAAAAATGAATACACGAAAGTTAACAATAGTGAGATCAGTTTAATTACTGATTTTTATAAGTTCTTTATGCATCAGGTTTTTTCTGGTATAATAATGCAAACAGGCAAACCTTAAATACATCTTATTTCACTGGTGTCTGATAAAAGATTTTATTTAGATGTATAAAACCTGTCATAATATCTTTTCTGTATTAGAAAATTTTACAGGAAGTTAAATTAAAGAAACTGACAAAAACCAAACCCTCAGAAAAAATTTAACCGGACAGTAATGATCTTATTTATAAAAATGGAGTCATAAATGATATCAGCACAATATTTAATTCTGGCAAGAGAAATTAAAAGCAATAACCTGGGTATGTTTACTTTTGTGGATTCAATTCAACATTTTGTACTAAAAGAATTGCCTGTTAAAGGCAGTTTTGATATGGCTCTGATCTGCGGCCCCGGCTGGGATAACGGTAAATACCATATACATGTGGCATTGAAGCTTCTCAACAACGAAATTAAAAAAATAGGCTCTGCAGAAGTCATTATAAAAGATGAATTGCAGGTTCATACTGCTATCATTCAGGGGCTAAACCTCATTATTGATAATGAACAGGGTTTTCACTTTTTGCTCTATAAAGAACCTGTTTCAGAAGAAATAAACCTCTCTGACCTGCCTCAGGATAATATCATCAGAGGTGAACTCATACTTGAAAGACCATTCAGAGTTATTATTCCGCAATTTCAAGAAAACACGCAGCCGTAATAAATACTTAATTCTGTTCTTGAAAGAAATGATAGATGCTAGCTACTTGTTAAATTTTTTATGTCCTTTATTCCCATTTAATTGATAAACTATTAATAAATTGACCTGAAACAGTTATAGAAATTGACGTCTAGCGAATACATCTTTTTAACACAGTGTTAAAACATCGCAGAAAACAGAAGTT
>CAZFBA010000002.1:0-161982 GCA_964517135.1 uncultured Gammaproteobacteria bacterium
TATATTTTCTGAAATCTGATTACTTATGACTTTGATTATACATGTTATCCGGTGATGCTTGTTGCTTTTTATGGTAGTGTTGTTGCCTTTTCTCTTGAAATAGTTGCATTCTCTGTTGCATTTTTTGCTGGTGTTGAGCAGCTTCTTGCTTGAGTATTGCTTTCTGTTCAGGTGTCAGTGTTGCTTTCAGGTCAGCTATACCTTCTATTCTGATACGGTGTATCTGGTTTTGAAGATTTGATACTTTATCCTGCTGGTTTAATAACTGGGCTTTAGAGACATCAGGGTCAAACATCTGTTCCATTAGTTTCTGGCGTTCTGTTTTTAGCTGGTTTCTAATGCCTTCCATCTGTGTTTTAGAAGCTTCTTTTTTTGCTTTCAGCTGGTTTTTTTGCTCTTCAGTGAGGTTGAGTTTTTGTAGCATGCCGATCATGCCACCATGGTGTTTGTGTGTTCCGGGTTTCATTTTGTGTGGGCCGCCCATACCTGAGTGTTTTTGATGCATACCCATGCCGGGTTGTTGATTATCTGGTGGTTGAGCTGAAGCCATTTGAGGTGCCAGGCTGATGGTTATTAAGCCTGCGAGTAATAATCCAAAAAACTGTTTTTTCATTGTTTTAAATCTCCTTAAGAAAGTGTTATACTTGTTATATGGGTTTTAAGTTTGTCTTTAAGTGTTTTGCGTGCGTTAAAGAGGCGTGATTTTACGGTTCCTACTGGGCAATTAGATATTTTAGCGATTTCTTCATAGCTGAATTCTTCTATATCGTGCAGAATGATAGCAAGTTGCTGGTTTTCAGGTAGTTTTTTAATCTCTTTTAAAACAAGGTTTTGTTCTGTTGTCAGGTTGAGGTGTCCTTCTATATCAGAGTCTTGTTCTGATATGATCTGGTTTAAGTTTTTGTCTTCTATGCTAACTACTTTTTGTTGATAGCGTTTGTTGCTCCGGAGTTTGTCTTTGCAGGTATTGATGGCGATACTGCATAGCCATGTTGAAAAACTGGAATTGCCTTTAAACGTTTTTATTGCTCTGAAAGCTTTTATGAAGGCTTCCTGGCTGATATCATCTAAATCTTCTACAGATTGAGTAAACCGGTATATTACAGCTCTTACTCTGGATTGATGAAGCCTGACCAGTGCTTCAAAAGCCTTCAGGTCATTCTTTTTCTGTGTTCTTTTTATAAGGTCTTTTTCGTTTATAGTCATTCTTTATAACTTATCCAGATCGAGTAAGCCCCATTCATCGGTTGGCAGACCGGCTTCTGCTAGAATAGAGGTGTCTTGATTATAGATTATGTAGTCATAATCAGATATATAGGTATCGGTAATTTCAACATTATCAGTACTTAAGCTGATGCTATCTGGCCTGGATCCATTAATATTAATGATGATAACACCTGCAAGTATTAGAGATATTACTCCTGCTGCAATGTATTTGTAGTTGTTTAGTAGTATTGTTTTATTGGATGTTTTTTCAGATTCCAGTTGTAGTATTATTTCTGAAGCAAATGAATCTCTGGCTTCAGGTATGCTGATTTTTTGCAGGCTTTGAACAGCTTTCAACGTATTTTGGAGTTCTTGAAGCTCTTGATTGCAGCTTTTGCAGGTTTTAAGGTGCACAAGAAGCTCTTCTTTTTCGATATTTTCGATATTGTTATCGAGCAAATCGTTTAGCTGTGTTATAAAGTTGTCACAATTTTTGTTCATTTTCTTATGCTCCAGATCTTTTAGTCTTTTGACGCACTGGAGTATGAATATGTTCACAGATGTTAAGAAATGTTAAGCACTTCTTCGAGGTTGCCTGTTTGAGTGATTTCAAAGAGTTTCTTTTCGTAGATATCCAGTTTTTCCGGGGTATATTGCCTGAAGTGTTCCATGGCAGCAGGCAGTTTAATCTGGCTGGTTGTTTTAAGATCTTTAAAATGGTTATTTAGCTCTACAAATTCTTTATACAGGTTACTGAATTCTTCCAGCCTTGCTGGTAGTTTGCTTTTTCTTTTCAGGTAAAACTGTATATCTTTGTTGAGCTTTTTGTATAGTTCTTGAATTATTTTAACTTCGAGTGTTAGATCTGCGTTGTCTTTTTCGTGATCCGGAAGTTCAAGAATGTGGTTGCCTTCAATTGTTGCTGGCGGGTTATTATACTTACTTGCCAGAACGCTTCCATATGCCACACATCCATAATAAATATATGTAATAGTTGTTAGAGGCTTGAGAAAGCTTGTTTCTAATTTTATTACTTGAAATTTTCTCTGGTTGTGTGACTTTAGCCTTGATATGTGGTTTATCTGTTCAAGGTTTGATTCGTTGAGTCCCGGGTTATAGTTTGCAAATCCGGGGTCGAAGCTGACACAGGTGCAGTGTGTATCTTTCATTTCTCGTCTTTCTTGTGAAATTTTTGTATTACCATGAAATCTATTTTATACTTTACCTCAAGTGAGCTTTTTTTTAATGAGCTTCATTGGTGAATAAGTTATTTAGAGGTAGTTCTATTTAAAAAAAACATGAGAAAATTTAATTAGGTTAACCTTTAAGTTTTAATTTTAGGCATTTCATAATTATTTTGGGAAACGATTAAGTTGAAAGTAGTTGGCTACTTATGTTCTTCAATAGCAGGTAAGACTGATAAGTCTCTGGAACTTAAGATTCAGAGAGAACAGATTGAAAAATATTGCCGTGAACACGATTTTCAGATAGTAAGGTATTATACTGATCAGCCAGATACCTCAGATAACAAGCGTTCTGCACTTGAAGAAATAGTCAAAGATGCTGTAAATAATGAATTCGATCGGGTAGTACTTCTGAAATTTGATCGCCTGGGCTATGATAAAAATGTAAGATTGTGGCTTTTTAAAGAATTAGAGAAAAACAGGGTGGATGTATTTTCTCTTACCGAGCAGTCTGTTCTGAGAGATCCGGCAAAAGAAGATAATCAGGCAAAAATTAACCTTGTACTAAGAAGAGTCAGAGATATACCATCTTTACCTGAAGTTGTGACGAAGGTTATGGAGCTTGTAAGTAATCCTACATCTTCAGCAGCTGAACTCAGTAAGGTAATAGCACATGATCCTGGCTTGACAACAAGAGTTTTAAGGCTTGTAAATTCGGCTTATTATGGTTTTCCAAAGCAAATAAGCTCGGTGCAGCAGGCTATTATGATACTGGGTTTTACAACGATGAGGGGGCTGGTGCTTTCTACCAGCATATTCAAGATTTTTACCCCTAAAGAGTCTAAGCTGGGCAAAACGATTGATTATAAAAGATTCTGGAAACATTCTATTTCAACTGCTCTTGCATCAAAGCTGGTTGCAGTAAATGCAGGTCTTTCAGAGGGTGGAGATGCTTTTAGTTGTGGTATCCTGCATGATATAGGTAAGGTCGTTTTTGATCAGTATGATCATTCTTCTTATGTTGAGGTCTTTAAATCTCTGAAACCTTATTATACTGCGGCAGAATTTCTTGATGCTGAAGATAAAATCATTGGTATTACACATTCTGAGATAGGTTATCGTGTTGCTGACAAGTGGAACCTGCCTGTTAACCTTTCAGAGTCGATTAGATGTCACCATAATCCTATGGAATCAGTCTCTCATACCCGTCTTGTTTGCGTTGTCTATCTGGCTAACAATATTGTTAATATTATTGAAAGCCCATATCCTGTTGTGTCTATGGATAAGTTTATTCCAGATGTATTACAATATCTCAATATTGATGAAGATAAACTCTATTACCTGTATAATTTATGCAAGGATGAAATTGAAAAAGGTGGAGAGTTAGAATCTTTCTTCGATCAGGTTTAATGAGGTTTAAAAATGGTTTCAGACCATCATAGCTCAAATATATCTGAATTAAGTGTTATTTATGAGATATCAAGCTCTATAAAGAGAAATCTAAAGATAAACCATTTGTTGGAAGTTGTTTATGATATTTTAAATGCTTATATGGGTATAGATGATGTATGTTTATGGTTGAAAGATCCTAATGAAGGCTTATTCAAGCAGGTATTTAGTAAAAAGAATGTGTTTGAACCAGCTTTCATTAACACTATTAATGCTACCGGCAGCCTTGAACAGTCTTTAATGAGCGAAAAATTGATGTTTGTTACTCCTGAATCAAGGTTGTTGAGCATTGATTGTTTTGATCAAAATAACCTGAAAATTATTCCAGATGAATTCAGTCTTCTTTTGCCTGTCGTAGAAAAAGGTTCTATTGAGGGTATTTTAGGTATATTTAGTTCTTCTCAGCCAAGAAAAGAGATAACAACAGAGTCTTTGATAATGCTTTCTGTTTTGGGGATACAGGTTTCAGCTGCTGTTATTTATGATAAGCTTAATAAAAAGATTATGACAGAGATTGAAATGTCTTCTGCAACTAAAGAAATAGCTAAAATCATAGAAACACAATATGAACTCAAATATGTAGTGCCTATTATGGGTGAAATACTTGATAAATATCTTCCGAATGCGCTTGTATATATGTTTATTAGAAATTCAGAGAATGATCTTGAGCTATTCTGGCCTAACTCATATTCTACGCAGGTTGTTGATCCTCTTTTAAAAGAACTTCAAGAGACCTCAGCAATTGTTTTAACACCTGATAAGCAGGCAATAGCAATACCTGTATTTGTTAAAAATCACGTTTTTGGGGCTATTGTTGCCGATGCAAAGGTTACAGAGATTACTGAAAAAGAAATGGATCTATTAAAAAGCTTTTCAGAACAATGTTCAATTACTGTCAATAGGGCGGCATCTTATGCTGAGACTGTAAAACACGCTACGGTAGATGCACTGACAGGCCTGGAAAACAGGCGACAGCTTGATAAAAGACTTTATCAGGAGGCTAGTCTCGTATTGAGAACCCATAGACCTCTGGCTCTGTTAATGATAGATATAGACCACTTCAAACAGGTCAATGATACACATGGCCATAGCGTAGGTGACTACGCTTTAAAGGAAATTGCAAAGCTGATAAAGCAGACAGTACGTGATTATGATGTTGCAGGTAGATATGGTGGTGAAGAATTTGTAATCATCCTGCCTGACACAACCCAGGAAGGTGCTGTAAAACTGGCAGACAGACTGAGAAAAACAGTTGAAAGATCAGTCTTAAATATCAGCAAATTTACTTCCAGCAAGTCAGAAACGATTAATCTGACTCTGAGTATTGGTGTGGCAGTGTTTGATTCAGATTGTAAAAACCCGGCTGATGTATATGAAGAAGCAGATATTGCTCTGTATAAAGCTAAACAGGAAGGTAGAAACAGGGTTGTGTCGTTTAAAGGTATGTAAAATACACTAGTGTTCACGTTTGTTTGCGTTGGCAACCTGTTACTCCCTGTAGCTGCTGTTTTCTATGCGATTGTAAATTTATGATATAAACAGCAAAAGAATATTTTTAATTCCTCTTTGATTCCTTTATTATAATGTTGATTGCAAGTTGATCGAAAGAGGTATAATCCATTGCTTACCATAAATGATGTGGAACATGTAGCACGGCTTGCCCGTCTGGCCTTGACTGACAGTGAAAAAGAGATGTTTGCCAGGCAACTTGGTGATATAGTAGGTTATTTTAATTTATTAAATGAACTTAATACTGAAAATGTTGAACCTATGGCTCATGCTGTTCCGGTGAAGAATGTTATGAGAGAAGATCAGGTAGAAAAGAAATATTCAAGAGATGAAATGCTTGCCATTTCACCTTTTGAAGAAGATGGTTTTATACGGGTACCGAAAATTACAGACTGATAAAAGAGGAAATATGGTTACTAAATATATTTTTGTTACGGGTGGAGTTGTAAGTTCTCTGGGTAAAGGAATTGTAGCAGCTTCCCTTGGGAAACTTATGAGAGCCAGAGGGTTTTCAGTTACTATTCAAAAATTTGATCCTTATATCAATGTGGATCCTGGTACAATGAGTCCTTTTCAGCATGGTGAAGTCTTTGTTACTGATGATGGGGCTGAAACCGACCTTGATCTTGGTCATTATGAGCGTTTTATAGATGCAAACCTTGGCAAGATAAATAATGTTACTTCAGGAAGTGTCTATCAAAGCGTTATAACTAAAGAAAGAAGAGGTGAATATCTCGGCGGTACTGTTCAGATTATACCTCACGTCACGGATGAGATTAAATACAGGATTGCAGAAGCAGCAGCATTTCATCAACCTGATATTCTTATTGCAGAAGTTGGCGGTACCGTTGGTGACATTGAAGGGCTGGCCTTTCTTGAAGCAATCAGGCAGTTTAGAAATGACGTAGGGAGAAAGAATTCAGTATCTATACACGTGACACTGGTTCCATATATAGGTGCAGCAGGGGAATTGAAGACTAAACCTACACAGCACAGCGTAAATACTTTGAGGAGTATTGGTATACAGCCTGATATACTGGTTCTCAGAACAGAGTATGAGGTTAACAGGTCACAAAGAGAAAAAATTTCACAGTTTACAAACGTTCCGGTCGAGTCAGTTATTCAATGCAAGGATATGAAAAGTATCTATGAAGTACCACTGGCTATAGAAAGCGAAGGCCTTCCCAGAGAAGTGCTCTCAAGACTGGATCTTGCTGATTTACCGCCTGACCTTGAAAAATGGAAAGAGGTTGTTAACAGGCTTAAATATCCGGGCAAAACTCTGAAGGTAGCTATAGCAGGCAAATATACCAAGCTTTCAGATGCCTATCTCTCTGTTGTAGAAGCAATAAAGCATGCCGGTGCTGCTATAGGTCGTGGTATTGATCTAAAATGGGTTTCTTCAGAAGATTGCCTTACAGAAGATAAGACATATGAAGAGTTTAACGATGTTGATGCTATTATTGTCCCCGGAGGATTTGGCTATAGAGGTATAGAAGGAAAAATAAACGTTATAAAATATGCTAGAGAAAAGAATATACCATTTCTGGGGTTGTGTCTTGGTATGCAGTGTGCCATGATTGAGTTTGCCAGAAATGTTGCAGGCTTTGAAAACGCTAATAGTACAGAGTTTGAACCAGATACGCCACACCCTGTAGTTGACCTAATGGCAGATCAAGAAACCATAACAGACTATGGCGGAACCATGCGTCTGGGGCAGTTTCCGTGTAGTCTCCATTCTGAGAGCAAATCAAGGATACTGTATGGAACAGACCTTATATACGAAAGACACAGACATCGCTATGAGATTAAAAATATCTACAGAGAACCACTTGAAAATCATGGTATGCTGATTGCAGGCACTTCACCGGATGGAAAACTGGTTGAACTTATAGAACTGAAATCTAATAAATATTTTATTGCTTCACAATATCACCCTGAGTTTAAATCAAGGCCAGAACGTCCTCATCCGCTGTTTATAGGTCTTCTAACAGCCGCAGCAGATAAAGATCTGGCTACAGTAGTTGAAGAAATTAACGCCAATGAAACATATAAACCATCAGATTTCCATACAACTCTTACAAAGAGCTAAAACTATTGCAGATAAAGCTTATGCGCCGTACTCAAATTTTTTTGTTGGGGCAGCGGTTTTAACCTCATCAGGCAATATTTATGAGGGTTGTAATGTTGAAAATGCCAGCTATGGCCTGACATTGTGTGCTGAACGTAATGCTCTTTCTTCTATGATTGTTGCTGGTAATAAAAAGTTTGAGGCAATAGCAGTTGTTGCGAAGAAAAATACAGATGAAGGTCTTAAAGAGGTGTCAGGATGCTTTCCGTGTGGGGCATGCCGTCAATGGCTTTATGAATTTGGCCCTGATGCTGTAGTTATTACAGAAGACAAACAGAACCAACCTGTCTTTACAGCAGTTAGAGATCTTTTGCCAGAAGCTTTTGGCCCTGAGGCACTAGAGTAATATGATTATTCATCTTCTTCAAAATCGTTGGCCTGCAAATGGTGAAGCCACCGGCTGTAATCCTGGTTTTCTAGGCTTTGTATATATCTGTAAAGTGTTTCAAGTAATTTTTGCCCGCTCAGACGTGTTCCAACAATGGCATAGTTATTTTCATTATCCTCAAGAAGTGTTAGTTCTGCATGAATAATTTTTTCTGTATTGGTTTCAGGCTTTCTGACAAGTATATCCTTTAACCAGCGTGTTAAAATGATGCTGGGGGGAACCTCAGCGGCATATTTTTTCAATTCTTTTGCAAATTCTTTTAAAATCATGTCAATAAAGCCTCTATTATTCATTATAATACTCGTAGTGGAATTTTTTTAGCCGTCAATTTATTTAATTTAGTGGTATTATAGAAACTGTAAGAGTCTTTAATAATGGAAAAAGTGCTGAATAAATTGTTAAAATCTAGCTTTAGAAGCAGGTTCAGGTTATCTGCAAAGGATCTTGATTATATTGATCAAAGAGGTCTAGAGGTTATAAGATCCCATGCGGTTGATTTTATAGCTAAAAGAATTGCTCCGGAAAAGATTCTTAACGATGGCAAGCAAACACCCTTTAAGGATCACCCGGTATTTGTAGCCCAGCATGCTACTGCAACCTGTTGTAGAAATTGTATTCAAAAGTGGCACAGCTATCCTAAAGGAGTTGCTATGTCAGAAATTCAGCAAAAATACATTGTTGACTTAATTATGTTCTGGATTACATCGCAATATAATCAAAATGCTGTATTAAAGAGGTAAAAGTGTCTTTTAAGAAGTTAATTATATTAATTATAATTTGTTTGACCTTTATAACAGGGCTAAATACTGTTTTTGCAGGTGAGATATATTATCCGATAGGGTCATCACCACTGGCAGATGAACCACCATTTTCAGGTGAAACTTTTTACCCTGAAGGTGATCCTGTTGTGGTTCGTGATGGAGTTGAATTCTGGTACTATAATGATGGTAGTGGTAAATTGAACCTTAATTTGACCCTCTTATCAGGTCAATATATGGTAACCAGCCCTCCTGTTGTATCTCCTGACTTTAATCATATTGTCTATACAGAAGTTTATAGATATCCTGATGCCAATCAGGTAGTCAGCAAGTGTTATTACATACCGGTTGTGTTGCCTAAAACTCATGATGATGGAACTTCCATTTCTATGAGAGAGTATCTTGAAAGTTATAAGGTAAGGCATGATCAGCAGGTAAGGTATGAAGTATTGACTGTAGGCACATCCGGGTTTTATAGAAATGTTTTCCGCTCTCTGACAATAGTTGACTGGGATTACACCGCTACAAGGGTTTTAATTAAAGAACATGTGGGTAAAATGAGTAAAGGCCTTTTTGGTACTATTATCTGGGTTTATGATGTTGAATATGACAAAGTTTTTAGAGTAGATACGGTAAGAAAAGCTATTGTAGACTATTGGATGACTGAAAAGGATCTTGATCTCACCAATTATATATGGGATATAGAAATACTGGGATGGGAAGAATATAGCAATAATCGATTTATTGTTAATGCTTATTTATACCCTTCCAAGGGTGTGAAAAAATTTCTGGGAGCATGGAAGGCAGATATACGTGGTAATACTACTACTTTGCTTTCTCTGGATCAGGAAGAGTGGTCAGTAGCAAGGAATGGCTTGATACCCCAGAAATATTAACTTACAATAGATGTATTTATAGTTTCATGAAGAGGAAGGCTTATGAATAAAGAAATTAAAGTCCTGGGCGTACAGACAGAACCCGTACTGGGCGATAAAGAGGCTAATATAGCTAAAGTAGAAAGCCTTCTGGAAAAGTATTCATGGTTTAAACCGGATCTTGTTGTTTTGCCTGAAGTATTTACAACCGGTATCGTTCCTGTAAAGGTTTATCGCAAGCAGGCAGAAGAGGTACCAGGGCCTACCACGGAGAAGATGTCTGCCTGGGCTAAAGAGCTGGGGTGCTATTTTCTGGGTGGCAGTATTATAGAAGCCTGTAAGGATGGTAAATGCAGAAATAGATCTAATTTCTATGCCCCTGATGGTAGTCTTATTGCTAGCTATTATAAGCAACATATGTTTAATTACTATGGTAGCAATGAAGGTGAGTTTTGTAGCCCCGGGTTTGAAACTGTTATTGCTAGAACTCCTGTTGCAACGTTCGGGCTGACAATCTGTTTCGATCTTAGATTTACTGAACTTTACCGTGTACTGGCCAACAACGGCGTAGATATTATTCTTGTGCCGGCAGCATGGCCATACCCCAGGCTGGAACACTGGGTTGTTCTTAATAGAGCCAGAGCGCTTGAAAACCAGTGTTTTGTTGTTGCTGTTAATCAGGTAGGCCAAGTCCCACCGAGGCGAATGAATGTTGGAAACTCTATGGTAATTGATCCATGGGGTTCTGTTCTGGCCAGTGCCGGTGAAAAAGAAGGGGTTATGATGGCTGAAATAGACCTTGAACGTGTTTATACTCTAAGAAAAGAATTTCCGCTCCTTGAAGACCGTAACCATACTGCTTATCAGAATGTTAACGTTTGTGAGTATTCGCCTGCATAATCTTTTGAAAATCTGCTGGATTCTGTTAATATGGTAGAATGAATTTGAAATGCCCTCGTAGTTCAGCAGGATAGAACGTCTCCCTCCTAAGGAGAATGTCGGGGGTTCGAGTCCCTCCGAGGGTATTTTAAAATTTGTTTTATAAATAATATATAAAAAGACACGTATAACTATATGTAAATGACTTGACTCGATGGGCGGGTTTATCTATGACAGTTATTAAAACATTAAATCAGGCTAGGTTTGATAAAGAGTTAAGACAGCTTATTGATCATTTATCAAGTATAAAGATAGACTATAAATTAAATTCCCTGGAACAAAGTATCATTGATGAGTCCGGTGAAACCTCATTGCTTTACACTATGTGCTTGTTGAAAGTTGTTATGGGTTTATCTGACGTAGATACAAGAAAAAATTTGGGGATTAGAGTTAACTTTTATAAGTATTTAAAAGGTCTTCTCAAAGAAGAATATACTGCGTTTAATAATATAGTCCAGGGTTATGTAACCTCTTTATCCGAATTTGATAAGGTTCAGGAAGATGAAATTGATTATTACCTTACTAATTTCTTTGTTCAGGGGCATGATTATGTAAGAGAAAACTACTATCCTGAAGATAGCCCCTTTAAGGATCCTGAATTTATTGATAAGATTATTGAATTAGAAGATACAATTGAGCAAATTCAACAAGAAGAGCTAGAATCGTATACACTTATAACTGAATTTGAGAAGTCAAGTGATAAAGTTAAAGGTATAGCTCTGAAGTTAAATAATAACAATGAAAAGTTAATGAAGAATCTTGTAGATCCTTCTAAAATAACAAGAGAAGATCTATCTGATTTGATATTAACTACAGTGCAAGTTCTTGAAGAATATGAATATTTGACTAACCTTATGATCTGTTCTCTTGAAAAAATTGAAATTGCAAAAGGTTTCTGTGATGAGTTTACGCATTTTATAAAAGCTGAAGGGCTTGTCGAAAAGTTTAATAAAGATAATAAATACATCTCAATTTGTGATGTTCAAGAATATAATCATATTGATGAGGTTAAAAAGCAGAATAAAAAATCAAGAAAACCGGGTAAAAAAGGCAAATAAATTTTATTTTTTATTCACAAATAATATATTGCTGATAGTCAACAAATAAATATTATATCTTTTTGTGTAATATGTGATGCTTGCCTATTTCAGATTTTCTTCAACGCATTCTACGGGGTCTTTGAATTTTTTATGTTCAAACTTTGCCGGGTGCAGGGATTTTATCATGTCTCTAATCTCACGTACCTGTTCTGAAAGGCACATGATAGCTTCTATAACCGGGTCTGGTAGTGTGCCATGGTCGAGAACATTGTCGATTTTCTTTCCGTCTTTGATAACAACTGTTCCGGGTACCCCTACAACAGTACAGTTATCTGGAACTTCAGTTATTACAACGGAACCAGCACCTATTCTGACGTTATTTCCAATTTTAATATTACCCAGTACCTTTGCTCCTGAACCAACCACAACATTATTACCCAGTGTAGGGTGTCTTTTCCCGGATTCTTTGCCTGTTCCGCCCAGTGTTACTCCCTGATAGAGAAGGCATTCATCGCCGACTATTGTTGTAGCTCCTATAACAACACCCATGCCGTGGTCTATAAAGAATTTTTTTCCTATTGTGGCTGCTGGATGTATTTCGATACCAGTTAAAAATCTTGCTATAAATGAAATAAACCTGGGTAAGAAGGGTATATTCCACCCATAGAGCTTATTAGCTACCCGGTATGCCAGCATGGCATGTAGGCCAGAATATGTTAAAAGTATTTCTAAAAGACTGGTTGCTGCCGGGTCTTTTTCTTTTATGGTTGATATTTCCTCTTTTAGCAATTTAAACATGGCTATACCTCTTCTGTGGTAAGGGTACTGGCTTTTTTAACGAGTTCTTCAAAAAGCACTGTTGATAGATAACGCTCGCCGTGACTGGGTATTATTGTTACAATTGTTTTACCTGCGTTTTCAGGCCTTTTACCTGCTTTTATGGCGGCGTGTATTGCGGCCCCTGAAGAGATACCTGCAAGAATGCCTTCTTTGCTGGCGAGTTGTCTTGCCATGGTTATTGCTTCTTCGTTTGAGACGGTTATAACCTCGTCAATAACTTTAGTATCAAGCACTTCTGGTATAAAGCCTGCACCGATGCCCTGAATCTTGTGAGGGCCGGGTTCGCCTCCTGACAGTATTGCTGAATCTGCTGGTTCTACTGCTATAAATTTTACGTCTGGTTTTTTCTTTTTAATATATCTTGCTGTGCCGGTAATGGTGCCACCTGTTCCTACTCCTGCAACGAGTATATCTATCTGGCCATCTGTATCTTCCCATATTTCAGGTCCTGTGGTGCATTCGTGAATAGCAGGGTTAGCCGGATTACTGAACTGCTGGGTAATAATAGAATTATCAATTTCTCTATTGAGTTGTTCAGCTTTTTCTACGGCTCCTTTCATTCCTCTGGCACCAGGTGTAAGAACAATTTCTGCCCCATAGGCCATCATAACTACTCTTCTTTCGATGCTCATTGAATCTGGCATGACAAGAATCAGTTTGTAGCCCTTAACAGCAGAAACCATAGCCAGGGCAATGCCAGTATTTCCGCTGGTAGGTTCGATAATAGTTGTTTTGCCAGCTGTGATCAGTCCGTTTTTTTCAGCCTGTTCTATCATTGATAGGCCAATTCGGTCTTTTACTGAGCAGGCAGGGTTAAATGACTCCATTTTAGCAATAATAGTGGCTTTGCATCCGTCAGATACCCTTGATATTTTTACAAGCGGGGTTTTTCCAATAAGGTTGGTAATGTCCTTGGCTATTTTCAAGCTTTTCTCCTTTTAAATAGTCCGGTTCACCGGAATATTATGACATAAACTCATGTATGCTTCCTGTGTTTATTAAGTATTATTAATAAGGCTTGAAAGTTCTAATAGGTATAATATATGAAAATTTTAACCTTTATGATTCTGCAAGTTCTTGATATGTTTGCGAAATTGATATTGAGTTTTTATAAATGTTCTGTCAGTAGCCTTTTTAAAGATTACTTTTAACCCGGGGTCTTATTTCCAGTGTTTTTAAGTGTTATAAATATTAATGTTCAAAAGGAAAGTGCTTATGAAGGTAGCATTAGGAAATCTTGGATCGTTAAAATATGCGTTAAAGGCTTCTCTGGAAGATCTTGATATTGAAGTATGTTTTTCTGAACCTAATACAAGGCTGATGTATGATCATGGTGCCCGGTATTTGCCCATAGAGATGTGTTATCCTTTGAAGTTATTGCTTGGTAACTATTTATCGCAGCTTGATCAGAATCCTGATGTTGTTATATATTATGGTGGGTGTGATATGTGTAATCTAACACCTGTCAATTATGCCTTTAATGATATTTTAAATGATCTTAATTGCTGTCCTGATAGCTATATTTGCCGGTTAAATTCAAAGAAAGACTTTGTTGTTTCGTATTATGAGACATTACGTAAGATATCAGGCAAGTCTATTTTTGATATAGCACTGAGTATTAAGCTTGGTCTTAAGAAATATGAGGCTTTTAACTTTATAGACCAGGTATTTTATCAGATCAGACCTGCTTTTGAAAATAGTGATAATGTTGATAGCATCTATGATAGCTTTTATAACAGGCTTATCGAGGTATCAGATGATTGTAGCCTTGACAAAATTAATAATGAATTACTTGAGATACACAGAGAATATAGTGTTAAGGTTAGTTATGATACTTTAAAAGTTGGTTTGATAGGAGATGTTTATTCTCTTAATGAACCTTATGTTCATCAGTATTGTGATAAAAAGTTAGGGTCTTTAGGTGTTGCTCTTGACCGCTGGAGTACACACAGGCTGGTTCCTGAAAGTGACCGCCGAATACAGGATAAAGCCTGTAAGCGTGTTTCTCAGTTGCCTGAAATTATACAGAAAGATTATGGTGTGTTTACAGATCTTGAGGTGAAAAAGATTAGAAGGTACGTAAATAGAGGATTTGATGGCCTTATTTTTATTGCTCCGCTTGAGTGTAACCCTAATGATGCCCTGAGAAATCTTATTAATAAGGTTCAGATAGCACTTGATATCCCTGTATTGACCCTTTTATTTGATGAACATACCAGCCCGCTTGCTGTTCAGGTTAGGCTGGAAGCTTTTGTTGATATGTTAAATAAACGTAAAGCTCTAAAATATAGAAACAACAGGGCTCTTTAACTTTTTGTTACAGATCTGCCCGGCTGGTGTATGATTTTATAATGAGCTCATACGATAATAATCAGGATTTATATGTTAGAAAAGAATCTTAAAGCCCTGTCAGCTAAAAACCCGGTACTTGCTCAAAAGTTGCTGTCTAATACTTATGAGAATATTGAAATAGTGCCTGCTGGTTCAGATGATTATAACCTGATATACCACCAGATACCTTTGCATAACCCTGAAAACCCAAGGCAGGAAGCATTAAACATATTTAGTGATATTGATAACAATGAGAATGCGCTTATCTGTGTTTTTGGTATGGGACTTGGTTATTTATTTAAGAGAGTATACCTTAATTCTTCAGGAACTATTATACTTTATGAGCCAGTTCTTGATGTTTTACGTGTTACTTTTGAGGCTGTTGACTTATCACAGGAAATTGCTGATGGTAGAGTCTTTATTATTAATCAAATAGAAGATATTGAACCGTTATTTTATAGTTATATGTTTGATACTGTCAGGGTTGTTAACCTTGATTCTTATAGAATAATCTTTCCTGATATTTATGATCAGGTGTATCACCAATTGAACAATCTTTTCATAGATCAGAGAACAAACGTTCAGAAAGCAGCTGATATTGCCGGTAGTTATGTCTCTAATATACCTTATATTATTCAGTTGCCCTCAGTTGAGGTTCTTGAAAATGCTTTTAAACAAAAAGCTGCTCTGATTGTATCTGCCGGGCCTTCTCTTGATAATGCGATAGAGGCCATCAAGAAGTATAGAGATCGGGTGATTCTTATTGCTATCGGGCAGGCCGTAAAAGCCCTGCATGCAGCTGATATTAAGCCGGATCTTGTTGTTATGGTTGATATGCTTCCATTTAGCCACCAGATTGACTGCCTCGGTGAGGCTAAAAAAGAAATTAATCTGCTGCTTCAGCCCAGTGCAAATTCTGAACTCTATAGAACAGAGGCAAGTTCTACATTTGTGTATTTTCCTGAGTCTGATTTTATGACGGCATGGTATGCTATGCAGGCTGGTATTAAAACTTATCCACAGAGTGGAACAGTTTCTATAACCTCTTTCTACCTTGCCAGAATTATCGGGGCCAACCCTATCATACTGATCGGCCAGGATTTAGCCTATAAAGGAGATCAGGTCTATGCTAAAAACAGTATTTATGACTCTGTCAGGGTAGATATTTCTGATGATGATACTGTAAAAGCTTTTATCGATGAATTTGATACTTCATATGACCGGGTGAAAGTAGATATATTGAATTCTAACCGTGAACTTTACGAACGAACAATAAAAGTTAAAGGCCAGGATGGTGAAGAACTCTATACTATCAACTCTTATGCTACTTTTATTACTAACTATAAAGAATTAGCTGCTTCAATTAAGAAAACAAACCCTGATATTTCTCTAATCAACTGTTCTATAGGTGGTGCTTATCTTGAAGGATTTGAACATAAACCTTTAGAGGATGTGTTATGTGATTTGAAACCCTTGAATATTAATGCACATAAGCTTATAAAAGAGCTATATGACATGAATATACCGAATAGAGAAAAAGTTATGAAGGTTAATGCCGCCTTTAAAAAACTTATAACTGACCTCAGAAACCTAAAATCAGACTCTAACTCTGTGCTGAAAGCTGTTAACAGGGTAAGGAAAGAGCTGAAGATATCTAAAAATTTGACCAATAAAGCAATTGATCTTGTTAAAAAGCTTCAAAAACAGGATTCTGAAGTCAGAAAATATAATCAGGGTAACCGTATGGCCTTAATATACCCTTTTATTCAGAGAGAACTCTTTGAATACAACAAATTAAGAGATCATATAGCTGTAAATGATCATGAAAAATTCATAAATTCTCTTAATGCAATAGAAAAATTTTCACAGGCTATGTATGCTGGCACCGAAAGAGCTCTTGAGAGTTTTAAAAAGTTAGAAAACTTTCCAATAAAGGAGGGTTAAGTGAGAATTATTTTATTCTGCATACCGGAATTTGGTAGTATCTGTTTAAATACGCTTTTATCTGCTAATAAAAATGTTGTTGCGGTTGTATTGCCACCTGCTTCACACCCGGCAAGAAATGGAATGAAATTTATTGCTGAAAGTCTTGGTGTACCTACTATACATGTTGAAAAAAGGTTAAAAGATCCTGTTTTGATTGATGAAATAAAATCTTATAAGCCTGATATAGGTTTAATAGCTTCTTATCCCAGGTTAATACCACCAGAAATATATACTATTCCCCCTCTTAATATCATTAATTGTCATCCATCAATGCTGCCAGACTACAGAGGACCTAATCCATATTTTCATGTTATCAAAGATGGCCTTAAGGAAACAGGTATTTCTTTTCATTATCTCGATGATACCTTCGATACAGGAGACCTAATTTTTCAAACGCCTTTTAAACTCTATTCTGACGATACTCTTGGAACCATGTTCATCAGAATATCAATCGAAGCATCAAAAATATACCTGAAGATTCTCGAAAAACTTGAACAGGGAGAAACATTTGTTGCTGTACCGCAGTCTGAAACAACTGAAGATCTTGTCTATGCATCAGAAGTAACCCATGAAAGTCCTGATCTGCAAATAAAATGGTATGAATCATCTTTTATAATTGATTGCCTGGTAAGGGCATCAAACCCTTTTTATGGTGCATATACTTTCTATAGAGAGATGCCGCTGCGTATATTTAGCGGAACTTATGAGCCTAAAAAATATTTAAGACCTCTGGCATCTCCTGGTACAATAATCAAAGTTTCTAAAGACAGGCTTGGTGTTGCTACTGCTGATGGAATCTATTACCCAGAGACTTTGCAGTGTGGACTTCTCTATATAACTGATATTAAAGACTTTATAAAGAGATCGAAACCCAAAACCGGTGAAATGTTGAACTAAACCCAACTTTTGTATATGATAGGCACTATGGATATTAAAGAAGCAGTAGAAAAGATATACCAGAGCAATAAGTTTAAAGAACGTTCTTTAGAGGACGTTATAGGGGAAATGCGTTCACGACTGGCTAATAGTTCAGGTTTATTGCGAGATAATGATTTTGAAAATGCCCGCAAAGAAATTGAATACACTCTGCATGGATTATTATACATACTGAAAGTGCTTGAAATAAACCCCGAAGAATCTATAAATAGCCAGCTAATGAGCATGATAGAAACTGAAGAACGTACCATGCATATTTATACTGATAAGGTAGAAATTAGAGTTGGCAACGAAATCAAAGGTAGCTGGGCTATCTGGTCTACTGAAGACCTGGCAGATGCCTTAAAGATCGCCCAGGAATTTAATTGTAAAGTTATTAAAGAAGAAGATATCTTTGCAGCAATCACAGAAAATAGCTTTCTTGAAATAAACAATGTCTAGTGAGTATAGAATAAACAAGTATATTGCTCAATGCATGGGCTGCTCTCGTAGAAACGCAGAGCAGTATGTACTTGATGGTAAGGTAAAAATTAATGGTATAAAGGTTTTAGAGTTATCTCAAAAGGTAACTGATAGAGATAAAGTGACTGTTTGTGGCAAGCCGGTACGGAAATCAAAGAATACATATGTAGTCTTCTACAAGCCAGCAGGATATATTACCACCCGCAAGGATGACAGGGGCAGAAAGACTATTTATGATCTCCTGCCAGAGAAATTTAAGGATTTAAAGTCAGCTGGTCGCCTTGATATGGATTCTTCTGGCCTGATTCTGCTTACAAATGACGGTGATTTAATTAATATAATGATCCATCCACGTTATCATATCCCTAAAAAGTACAGGGTACAGATTGAAGGAAAGTTCTCTGTCAGTGATGTAAAGGTTTTTGAGGATGGTGTTGATATCGGTGAAAAACAACCTGCACGGGCGACGGTTCTTGAATTTGTCAAAGATAAATCAGGGCAGACATCGGTAATACTTGAACTTCATCAGGGTTATAACCGTCAAATACGCAAAATGATGGAAAAAATGGGTTATAAGGTGATATCTCTTAAACGTATGACTTTTGGCTGTTTGAATCTTAAAAATTTAAAACGGGGAGAGTTTTCAATCCTAAAGAAAAAAGAAATAGATAAACTCTTTGAATACTTAAATAAACGTGTTAGAGATGCTGAAAAAGTGGAAAAACTGTGAATTTAACTGATAAGAAACCTGTTATATCTTTAATTAGTTTAGGATGTTCTAAAAATACTGTTGATTCTGAGCTTATGCTTGGTATGCTGTCTGATGCAGGATATCAAATCTGTCTAGACGAAGAATCAGCTGATTTAGTTATTGTGAATACCTGTTCTTTTATTAGCCAGGCTGAAAAAGAGTCTGTTAAAACTATCATGGAGCTTGTCTCAAGAGGAAAAAAAGTAATTATTACTGGCTGTCTTCCTCAAAAGCATGGTGAAGAGGTTCTTGATGCAATACCTGAGGCGTCAGCTATTCTGGGTACTTCTGATATTAAAAATATTGTCAGTGTTGTGGATGATGTTTTTAAAAATCCTGAAAAACAATATTGTCTTTTGTCTTCTGAAATTGATTATATACAAACTGATGACATACAACGTTATCATATTACGATGGGGCCTTATGCTTACCTAAAGATCTCAGAAGGCTGTAACTGGAAATGCTCTTATTGCTTGATACCTTCTCTTAAAGGTAGATATCGCAGTAGAAAGATTGAATCAATTGTCTTAGAGGCCAGAAAACTTGCTGAAAGTGGTGTTGCAGAAATAGTTCTTATAGCTCAGGATACTACAAGCTATGGTATAGATATCTATAACCACCCTGCGTTAACTGAGCTGCTTCAGTCGCTTGAACAGGTTGATGAAATTAAGTGGATACGTCTTATGTATACTTATCCACGCTATTTTGATGATGAGCTTATTGCTTTTATAGCGGATTCTAAGAAGGTTCTGAAATATCTGGATATACCACTTCAGCACGCTCACCCTGATATACTTAAAGCCATGCGCCGTCCTGAAATAGATGTAGTTGAATTTATCTCTAAGTTACGTTCACAGATTAAAAACCTTGCCATCAGAACATGCTTTATTGTTGGTTTTCCTGGTGAAACAGATGAGCATTTTGACTTTTTGTGTCAGTTCGTTCAGGATCAACAGTTTGAACGCCTGGGAGTTTTTGAATATTCTAAAGAAGATAATACTCCTGCGGCGAAATTTGCTGATCAGATCAAAGCTGGAGTGAAGAAGCAGCGTCGAAAACGTCTGATGGCAATCCAGAACGAAATTTCTTTAAACAATCACTTGAAATTAACCGGCAAAACTCTTGATGTTCTTTTAGAAAAAATTTCTGGTTCAGGCTCTGGTGTTGGCCGGTCATACCTTGATGCCCCTGAGATTGATGGGCTGGTCTATGTTAACGCAGTATCGGGGTATTTGCCAGCTGATATTATACCTGTTAAAATAACGAGAGTATCTGCTTATGATTTATATGGAGAAATTGCACGTTGAATTTGCCGAATCTGGTTACTTTATGTAGGTTGCTTCTTATACCAGTATTTTTGATCCTCTGGTGGACTCAATTTTATCTTTCGGCAACGGCCGTTTTTTTTATTGCCAGTGCAACAGATCTTCTTGATGGGCATTTAGCACGCTCTAGAAATCAGGAAACAAAACTGGGGGCATTGCTTGATCCTCTTGTTGATAAGATTCTGGTTACTACGGGTCTTATAATGCTGGTAGAAATGCAGATATTGCCTGCCTGGGCTGTTGTATTGATCCTTACAAGGGAGTTTTTAGTTACAGGGTTAAGAACTATACTTATTGATAGAGGTATTTTACTCAGTGCAGGTGCTCTTGGTAAGTTAAAAACTTTATTGCAGATAGCAGCAATTTGTATAATATATCTAAGTCTGAGTTTAGAACAGCATAACAGTCAATATGCTTCAGTTGCTTCTCTTATCGGTTATGTGACTTTCTGGGGAGCTTTTATTATTACTCTTGCCAGTGGTGTGCAGTATGCATTGAAAGGCAGGCAGTTACTTGAAGAGAGTGATAAGAAGCTACTTGAAAAGCGCTTGAATAGTTCTAAAGATTCTATTATTAATCCGGTAGCTGCTGCTGTAACCACTGAAGAAGAGAAGATTGAAGTTTAATGTCACTGTTTAATGTTAAGGAGTGAAAACTTCTATTATAATAGTAGATATGTTCTCCTGATTAAGGTTTTTAGTTATGAAAATGCTTTGATTAATATGCTTATTAATGCGAATAATATAAAAAATTTAGAGAAATAATTATGATTCTGTGTCTTTTTTCATTTAAAATAGTTTAATAGTGTTATAGTTCAACAATCATAATAAGAATTTATGCCCAGAAACGACTTACCAGAATCACGATTTAGAACCCTGCTTGAAGACCTTGGGGCCCTGCCTGATTGGTTAAAGCAGACTCTGGTTATATTTTTGAGAGAGAGTCTAAAGTCAAGTGTTGAACTTGTTAAGCTTAATACTATGACTGCAAAAGATTCATTGTTTTTATATGTTCCAAAGCTCACCAGGTCAGGGCAGGCATATCTTGATACCCTTCGACATACTGATGATAAAATAGATAAGCGTATCGTAGAATTTATAAATGCAGTTAAAAAGCAGAAAAACCTCATTGATATAGCCCAGGATAACGATTGGACACTCAAAATGTGTTGCTATTACGTCCTTAAAGCCTGGGAGAAAAATATTATTCTGCCAACCTATTCTAAAAATGTTTATGCTCTGGTTCGGCTTATGGCAGACGATATAGACCTTGGTGAATATCTGGTAAGGATCGGAAAGATTTCAAAAGAGCAGTATAACTGGGTCTCTAAAATGAAAAAAACCGGTATGATGGAATCTATTACTGATGTAAAAAGTGAAGAGACTGATGTATACATTAATCTGGGTTATCTTACAGACTCGGAACTTGTTTCAATAAAGGAATTGCTTGAACTTGCAGATAAAAAATCTCTCGTCGAAGACCCTAATACGATGCTGGTTGTTAAGCTCAGAGAGCTTCAAAAAGAGGTTGCCGAGTTACATGAGTCAAACAGTAACCTTGAAGAAGAAAAAGATTCTCTTGAGAAGACTATCAAGAAACTGGCTGCTGACCTGGAATTTCAAAAAAAAGAGAGTGTTCAGTATGCAAGAGAAATTGAACTGCTTAAAAATGAGCTAAAAAAAGCACTTAAAGGATAAAATTGCTTTAAATACTATGAATGCAAGAATAGCTGTTTCTTAAAACTCAGAAAAATCTCGTATGCCGGCCTAATGCTGCATAAAAAAAAAAGAACCTCTTTTGAGGTTGATTCTTTGAGGAGAAAGGGTTGGAGTTTATGAGGAGGAGAGTAGGAGGAGGAGTTTTATTTTGGCTACATTATCTTTATCGGCTGATTTTAGAAAAAGTTTAGGTTAAAAAGTGTAAATTATTTGATATACCAAGTATATATACTTTATCTATCTACCTCTAGGGCAATGCTGGCTGGCTTCTTAAATATAATATTCTTTATATTTCAATAGGGATAGTTATTATTAGATTTTTTGTCACCTTAATCATCCTGATAGAAGGCTTTTTTTACTATTGTTAAGCAATTACTTCAACTATCATCATAATAAATGTGAACAATTTGCGGTAATTGGCTGTTTGGCCTAAACTATTCTAAGGTTTACTTCACAATTGAACGAGGTCAGTATGCAATTACAAGATTTCAGTGCACTTATAGAAAACCTGAATAAACAGCTAAAAGATGATCCCGATAATATAGAACTACTTTTAAAACTGGTAGAAGTCTACCTGAAGGTTGAAGGAGATAATTATTATAACTCAGTTATACACCTTGACCGCATTTTAGAGCTGGATCCTGTGAATTTTCCTGCTAACAGAATAAGAGGGCTTATTTATAAAGAGCAGGATAACCCTGAAAAAGCCCTTGAGTGCTATAAAGTTATTCTGGAACACTACAAAAATGCACAGGAACGACCAGAATATCAGGATCTGTACTTTGATTATGCTGAAATACTTGAAGAATTGGAAAGAGAAGATGAATCACAGGCCATTTTTGAAGAACTTCTTTCTAAAAATCCACATAATATACCGGTATTGTTTAAATTAGCACATCTTTACGCACTTAATGAACGTTATGAAGAGGCTATTGATAAGTATAAATACATACTTGAACTGGATCCTGAAAATGAGGCAGCTCTTTCTCAGCTGGCAGAACTTTATGAAGAGACTGATAAATCTTTGTATCACTCTGCACGTGCAGAAATGGCTGAAAAAGAAGGTAATTATAACCGTGCTATATCTGAATATAAGAAAATGATTCCGCTGCTGGAAAACCCGCAGGATGAATGCGATGTTTATAAAAAAATAGCCCATCTATATAAGCAGTTTGAAGATTATAATCAGGCTCTTGACCAGTATAACCTTGCTATGGATGTTAAGCCAGATGATTATGAGATTTATAAAGGACTATCACGATTATATATTGATATGGAAGAGATAGAATCTGCTCTTGAGAACCTCCTAAAGGCTAAAGACCTCAATCCACAGGATTATAGCATTTATATGGACCTTGCAGAGTGCTATGTAGACCTGGAAAAATACCCTGAAGCACTGGGAGAACTCGAAATTGTTAAGAAACACCAGCCTGATAATCTGGAGGTCAGGTGCGCCATAGCAGAAGGTAATATAAGTGTTAGAAACCTCTATAAAGCAAAAGAAGAACTGGATTATGTGCTTGCAAGAGAGCCTGAAAATACGGTTGCTACAGGCCTGATGGTTGATTTTTATATTGAAAAAGAACAGTATGAAGAAGCAGCAAAAGAAGCTCAAAAACTTGTTAAACTGATACCGAATAGTGCTTTCTCTGCCAGAAAGCTTGCAGAGTGCTATTCGGCTCTTGAAGATCATTATAATGCGCACTATAACTATGGTATATCTTATGAAATACAGGGTGAAGCAGGTATGGCCATTGATGAGTATGAGCAGGCTCTTTCAATGCAGCCAGAAAACGCCGGGCTAATTATGAAAATTGGTGATCTTTACATTAATCTTGATGAAAAATATGTGGGCATTGAGTATTATGAGCGTGCTGTCGAAGTTGATCCGGAAAATATTTTGGCACTTCAAAAACTTTCAAAATTCTATCTGGATAATGACGATAGAGAAAGAGCAATAGATGCCCTTGCAGCACTGGTTAATGTTGATACAGGCAATTTTGAAGCTTTATATAGCCTGGGAGTGCTTTATGAGAAAAACAATTACCTTGAAGATGCTCTGGAATCATTTAATAAATTTATGAAAATAGCTCCGAATAACAATAAATCTGACATTGTTACTAAAAAGATTGATAAACTGAAAAAAAAGCTCAGGCTTGATCTTGATGATAATCAATCTGAGGGCGATGAAGAATATTACGAAGATGAAATGACCCTGTTTGAAAAGATTGTAAGTTATTTTAAACGTTAGAAGGTTTCTTCTTGAACAGGATACTGGTTTTTAGAGTTTCGCTGGCATTATAATCAGGTAAAGCAAAGTCTTTGATATTTGCTCCCTCAATGTATGGATTATCTTCAATGTCATCTATTTCTTCTGCCAGAAGGGTTTCAGCTTCCTGTTTCTTTTTTCGCTCTTCTTCAAGAAGGTTAATTTCTCTTAGATGTGCTTCCTGTTCTTCTGGCGTGATAAGTTCAGCTGCTGTATTAGTTATGATTCTTCCAATGCCGTCTCCTGCGGCTTTGCCTATAATAAAGCCGGCAATAGCAGCAATTAATGTCAGGGCGAATCCACCTAAAATACCAATAAGAGGGCTAGTTCCTACGAGTGATGCAACACTTAAGGCAGCAGTAGATGTGAATGCTATTTCTCCGGCGAGCCTGCAAATGATTATTACACGGGCTTTTTCACTGGCTATTTTGGCTGCAATGTCATTGATGTAGCTGACATTTTTGTGAAGTACCTGATCTTGAAGGGTCATTTTATCAATACTGGAAAGCTGCTTTAAATTGCCTTTTAGCATTTCTTCATTAACAGAAATGGCTGTTCTATCTCCTCTCAGATAGCTTGCAAGGATAAGATTTGAGATATCATTGGTTGCCTGTGGGTTAGTTATTCTGTTTCTCCCTGATAGCAGCTGACTTAGAAATTCTTTGGCTTCAGTAGCGTTTCTTGGCTGGTCACTTCGCATAAGTGTATCACTTTTAAACGGGTTAATAAACTTATCTGACTGTATTGAAACTGCCGGGGTGTAGCTGTCTCTCGCTAACCCGATGTATGTAGTCTGTGGTTGTCCATTATTAGAGTGGTTAACTATATTTATTAGCCGTCCACTTATTTTTGATAGCAGGTTAGGATTATCAGCTGACTGGCTTTTGACGAATTCTACAGCTTGATTGAGGTCTGAAATATTACTCTGTCTCAGGTTGGCAAGAATTCTATCTATGTGAGCTTTCTCTTTTGCATTGATGCCTGCTAACTTCTCACTTGTTTTTGTGTTATATATAAGCTCTGCAACGTTTTCGGCTATATTGTTTCTGACTGCTGATACAAGTTTTGAAATTTGGTGATCACTTAGATGGTTGACATTAAATGTTTTTGCACCACTGAAAGTTGCAATATCTTTAATTGCATTGATATCTGTAATATTATTAGCTTTGATTTTGCTAACCAGGCTACTTATATCTTTAGATGATAGCTTAAAAGAGTCTTTTTCTGGTGGTATGTGTGGTGCCGGATTGCTGAAACCTTTGTTAGCAATATTATTAGTCGTTATAACACCATCTCTAACCATGGGAGACGACGTATTTGTGGTCGTTATGATGCTATCCATCTTGTGTGACTGCTTATTACTCTCTATACAGGTTCTGGTTTTTTCTTCAATTATTAAACGTATCTAAAACAATTAATGTGCTTGTTGTGGAAAATTTTTAATAAAATTTAACTTTTTCTCTTTTTAGACTATTATAAATGATTTATGAATATTGTCGATGCTTTTTTTCTAATTATTAGAGAGCATTGACTGTTACAGTCGTCTTATTACTACCATTATAGTCTATAATAAGGATATACTATTCTTAAAAAGCCCTGTTAGATGATAGTATATTCAATTACTTTATAGATAATCATTGTTAAAATAGCAGTAAAAGGTATTGTAAAGATCCATGAGGCAAATATATCTTTAATTATGTTGACATTTAGAGCTGCAACACCTCTTGCAAGTGCAACCCCTATGATTGATCCTACTATAACGTGTGTGGTTGAAACTGGCATCCCCATTTTAGAGCATATAAGGACTGTTGTTGCTGCTCCGAATGTGGCTGAAAAGCCTCTTGTTGGTGTGAGTTCTGTAATCTTTTTACCCATCGTTTCCATAACCCGGTATCCCCAGGTAGCAAGACCTACAACAATACCTGCTCCTCCCAGTATTAGTATCCAGATGGGTACAGATACGCTTTGTGTTACTATGGCTTTGTTCATAACAATTGAATAAATAGCTGCAAGAGGCCCTATAGCGTTAGCGACGTCGTTGGCACCATGGGCAAAGGTTATATAACAGCCGGTAATAATGAGGAGGTTGCCGAAGACTCTTTCAACAAAGTCAATCGGGTCTTCGTTTTGTTTGAGGTGCATTTTTTTGACCAGCAGGAAGCAGATACCTGCTGCTATCATGCCTATGCCTGCTGCTAATAGTGATGCATTATTAAAATCAAGGTTAAGATTCAGGTTTTTCAAGCCTTTATAAAGTAGTGAATGTATGAGGATGAAGAATATTAAGAAAATTAGGAAAGGTGCTGTTTTTTTGATTTGTTTCATAGGGTTAGAAGAGAAGAGTATTTTGCGTTTTATAGTGAAAAACATAATAAAGGCAACTATTGCACCAGCAACAGGAGATACTACCCAGCTGAGGGCTATCATTCCTATTGTATCCCAGTTGATGTTGTAGAAACCTACGCTTACAATACCAAAACCTGTTACTGCTCCAATAATAGAGTGTGTTGTAGATACTGGTAGTCCGTAATAGGTTGCCAGTTGCAGGAATATACCTGATGCAAGCAGGGCAGCAAACATACCCCACATAAGGATATAGGGGTTATCAGAAAAGCTTTCAGGTGGTATAATGCCCCCTTTTATGGTACTGGTGACGTGTGCTCCTACGAAGACAGCACCGAGAAACTCAAAAGTACCGGCAATGATGATAGCTCTTTTTAAAGTCAAAGAACCTGATCCGACACAGGTTCCCATTGCATTTGCTACGTCATTGGCCCCAATATTCCAGGCCATATAAAAGCCTATGATTGCTGCGAGTATGAGTATTATGTATTGTTCTATGCCCATTTTATTTGGCTATTAGTATTCTCAGTCTGTTACCCATTTTTTTAGCGTAGTCTGCGAGGTCTCCAATGTTTTCTATGAGTTTGAACCAGAAGATTACAGAGATTGGTTTTATTTTATCTTCTGATTCAAAGAGCTTTTTAGAGAGTTCTGTACCCAGTCGTTCTGTTCTTGCTTCTGTATCGTCGAGTTCTTCCAGCATTTTGTTTATTTTTTCTACTTCAGGTCCGCCAAATGACCTTTTAAACAGTTCCAGCAGCTCATCTGTAACGAGGCTGGCCTGTTTACAGACTTCCAGTACTTCATCTAGAAATTCAAACAACTTGTCTTTTATTTCTTCAGGTATTTCGGTCTTTCTGAGTGTAAGCAAATTTGCTATGTCTTCAGCAGTATCGGCGATAGAATCCTGTGCGCTGACTATCTGGAGTAAGTCACGTCTTGAGACAGGTAGAAATACATCTTTAGGAAGGTTGTTGCGAATTTTATTTTTCTTTTTGTCTGAGATGTTTTCTGCTTCAATGATCTGGTCAGCTATTTCATTGACCCTATCATAGTCTTCTTCTGCAAGGGCTTCAAACAAAGGTCTTAGCAGGCTTGCGCATTTAAAAACTTCCTGCATGTGTTCTTGAATAGGCCCAAAGGGAGATTGTCTGAATATACCTGATATGCCTCTCATAATATAAGCTGTTTTCCTTTAAATATTTAGCTTTTGTAGATATATTACTAGGGAGGGCATGATAGATGCAATAGATTTTAAGTGAAAGTATGAATTTGTTACATTATTGGCCAGCGTTTTGCTGGTTGATTTTGTCAAGCATTGCCTGGGCTTTTGCGCTGTAATCTATGCTGATTGTTTCTTCGTCCATTTCTTCGTCTGCTGGGAAGTTCTCAATGACTATGTTTAGAAGTTCTATTGCTTCTTCTTTCATCTCTCTCTTGTTAAGTATGCCTGCTGTTTCATACATGGGTTTTGCAAGCTCTCTGTTGGTAGGGTTTTTGCTCCAGAGGTCATAGAGTTTTAGTTTTAGGCCAATAAGTTTATCATTATCTTCTGGTGAAAAAAGTGATGCAGAATATATTTTCAGGGTTAATTCTTTAATTATTTTTTGAGTGTCTTCGATTCCTTCATTGAGTTCGCTTTCAGTAGCCTGTTTTTGTTCTATATTTGAGCTTCGTTGTGCGGTAACGATTGATAATCCTGACTGAAAGCAGAAGATACCTGTTAATAGTGTGCTGATGATCAGTGTTTTAGCTAGATGATTTTTCATGAGAAAATCCTTATTTTTAAGTTTTTTTAAACCCCATTAATATTATAGATCTTTATTTGTGCGTGATGTTCCTACTGGAATATTAAATTTCTTTGCTTAATTATTTATTATTTATACATGACACAGGGTTTCTGTTCAGGTATAAATAGTGTAATTATCAATATAGTATGACTGTGCAATTTAAATTTTCATGGTATGATATACTCTACCCCCCTACCCTATATAAGGATCAAGTAATGATATTACGTCAAGGTGCTAAAGTTTCTATAAATCTCGTCTTACTTGTATGTATGCTTTTATCATCCAGTCTTGTAGCATATTCCCAAGATTCGAACCTTATAGATCTTGATGACCCAATAAAAGTCAATCTTGAAGTAAATCAACTTACAATGGCAGATGCTATTAAACTTGCTCTGTTGAATAACCCTGAAGTGACAATACAGCAGTCTATGGTAAATGTAAAAAAGTGGGAAATTAAAGAACATCAAAGTTATCTTTTTCCTCAGTTTTACTTTAGAGAAGAATTTATAACATCTAATAACCCTGTGAATGCTTTTATGATGAAGTTAAACCAGAGAAATCTTATTTTCAACCCGGCTACTATTAATAAGCCGGGAGCTGTTAGTAATTTTTCTACCAGAGTAGGTGGTCACTGGGTTCTTCTTGATAGAAGCATCTATAAAAAGATAGATATCAGCAAATTAGAACATGAATTACAAAAACAGATAGGCAAAAAAGCTATTCATGATCTTGTTTATGATGTTAGAAAAGCCTATATAGATATTAAACTTGCTCAAATCACTCTTGCAAACGCACAAACAAATATGGAATATGCTAAGTCTCATTATAATGCAGTAAAAGATAAAAAAAGTGCAGGAATAGCAAGCAAAAGTGATTATTTAAGTGCTAAATCAGTTCTGTCATCAGCACAGGAATCTGTGATAAAAGCTAAAAACAAGCTTAACCTTGCCTGGATTGTTTTTGCAGACCTATTAGGTGATGATAGTATTGTAGGATACCACCTGGTAGATGAGATGCAGGAGAATATACAGGTAGATGAAATAGATAAGCTGGTTAAATATTCTTATCTACACCGCCCTGAAGTTATTGAAACAGAAAAAAGAAAAGATAAAGCTCTGATAGGACTTAAACTGGCGAATGCAACAGGGGCTCTTACCATTAAAACCTATGGAGAATGGGGAGTAGATACCATATTTGACGACAGAGCAATAGCAAAGGGCTTTACAGCAGGAGTAACGATCGATAAGAAAATCTTTGACGGAGGCTTAAAAAAAGCAAAAGTAGAACAGGCAAAGGCTAACATTGATAAACACAATGCAGAAATTGACCAGATATATAAAAAGGTAAAGGTTGATGTTGTACAAAACTATCTGGACCTGATGAACGCAGGTGAAAGACTCAAAATGGCAGATGATATAGTTAAAGATGCTGATGAAAGTCTTCGAACATATAATGAACGTTATCTTGTAGGTCTTGCTAGTAATGTTGAAGTCGAATCAGCCCAGGCAAACCTGGCTAAATCACTATTGTTGAGAACGCATGCCCTTCATGACTTTAATAAAGCTGTGATTGAGCTACAGAGAGCTATTGGTATGTCAATGTCTGAGATTATTGAGGGCAAAAATCTTATTGTGACAGACGTTATCGAAGTAGAAAAAGTTAATGAAAGAATTGAATTACCTGATAATAAGAGAAGTGAATCTTTGGAAAATGCCGAAGATACTGTAGATGAGCCTGATGAAGAAGATGCTGAACCCGGTGCAATACTGGAAAAAACTGATACTATCAAGTTTGAAGAAATTAATATAAATGATGATTATACAGGTTCTAATTTGTTTAATGCTGTAGAATCAGATAATTCACCTGATGTATTATTTGAAATATCTCCTGAAAACGCTGATTACATAAATACTATAGATCAAAAACCATCTGATACAAATCTTATAGATGATATTAAAACTAATGAATCATTGAATGAGAAAGATAAATCTTTATTTATACAGCAAAATGATTTACAAATCGATGAAAATAATCATCAACGTATTAAAAATACTGACATGACATCGTTAGAACTGTTAAGCAAATGTATTATCAAAGGATAACCGGGGTAACCATTATGTATAAGCATTTAAAGTATACCATATCTATAATAACAGTTGCTTTATTGTTAACATCTGTTGCTTGTAGCAAACATGAGACAAAAATTGAAGCAGAAGATTATTCAGATAAAGAAAAAGTTAAAGTTGAAGTTACAACTCCTCAGTTAAATGAGTATACCGAACCATTTTCAATCTCTGGAACGATTAAAGCACACAATAAAACCGTTCTTGCCAGCAAATTAATGGGACAAATTATTGATATCCTAGTGGAAGAGGGAAGCAAGGTTAAAGGCGGAGAATTACTCTTAAAAATTGATGATAGAGAAACAAAAATCAATCTGGCAAGCCTGGAAGCTGAAGCATATAAGCTTCATGCAGCTCAGGAAGAGTTGAATACCTTGCTTGAAGAGTTGCAGAGTAGAATCAAAATGCTCTTTCACGATCAGGAAAAATTCTTATCCCAACAGGAACTGGCACAGGCTACCTATGATAGATATTCAAAGTTATATGATCGTGAAGTTATTACACAACAAGAATTTGACGAGATAAAGACTAAATTAGATGAAGCTAATTCGGTTGTCGCAAAGTCACAGGCTGAGTATAGCGTTCTTATGTCTCAAAAAAAACAACTGGACGCAAAAAGTAAACAGATTGTTGCTGAAATGGAACAAAATAAAGCTGCTATGGCAGGAGCTATGGTTAGTGATTCTTATACAGAAATAACTTCACCTCTTAATGGCTATGTAATACGTAAGCATGTCAACGTGGGAGATATGGCTAAACCCGGTCAATCACTTTTAGAACTTGAAGATCCTGATAATATGTATCTTGAAGTATTTGTAGATGAGTCAAATGCATTTATGTTTAAACCAGGAAGTGAAGTAAAAGTTTTAATTGATGCTTTCGGAAATACTGCAATACCTGGTAAAATAAGAGAACTTGTGCCTTCAGCAAGCCCTGAATCACATACATTTAAAGTTAAAATAGATATCCCTTCTCATAAACTTATACACTCAGGTCTATATGCTAGAGTTGTATTGCCTGTAGGCGGTAAAAACATATTTATTCCTCATATGGCTATTGTAAAAAGAGGACAAATAGTGGGAGTCTACGTTGTTAATCGTCAAAACGTTGCCCGATTTAGAATCATTAAAACCGGCCAGGATATCCAGGGCTATATAGAAGTCTTATCAGGCCTTACGGAAAATGATAAAGTCATTATTAATAAGCTGGATAAAATTTCTGATGGAACAAAAGTTGTTGTATTGGGAGAAAAATAGATGTCTCATTCTCAAGTGCACCTTGTGAGAGCATTAGCAAAGGCTTTTGTAAACTCAAAATTAACCCCTGTAATAATTCTGTTTTCTATATTCTTAGGAATAATGGCATTAATGGTGCTTCCCAGAGAAGAGGAACCACAAATTATTGTGCCAATGGCTGATGTCTTTGTTGAAATGCCTGGAGCTTCCCCTAAAGAAATATCTGAGAGAGTCATATGGCCTATGGAAAAGCTTATGCAGGAAGTTCCGGGTGTTGAATACATCTATTCTACTGCTATGCCTGGAAAAGCATTGATGATTGTCAGATTTTATGTTGGCGATAATATGGAAGATAGCCTTGTAAAACTGTATAATCAACTGTATTCAAACTTTGATAAAATACCTCCTGGCGTTTCTAAACCTTTAATAAAGCCTAAAACTATTGACGATGTTCCTATTGTGACATTTACTCTCTGGAGTAACAACCATGATGCTTATACTTTAAGACAAATAGCTGCTCAGCTTAATGAAAAAATAAAACAAACTCCGGATGTCTCTAAAACCTCGATAATAGGTGGTTACAGAAAGTTTTTAAACGTTAATCTTAATCCAGCAGCTATGTCAGCTTATAATATTGACCCTGCTCAGGTTTTAGATACCATTCAATCAACAAACAAAAGCTCATATATCGGAAGTTATGCTAAAAATAATAAAGAAATTCTTTTAAAGATTGATGGATTCATTGATAACGAAGAAGAAGCAAAAAATATTGTTGTAAGCGTTAAGAATAATGAGCCTGTGTTTTTGAAAAACATAGCCAATGTTGAGCTTGGCCCTGAAGAGGTCTCTAATTATACTTTATATAGAGAAAAAGGTTCAGCACAGACACCTGCAGTTACAATATCAGTGGCTAAAAGAAAGGGTGCAAATGCTACTTCTGTCGCTGATACGCTTATTGAAAAGCTTCATGAAGTTAGAAAAGAGTTTGTACCGCAGGATGTACACATTAGAATTACACGTAATTATGGAGAAACAGCAGCAGAACGATCTAATGAACTTCTTATTCATATGTTTATTGCTGTCTTTTCAGTTACTATTTTGATCTGGCTTGTCCTTGGCAAAAGAGAATCATGGATTGTAGCTCTGGCTATACCTACTACACTGGCTCTAACGTTGTCAACTTTTGTTTTATTTGGCTTTACGCTTAATCGAGTGACCTTTTTTGCTCTGATTTTTTCTATCGGTATTCTGGTCGATGATGCTATTGTTGTTGTTGAAAACGTTGTCAGGCATCTGCGAATGCCTAAAAATAAAGATGCAGACCCTGTTGAAATAACTGTTAATGCTACCGATGAGGTTGGTAATCCGACTATTCTGGCAACTATGACTGTTATAGCGGCTATATTGCCGATGGCTTTTGTGGGTGGTCTTATGGGACCTTATATGAGGCCTATACCAATCGGGGCTTCTTCTGCTATGATTTTCTCGATGCTTATTGCCTTTACGGTAATACCCTGGGCTACTGTCAGGATTCTGGGCTCAAGGGTCTTAAAAGAGCAAAATAAAGCTTCTCACGAAAATAAAGCTTCTCACGAAAATAAAGAAGACTTTATGACCCGTAATTATAGAAAAACGATGGGCAAATTGATTAATAATTCTCACTGGAGAAAGGTCTTTCTTATTAGTATTCTTGCTGCTTTACTTCTGGCCTGTTCTCTCATTTTGTTTAAACTTGTAAGAGTTAAAATGCTTCCGTTTGACAATAAAAGTGAGTTTCAAATTATTATAGATACTAAAGAAGGATCGACTCTGGAGCATACAACTCTTGTTTCGCAGGAGGTTGCCGACTATTTGATAACTGTCGATGAGGTTGATAACTATCAGATTTATTCTGGTATAGCCAGTCCTTGCAACTTTAATGGGCTTGTCAGACATTATTATTTAAGAGAAGGTTCTAATGTAGCTGATATACAGGTTAATTTGATACCAAAGGTTAATTTATTGAACCCTGTAGAGGTTATTGACTTCTTAATGGGGGCTGATAGGAGGCTTATTCAGAGTCATGATATAGCTAAAAAAATTCGACCAGAGATAGATAAAATTGCAAAACAATATGATGCAAGTGTTAAGATTGTTGAGGTTCCGCCTGGGCCACCTGTGCTTCAGACCCTGGTTGCTGAAATATATGGACCTGATTATAACAAACAGCGTGAAATAGCAACAAAAATAATGGAAATATTTGAACAAAACGAGAGTGTTGTTGATGTTGACTGGTATATGGAAGCACCTCAGGATCAGACACTTATGGTTATAGATCATGAGAAGTCTAAAAAACTTGGTATAACTGATAAACAAATTAATAATGCACTGAAGATAGCTTTTAAAGGTATTAATGCCGGGTTGCTTCATGACGTACATGCCAAAGAGGATGTACCTATATGGTTAAGGTTGCCAGAGGCTTTAAGGTCAGGGACTGCAAATATTATGTCGTTAAAGCTTATAAATAAAGAAAACGTTGCTGTTCCGTTAAGTAATCTTGTTCTGTTTGTAAATTCAAAAGCACCTCAGAGTATTTATCATAAGAATTTGTTGCCTGTTGTCTATGTTACTGCTGATGTGTCTGGCAAAGAGGAAAGCCCTGTATATGCTATTATGGATTTATATTCTAAAATTGACCAGCTGGAAATAGATGAAGACTATAAGCTTCAGCAGTACTTTACCAGACAACCTCTTATAGCTAATAAATATAGTTTAAAATGGGATGGGGAATGGCATATAACTTATGAAGTGTTTAGAGATTTAGGTATAGCCTTTATTATCGTTCTTGTTTTGATTTATGCTCTTGTCTTAGGCTGGTTCCAGTCGTTTAAAACACCTTTTATTATTATGTCTGCTATACCTTTTTCGCTTGTGGGCATATTGCCAGCGCATATGCTTATGGGTGCATTCTTTACGGCTACTTCAATGATTGGTTTCATTGCCGGGGCAGGTATAGTTGTTAGAAATTCTATTATTCTGGTTGATTTTATTGAGTTAAGAGTGAATGAGGGTGCCCCTTTGTCTGAAGCGGTTGTAGATGCCGGTGCTATCAGGTTCAAACCTATGATGTTGACTGCAGCTGCGGTGGTTGTAGGTGCTGGTGTTATACTTTTTGATCCTATTTTTCAGGGGCTTGCAATATCTCTTATGGCTGGTGAAGTTGCTTCTCTTTTCCTCTCAAGGTCTACTGTTCCTGTATTATACTACATGGCTAATCTGAAATCATTTTTAAATAGTGCTATATTAACTCCGATTGATGCTAATGTTGAGGATATTCTTGATAATACACCAATGATATCGGCACATAGTTAGATGAAAAGTTCTATTGATACTATTATAAATAAAATGTCTTTAGAGAAAAAGCTTTCACAGCTTTTTATTACTGGGTATTATGGTGATAGACCGGACAATGACTTACTTAAATGGGCTTGCAGCTATCTTGGTGGGGTTATATTCTTTAGAGAAAATATTAAATCTGCTGAGTATGTAGCTGAATATATTAATGGATTTCAAAAACTTGCTGATATAGGTATGTTTATTGCTGTTGATCAGGAAGGTGGCCCGGTAGAAAGAATTAAAGACTTAACAAAGGTACCTTCGCCTATGGCACTTGCTGCTATCGCTGATGTTGAAGCTGTAAGGTCTGCTACTGAAATAATTGCAGAAGAGCTTAAGTTGCTAGGCTTTAATTTAAACTTTGCTCCCTGTCTGGATGTTAATAAAGTTCCTGATAACCCTGTCATTGGAATCAGGTCTTTTGGAGATAACCCTTTACTGGTTGCTGAATGCGGTCTAAATGTTATTAATGTATTTCAGAAAAAGGGTATTATACCTGTTGCGAAGCATTTTCCCGGTCATGGTGCTACTAATGTTGATTCTCATCTTGATTTACCTCTAATTAATATTGATTTTGAGGAGTTAAAAAATGTTCATCTTTACCCGTTTGCAAGGGCTATTGATAATAATGTTGAGATGATTATGTTAAGCCATGTTAATTTTGAGAATCTATCCGGGGTAAATCTTCCTGCCAGTCTGTCTGAAAGGATTATTAATGATTTATTGATTAATGAAATGAGTTATAAAGGTGTTATTATTACTGATGATCTCAATATGTCAGCTATATCTAGAATGTATTCAATAGAAAAAGCTTCTGAAATGGCTCTTAATGCAGGTGTAGATGTCCTTCTTTATAGAAATTATAAGGATGCTCTAAGAGCATATAGTTACTTAATCTCTAAAATCAAAGAAGGTGAGATTTCTGAGAAAAGGATTGATCTTTCTCTAAAGAAAATACTTAAGTTGAAGCAGCAATATTCTCTTATTGATCCGCCTTATCCTCAAAACACACAGGGTATTATACCTTATCTCAAGCGTTCAGGTAATGCTGAAAAAGCTTCAACTCTTTTCGACAGGTCAATAACAATTTTTAAAATGCCTGATCATCCTTTGAATATTGATGATAAAAAGTCAGTATTATTACTTTCTGTTGATAGATTAGCATTAGCGCATTTTAACAGTAATATTAAATTTTCACTTAAGGATATTTTTTATTCTTTTGACGAGGTTATAATACCTTTGGAGCCTGACATTGAGTTGTGTAATGATCTTATAAGTCGTCTTGATAATTATGAATTGGTTATTATTATATCTTATAATGCTTATTTTTACAGTAATCAGGCTGAATTAATTCGAAATATCATTGATCAGAAAGAAGTATACATTTTAGCTGCTGGTTCTCCTTATGATGTGACTTTGTTTAAAGGTGCTTCTCTTATTGCATTATCCTATGGTTATGAAGTAAATGCCCTTATCAGTTTTGCTAATTTCCTTAAAGAAAAGATAACAGGTAATTCTAATATACCTGTAAAACTACCTCTTTAGGCGTAAGAGCATACTACATTTATGGAATAGTTATTGCTTTCTTGCTATGGGATAATAAGTTATGAATTTAATATGATTTTTCCTGATGTGCCTGTTGATCATTAGGGTATTTTTGTAATAATGGTGCAGAGATGAGCAAAAAAAAAGCAAAAAAATTAAAAATATGTGTGGATTCAAACAACAATATTGCTGTTAAAGAGTTTAAATATGATGAAAATTTATCTTTGAAAAAGCTTATCGATAAGTATGGTGATAAAGTTTATAATCTTGCATACTCTATAACCAGAGATCATGCTGAATCTGAAGAAGTATTTCAGGATGTGTTTTTAATTGTGTTTAACAAAATCCACTCATTGAGAAATGCACGGGCTCTTTCTAGCTGGATTAATACTATTACAGCCAATGTTGCAAAAATGAAGGTTAGAGAAAGATCTAAAACCAGCTTATTATTAGATTCAGTTAATTCTGTTGCAGAAGTAGAGCTTGTATCAAATTGTCAAAATACATCTTCATCAAACGGTATGCATTGTTTACTTACCACTGAAGCTAAAAATGTCGTTCAAGAAGCTATATCAGACCTCCCCCCCAAATATAAATCTGTCATAATATTAAATGATTTAAACAATTTTTCAATACGCAAAACTAGTGATATCCTTAACATATCAATACCCGCAGTTAAATCTCGCCTGCGCAGGGCAAGGCAAAAGTTAAAACATAAACTTGACCTGTACTTCCTTGAAAATATTAACTAGAAATAGCTAAATGTTTTTAAAAGGTGAAGTTTGCGAGATGATTATTGTAAACAAACACTGGTTCTATGTAGTTTGGGGTTGACGAGGAGGTTGATAGATTTTGTACATTAAAGATGCACGTACTACCCCCGATCGAATCAAAGCGGTAAGAATACCACAGGTATCACTAATAGATCATAATCTTTTCTCTCGCAAAAAAATCATCAAAGATTATATCTATACACCCGAATTCAGAGTGATCCAGACATAACTTAACATTCGTTAAAATTGACTGCAAACGGAGAGTAGCCTTAAACCTGCTCTCTGTTTGTTTTTCGAGCATTTTAACTATATGCATCTAAATGTGAACTGTCTTTATTCTGTGTCTATAGGTACAATTTCTTTAGAGGTAAAAATTCATTGACGATTGTAGCGGTTTTAAGAGGCTATAGGTGAGTGTTTTGTCGAAGCTTGGATCTTTCATTAAATTATTTAATAAGTATTTAGATTTTACTGAAAACTCGAAAAAACTTAATAATAAGTTATCAGATAAGTTTATTTATAATAATAAGCCCTACTGGCTAATTTTAAGATGTTCTAAGTGTGAGAAAAAGTCTATACCTATGGTTAATAAAGGTGTCATTGTACCTGTTACTCCATATTGCAGACATTGCGGTTCAGAAAAGTTTTATCTTGAGAAAAAAAGCGATATAGAAAGACTTGATACTATCTATGCCCTTTATTACAAAGACTTAAACAATGTCAGAAAAGAAATGGTTAGTGTTAATAACGCTCAAATGGATCGGGCATTGCCAGGAAGCTATGTAAGTCAGTCTGTTGGTGGTGTACTTGAGCCGGAATACATTAAAAGCCTTGATAATGTCGTTCCATTTGATAAATATCTCACTAAAAAGTAAATACTAACATATATTAAGCTATTAAACTGCCTGCCGATAGCCTGTTTAAGTTGTGTGAATATTATTTTTGTTGATCTGTATAATAACACATATGTATTACTATGCCAGCTCCTGTGGATAGTATTTATCAATCTCTATGATACGCCCGGGGCGTTCGTCAGAGATAAAGGCTCCCAGAAATTCAAGCAGGCGTTCACCAGAGACTTTAAAATTTTTAATAGTGGTATGATCTCTATGGTGTTCTAAAACTTTGATGATATACCATTGCTCATCAGCACGTTCGAGAAGTTTTGCTTCATCTAAAGGCTGGCCATTTTCATCATATTTGATGTGAACGTAGCTGAAACCATCAGGGCTGGTGTATAGTTGCTCTTCTTCTGAGTGTAGAGTTGCCTTTTTTTCCTGCCGGGCAAAAATATTAATTACTTTTTCATTTATTTTATCGGTCATTAGACGAATTTCCGGTTGACTACACCCTGTTAATTATTTCATTTTACTATAGGCTCTATTTTTATGTACAGGTATTATTTGCCTGAATTTTTTTATTCATTGAAAATTCAGTAATAATGCTATTTTGTTTTCTTGTATGTCTGGTGTAGAATGATTTTTGAGAGCATCATTTGAGGAGAAGCTCATGAGAAAAACGTATGGCTATTTTGTTATTTTATTGATGGCTTTTATGCTTTATATAGTGCCATTTGGGTCTTCTTTTTTAGGTGTATATGCAGAAAACATAGCTCAGCCGGGCATTCTTGACCTTTCTCAGTATGATGTGCCGCTGTCTTCTATTGATAGATATGGCAGAGATTCTTATAGTGATTATTATCAGCCGGTTCCAATGGATACTCAGGCTGTTCAGCAACAAAAATTTGACATGGCTAATGAGTATATTCAGCAACAAAAGGATATTATTAATAAACATAAGAAAGAAGCTCTTGGGCAGCTTGATCAAGTGATTGATGAAATAGCTGAAACAAAGAGAAAGTATGATGAATCCAGAAAAAGCTATCGCTATGATTATTATTATCCTTACCCGTATCCTTATTATCAGAATGGTTATACCAATCAGGAGTATCATTCTACTGAAATTAGAAAGCTATACCCCTTTCATGATAAGAAAAAATCATATCCTTTTCCGTATCATACTGCTTATATGAGCTATTATCCTTATATGAATATTTTAAATATCCCCGGATATATTAACAATACTGAAATGTATTATGATGGTCTTGACAATGATGGTGATGGCTTTATTGATGAAGGTTTCCATAATGGAAATGTGCAGATTATTATTGCAGATTCAGGTTTAAAGAAAGATGATGAGTGGGCTCTTTATGTTAATGATGAATATATGGGTATCAATCATGAAGGCATGACAAGAAACTGGGATCTTCATCTCTACCCGGGGACACACAGGGTAACAGTTATAGCTCATAATCTGCCTGATAACTCTGGCAGTTATAGTATTGTATTCAGGAATGCCAATGTAGTTTCCGGCCCACCTCTTACCGGACGCAATATAAGAAGCGGTGAATCGCTTGAGTGGCTTATTAAAGCTCGATAAAGCAGTCATACTTTAAGAACCTTAAACTGCCTGAAAACATTATTTTTGAAAGCTTTTACAGCTAAAAGCCAATGTATTATTTGCAAAAAAACTGTAAACGTCTGGCCTGAATAGTATAATTCATGCTTTAAGAAATTCTTTTTTGTGCTAAAATACGACTGAGGTAATATTTAAAATGGTTTTATTTGCCTCAACCCCCCTTCTGATAAAACTTCTTTGCGTTTGAATATAGATAATGGAGAAGAATAATGGACAAAGTGATAATTTTTGATACGACATTAAGGGATGGCGAGCAGTCACCCGGTGCTACAATGAATATGAAAGAAAAAATAGAAGTGGCTAAACAGCTTGCCAGGCTTGGTGTTGATGTTATAGAAGCAGGTTTCCCTATTAGCAGCCCAGGAGACTTTGAAGCTGTAAAGCATATCGCTCAAAATGTTAAAGGACCCTCAATAGCAGGGCTGGCAAGAGCAAATAAAAAAGATATTGATGCAGCTTGGGAAGCTGTTAAATATTCAGATAAACCCAGAATTCATACATTTATTGCAACTTCAGATATTCACCTTGAGTATAAGCTCAGAAAATCAAGAGAAGAAGTCTTAAAAATCACTGAAGAGATGGTCTCATACGCTAAGAGCCTCTGTAACGATGTTGAGTTTTCAGCCGAAGATGCAGGCAGAACTGACCCTGATTATCTCTGTCAGGTCGTTGAAGTAGCGATAAGGGCTGGAGCTACAACCGTTAATATACCTGATACAGTGGGATACACTGTGCCAGACGAGTTTGGGGCACTGATTAAGTACTTGAAAGACAAAGTGCCTAACATTAATGATGCTATTATAAGTGTTCACTGCCACAACGACCTGGGCATGGCTACAGCAAATACTATTGCAGCCCTTCAAAATGGAGCAAGACAGGTAGAATGCACTGTGAATGGCCTAGGAGAACGTGCAGGCAACTGTTCTTTAGAAGAAATTGCTATGATACTGAAAACAAGAAAAGATAAGCTGAACCTCTACTCAACAGTGGATACTACAGAAATATATAAGGCAAGCAGGCTTGTTAGCAACCTTACAGGTATGCTAATTCAGCCTAATAAAGCTATCGTAGGGGCTAATGCTTTTGCACATGAATCAGGTATCCATCAGGACGGCTTCTTAAAATATCGTACTACCTATGAGATTATGAATCCGCAGGATATTGGCCTGGTACAGAGTCAGCTTCCTCTCGGGCCAAGGTCTGGACGCCATGCCCTGAAATCCAGACTCGAAGAACTGGGCTATGAACTTAATGAAGAAGATCTGCAAAAAGCCTTTGAACGCTTTAAAGTTCTTGCTGATAAAAAGAAAACTATTACCAACAGAGACTTAGAGTATATTGTTGCTGATGAAATAAGGTTTAGGTCAGCAGATGCAGAATATACCCTTGAGCAGGTTCAAGTAAGTTGCGGCAATCAGGCTATACCTACAGCAACTGTTAAGCTGAAAAATGCTGAAGGAGAAATTCTTCAGGATGCCGCTATCGGGGCAGGCCCTATTGATGCTATCTATCAGGCAGTTAACAGAATTATTGATGTTCCTAATGACCTGATAGAATTCTCTGTACAGGCTATTACAGAAGGCATTGACGCTATGGGTGAAGTTACCATAAGAGTTAAAGCTGAAGATGGCAGTATATACACAGGAAACGCTGCTAATGTAGATATTATTGTAGCTTCTACTATGGCTTATGTTCATGCTCTCAATAAATTGCTTGCTAAAAGCGGTATATTGACAAAAACAACTGCTTAATTGCTTATAAATAAATGGTTTCAGCTATTGCAGGTTTTTTGTGCCTGCAATGCTGCTTTTATAATGTCGCAGGAAAATAATTCCACTACACAGCAAGCCTTAAGTCAGGTCTGAAAGTATGTTTACCCTCAGACGAAAGAACTTTTGCAGTATCTATAATCGTTGACATTTTCCACAAAAACTTAAAAAGCTCTGTTAACGGGTGTTTTTGTGATGTCGCTTTTTGCTTTTCTTTTGACATAAGAGAAATCGTAATATAGTGGATTGGTGAGTTTTTCTGTATGCCTTATGCTGGCTGCTTTCTGGCCTTTTCTGTTTTGTTGCTTTAATAACAGGGATTATACTTTATTATTTGATGTAGAGCGTTTATAATTGATTTGTCTGTATTGTTGAATCATTTTGCCAGCGTCAAAAGGAACAGCAATGAAAAAGCCGATCAGAAAAGGAAATGTTATTGTGTTTACCGGGCCTTCTGGTGTAGGGAAGGGCAGTATAGTATCGCAATTGCTTAAACGGCACGATGATATAGTTTTATCGGTATCAGCTACGACAAGACCCCCCAGAAAAGGTGAACAAGATGGCGTTGAGTATCATTTTCTCCCTAAAGAAAAGTTTATGGCTCTTGTGAATTCTGGTCAGATGCTTGAGTGGGCTGAATTTGCAGATAATTTTTATGGCACTTTCAAGCAGGCCGTGGAAAAAGAAGTTGATGAAGGTAAAGATGTGATCCTCGAGATAGAGGTTCAGGGAGCAATGCAGGTTAAGGCTAAAATGCCTGAGGTCGTTATGATATTTGTTTTGCCCCCATCTGTTCAAGAACTCAGAAGAAGGATAACAGGCCGGGCGACTGAGGTTCCTGAAATAATTGAAAAAAGGATGAATATTGCTGCTGAAGAAATTAAAATGGCTGACAGATTTGATTATAAGGTTATAAACGATGATCTTGGCCATGCTATAAAAGAAGTAGAAGATATTATTATGTCATTGAGATGAATATATGAACACATTAGAAGGTAAAAATATTGTTATTGGTATTACAGGTTGCATTGCAGCGTATAAAATACCTGAATTGATCAGGTTGTTTGTTAAAGCAAATGCTAATGTTACGGTTGTCACTACTGAGTCTGCTTTAAACTTTGTAACACCGCTGGTATTGACGACTTTGACTGGTAACAGGGTTCATACAGAGATGTTTGAGCTGCCTGAAACCTGTGATGTGAATCATATATCGCTGGCGGACAGGGCTGATTTAATGCTGATAGCACCCGCTACGGCCAATATTATAGGTAAGATTGCTAATGGCATTGCTGATGATCTTTTAACGACAACTGTAATGGCTGCTAAAGGGCCGGTTATTATTGCACCTGCTATGAATTCAGCTATGTGGAACAATTCTATTGTTCAAAACAATATTGAAAAACTAAAAGCCTCTGGTTATAAGTTTATTGACCCTGATACAGGTTATCTTGCCTGTGGTTGTGAAGGGCCTGGCAGGCTAAAAGATATAGATGATATATTTCACTATGTAGAAAACTTTTTTCAACCTGAAAAACCTTTAAAAGGAAAGAAAGTTCTTGTTACTGCCGGTGGAACTCGTGAATACATTGACCCTGTACGCTTTATAACGAATAAAAGCTCCGGCAAAATGGGCTATGCTATTGCAGAAGCTGCTGTTAATCTTGGGGCAAATGTTGATCTTATTTCAACTGTTAATAAGCCCTTATCGGGGGCAAAGTTACACCCTGTTGAGACTGTTAAAGACATGCAGCAAAAGCTTCAGGAACTCTTTTCTGATGTGGATGTTTTAATTATGGCTGCTGCCGTGTCTGACTATATGGCTGCTTCTTACAGTGAGCATAAGATAAAAAAATCTTCAGAACAGGAGATATTTTCTATCAATATGGTTAAAACACCTGACCTGATAGCAGATTTAGCATCAAGAAAGAAATCTGGTCAAATAGTTGCAGGCTTTGCTGCTGAAACTGAAGACCTTATTGCTAATGCAAAAAGAAAGATGGAGACAAAAAACCTTGATTTGATTGTTGCAAATGATGTTTCTCTTTGTGATTGCGGTATGAATAGTGAATACAATTGTGTTGATATTATTTTCCCTGATGGAAAGCTAGAGCATATATCGAAAAGACCTAAAATTGAGATAGCATATCGCCTGTTGAAAGTTATCAGCTCGATGCTTTAACAAAACTTAATAAACAAATTTTAAGACATCTTTTTGTTGCCTATATTGCTACAACCCCTTCTATTACAGGCTTTAAATACTCTTTTTAAGGGATTTAAAAAAAATTAAAAATATGCTTTACTTAATAATATCAATATAAAAACAATTTATCTGTTGGGGTTCAAATTACTCTTTATGTCAGTCTTTTTTATAAAGCTTTTAATTTTAAAATTTGTATATATTATAAAAACAACTATCTCTGATAGACTTATTTTCTGTGCTAAATCGGCTAAAGAAAAATTTAAATCAGCCGATTCATTATTTGTTGTTGGTAAATTCATGTAGTGTAACAAGGAGAATGATTCAAGTGAGAAACAAACATGTAAGTTCATGGGCTGAAGAATTTGACTATGAAGAACTCAATGAAGATTTGAGCAATACTAGTGTACCGCTGACATTGCTTGAAGAGGCCCGTGAAGCTTTAACTCGCACTACGAAACAAAGAGCTAAGAAAAACAAAATCATCAAAACCCGCAAAGAATGCTGGCAATAGCTAACTGTGGTATAACGTGGAGGAATACTATAGCCTAAAAGCTCGTTTAGATTAATATTAGCCTTATACTGTGGCCATGTTTGTGCTGTGGTATTTTCTCAGGTTCTTGCAGAACAGACTGAGAGCACTTTTAAAATTGCTATTTCTTTTGTAGTGAATATTTTAAGCTATAAAATTTTCTAGTGTCTCGATAAGATCTGTTTTCCAGTTCTGGCCTTTTTCCAGAAAAGAGTCAGCGCCCAGATCAATGACTTCTTCTATGGCATCAAGGTCTTTTGTGGCAGACATTACAATGACTTTTGTATCAAGGTTGTTGTCTGCAATATTATGTTTGACTTTAGAGAGAAGTTCTATGCCATCTTCTTTATTGGGCATAAAGAGATCCATTAACACAAAGTCAAAGGGGCCACGTTCTTCAAAGATGGTATAAGCCTCAGGCGCACTGCGTGCTAACAGCACATTGTATCCGCTTTTAGTCAGCAATAGGCTCAATTGATAGACAACTAGGCCGAGATCATCTACTACCAGTATTGATTTTGTTATTGGTTCTCCGTCTTCTGTTATCTCTTCAGTGGATGGCGGTAGTTTATCGGGTTCTTTAGATTGTCTTATTGCCTTTATCAATAAAATGACTTCTTCATTGGTCAAACGTTCAGGTGGTTCTAAACCCACTATCTGGAATAATTCTCTTATTAAGTTGCGTGAAATTTCTGTTTGTACGGTGTCAGGCGCCATATTCTTTTCCTCTTTGAGAATTATCTTTGTTTACATTTGTACTTTAATATCCATCATAGTTTATTATATTTTATGTTGGTATTAAAAGAAAATCTCTGTTATGCATAAATTTTATCATTTAATTAGTTTTCTGGCTGTAAGTTTATTGTTTTGTGGTTGTGTTGCGGCTGAAACCCTCGATTATCAGGAACAATTGATAAGGGTTGGTATAAGTTCAAAAGATTTTAGTGAGCTTGAATATCAGTCGACAAGAATAACAGCCGATAATAACTTTAGTATTACTGATCTGGCTGAAGAAAAGACACTTATAAAAGCTTTGCCGGGCTCTGTGTATGATATTAGCGTTAATAGTGAAGGGTTTATTATTAAGGCTGGTGGGCAGATCCTTATGAGTAAACTGGGAGGACCTCTTGGCGTTGAATCTCCGGCCGGCTTTGTAAAAATACTGGATATTACCAGAAAAGGTTCTCAACCAGCATACAGAGGTAGAATTGAAGTTGTTAGAGCTACTATAAACTCTGATAAACTTTCAGTAGTTAACGTTTTGCCAGTTGATGAATATCTTAAGGGTGTAGTGCCAAATGAATTGCCTGTTAGTTTTGGGTTTGAGGCTCTTAAGGCACAGGCTGTTGCGGCTAGAAATTATGCTATAAGGCCAAGGGAAAAACCATATGCTCAGTTTGATATATGTGATTCTGTTATGTGTCAGGTTTATTTTGGGTATTATACTGAAAATTCCTTATCAAACAAAGCTGTTGAAGAAACGGCAGGCCTGGTTGCTTTACATGATGGTGAGGTTATTACGGCAGTATATTCTTCTGCACCGGGTGGTTGCACTGAAGGGTATGAGCATGCCTTTTCAGAACCAGGCACCAATCACTTTCCGGCCAGGCCGAGGCCCTATTTAAAGCCTGTTTGCGATATACCCGAATATACTGATCTCTCTGATGAAGCAGCAGCAAGGAAATTTTATACGACCTCTCCCGCAACACATGATGTGAAATCAGGCAATTACCGCTGGTCTCGCCAGTGGACAGGAGCTGAACTTGCTGGTCAGATAAATATGAACCTGGCTAAACTCTCAAATACAAAAGGTTCAGCACCTTTCGTTCAGCCTGCTTTCGCACAATCCAGTTCTGTTGGAACTCTGAGAGGGCTCGAAGTTCTTAGCAGGGGTAAATCAGGAAAAGCCATGGAACTAAAAATTGTCGGCACAAATGGTTCATGGATTGTTCAAAAAGAACTCAATATAAGACGCCTCTTAACCAAGAATGGCAGTGCTTTGCCGAGTGCAAATATTGTTATTGATACTACAAAAGACGCCAGCGGTAACATTACATCTGTAAAACTCTTTGGAGGAGGCTTTGGACATGGTGTCGGCATGAGCCAGTACGGGGCAAGCTACATGGCATCTAAAGGGCACACGTTTGATAAGATATTGCAACATTATTATACAGGTGTTTCAATAGGCACAGAACCTGTCTTTATGATGGCAACAGATTATTCACTTCCGGCAAGGCAGGTTTTCTATGCCCCGCACGGAAAAGGTATTTTGATTGTTGATAACGAAGGGGCGGATACAATTAAAATAAGGCTCAATGGCAGGGATATTTTATTTAAAGACCAGCCGAAAGTCTTTTCTCGTAAGGCATTTGACCTGTCTCCTTATCTTAAAAATGGGCATAATGAAGTGATATTCTATCCTCCTGATTATAAGACCTTTGAAGGCCTCAGCCAGAAAATGTGGATTGAAGTAGTCAAAGCAAAAGCAAAATGACGAAACCGGGTTTATTTAAAATTGTTTCATTAATTGCTGTAGTAACTGTGCTTAGTAAAGTTGCTGGTTTTGCCCGTGATCTCGTTATAGCAGGGGTTTATGGCGCTACTCTTACCAGTGATGCTTATTTTTATGCTTATCAGATACCGGCTCTGGCTCTTATATTGCTGGGTGGGTTGGGTGGACCCTTTCATACTGCAACAATAGCCGTTTTTGGCAAACGACTGCTGGGTAAACTTGATAATATACCTGATCATGAGAATAGGCTTCTAAACGCTTATCTTATCTGTACTTTTGTTGCGTTCTCTCTTGTAGCTCTCTTAACCGGTATATTTGCATTACCCATAATTAAATTTATTGCACAGTCAGCCTCACCTGAATTGCAGAATCTTGCAGCTGAACTGCTTGTAATAATGTCTCCTGTGCTTATTATAGGAGGCTTAATTGGTATTTTCTACGGTATTTTGAATGTATATGGCAGGTATTTCTGGCCTTCCATAGCACCATTAATTGCCAGCTTGTCGATAATAGTAGCTGTTATTGGTTTTGGTAAGTCTGAAGGGGCTATAGCTCTTGCTATTGGTACCGTTATAGGTGCGGCTGGTATGCTTCTGGTTCAGTTACCACAGTTTCTTAAAGCAGGCTTTAAACTTAAACCCGAGTTTAAGCTCAAACTTGACGGTATGAAGCATATTGGCGAGATACTTTTCCCTGCTATGATAGGCACAACAATCGGACAGACTAACGTTTATGTTGATATGTTCTTTGTTTCTGGCCTGCCTGAAGGTGGCTGGACTTCTATAGTACTGGCGAACAGATTAATGCAGCTTCCTATAGGTGTTTTGATAACTGCTATGCTGGTTCCGATATTTCCAATGTTTACAACTTTTGTAGCAAAAAAGGATATGGAAAGCCTCAAACGTTATGCACATTCTACTGTTGTATCTTTGTGGTTTATTGCTTTTCCTGTGCTGGTATTCATTCTGCTATTTTCTGTTGATGGCATCAGGGTATTGCTTGAAAGAGGCCAGTTTGACAGAGATGCAACTTTAATGGTGAGCCATGCGTTGATTTTTCTTTCTTTTTCTATTATTCCTTATATGGCTAGAGATACAATTACACGTATCTTTTATGCGTTTGATGATTCTAAAACGCCTTTGTTTGTGGGTATTCTGGCTATTGCAGTAAATGCTTTCATGGATTGGTTGCTGGTTGGCCCTCTCGGGGTTGGGGGAATCACCCTATCTACTACGATTGTAACAATATTCAATATGGTACTTCTCACTTTTCTTCTCAGGAAGAAGATAAAAGATATTTCATTGCGTAAGATTATTAAGCCGTCTTTAAAAATACTTTTTGCAGGTATTCTGATGGCAGGTTTATGTTATTTAATGAATTATTTATGGGTGATGTTTGTTGAAGATACTACATTGCTGGTTTTAATAAAACTTATTGTTATTGGCTGTGCTGGTTTTAGCTTTTATTTTGTTATGACAGTTCTTATGAAGCTTGATGAATCAACTATGTTGCTGGGTAAATTTAGAACATATCTGGCAAAGCTTTAATCATTATTCGGAGAAGCAGTTTTTAAGGTAGTCTATGGTTTTGACCTTATTTTCTACGAGGTATTCGATGAATTCTATATTGTGTTTGGAGTCTGAAGTTACTGTTATGGTCAGTTCATATTCCTCTGAATTTTCCGGGCGATGTGTGTAGCATATCTTCTCGTCAAATTTATTGCGCCATTCAGTCTTTTGTATTTGGCAGCTGGTTTCTTCGGCGACAGTTTCAAGCCAGGTTAAAAGCCCTTCCGGAAAATCCTCAAATTTCTTTGTATAGGTGCTCATGTTTATGTTTCTGTCCTCCCTTCAGTATGTATAATCATATCATGAACTTTGGGATGAGGTGTTGCTTTTAATATTTATTATTTTTTTCCAGAATGCAACTCTTTTCAAGTGTTAACACTTTTTAAAGCGAACTTAATCTGTAATCCACTGACTAAACTGGTTTCTTATCTACATAATGTCATGTGTATTTATCTAAATTGTAATATATTATTGTCTCAGAGTATAATACTTACATGCTAAAAAAAAATGTACGCATTTATTCCGGTCGAAATTGTAAATTGATGAAGAATATGGCAGGAATGTAGTATACTAATCAGTAATATAATCATGATAACAGGGAAATAATTTGGTGAAATAATATGTATAAGATAGCTTTCAATAATGTGATAGTGCCTTTTGTCCTTCTGATTGTTAGCATTGTTATCAGTGCAGGGGCTGGTTTATTAGATTTATCGCTTCCTGTCCTGCCTCTGCCTGTCTGGATGCTTTCTGGCGTGGCCCTAGTAGTGTTTATTCTGGCTGGAGTGCTTCTCTATCACAGGGCTAATGTTAATCAATATATGGCTATATCAGGTTTGATGCTACTTGTATATTTTATTACTATGGTTGCTGTCTCTGGTGCTGCCATCATTGCACAGTTTGAAAATTATATTTCTATGGCGGGAATAAATCTTACTATAAATATAGTGCCACTTGTTGTACCTGTTTTATTGAGTATCTTTGTTGTTAAACTATTTGTCAGGCTTGATGAAGTTAAAAAGCCGTCTATTAAAGAAAAACCAGATCTTCAGAAAGAAGATGCTTCGGCAGTTCCTGTGGATCAGACTTCTATAGAAAAGCCACTGCAGGAGGAGACAGCTGTAGAAGAACTTCCAGTTGTAGAAACTCCTCAAATAGACAAAGAAGAAGCTCAAATATCAGAACTGGATGCCACAGTAAAAGCAGAAGATGAACCAGAAGAAGTTTATTTTGAAGACATTATAGATGATGAGCCTGTACCGTTTTCTGAACCTGCATCACAGCCTCAAGAAGATTTGCCTGAAGAGGTATTTTTTGAGGATATGATAGACGAAACACCGCAAACTTTTTCAGAACCTGAAAAAGAGCCAGAATTAACCACTCAGAAAGAGACTGATAAAGAACCTGAAAAACCAGCATTTCAGGAAACTTATCAACCCCCACCTCAGGAAGAAATTAAAAGTGAAGAGTTTGATGCTCTGGGTGATTTACCTGATCTTGATGGAGATATAGGTGACCTCTCAGCAGACTTACCTGAAGTTTCAGAAGAAAAAGAACCCCAGATGCAACAATCAGAGCCGGAAAAACAGCCAGAACAGCCCCGCCCGCAGGAAATAGCAGCCTCCGCTGAAGAAGAAAAACAACAGGATACTTCAGATGAAGAAAAACATTTAATGCCCAGACTGACTGATTCTCCCCGGTCTAAGGATCTTGATGATGGCGGAAAAATTACTTCTATAGGCAAATTGCTTGTAGATCATAGAGATATAGAGAATATTATTGAAACAAATGCTTTAATGCAAAGTGTAGGAGCTGAAACAACTACTACTAATATTATTTCAGCTGTTGCCGGTGGAAAAACTAATGAGAAGCTGGCTGCTATTACTGAAATAGAAGGTGTTTCTGCAAGTGTTATTGTTAATGAAGCTGGTTTCATAAGAGCTAGCACTCTTGGTAATATACATAAAGAACAGGTTATAGGTGCCATGGCTTCAGGCACTTTCGGTATCATTGCTAAATCAATGGATAAGCTGGGTTTTAAATCTGTGAAAGACATTGCTTTCGAGTCTGCAACTGGTACCATTATATTGAATAAGTTTGGTAACGACATTTTATCTGTATTTGTTGAGTCAGGTGTTCAGGTATATGAAGCTGATGAAATTAATGATATGATGCCAACAATTGCAGAACTATCATCAGAGGAAGTTATTTCTACCTTAAGCACCGTTAATGGTATATTAGGAGTTATAATAGCAACCTCTTCTGGTGATGTTGTTGCCAGTAAGCTTATTGATGAGTCAAAAAACGTTGCTGATATAGCCAGTGTCTTGCCGACATTCTATTCTAATCTGGGTGTTTTCATTAAGAATATGGAACAGAATACCCTGAGAAAAGTTATTATTGCCACAAGCAGTGAAATGTTGCTCCTGACTACTATTGGTGCTAATATACTAATGATTTATACCACACTAAATACAGCTATATTACCTAAAGACATTAAAATTCAATATGAAACGATGATTAATTCATAAATTTACGCAAATACAAGGGGAAAAGTTGCTCTATGGTGTTAGTTAAAAACCCTCTTCAAGATCTTTTAATACAGGCACAGATTCTATCTGAAAAGGATTTAAAACAGGTTCTGGATGAACAGAAAAAAACAAGCAAGCCTTTGCTTGAAACTATTGTAGATTTAAAGTTATATGAAACGACTGAGTTGAGAAGTCAAATAAGATCTGCACTTGAATTGCAGTATGGTGTTAGTTATGTTGACCTTAATAAAACTGAATTTGAATCTGAAATGATACATCTTTTGCCCAGAAATATTCTGGCAGATCATAAATTTGTACCCTTAAGACGAAGTGGAAATCTTGTAACTGTTGCCATGGTTGATCCTGCGAATTTGGTGGTTGAAAAAGAGCTGGCCTATCGCTTTAAAGAGTTTAAAAACCTGCGTATTAAAAAAGTGGTAGTGGTTGAAGATGACTTCTGGACGTTTCTTAATACCCATTTACCCCAGGAAGAAAAAGATGAAGAGCTTACTCTTGAAGAAGATACAGAAGATTTGATTTCTTCAATGGGCGTAGATCTCGTAGAAGTAGGAGATTCTGATCTTGATGTAGCTGATCTGGCAGATTCAGCCGAAGAGGCTCCTATTATTCAACTTGCAAACCGTATTCTGGGTGTTGCTATTAGTAAAGGTGTTAGCGACATTCACATTGAACCACAGGAAAAAGAACTTCAGGTTCGCTATCGTTTAGATGGTGTCCTTTCTATCTATAAGACCTTCCCTAAAAAAATACAAAATGCATTAATATCAAGGTATAAAATTATGTCAGAACTTGATATTGCAGAGAGAAGGTTACCTCAAGATGGACGTATAAGAGTAAGGATGGCAGGAAAGGTTATTGACTTCAGGGTATCAACACTTCCCAGCAAGTTTGGCGAAAAGGTTGTAATGCGTATTCTAGATAAGTCAAACATTTCATTCGGTCTTGATCAGTTGGTTACTCATAAACCAACACTTAAGTCTTTAAGAGAAGTTATTAATCAGCCATTTGGAATCATTTTCGTAACAGGGCCTACTGGTAGTGGTAAAACTACAACACTTTATAGTGCTTTAAGTGAAAGAAATACACCGGGTGTAAATATATCGACGGCTGAAGATCCGATTGAATATGATCTGGCCGGTATTACACAGTCTGAGGTTAATAAAGTCATTGGTATGGACTTTGCACGGATTCTCAGGGCCTTCTTAAGACAGGATCCGGATATTATGCTGGTCGGAGAAACAAGGGATAAAGAGACAGCCAAGATCGCTGTAGAAGCTGCACTGACAGGTCACCTTGTATTTACAACACTCCACACTAATGATGCCCCTGGGGCCATTATGCGTCTTGAAGAAATGGATGTTGAACCCTTCCTTATCTCAAGTTCGACACTTGCTATTTTGGCACAGCGCTTGTTGAGAAAAGTTTGCTCGAACTGTAAAGAACAGTATGAAGCAGACATGAGTGTTTTAAAATATCTCGGTATAGAGAATCTTGGTTATACAACTTTTTATAAGGGTAAAGGTTGCGATAACTGTAATGGTTCAGGCTATAAGGGCCGGGTTGGTGTCTATGAATTTATGCGTATTAATGATCATATAAGAGATCTCATAGCTAAAGGTTCTAATACTGCTATTATCAGGCATGCTGCCCAGGAATCAGGCATGATGACACTTCTTGAGTACAGTTTGTGGCTGGCTAAAGAAGGTCATACTACTCTTGATGAGGTTATAAGGGTTACATTTACCGGGGAAGGTGCTTCATCTGTTTGCTCTAACTGCGGTAAACCAGTTGGAGACGAGTTCTATAAATGCCCGTTCTGTCAATTTGACCTTAAACAAACCTGTCCACGTTGTAGTTCTCTTATTCAAGAAGGCTGGACTTCCTGCGCCAAATGTGGACTTAAAATTGTGAACTTTACTGCAGATACTGAATGTGACAATTGTGGCGGTGAAATATCCCTGGAGATGACCCGGTGCCCGTGGTGTTTTGCTGAAATTGAGAAAACATTCTCGCATGAAGAACATCACCATGACCATAACCATAACCATGACAACCATGTTACTGTAGAACATTAATTTATCTACCTTTGTTATTAATATAGGAGTTAGAAGGGTATGTTTTTAGAAGAATTATTACAATTAGTATTTGACAGAGGCGCCTCTGACCTGCATATTTCAATGGGGCTGCCGCCTGTTATCAGAGTTGATGGTAAACTTGTCAGAACTGATTATCCGCCGTTAACAAAAGAAGATACACAGCGACTTATTTTCAGTATGTTAACCAATGAACAGCGTAGAGTACTTGAACAAAACTGGGAACTTGACTGTTCTTATGGGGTTTCAGGTTTAGGACGTTTCAGGGTTAACGTATACAAAGACCGTGGCAATTATGCTGCTGCGCTGCGTTCTATCCAATCAAATATTCCAACGTTTGATCAGTTAGGTTTGCCGCCTATTGTTAAAGAAATTTCTGAAAGACCACGTGGTTTGGTTCTGGTAACAGGGCCTACCGGTAGTGGTAAGTCTACAACACTTGCAGCAATGATAGATAACATTAATTCTTCCAGAGCAGAGCATATTCTGACAATTGAAGACCCGATCGAATTTGTTCATACATCAAAAAGAAGCGTTATTCACCAGAGAGAACTTGGTCAGGATACCAGGAGTTTCAACAATGCCCTGAGAGCTGCCCTGCGGGAAGATCCGGATGTTATACTGGTTGGTGAGATGAGGGACCTTGAAACGATCTCTCTTGCTCTGACAGCTTCTGAAACCGGTCACCTTGTGTTTGGTACCCTGCACACTTCATCTGCTTCTGCGACTGTTGACCGTATTGTTGACGTTTTCCCACCTACACAGCAGCAACAGATCCGTATTCAGTTATCGAACTCCCTTGTGGCTGTATTTACACAGACATTGCTGCCTAAATTATCTTCAGATGGTACAAAGTCTGGCAGGATTATGGCACAGGAAGTTATGATTGTTACACCTGCTATCGCTAACCTCGTTCGTGAAGGTAAAACAGCCCAGATCTATTCAGCTATTCAAACAGGTGGTAACTATAAAATGCAAACACTTGAAATGGCACTTAGAGAGCTGTATGTCAATAACCTGGTTACTTATGAAGATGCGATGACAAAAACAAGTAGGCCTGATGACCTGAAACGTATGATCGGTTCTGCTATGGCCAGTGCATAGTTTTGATTAGGAGTGCTTAAATGCCTCAATATAAATATAAAGCCCGTGATGATAAAGGTAATTTATTAGAAAATGTTGCTTCGGCTGAAACGCTTAATGAACTCAGGTTGCACCTGAAAGAGAAAAATTTATATCTTATTGATGCTGAAGATGCAAATAAGCCGAAAAGTATTCTTGATGCAAACCTTGATGACTATTTACAACAGTTTTCTAAAGTAAGTTTAAGTGATATGGTTGTGTTTTCAAGACAATATTCTGCTCTTATCAATGCGGGTGTTGCTATGATGAGAGCGTTGACTATTCTTTCAGAGCAATCAGAGAATTATAAGCTTAGAAAGATCTTAACGATAGTTAAAAGCGATGTCGAGCAGGGTATTTCATTATCTGATGCTTTTGCAAAGCACCCTGACACTTTTGATATTCTGTATGTTGCTATGGTAAGAGCCGGTGAAACGGGTGGAGTTCTTGATGAGGTTTTAAACAGGATTGCCAAGTTTCTTGAAGATCGTGCAAGGTTATTGCATCAAGTAAAATCAGCTCTTACTTATCCGGCTATTGTTACCTTGCTTGCTCTTGTTATATTTTTTGTTATGCTGACCTTCATATTACCTAAGTTTTCACAATTATTTGGTCGGCTGGGGTCTGATTTGCCTGCTTATACACAGTTTTTAATTAATGTAAGCGAGTTTTTACGGTCAGCATGGATATTGCTTATCATTGCAATTATTGTAGGGTTGGTGTTTTTGTTCAGGCATGTTTATGCAACGGAAAAAGGTAGATATGAAATAGACAAAATATTTTTGCAAATTCCGGTTTTTGGTGACCTCTTAAAGAAAGTTGCAGTAGCGAGGTTTACCAGAACCTTTGGTACACTGGTTAAAAGTGGAGTGCCTATACTGAATTCACTTGAAATCGTTCAAGATACTGCCGGAAATGCTGTTGTTTCCGGTATTGTAGGTGATGTTAAAGAGGCTGTTACCCAGGGTGGAACTATCAATGAGCCTCTTGCACGCTCGGGGCTTTTTCCTGCAATGGTTGTATCAATGATTGCTATTGGAGAAGAAACTGGTGAGCTTGATGCTATGCTTACAAAGATTGCTGACTTCTATGATATGGAAGTAGAAGCTGCTGTTTCAACGATGACTTCACTTATTGAACCAATGATGATTGTTGTATTGGGTGGGTTAGTTGGGGCTGTTATTGTTGGTATGTACTTACCTATGTTTAAGATATTCGAAAAAATAGGTTAATGGAGGAATTATGACGTCTTTAGGACTAAGCGAAAGGCAACTGTACAGTATGATTAACAGTACGGTGGATTCTTATAAGTTTCAACTAGCTCAGGAATATTCTAATGTTTTAACAAGACAGGGTAGAGCCCGTGATACAGGGGCTTTTAATAATACTGAACAGGATATGGAAGCTATGTGTGAGGCTTATAAGGTATTTGTAGCAGAAGCTGTAGCAAAAGCTATTGACGCCAACAACAAAAAAATATATGAAGATTTAAAACAGCTTTTAAACAGATAGGTGGCTAGTGTCTGAAGTGTCTTGTTTCTGTCAGGACCATAGAAAGCCCAAGTTTATTGCAGGTTGAGATGACATCTTTATCTTTTATGCTGCCACCCGGCTGTATAATGGAACTGATACGTGATTGTGCAGCTGCTTCAATATTATCAATAGCAGGAAAGAATCCATCACTTGCAGCAACAGCATCTTTAGCTTCATCGCATGCCTGTCTCAATGCTATTTCCATTGAAGCTATTCGACTGGTTTGACCGCAGCCTATGCCAATCGTTTGAGCATTTTTAGCTATGACAATGGCATTAGAATTAACATGTTTTGCTACTTTCCAGGCGAATAAAAGGTCATCTAGCTCTGCTTCAGAAGGTTTCTTTTCTGTAACGATCTTTAATTCTTCTCTGGTTAACATTTTGTTATCTGAATCCTGAACCAGAATGCCACCTGCAACCTGTCTTATCATATAATCTTCCAGCAAGTTAATATCTGACGGTATTTCAATAAGGCGCAGATTCTTTTTGGCTGCCAGTGTAGATATGGCTTCTTCAGTAAATTCAGGTGCTACAATGACTTCAAGGAAAATATTTGTCATTAGAAGGGCTGTTTCATAGTCTACAGTGGCATTAAACCCTACGATGCCACCGAAAGCACTTATAGGATCAGCATTAAGAGCTTTTTTATATGCTTCAAGAGCTGTTTTTCCAAGAGCAACACCACAGGGGTTAGAGTGTTTTATTATACATACAGCAGGCTTTTTTTGAAATTCATTGATAATTCTCAGTGCAGCTGTTAAATCTACAAGGTTGTTATATGAAAGTTCTTTGCCCTGTAGAACCTTAAATGGTAGGTCATGCAGATTATCTCTTGTATGACTGTAGAGGGCAGCTTTCTGGTGTGGGTTTTCTCCATATCTCAGGTCTTTAATCTTTTTAAGGTTAAGGTTAAATGCTTCAAATGTTTCTTTTGCTTCAAAGATCCTGCTGAGTGTGTCAGTGATGGTCTTATCGTAGTTGTAAGTGTTTCTAAATACTTTTAAAGCAAGCTTCTGGCGTGTTTCCAGTGTGGTATTCCCCTTGTATTTTTCCATTTCATCTATGATGGTGTCATAATCTTCTGGTGAACAGATTACAGTTACAGATTTAAAGTTTTTTGCAGCGCTTCTTAGCATTGCAGGGCCACCAATATCAATATTTTCAATAAGTTCTTCTATTGAAGCATCTTTATTTTCAGCAACTTTTTCAAATGGATACAGGTTTGTTACAACGAGATCAATGGGTTTTATATCTTCTTTTTTAAGTGTATTGAGATGTTCTTTGTTATCTTTATCAGCGAGTATGCCTCCATGAACCTTTGGATGCAGGCTTTTAACTCTGCCGTCAAGTATTTCAGGGAATTCTGTCAGGGTGCTTATTTGGGTTGTCTTTATTCCGGCTTTTTTAAGGTAGTCTCGTGTTTTACCTGTTGAGATTATTTCATAGTTAAAAGTTTCTGTTAGTTTTTTAGCAAACTCTTTGAGCCCTGTTTTATCATAAACGCTTATTATTGCTCGTTTTTTATTCATCTCGACCTCATTCTGTTACGTTCTTAATACTTTCAGCTTTCATGTTAAAGTATATAGCAAACTATTTTGAGGTTAAAATGAAATTGAAATCTGTTGAGAAAAGTTACAATTTTGGTTTTTACCTTATTATTTGCTTCATGAATTATAGAAACAGGTCGATGGATTTAATTAATTCGACTTTTAAATTATAATATTTATTAAGATAGAGATTTTTAGGATCAAGGGTAAGGTTATCTTAAGTGATTCCTGTATTAGTAAAAGAGCTGGAGAATTTAAAGTTCTTACCTTATGATATTTATACTAGGAATGGTCGCCTGATTTTTCGATCAGGAGAAGCTTTGACTGCTGGAAAACTTTTGCAGTTACGTTATATTGAGATATATCGTAAACCAGAAGAGGTTATAGAGAAGCCTTCTGCTGAAGAAAAACCATTTGTCCCTAAAAAACCGACTGCTAAAAAAGGAAAAGTCAAATCAAATGTTTCTACGGTAGTTCCGGTGCTTTCTCCAGAAAAGACGATTGCCTATAATGATGAAAGGCTTCATGAAATTAATCCGGAGTCGTTGATTTCACCTGAAATGCAGGTTAGTATTAAATCTTCGATGCATGATATTATTGATTCTGCTGCAACGGGAACTCCTCCTGACCCTGTTGTTTATAATGCAGCAAGAGATCAGATAGTTACTGAGGTTCTGGATACTGTTGACCAAATATCTCACCTGAATCAATTACGTGTTTTTGATGACTATGACTATTCTCATGGGGTTAATGTTGCGGTATTAAGTGTCATGCTTGGTCATAAACTGAATATTACCAGTAATATGCTCAGAACACTGGCATTAGGTGCGCTGTTACATGATATAGGTAAGACAAGAATACCCAAGCAGATTCTTTATAAGCCGGGCCCCCTTACTGATAAAGAATATGAGATTGTAAAATTGCATTCTCCTATAGGTTATAAGATTATTAAAGATGAGATGGGGTTACCTGAAGATGTGGCCCGTATAGCACTGGAACATCAGGAAAAGTTTGACGGTACAGGCTATCCTCGAGGTATTTCTGGAGAAGCTATTGGCACTTTCGGGCAGATTGTCAGTGTTTGTGATGTCTATGATGCTCTTGTATCAACAAAAGTCTATTCTAACCCTAAACCTTCTCAGGATGCGATCAAAATTATGTTAAACTATGGGAGCAAGTGGTTTAATCCTACAATATTGTATAAATTTTCACATATGACCACTTTTACGGAATAATAAATTTTAGGTGGCGTGGCTTGAAAAGAGTTAATATCAAGGATATAGAAGCGCTTAAATATTTAGAGTTTGACCTTTATAATGAAAGAGGTAAACTGATATGCCCTAAGGGTACAGAAATGACACCGGGCAAGGTTTTGCAGCTTAGTTATATAAAACTGTTTAGAACACAGGATGATCCCAGCACTGTTGTGACAACAGAAATCAGGCCTTCTACTGAAGAATCTCTTGAGTTAGATGATGTTGTTGAAGAAATAGTTGAGAATGATATTAATGACATACCTGAAGAACCTGAAGATTCTGAGTCAAAGATAGATCAGCAGGTTAGAAGAGAAGTTCTGGCCTCTACTAGAGGTTTTATAAATGATATAGAAAGCGGCAAAACACCTGATATAGCTATTTGTGAGGTAACAAGGGATAAGCTGGTTGAAGAAGTTGCTGAAAAAATTGATGAAGTTGACTATCTTGGCCAGCTTAGAATGTTTGATGAGTATACATATTCTCATAATGTGAATGTATCTGCTTTGAGTGTGGCTTTAGGTCTGCAAATAGGTCTTGATGAGAAGCAAATAAAAGATCTGGCACTTGCTGCACTACTTCATGACATTGGAAAGATGAAAATACCCAAAGAGGTGCTTAATAAACCGGGCAGATTAACAGATGAAGAGTTTAAAATAATGAAATTACATGCTCCACTGGGGGCTAAAATCATTAAAGATGAGCTTAAACTTTCCAGTATTATTTATAGAGTAGCACTGGAACACCAGGAACGTTATTCAGGTTCCGGGTACCCCAGGGGTATCAAAATGGATGAGATTTCTCTCTATGCTCAAATATGCGCTATAGCTGATGTCTATGATGCCCTCTGCTCAAAACGTGTTTATAAACCAGCAAGAACCTCTCAGGAATCTATTAAAATAATGCTATCAGAAGGCTCTAAATCTTTTAATCCGGGTTTGCTCTATAAATTTATACATATGTGTAATTATTCAGATAGTTAATCGCATATAATACATATGTGTTGATTAGTCCGGCTTTTACTACAGAATGTAAATTTTTTAACGCCTTACCATTTATTCAATCTCATTTTCAGACGATACCTTTAATGTTAATTGTGTATATCTCTTTGAGGGCAGTTTGAGTAGTATTCTTTTTGGAACCTCAAATTCGCTACTGGCGCAGGTTGATACTGCGTCATATTCAACTTCTGCCAGCCTGCAACGGAAAGATAGAGCCGAATTTCGTAATGAACTCATTAATTCACCTCTTACAGATATTTATGCATCAATAGAAAGACCAATTTTAAATGGTTTATATAAATCTATACCGGCTGAAAGAGCAGAACAGCTTCTTGGTTATGGTGTAAATATGGAAGAAGCAGTAAATACTGCTATTCAGGAATACCTGGAAATGCTTCCTGATGATGAAAAACAGCTTACCCTGAAGGCGCAGGTAGATGGTTATGATGATACTGAAATTGTTATTGACGGTACGCCGGCTGGTGATAACATAGATGTATCAATGTATAATAATTCAACTATTATAGTTAACGCCCTTGCCGGTAATGATACGGTTATTGTTGGGGGTTCCAATAACAATGTTACTGTAAATCTTGATGATGGTAATGATCTTGTTCAGATTGATGGTACTAATTATAATGAGGTGTTTGTCGATGGTGGTGCAGGCAATGATAGATTAAGACTATCAGGCGTTGAAGCAGACTGGAATTTCGACGAAATAGATACCTATACGCATAATACTTCTGGTGCCATTGTTACAGTTGTTGATATTGAAATTGTTCAGTACGGTTAAATAAAGAGTTTATGGTTTTGTCAGTAGGTTTTTCCTGTCGAAGTGGAAAAATTTCAAAACATGTTGTATATAAAAATATATAATACTCCCCGAAAGGTTGACACTGTCGTTCTGTATTGTTTAAACTATAAATACCTTCGGGATGTGGCGCAGCTTGGTAGCGCACCTCGCTTGGGACGAGGGGGCCGCTGGTTCAAATCCAGTCATCCCGATTTTCTAAAAGTAAAACTTAATATAGTGCGGGTGTAGCTCAGCTGGTAGAGCGCTAGCCTTCCAAGCTAGTTGTCGCGAGTTCGAACCTCGTCGCCCGCTGATGACTGAGGCGAGTGTAGCCAAGTGGTTAAGGCCCCGGATTGTGGTTCCGGTATTCGTGGGTTCGATTCCCATCACTCGCCCACTCTTATTTAAGGATAACATATATGCCTGAGTATAAAACGTCTGCTATAATCCTTAGAACATATGATTTTAAAGATTATGACAAGGTTGTAGTTTTATATTCGAGAGAGTATGGGCTGGTCAGGGCAATAGCAAAGGGTGTTAAGCGACCAAAGTCAAAGCTGGGAGGGAGGCTGGAACCTCTCATTGCCTCTGATTTGATACTTTATGAAGGTAAAAATCTTGATATTATTACACAGTGTAGTACTACAGACTATTTTAAAAATCTGAGGACAGATCTGAAAAAGATTACATTTGCAATGTATTATTCTGAACTTATTACTGCGTTTGGTATTGAAGAAGATCCACAATCTGAAGAGGTTTATAACTTCTTATATGATAGTATTAAAAAACTTGAAATTGCCATGGATAACGAATTAGAGCACTTGTTAGTTGCTTTTCAGCATAAAATAATGGTGATGTCAGGTTATGCTCCTATGCTTGATCGCTGTGATCACTGTAATAAAATTATTGAAGAAGATTCAAACGTCTATTTGAATTCATATAGAGGCGTTTTTATTTGTGAAAAATGTAGTGATAGATTTGGCAATTTGGCAGAAATTGATTATAATCTTTATCACTACTTGAAAAGCCTTAATGTTAAAAATGAAAATACTTTTATTTGCGATATTTCAATAGTTATTAAAGCTCATTGTATTATGTTAAACTATATAAAACAAAAAACAAATTATAAGTTGAAAACACCTGATTTAATAGAAAATATATGCCTTATTTAAGGAGATAAGAGCTGTGATGAAGCCTTATTAAGGAATATAAAGTTGTCAAAACAGGATGGTTACAGAGCTGTATTAACAAATAAATCTTTTCTTGCGTTATGGATAGCGCAAATCTTTTCTCAATTAGGAGACAGGGTCTGTTTTGTAGTCTTTGTAGCTATTATTGCTCATAATATAGGTAGCAGTGCAACCTATCAGAGCTGGCTGTATATTGCATTTACCATACCTGCTATTCTGTTTACGGCAATGGCAGGTGTATTTATTGACCGCTGGCGCAAAAAATATACAATGATAACTACAAATATTTTAAGGGGGTTGATTATCCTCTTTCTTCCATTCTTTGATTCTTCTCTGATAGGTATTTATATTATAGCTTTTCTTCTTTCATCAGTTACACAGTTCTTTGTACCTGCTGAAGCATCATGTATACCAATGCTGGTTGAGAAAAAGCAGCTTATATCGGCTAATTCTCTATTTACGACAACTATGATGGGTTCTGTTATTTTTGGATTCGTGCTTGGTGACCCCTTAATCAATATGTTTGGTATTAATGCGGTACATTTTGCGATTACGGCACTGTTTTTAATATCTGCTATATGCTTGATAAGAGTGATAGAACCTCCTGTCGACCATACCAGAGATCGTAGTGTAAAGGAGTTCTTTGACGAATTTAAGGATGGCCTTTCCTATATCAAGAATACACCGGTTGTTTTTAATGCTATGCTCAAGCTGGCTACGTTGTTTTCTATTATTGTGGCACTGTGTATTCTTTCTATAAGTATATCAAGTCAGATGCTTTATCCTGATTCACCTGCTATGGGTGCTCAAAAGTTTGCTTATATAGTTGCTTATAGTGGCCTGGGAATGGTTATAGGTGCTGGCTTTATGGGTAAGTTCTGGCGCAAACGTTCAAAGATGCTGGCAATTTTTACAGGCTTTGCTATTATAGGCTTTAGCCTCTGTGTTTTGACTGCTACTGCTCTGATACCAGAAGAATATAAGGTCTGTATACCCGGTATGAACTTTATCTTTTGTATGTCGGAAGCTTTTGATTTAACCTACAGAATGTTATATACTTACCTTGTAGCGACTGTTATTGGTTTTGGGTCAGCACTGGTTGCTATACCTGTTCAGACAATTCTACAGAGCTCTATACCTGAAAATATGAGAGGAAAAGTCTTCGGGGTTCAATTTACGTTGCTGAGTACGTCTTCTACGTTACCTGTTTTGATTGTTGCTATTGGTGCTGACTTAATTGGTGTTATTAAGATGCTTTTCATTACAGGGATTCCATTATTTTTATTTGGTATTTACGGACACTATAGAATATGGAAAAAACTTTAGAAAAAACATTAGAAAAGACAATTGAAAAGCTGCGAAATTTTTTGCTGTCTCCTCACCTGACCAAACTTGACAGAACCAAGCTCAAGCCAAAAGTTTATCTCTCTGTAAGCAGTGAAGGTTATGGGCATTCAAGCAGGGCTATTGCTATTGCAAGAGAGTTTAAAGAAGATGAAATACTGATAGGTTCTTATGGGTATGCTTATGAGAAGCTTAAAATGAATAACCTGCCCTGTATTGAAATACCACAGGAATTAAAACTTATAGGGTCAGATGGCTCTTTTGATGTAGGTAAAACGATACTTAAAAACCATGCATGGGTATTGAATTTTAACCAGCTTATCCAGGAAGAAATTGATATTATAGAAAGAGAAAGGGCTACCTGTGTTGTTGCTGATGGCCGGCTTGCACCGGTAATGGCAGCGGATAAAGTAGGTTTGCCCTGTGTGGTATTAACTAACCAGAGTGCTTTTTATCCTTTTTTTGAAAAAGACTCAGCTTTGGTGAAAATATTTGGTAAATCTTTTGAATGGGTAATGAGAACATGGTTAAGTTCTTCTGAAGAGATTTTAATACCAGATTTTCCACCTCCTTATACTGTTTGTTTGCCTAATTTAAGCACAAACTTTAGGGTTATGAAGCGTCAACGCTTTGTAGGGCCCCTGGTAGCCTGGAAGAGATCAGAAGTTGAACCGGTTAAAAAGTCATCTGACAGGCCCTATGTGGTTTGCACTCTTGGTGGGCATTCTTACCGTAGACCGTTATTTGAGACAGTTTTAAAAGTAGCAGAAACGCTTGATGATATTGATTTTGAGGTTTTTACAACCTTTGATGCTTCTGACATTCCGTCTAATGTCACTATAAAAGGAGTTGTGCCTTTTATTGCATCTTATCTTAAGGCTGCAGACCTTATAATTACCCAGGCAGGCCATAGTACGGCGATGGAAATTTTAACTCTCGGCAAACCGGCCTTGATTGTTCCAGATAGAAAGCAAATTGAGCAGGAAAATAACAGCAGAAGACTATGTGAACTTGGTGTAGCGACACAAATGAAATATGATGAGCTTTCTGTTAACAATCTGGCACGTCGGGTGAAAATGATGTTAGAATCTTCTTGTTATTCAAGTGCAGCTGAGAATATGGCACAGATGGCTGAAGAAATAAATGGCACTAAACAGGCTGAAGCTGTGTTAAAGGAATACGCAAGGCGTTTAATGGCATACTAGAAGTGAAAGATCGCTTAATATTATTTTTTTTAATACTCGTTTTATGGATATTCCTTGTAGTATTTGAGGTCTATCTGGATGTTATTCCGTCAACACTTATTGTGCTGGTGTTAATAGTTCTTTATTGCGGTATTCTAGTAGTTTCACAGTTTTTATTTAAAGACAAAATAGCTCAAGCCAGAGAAAAACTCTCTGAGATAGATTATCAGCCTTCTGTAAGTGTTGTTATTCCTGCACATAATGAAGAATTAGTTATAGAAGAAACGATAGAATGCCTTGTTAAACTTGATTATCCGAATTATAAAATACTCGTAGTTGATGATAGAAGTAAAGATAATACTGCTCAAAAAGTTCAGGCCCTTGTAGAAAAGTATAAAGACAGAGTTCAACTACATTCTAGGCCAGATGATGCTTTTCCTGGCAAATCGGCAGTACTCAATGATGCTCTTGAATTAACTGATGGCGAAGTTCTTTGTATCTTTGATGCTGATGCCAAAGTTGAACCTGATTTTCTAACAAAGATTGTGCCTTATCTGGTGGAAGAAAAAACAGCCGCAGTTCAGGCACGAAAGGTTATTATCAACAAATATACCGGTTATTTAACAAGGGTGCAGCACTATGAATATTCTATGGATAGCAATATACAGATGGGAAGAGATAGCATAAAAGCTGCAGTAGAGCTTAGAGGTAATGGAGAACTGATTAAACGTTCTGCTATTAAGGCTGTTGGGGGCTGGAATCTTTATACACTTACAGATGACCTTGATACATCAACAAAACTATATGTAGAAGGTTTTAACATAAGGTTTTGTCCTGATGTAGTCGTTAATGAAGAAGCTTCTCCTGATTTTAAATCTATTGTTAAACAACGTAAACGCTGGGCCGAAGGTAGTATAAGAAGATACCTTGACTATTCAGACCGTATACTGACTTCCAAACACCTTTCTAAAAAGATTTCTCTCGATATGATTGCTTACTTTCTGGAATTTGTCCTACCCGTATGGCTTATTTCAGACGTTCTTATTCAAATTGTTTCAATGATGTTTGGCAGGCCATTTGATTTTATTCAATATATTATGGTGTTAGCTGCTATAGGCCTGTTTTTTGTCAGTCTGTTATTTTTAAGTATACGTAAACTGGAGAAATATTCTATCTTTGAGTCTCTTAAATGGTCTATTGGTACAGCTTTTTTTGTTATTGTACTATGGACAATTGTAGTTATATTAGTTGTTACAAAGATTATTTTTTCTAAAAGAGATATGAAATGGTATAAAACCGATAGAGTTGGCGTGAAAATATAATCCATAAAAAGCAAAGGAAATTGTTTGATTTATGTATAATAAGAAAAATAATGTAAAACCGATATTGTTTATTGCAGGTATCATAGTACTGGTAGCAATTGTATTATGGTTGATACCTAATACGGTGCTGTCACTGGATAGAATGATTAATAAAGGTGAAATGTACCAAAAATCAGGTAAAACAGCCTTAGCATTACAGGTATATCGTAAAGCTGTTGATACTTTTCCTGATAGTGCTGAGGCACATTTGCACCTGGGTAATGCTCTGCTCGATGCTAATGAGCCTGAAGAAGCTAAAAAACAATTTGAAGAGGCTGTCAGGCTAACCAGAGATTCTAAAAATAGCTATGATGCACAGGTTGCTATGTCTACAATGCTGCTTGTAGATAGTCAGTTTGAGCAGGCAGAAAAAACCTTGCTTACGGTTGACGATCCTAAACCGGATAAAGTCAAAATAAAACTTGCAGATCTTTATGTAAAATGGGGTGACCATATTTATTCTCCTGCAACAAGGCTGGATGCTATTGAAAAGTATAAACTGGCTTTTAAAAATTATGATGACGTTGATGTTGAAGCCCAGCAAAAAGTAGAAGACAAAGTGATAAAAGTTTATATGGATATTGCAAACGATTTTTTGACTGATAAAAAAGTCGATCAGGCTATCAATATATTGAAAGAGTCTCAGGAATTTGTTGATAACCCCCTGACACATATTAAACTGGCTGAAATTTATAAAAAACAAAACAAACGAGATGATGCTATTGCCGAGTATGAAAAAGCTTATGAGGTAGATACTACCGGAACTTCAGCTCTTTATCTTGGTGAATTGCTTGTAGAAAAAGGTGTTGAGCTGGCAAAGAAAAATGAAATGGATAAAGCAAAAGAACAATTTGAAAAAGCTCAGGAAGTAAACCCTAGTATTATTATACCTGCTGAGATTCTTTATTCTATTTCTCTGGCATCGATTAAAACTCATCTGATACCTAATACGCTTACAGATAAACTTTATCCTAAGGTAACTTTTCAGGTAAAGAATGAGGGTAAAGATCCGGTCAATTATCTTAAAGCAAAAGCTATATATTATGAGAATGGTAAGGTTGTTGGTAAAGCGGAAAAGGTTATTGCTTCTGATAAGACCCCGCTGGATGTTAAGAAAACATCTTCTCTAATTGATCTTGCTTCAGAGATGGGTGTTCCAGATATTAAGAAAACGCATGTTATACAGGCTAAAATATATCTTGCTTACGATAAACAGGATGATTGGAAGTTTGCACGATCCTTATCTTTAAGTAGGCATAAGACAGCCTTTAGTTCATCAGATGATAAAACCTCTAAAAAGCCTCCGGCAAAGCCTAAAAAAGAACCCAAAAAGGCTGTCAGTGTTACTAAACCGCAAAAACTTGAAGATCAGGCTCATTACAGCCATATTAAACCCGATAAAAAACAACCGTCAGAGGTTACAGCTTCTTCTTCTGGGAGTTTTTTGCCTGATAAGGTAGCTCCCCAGCCAGTTCCGCTTCCTGTGCCAGTTATGGTGCAGCCTGAACCAGGGAAGAATGTTCAACTTCCGCCTTTGAGCAACGAAAAAGAAGAATAATATATTAGAAAGGGTCTTTGTATTTGTTATATGAGACAATCTGATCAAAGTTTTTTCTTGTTTTAGGTGGTTTCTCCCCGTCAGGGTATCCTATAACAAGCAGGGCTACTATGAATGTGGTTCCATCAAGGTTTAGTTTTTCTTTGACCTGCTGATAAACATCCAGATTGGATTTAGTTAAGGGGTTACCTATTGCCCCTATAACGCAGCATGCCAGACCCTGATTTTCTGTTTCTAATGTCATGTAGGCTATAGCGTAAGTTACTTCTTCAGTAGTCCTCATTAATACAGCTTCTTCACTGATTTTCATAGGGTTAAATGTTGGTGAATTAAGCAAAAAATCAATTTTTTCTTTGGTTATATTTGGTCTTGTTATTATTATTTCTTTATAATTGTCGTCTTCCCATGAATCTGTAGTGCCACAGCAAACAATTAATGTATGAGCTTTTGTAACGTGGGGTTGATCAAAAGAAAGCTTTCCTAGAAGCTTTATAGTTTCTGGATCCTGAACGACTATAAAATGCCAGGGCTGCACATTTACCCAGGATGGTGCAAGTCTGCCTGCTTCTAATATAGCTTTTAATTGATCTTTTGAGGGTTTTTTATCTGTAAACTTTCTAACACAGGCTCTTTCTTTGATTAATTGTGTTAATTCCATTGTTTACCTCCTGTTTTTCTGTGCCGGTTATGATCTTAACATACAGGCGTTGTTGTGTCATCTAAATACTTAAAATGCCTGTTAATAGACATTTTTAATTTATAAACCCTATTCTTGCCTTATGATAAATTGTTGTTTAAGCTTTTTTATGTATATAAAGCTTTTAATGCAAGCTTGATGCCTTATCAGTAATCCTGGTATTGTTGTTAATTGTTTATGATTATGGTTTATGTAAGGTATTTATTTGAGTATTCAAGATGAAGATCTTTTGAAATTTGTTTAATCTCGTTCCAGAAAGAGTCTATTTCGTCTGTTGTTGATGATGCATTGAATATAACTATAAGAGAACCAGAGTCATAGTTTATATTGTCCATTTGAAGGTCAATAATGTTTATATTATAGGTCCCAAATATGCGTGTTATTTGAGCTACCATTAAAACTTCTAGCTTACCTTTAAAAGTAAGTTGTATTTTTTCAGTATTCATTATTATTAGGTTACTGAAGTTGGGGTACAAGTCTTACCTTTTCTGTGAAACCTATTTGTTGAAGTATTTCATAGGATTTTAAGCCTAGTTCTGTCCTTGGTTGAGATTTAATGACTTCAATGAAGTACTTAATAGCTTTTTTTTCGTTGTTTTCAGCGAGGTATATAAGTGCTAATTGATAGAATGCTTTATCTCTGAGTAGTGCTGAATCCAGAGCGATTCTTTTTTCAACCTGAGCCTGGTTTTTCGCTGATTCAATCGAATTGAGTTTTCTGAATAATTGTATATGATATTCTGTTAATTCTGTTAGCCATTCACTGGTGGGTTCTACAATAGCTTTAGCTTCTGCAATTCTATTGTTTTTAAGGAGTTCTTTGCTTTTTTCCAGTTGTTGATAAGGTGCTGCCAGCCCGAGAGGATTATTGGGGTCTGCAATTGGGCTAATAGCAGGTTCCTGTGTTGTTGTTTTAATATCTTCTATTACTGGTTCGGCATGTGATTCTTCTGGCTGGTCAAAAGGGCTTGAGCTGGAATCTATTTTGAAAGGAGAAGTTTCTGGTATACTTTCTGTATCACTGTCATCGGTCATTTCTTCTGTGTCAGATGTTTCACTGAAAGGAGATGAAATTTCTGCATCAGACTGTAGTTTTGTGGGTTCTCCGATTGTGTCAAGTGGTTTATTAGCTGCAATAGCTTGATTATTTATGCTTAAAATCAATAATAACCCCAGTATAATATTTATGTTGAAATATTTTGTTTCAGGTTTAAAAAGTTTATAATTCATTTCTCCTCCTTGTTTTATTCTTTTCCAAGAACTATTGTAAAATCACTGGGGGCACATAAGACCTCTTCAGGGGTTATAAATAGGGGGGCTTCTTTCAATTTAGTGGTATTTTCTCTAAGAATACGTGATTCCCCTATTGATGCTTTTGATGTATGTGCTATTATCTTTGTTTGAGATTCTTTAGTTTTATTTTTACAAACTACTTTATAGTTATAGCTTTCGAGTTCAGAAACAAAGTCTTCAATGTTTTCATTTTCGAGTGTATTATATAAAATGCTTAATGTAATTTCTTCTGTATCAGACTTTTTCTGATTAGTGACCTGCTCAAAACCATATACCATTCGATCTATAAGTATTTGAGACTTGTTTACATCTATTAACCAGTAGCTGATTGCACTGTTTTGTGATGGATATCCTGGTAGTGTTGCAACTTGAACTTTATCAAAGTTTATTTCTTTCACAAATCCGGCTATTTTCATCATTTGAGCAAGGCTCATATCTGTTAGCATATACTTTTTAGATAGTTCAATAAGTTGAGGTATTTTTAAAACAATAGAAGGGCTTTTAATTCTGTTTAATGCGCCTTTAAGGAACCATTGCTGGCGCTTTATACGTCCTATATCTCCTTCGGCATCGTGCCTGTAACGTAAAAACATTTCTGCTTTATCACCGTTGAGGAGTTGTTTGCCGGGTTCCAGGTCTATATAAAGTTTGCCTGCACGGTCAGTATATTTCATTTTTTTGTCAACGTAGACTTCTACGCCACCAAGAGCATTTACAAGCTCTTTAAGTCCGTCGTAGTTTATGATAACGTAGTGGTCAATCTTTATACCCAGGGTTTGTTCGACAGTTTTAACGGCAAGTTCCGGCCCGCCATAGGCGTGAGCTGCATTAATTTTGTCTATTCCTTTATTGTCAGCTAGAAATACCTTGCTATCACGGGGTATGGAGATAGCGTTGGCAGTTTTATTTTTGGGATCCAGTATTACTACAATCATAGTATCTGTTCTGGTGGCTTTAAAAGGATCAGTTTTTGGGCCGTTAGAATCAACTCCCATTGCCAGTATAATGGTCTTATCTTTAATTTTTGGTAGTGCTGGTCCGGTTGAACCTGATTGAAAAATATTGATACTACCGGGTATGTTTTGGGTAATCTCTTTTATTGATGGATGCCATGTAATATGAATAACCCAGATGATTGCTGCACTTATTATAAAGCTTATTAAAATAGTTATAAACCACCAACCAAGAGAAAAATCATTGTGTCTATTGTGTGAAAGTTTAGGTTCGTTAATCATTTTCATTATTTTTCGTTAATTTTAAACCGGCATGTAATAATCTTTTATCTGCTGAGAATGAGTTTTTATAAGCCTTTTAGCGGGTGACGAGTCTCGAACTCGCGACACCTAGCTTGGGAAGCTAGTGCTCTACCAACTGAGCTACACCCGCAAGCTACTTATAACCCTTATAAATTAACACTATACAGCTGTTATGTCAATTGAGTAAGGTCTTTTTCTCTTTACAATAACGAAACTTTACTTCTCTTAATGCCTGAAAGATATTTATCAGTCGATGTTTTGCTGATATTTTGTTATAAGAAATGAATCCTAAATTTTTTTATAAATTTCTTTGGAAAATGTAACAATTATAATTATTTAATGTCATAATAAATATAACTTTAATTACGAAGTCTGGAGGATCTTTCTAGTGAATTTAGCGCAGTTAAACCAGTTTTTGACTACTTTTTTCTTGAATGTTGAGTTGACCTGGCGTTTGTTTTTTGACTTAAAGGTACCTTTGTTAACCAAACTGGTTTTCATATCGTTACTTAGTATATACGTTGTGTGTCCTGTTGATCTTATACCGGACTTTTTGCCTGTATTGGGGCAGGTAGATGACGTATTAATCTTTGTATTTTTTATGCTTCAGTTTGTTAAAGCCTGTCCAGAAAATGTTGTAGAATATCACAAACAAGCTATTCTCAGCGGTGATTGGAAAATAGGAGTATTCAAACACCTTACAGGCATTTCAAGATAATTAAAACACTATTTTGCACTCTATTAACTTAACGTACTTAATGTTAGGTGATTTGTGCTGTACTTTATGCATAATCTGCCTTTATAATAATATTGTTGATATGTTTAATGTTAAATCAAGCTACACCGGGAGATCTTATAATGAAAAGTATATTGAGTATTCAATGTCTTGCTTTAGTACTTTTTCTTGCGATTACAGCAAATGGATGTTTTCCTCCTCCTCAACAACAGGGGCCCTCTCAGGGAAATGTCCATCAACAGGAAGGCAAGGAACCAGATTATACAAATGTTGATCGTGGTCTTAATGATGAAAGCCCTGTGGTAAGAGAACAGGCTGTTCAAATTCTTACTACTATTACTCATAGCTCAGCTATTGAAAAGCTGGTGAAGGCAGTCAAAGAAAATAGTGAGAATGATAATATTACTAAACAAGCTGTACCTGCTCTTATAAAGTTTCAACAAAAAGCTATTAACCCTGTAAAAAACGAATTATGGGATTCAGAGATCTATTCGGTACAACGTCAGGGCTTTCTGGTGTTAAAAGAAATTACAAAGCCTGAAAACTTCTATAGCGAGGCGCAGGACAGGTTCTATAATTCTGAAATTCAATACAGTGAAGACCAGAAAATAGTTGATTATAAACTTGAAATGCTACAATACCTCCTGGGTAAGGCAGATATAGAGGATGAAAATACTATTCCTGATATTGTTGCAATGCTTCAATTGCCTGATAAACGGGTTGTAGTAAAGGCAGAGGCCTTTCTGTCGCAGATTCAGGATCAGCGGATCTTTGAACCACTTGAGCGTCTTTTCTATATGAAAAAGGATGATCCGCAAACAGTAGCAGCCATTCTTAAAGTTATGAATTCTTTTAAAGAACCCGGGCCCAAGGCAAATAACGAAAATATTGTAAAAGACCTGACAATGTATCTTGAAGCTTTCGGCAGCTACGATAGAAAGGTTCAAACTGAAAGCTATAATGGTTTAAAGAAGTTTGGTTATAATGATCCGGATGGTAAAATTGTTGCATATATAAGCAAATTTAAGAACAGCGATAACGATCTGGTTAGATCTCACGTGGTTGATCTTATGCAAGCATTGCCTAATAAACAGTATCCACAGCATTTAACACCCCCAACTTTTGAAATACCTGTTAGAAGGTGATAGCCTGTAGTATTTTTAACCTGTAAAGATTATCTGATAAACTTTTTGCTTGATTGGCAGACAGGTTACTGGCAGCATTGTTGTTTTGCTAGTCTTATATTATCAGGCAGCGGGCTCATTTCATTATAGATGGCATCTGTTTCTTCCGGGGCAGGGTTTATAGAACCCTGTTCTTCTGATGAAAAACCGTTCTGTTCTATTTTAAACAGGCATAATGGGTTTTCACAGAAACCTTTTGTGAATCCATAAGCTCTTTCTGTACATCCACCTCTGCATATAGACCCGTAGAAACATTCTTTGCAGAACCCATCAAGTAGTTCAAGCCTGAAGTGGCGATTGAATTTGAATGCATCAGGGTTGTTCCATATTTCTGCAAGAGGTTTTTCTCTTACATTGCCTTCGATAAAGTCGTCTCCTGGTAGTGATAGGCATCCTTTCACGTTACCGTTACTTTCCAGTCCGATGGCTCTCATTCCTGCATGGCATCCTCTCCAGTCGTGAGGGTGGAGGAATGGGTGTAAGCTTCCGTAATAGCCGAAACAGTCTGCTCCTGTAATATAGGTATTTTTGTAACGGTTATTATTTCTGGCTATGAACTTGGCAGCTTCATAGAATTGTCTTTCTGTAATGGCTGTTCGAATATCCATTCTTCCCTGCGGGGTTGCTGCCTGTATTTGCCAGGCATCTACGCCATATAGAAGTATGATATTTTTGATATTTTCCAGCTGGTTGAAGTTTATGCGCTGTAGTGTTGTGACGACAGAAGTATAAACTCCTGCATCGAGCAATAAATTGAGGGCATTTAATGCTCTTTCAAATGATTTTTTTCTTCCTCGAATGTAGTCATGAACATCCGGTGTTCCGCCATCCAGGCTGATACCGACACATAAAGGGTTAAGTTTTTGAAGAATTGCAGCTATTTCAGGATTCATTATAAATCCGTTAGAGATAAAACACAGGTCCATACCGAGTTGTTTGACTTTATGAGCAACAATTATCCAGTCTTTTCGCAGAAATGGCTCTCCTCCAGAAATAGTAACGTTTTTGCAGCCCAGTTCTGCAAGTTGTTCTACGAGGTGTAAGGCTTCTTCTGTGCTGAGTTCATCAGGTCTTGTTGCTTCTCCGCAGTCTGAACCACAGTGAATGCAGTTTACATTACATCTAAAAGTGAATTCCCATACGGCTATTTCTGGTTTATAGAGCATGTTTCCCTCCTGTACTGTATGATAAGCATATTCCCTGATTTTTGTAAAAAGTTTTTATTTAATACTTACAATTATACCTTTAAAAACCCACAGTAAACCTCTTCTATTTTTAGAAGAGGCTTGAGATCCCGGTTTATTAAGGTTTTAAGAAATAAATATTCGCTGTTCTATTTGATTAGCTACAACATCAAGTTGTTGTGCACTTCCTGTAATGCTTATGCCTCCTGCTGGGGCTGCTGGTGCAGCGTATAGCGATCTTACGGGTGGTTCTATTGGTTGAGATATAGGCGGTTCAGGAAATGGGAACCCTGGTGGGAAATCTGGCATCGGTGGGAATGGCATTCCAGGCGGGAATGGATTGCCACCGGGTGGAAATGGGAATCCGGGTGGAAATGGGTTCCAGCCACCGGGCGGTAGAACAGGTCGTCCCGGAGGTCTCCCTGGTGGAAATGGACCTGGTGGTTGCGGTTGTGGATTAGGGTAAGGTACCCCATATAAAGGTTGTGCTAGTGTCATATGCCTGTCTCCTCCTGCTTTTTCTTCTTGTTAATGCAAATCTCTTTGAATGATATTTATTCTCTCCATATATATAAAAAAAATTTTACAGGCTGGATTGTCTAAAAGCATGAAATTTTAAATTGTTTTTGGGTTGTGAAATCCTTGCTGAAAGAGGTTTTTGGGGATATTGCTAGACTGAAAGGCTTTGTAGTAAAACTTCATAAAAGATATAAAACTTCTTATCGTATGTTTTAAATATATACCCTGTAGGTCTAATAGATTTAAACCTTTTATAGAAACTCTATAAAGGTTTATTAAGTTATATTAAGCTCTTGTAGTGGGCTTTTTGGTTTTGTTGCTCCCCTTAAATGCTATCAGGCCCTTCTTTTTCAAGAAAGGCCTGATGATTATATCTTTATATATGGATTTATGTCATTAATCGTAGATCCATATTCTGTGTAATCTGGTCAAGCTGGTTAGCAGCAGTTACGAAAGAGCCATTTTGTGAGCATGGTACACCATAAAGAAGTTGTACTGGCGGGTCAATAGCTGGTGGTGGAATAGGACCTGGGCCAGGGAATGGTGGTTGTGGCATTGGTGGCGGGAAGATAGGTCCAGGACCCGGGAATGGTGGCTTGTTGGGTTGTGAAAACTGTATGTTTTCAACATCTTTCAGATGAGTCCAGGTGTTTGTTTTCATGTTGTAATAATGAGAAACACCATTCTGGTCAGTATAGTTGAAATAGTCACTTTTAGCACCTTCAAACTTTACTGTATCGTAGCCAGAGCCACCATCAATATAGTTTTGGTTGCCAAAACCGCCGCCTACGTGGAAGACATCGTTGCCTGCACCGCCGTCAGCTTTGTTTATATTGCCAAATCCACCCATGTTGAAAAAGTCATTACCCCAGCCACCGCTGGCAATGTTTTGATTGAAAGCTCCGCCTTGGGTGAAATTGTCGTTGCGCCAGGTTCCATTATCGTTGTTGTATTGACCAAAGCCCCCCTGATGAACATTTTTGCCTTGTCCGGGCCATGGCATAGGCTGTGGTTGAGGCCACGGCTGTGGTTGAGGCCATGGTTGAGGCTGAGGCCACGGTTGTGGTTGAGGATAAGGATATGGTACGCCGTATACTGGTTGTGCTATTGTCATATATACTCCCTTCTGTATTTTTAAAAAATTACTCCCAGAAAAACCCTTCATATATATAAAAACTTTAATTAGCCTGAAATTGCCTGATATAGATCACTCAAAAGGGCTAAAATACTTGAAATGTCTTATATAAATGACACATATTTATTCATAATAATTGTTATATTTTTTAGTAAAACTTAACAATTTATATAAAAACAATCGAACTTGAAATTTTTGAAAAGACAGGTTGCTAAATGTTTTTGTATTAAATTTCAAGTTTATTTCAGGCTCAGCAGCTTGTACAGAAGTTTTGCTGCTGCAAAATCAGATACTACGCTGGAATCTGATGGGCATAATTCTACAATATCTGCTGCAATTACGTTAAAGTTCAGGAACAATTCTTCAAGGAGGCTGGTTATATCATACCAGTCGGGGCCGCCAGGCTCAGGAGTACCTACATGAGGTATAACAGAAGGGTCAAATCCATCCAGATCAATTGTAATATAAAGATTGGGGGTTTTAATATTTTTTATAACTGCTCTGATATCAATTGGTCTGGTGTCAGCAAAGAATGTAGTGATTTGTTGAGGGTTTTCTTGAATTAGCAGATCTTCTTCCTTACAAAGACTGCGTATACCTATTTGAACGATATTTATGCCTTTATCAAAAGCATATCTCAGGGCACAGGCATGGCTGAAAGGGTTTCCTTCATATTCTTCTCTGAGGTCAGCATGTGCATCTATCTGAATTACAGTTAGATCTGGTGTTTTATTGTAGCATGCATCAATAGCTCCCTGAGAGATAGTGTGTTCACCGCCTAATATGACTGCAAATTTGTCTTTTTCAATGCATGAAGTAACTTCTTTGCTTATCTGGTGCCATATTTCTTTTATATCATTTGAAGTATCAATAGTGCTGCAACTGATACCTTTAAGGTAAGGTTCTGTTTTAGACTTTCTGTCATAGAGTTCAACCTGTGTTGATGCTTTAAGTATAGCTGAAGGGCCGTTTTCTGTTCCTTTAATATAGGAGACTGTCTCACTGTAAGGTACACATATGACATGGAATCTGCTTTTTTCAAAGTTAGTGTATTCTTTTTCTATTCCGAAAGGGGTTAAATATTTGTTAATACAATCTTTTTCTGGCATTAATTTTCTAAACTCCTTTGATAATCATGAACTGACTAAAATATATTTTAACTAATTGTTAAGAGAGAGTGTTAAAAATGTCAACTTTTTGTTTTCAGTTGTTTTATAAAAATAACGAAGAATTACTATTGGGGTTTTGGTCAGGAAATATGCTCTCTCAAGTCAGTTTAAATACAACTAATCCTATCTACCACAAGAAGCCTGCTGTTTCAAACAGGCCACAGGGCACTTCTGGCAATTTTAAGCAGGTTGAAAGTTCCCCGTCTTTTACCGGTGGAGTAGGAAATTACATAAAGAATCCTCTTTTAGCTTTTAATGTATTGCCAAAAATTGATGACCAGACCTCTAAACAAATGTTTATGGATCTTTACAGTGCTACAAATGCTCAGGGTAAAGCAGATCTTAAGTTTTTACTTGATACTGGTAAGCTTTTATCTGCTGATGCTGATGATGGAAGTACAACGTTATATAATTTACACAGGATTATTAAAGAACCAAGAGCCCAGGGGTTAGATTCTAAAGATATATTGAATTCTGCATTGAGAGCACTCGCCAATCCCTTTTCTATTACACAGAACTTCGGTAAGCTTTCTCCGGCTGTTACCAGTATGCTTCTAAATAATGCACAGTCAGCAAAGTTATCTTCTGCTATAGGGGTGAGTTTTGCAGCTTCACCAAAACGTAATTTGCCAGTAGAGAGCAATGCAGCCCAGCAGGTATTGCCAGCAGAGTATAATGTTACTGCCAGTGGAACCTGTGTGGCTGCCAGTATGGAGTTTGATCTTGCTGATAAACGCCCGGCAGAATTTGCAAGGTATGCAGCTGACCTTTCAAGCCCTAAAATGGCTGTGCTGGAAGAGTTTAAGTTCTCTGATATAGATGAAGACCAGCTTGCTGCTATGTACTGGTTGGAGCAATTTCAGGTACAGTATGACTCAAAAGATATGGAAACAGGTTATGTTGTTTTAAAACCTGATGAAGCTGCTATTTATAGGGCTATTTCTCAAACACAGCAAAGAGAGCCTGGTAGCAGAAGTGCTCTAAATGTTTTGATGCAATCTGCGTTCATGCAACTGGGTAGTGCACACTCTTATAATTCATTGAATGACATTAGAACCGGTGGTTTTAATCAGTCTGACAGAGGTTTAACAGAATTTGAAAAAAGCTTTGCAGAGGCTATTGTTGATGATAATGGTGGCAAATCTTCTGTAACCTATCAAATTGTTGATGATAATGCTTTTCTTGTCGGGTATAATAAGACTTTCCAGGAAACATTGATGGATATTATAAATTCTTTAAAATCTGGTTTTAACGTTATTGTAGGAATTACAGAGACTGATGCAAATGCACAGATTACGGGTGGCCATGAAATAACAATTGTAGCAAGTAAGGTCGGCCAGGATGGCAGGTTATACTTTATTTGTAATGATACCGATAATGATATGAGCACACCGGTAGAGATTTTAGCAGATGAATTAATTCCAAAAATTCACCATGCAGGCATTCCTAATGTAGTATTGAAGCAAACCACACGACCAGTAGCGCACAAACCTATTATTATCCAGAAACCTCCACAGATTAACCCGCATTTAAGCAGTGTTGCTGCGCAAAATAATACGCTTGCAGGGGTTAATATGAATAATCCTTCACCGGGATTTAACCTGGTAGCCTGATAGAACCCTTTTTTAAACCTTATTACTGAAAATTTTTCGTTTTACAATTCCTTGTAAAAATTTTTAGGTTGTATAATAATTAATAATAGCAAAATTGTTATTGCTCTTGATAAATAAATAAGACATGGGGCGTTGGCGCAGTTGGTAGCGCGCTTGAATGGCATTCAAGAGGCCACGAGTTCGACTCTCGTACGCTCCATTTTTTATTTGGAAATTTTTAAACTTCGGGTATGTTGTCTATAAAGCTACGTTCAAGTTTTCTTAAGAACTTTATAAAGGTATTTTCGTGATCTTTCATAAGTGGGTCAACCAGGATGGTTATAGAGCCCAGTCTTTTACCGACCCATATATCTGTAAGCGGTCTGTCACCGACTACAGCAACTTCAGAAGGTTTAAGATTTAACTGTTCTAAGACTTTTTTAATAACTTTTCTTTGGGGCTTTTTTGCTTTACCTTCTACCGGGCAGCCCACAACCTTTGCGGCCAGTTCGATGTAGTTTTGTTCTCTGTTGTTGGATACAACAGCTATTTTAAAATCTTCTTTTACTTCTGAGAGCCAGTTTTCTACGTCACTGGTCAGTATACCTGTTTTTGGCGCCATTATTGTGTTATCAAGATCAAAAATAAATCCTTTTATGCCTTTATTCTTAAGTTCTTGCAGGTCAATATCTGTAACATGTTTCAGTATATAGTCTGCTTTTAGTTTGAATAGCATTATTAGCCTTTAATTCTAACTATTGCCCACTTACAGTTGTCCAGATCTTCTGGTACATTTAAATAAACCTGATCGTTTGTATTTGCTACCTGTTTTCTATGACCTTCTGGTGTTTCAATCAGTTTTATCTGGTCAGTATAAGTATTTTTGGGGGTTATCCACTCTACATTGTCATTAATTTTTAGCTGGTTTCTAATTCGGGTGAATAACTTACCATTTTCCATTTTATCAGAAAGAGAAGTTCCAGCGAAAGTTAGGCCGGCCTTTCCTTTGCTGGTAGTGTAGTCATAGTCTATGTATTGTGGTTTTTCGTTGATGAAATTTGTAGTAAAACCACGATTTCCGGCGGTCTTAAGTTCTGCAATATATGTTGATATGTCATATTTTTGGTTTGTTAATATTTTGTCAATTATTTCACGATATGTACGAGAAACAACTGAAACATAGTAAAGGCTTTTGGTTCTTCCTTCGACTTTGAATGAATCAACATTAATATTTATTAGTTCTGGTATGTATTCTGCCAGACAAAGATCTTTAGAGTTCATGATATAAGTGCCTCTTTCATCTTCTGTTATCTGGAAATATTGTCCGGGTCTGGTTTCTTCCAGGAGGTGGTATTTCCACCGGCAGGGCTGGGCACATCCTCCCTGATTGGATTTCCGTTGATTCTCTGTCATATAATCGCTTAGAATACATCTGCCCGAGTAAGATATACACAGTGACCCATGAATAAATACTTCAAGTTCTAAAGAAGGTACTTTTTCTTTGATTTTTGAGATCTCTTTAAGAGAAAGTTCTCTGGCAAGTATGATTCTGCTGACCCCGAAATCATGCCATGCTCTTGCAGACTCATAATTAGTGGTATTTGCCTGTGTGCTAAGGTGTAAAGGTATTCCGGGTGCATACTTTTTGATCAGGCTGCCAACTCCTGTGTCGCTGAAGATGATAGCATCAGGCTTTTGATCATAAAGAAATTCAAGAAATTCAGGCAGGGTATCAATATCGTTATTGTGAGCAAATATATTGACTGTTATGTATACTTTTTTGTTTAGTTCATGTACAATTTTAACGGCATCCGGCAGATTTTCTCGTGTAATAGTGTTTCCCTGTACAGTGTTACGTAGGCTGAAATCTTTTGTACCCAGATATACTGCGTCAGCACCGTAATGCAGAGCATAGGTCATTTTTTCTATATTTCCGGCTGGTAAAAGTAGTTCTGGTTTATTCATTGGTTACAGCTTTTTCTTGTTGCTTATAGCATCCTTTCAGATTTTTTCCTGGTTGTCCTATTATCATGCGTGGAACCAGAAATGGTTTGCTGAAAGTTCTGCTCATTTCTTCTCCAAAACATTTAAAAGAGTTGACATTATCTTTGTATTCAGTGATAGCACTTTTAAAGTTCTTTTTTACCTCTTCATCACTGGTGATTTCATGTATATCTTTGAATGCCTGATTCATAGAGTTCATGGCCTCTTTAATGCTGTCGTTGATTTCATTGTCAAATGTTGTTAATACTTTATCCATTGATTTTACAGTAGTTTGTGTTCTGTCAAGAACTTTATCGGCTTTGCTTACAAGCTCATCAGATTTTGTTATAGTATTATCCAGCTTGTTCATTGCTTTATTTGTTGCGCTGACAGCTTCTTTAACTTCTTGCTGAAGCTTTTTATCTGATATGATATTGTTTAAGTTATCACTGGTTCTTTTTAAGCTTTGTGACATATCTGAAGTATTTGCCAGGAATACATTTACTTTATGAGAATTTTCGTCATTAATTATGGTTTCTATCTTAAACATAAGTCGGTTAAGTTCTTCGCTTGTTTTATTTGAATTTAGTATAAGCAGATGAGTGTCATCGACCAGCTGTTCAAATTTATTTTCTTCTAAAAGCTTGGTTAGCAGTTTTTGAAACTCTTCATAGTTAAATGATTGCTTGCCTTCTATTATAGCACCATCTTTAAGCGGTTTTTTATTTGTTATAACTTCTGGTGGTTCTATTACCAGTGCTTTTGTGCCTGTAAATCCCTTGTCGACTATTACGGCTGAAGAGCCTTCGAAAATCTGAATCTCTTTATTGCTGATGCTGATTTTAACCAGAGCATATTTTTGATCGTCAGAAATATCTATATCTTTTACATTTCCTGCTTTGACACCTCTATAAAGGACTGTTGAGCCAATACCCAGTGTACCTGCGTCTTCGAATTTTGCATACATAATAAGGTTTGTCGAAATGTCAAACCTGTGAAGCCACAATATAACAAAAACAAGTATTATTGAACTTGTAATAACAAATGCTCCTACTTTTATTTCATGTTCAAATTTCATTTTAGTGCCTTTTCTAATGTTTTATACATACTTTCATTGGTCCTTCACAACTTCCAGTAGCAAATTGTATGCCAAATGGATTGTTTGAATCTTTCATTTCACAAGGTTTGCCATTAAAGACAAGCTGCCCTTCATAAAGTAATACCACTTTATCAGCAGCTTTGTCGATAGTAGCCATATCGTGAGTGACTATTATACCGGCAGCCGGTAGTTTTTTCTTGAGATGACAGATATCGTTAATGATCATAGTGGATGTCATTGGGTCTAGCCCGGAGGTTGGTTCATCATACAGGATTATATCTGGCTCATTGACGACTGCCCGGGCAAAGCTGACACGTTTTTGCATTCCACCTGAAAGCTCTGGAGGGTATAAATTTTCTGTTCCAAGCAGGCCGACATTTTCCAGTGCGTCATGAACCTTTTTATCTATTTCAATGTCTGATAATTGTGTCTTTTTTCTCAATGGAAGTGCAATATTTTCTTTAACTGTTAGAAAGTTTAAAAGAGCTGCAAACTGGAATGCCATACCTTTTTTGGTGCTGGAAAGTATTATTTCTCCATCATCCTGGTCAATAAGACCGCTGACTAGTTTTAGGATAGTGCTTTTACCGACTCCTGAATGCCCTATAACAGCCAGTATTTCTTGCTTGTCAACTGTAAAGTTGATATTATCCAGAATAACTCTATTACCGAAAGTCTTGGTGATATTGCGGAATTCAATTACATGTTTAGCATCTGGTCTTTTTATGATCAATTTTACGCTCCGTAAAATATAGAAGTAATGATATAGTTTGTGATAAAGATTACAATGAGGCTCCATACCACTGTTTTTGTGGTATAAACTCCGACTGCATCTGCCCCGCCTTTAACATTGAGGCCGAATGTACTGGCTATCGTAACGATTAAAATACCAAAGCAACTGGCTTTTAATATTGATACAAAGACGTCTTTGGTGTTTAGCATTTCCTGTACAGATGCTAAAAAGATAGCAGGATCAAGCTCTTTATAGAAGAAGCTCAGATACATAGCTGATAAGATGGCAGCTATAGTAGCTATGATGGTCATTAAAGGTGTTATGGTTGCACCAGCAAGAAGCCTGGGTACTACAAGGTAGTCAACCGGGTCTATTTCCATGACACGCAATGCATCAATTTGCTCAGTTACTTTCATAGAGCCAATTTCAGCAGTAATAGAAGCTCCTACCCTTCCTGCTATAACAATTGCTGTTACAACAGGGGCGAGTTCTCTTGTTATAGCAAGAGCAATAAGTCCGCCTACGGCAGTCTCAGCACCATAGGTTTCTATTAGTTCATTGGTCATGTGAAGCGCAAGTGCCATACCGATAAAGATACAGGTTATCAATATAATGATTATAGAATCGACTCCTCGAACAGAGGCTTGATACATAAAGTCTTTAAAGCTGACTTTGCCTTTAAATGCAGTGCAAAAAGCACGATAAAGATTGAGATAGGATTGCCCTACCATATAAAGAATGTTTTGAAATCTGTTTAAAAGGTTATTTTTACTGAATGCTGCCATAGTTTATATTTTTATCATAAAAATGATCTGAAATGCTTGTATGACTCAAAATATAATAATCTTTAATATCTATACTGATCCTTGAAAGTAATGTATAGATTCCAGATTATATACTGAATTCCATCAGCATATATTAATTATTTACGTGGAATGGTATAGGTAATCAGATTTTAGAAGATACAGTGCGGGTGTTTTAGAATTGTTTAATTCTTCATGTAGCTTAGATTTAAAAGATTTTGTTAAGCCTACAAGTATAAAATAAAAATCTCTCAGGAGTGCACTTAGTGCACTCCGGTAGTTTTGCTGAATATTAGCCTCTTCTGGTTTCTTTAATACTGCTATAAAAGGTCAGTGCATAACTTAAAACAAAAAAATCTGTCATCCTGGTTATGTATTAGTCTTTATAATAAACGTTATAAGTAATAAGTTTTGATAACGGCAGTATTGCTTTACCGGTTAATTTGTGAGGGAGTGTTTTTGCGGGTCAGGTGAAACTTTGTTGCCTGCTTGTGCTTGGCATAAGCTAATATAGAGGTTAACTGGTTTAGATAGTCAGTAAGTAACCTGACTCTTCCCGGCCTTACATTGTTTTCAAAGCTTAGCCAGTCTTTTACAAGGGCTGAAAGTTCAATAGACTTGTTATGAGCAAGTTCAAACTTCTCTGATGTCGGGTTTGCTGTTGCTTCTTGTATTAACGCATAGAGATCCTGTGCTGTGTTTTTGACTTTTGTTTCTTGATCCTGTGATAGGCTGAATATCTTTCCATTGTTGATAAAACGATGAACTCTTACTAGAAAATCTTCAAGTAGCAAGCTGCTGGCCTTCAGTGGATCTCTATTGGGTATGATGAGGCTTTTGCTTCTGTATGGGCCGTATTCCAGAATGCCCATTTTGTCGTTATTCAGGTGTGCCATGGCAAAAATAGTATTTCCTACCATGCCGAGACTTCTTACGGTATCAAGTTGTTCAAGGAATCCGGCGGTATCAAGCTGTCTGATGGCTAGCCCGGGGTATACAAGAGCTTTGTTGTTGGTTTTTTCATGCACATAACCGGCAAGCTCTACGAGTCTTTCGGTATTAGTTGCGTAACTCATAGGGCTTAGAGTATCTACCCATCCTTTTTCTACCCAGAGTTCCCAGTCTTGCTGTATGGTAGTCAGGCGTTTTCTTCTATCACCGGCATAAACCGCAGCTGATATTTGTAAATCTGGTTTTAAAGACCTAAGTTTATTTGAAACCTGTTCTACAAACTCTGATACTTTGTCGGTTTTCCATTTAGTCCATTCGTATAAAACACCGGGTCTATTGAGATTAAGACTATAGCCAGTTTCTTTTTCAAACAACTCTTTGCCAACAAAGTCAAATCCCATCAGGTTGCTACCTCCCTGGAAGGGATAACGGATATAGTCTAGCTGTATTCCGTCTACATCGTAGTTTCTAACGATTTCTTCTAACAGGTTCATCATTATTGCACGGGCTTCAGGGTTGGCTGGGTTTATCCAGTATTCAGGCTGGTTGTGAGGAAGCATATTGCCATTAATGCCGAGTAGTGCACCTTCATAGAAGTTATTAGAAATAATTGGTCCGGGATAGCTTTTTGGTTTGTTAATAAGGTCATTATGTCTTGTATTTCCTACGGCAAAGATCCAGGCCCAGGCATGTAATTCGATATCTCTTTTGTGTGCTTCATAAATAGCAGTTTTTAATGGGTTATATCCTTTAGTGAGGGGGTTTTGCTCTACATATTTGCTCGGATATATTGGAAACCCTGCATTAATGGTTTCCAGGTAGACGACATTGATTCCTGCTTCTTCGATTTTGTCAAACAGGCGTTTCATTTCTTCGGGTTTCTTTACGGAGACGATAGTTCCTCTGTCAAGCCAGAGTGCCCTGCCTTCAACCAGTCTTGACGGTATTGCACGTGCGTAGGCTTCGATGATGGACTTTTTAGCATTGCCAAATTCTTGCTGTGCCATGGCATACTGTTTACCGTCATAATAAGTTTGGAAAAGGGCTTTGTGTACTTCTGACATATAAAGCTGTTCTTGTATTTTTGTTAGAGGGACGGCAAGATCAGCCTGAATAACAGTTGCTAGAGCCCCGTCAGCTGCATTCTGTAGTTCTACAATTTCTTCTACATATTCATTATATTTTTTAGGAGTTATTTTGACTGTTTCAAGGCTTGGCAAACCGGGTATAAGGCTGTTGATGGCGCTTTTTATGGCAAATCTGTTAAATGCCATGTTGCCTTCTGTTCCCCATGGCCAGGCCAGGTAGCAGCCTTTGTTGTTTTTTGTTACAGCAGGAATATCCTGTAATTCGTGGCTATCCCAGGTTCCTAATGCTTCAGTATTTGAATCTGTCTTTAACAGGCTTATTCTGGAGCTGGGAGGAAATGTATTTTCCTTTGGTTTGATTTTTCCATATTGCCATAATACTCTGGCTTCTGTGTTTAGATGTTTTGCTTCTTTTAAGGAGACACCTACTAGGCTGGCCAGGCTGGTTGCAGAATAGCCATGTTGACCGCCTGGATCGCTAACGATAATTTTTCCACCCTGTGAGGCATATGATTGAATGTTTCTTATAACATTATCAGGTAATTTTATTGCCATTGGTATAATAAGCACTTTATATCTGTCAGAATTGATTCCTCTGGCAATGTCACTTTCTGTAAGAATTTCGTATTTCATGTTGGTTTCATTAAGGGTGTTAGTTATATCATTGAAAAGTTCTCCGTAGGGGCCGAGGTGTTGTGTGGCATATTCATTAGCACTGGTAGCACTTTTTAAAACTGCAATAGATGATGTATCTGTCTTTGCCATAGCTGATACAGCAGAGAATAATATGGCCAAAAACACTATAAATAATGCAATTAGGCTTTTGAAATTATAATAGTTTTTCATGCGATTGAATTCCTCTTTTGCCCCTTAAGACAATATTTTAAACCGTTTTAGAATTATATCAAGTTTGTGTTTTAAGTTAATAGTGATTTTCAAATTTTGATTCGTGTTATGTTTCTTTTTGTAGTAAACGCATTTGAAACACGTTTAAAAAAATCAAGCTCTTATTTATAAAAGACTTATTTTAAGAGGTATTAAATTATGCGTTCACTATAGTTTATGATGAATCTTTCAATTTATGCAATCCTCTTTAAATAGTATAATTTGTGGTTGTTATTTCGTGATGTTTTTTATTATGAAATTTATTTACCCTGATAGATGTCTTGAAATATTTATAATGAAGTTTTTTAGCGTATTTTTTAAATCTTATTACTAATAATCCTTTAAAATACAGACACAGGTTAGTCTTTAAGTAACCTGTGTCTGCTATCTCTTTGTATATTAACTTTATTCTTGATTATTTGCAGGTGGTTTAGTCTCTTCAAGCTCTTTTCTCAGTACACTGTGAGAGCGGCCATATAAGAAATAAGTTATCAGGCCAATAGCAATCCAGCTTGAGAATAATATGAGTGTAAGAATGAGGGGTGTTTCAGGGTTAAAGAATGTATACAGTATGAGTGCAATACAGCATATAGCTCCAAAAGCTGGCAATATAGGTACAAAAGGTGCTCTGAATGGTCGTGGTCTGTCTGGTTCTGTATATCTCAGTATTATAACTCCTATACATACCATAGCAAAAGCAGTTAAGGTTCCGACGTTGCAGAGTTCTGCTGCTTTGTTTATATCAAGGAATAATGTACCGATAGCTATTAAGCTTCCGGTAACTATAGTGATGACGTGAGGTGTTTTAAATTTTTTGTGAACTTTGCTGAGTATTTTTGGCAATAATCCATCTCTTGACATAGCAAAAAGGATACGGCTTACAGCGAGTAGTTCAACAAGAATAACTGAAGATAGGCCAGCAACAGCTCCAAGTGATATAGTTCCTGCAACGGTGTTGCCAAACCATGTTCCAGTAGACTGCATGGCTGCTGCAATAGGAGCATGAACATCAATATCTTTGTAGTAAACCATCCCGGTTAAGACAGCTGCAACCAGTATGTAGATAATAGTACAGATGCCTAAAGATGTAAGTATGCCAATAGGGAGGTCTTTGGCCGGGTTTTTAGTTTCTTCAGCGGCAGTGGCTACCGAGTCGAAACCTATATATGCAAAGAAGACAAGAAATGCCCCCATAAATACTCCAGGGAAACCGTTTGGCATAAATGGGGTCCAGTTTGCAGGGTCTACATACCAGGCACCGACAAGGATAAATCCTAAAATAACGGCTACTTTGATTATAACCATTATGGCAGCTATTCGGGCACTTTCCTGTATGCCTATATAAAGAAATAATGTCATTAAAGCAATGATGAAAATGGCTGGTAGGTTAACACTTATAGGTATACCCAGTATTTCAGGGAAATATGGAGTCATACCGGCCTGTTCATATAGATGAAGAGCAGCATGGTATTCATGTGTAAGCCAGTAAGGCGGGTTTATCAACCAGTCTGGTAGAAATTGATGAAAACCCTCCAGTAGTTTGAACAGGTATCCTGACCAGCCACAGGCTACAGTGATACAGCCGATCCCATATTCAAGGAGGAGTATCCAGCCAGTTAGCCAGGCGATAACTTCACCCAGTGTTGCGTAAGTGTATGTATATGCACTGCCTGCAACAGGTATCATAGCTGCAAGTTCAGCGTATGAAAGAGCTGCTATGGCGCACAGGGTTCCAGATATAACAAATGATAGAATTAGTGCAGGGCCGGCCCCTATGTGGCCAGCAGAACCGGCGGCAGCAGTACCTGAAAGGGTGAAAATGCCGGCTCCTATAATAGCACCAAGCCCCAGAACTGTTAAATCAAAGCCTGTTAAACTCTTTTTAAGGCTCTGGTCTCCTGCTTTAGATGCTTGAATTAGTTTTTCCGGGTCTTTTTTTCTGAAAATGCTTGATGATTCAGCTTTTGCTGGTTGGTTACTGTTCCCTGATGGCATTATTTCCCTCCCAAGTCAATACAGTCTAAATTGCATCGTTATTCCTAGTGTCTTGCTATACTAGCATAAAAATAAATCTCATTTTTGTTAATGAATGTTGCAGTTTTTTGTATGAAATAGCGAATCAGGTTTTTGAAAATTGAAAATATCTTCCTTTTGTTAGATTATTCTTTTATAAGACCCGTTTAAAACTGATATATTTTTTAACATGGTTAATTATCTGTTACAGGCTTTGTTTGCTTATTATTTGGTTACTTTATGCAATTTTACTGACCACAGAAGAGACCAAATGTAATAAAATATAATAAACTTTTAAAAAATGCACTTTAATATCATGGAATTAGTTTCATAAAAAGAGTTAAAAAGGGTTAAAAAAGGGTTATAAGCATATGAAAATTCAATGGCAAATACTTGTTGCGTTAGGGCTTGGTGCAAAGAGAAACTGGCATATCTTTGCAGCCTTAATATTAGGTATTATAGTGGGTGTTCTTCTGGCACGTGTATTCCCTATAGAGCCTGGCGTTGAGCCTCAAAACGCACATGTCGTCTATCAAATCCTTTATGTGATTGGTCAGATTTTTATACGTTTGATTGAAATGATAGTGATACCACTGGTACTGTCGTCATTGATTGTTGGTATTGCCAGTCTCGGAGATGGCAGGCAATTAGGCCGATTAGGAGGTAAAGTTATTTTCTTCTTTATCCTGACAACGGCTATTGCTGCTATTATCGGTACTGTGCTTGCCCTTATTGCAAAACCCGGTTTAGCCCTTCAGGATGACATTGCAAAGTTTAGCAAGACTCAGGTCGAAGTAGTGCAGGAACAGGCCTGGCGAATACAGCAAGAAGAACGTGATATTAAAGAAATGTTTCTGAATATGCTTCCCTCTAACCCTGTTAAATCACTGGCAAATGCAGAGTTAATACCGATTATCATATTTGCCATTATATTTGGATCAGCTTTAACCTTTGTAGGAGAAACCAACCGGCCTGTTATAGCTTTCTTTGAGGCAGTGTTTGCAGCGACGATGAAGATAATGGACTGGGTGATGGTTATGGCTGTCCCGGGTATATTTGCCCTGACGGCCAATACGGTGGCGGCGGTGGGCTTTGATATCTTCAAGGATCTATTGCCCTATATAGGTGTTATCCTGATAGGGCTTATTATACAGCTTTTTGTTACCTATCCATTACTGTTGAAATTCCTTGCAAAAGTGGATTTCAGAACACTCTACAAGGCTGTCGTAGAAGCGATGATGGTTGCCTTTGGTACTGCAAGCTCTTCAGCAACTCTGCCTGTTACAATAGCTACTGCTGAAAGGCGGGCAGGTATCTCAAACCGTGTATCAAGTTTTGTTCTACCTTTAGGGGCTACGATGAACATGGATGGTACGGCTTTATTTGAAACTGTAGCGGTTATATTCCTTGCACAGGCTTATGGGCTTGATATAACAGACCCCTATAAGCTATTTATGCTTATAATTATGGGTATAGTTGCATCTATAGCTGCAGCAGGTGTTCCTTCTGCCGGGCTTGTTACGATGGCTCTGGTGCTGAATTCTATAGGTGGTTTTAGCCCGCAGATGATTGTGCAGGGTATTGCTGCGATATGGATGATAGACAGGTTCCTTGATATGTCTAGAACCCTTGTTAACGTTACATCTGATACAGTTGTTGCAACAATTATTGCTGCATCAGAAGGCGAGCTGGATTATGACCTCTTAAGTAATCAGGAAGCCTGGAAAGATGTGGTCTAAAAGGAGAATAATGATTAATAAGCGGTCTTTTAATAAAATAGTTATCAGCTTTTTAATTCTTAATCTGGGGTTAATATTTTTACCTCAAAAGGGTTTTGCGTTGCCCGGTAAGGATGTAGTTGTAAATGTTCTTGCACAAAAACCTGAAAAGGCTAAAAAGCCGGATAAGAAAAAATCCAGAAAAAACGCAGATTCAGCTAAGGCAGATCAGAAAGACCCTGAACTGGTAGACCTTAATAAAAGATCGAAAGCTGTAGATCGCTATAATAAAGGGATAGACTATTACAGAGATAAGAAATATAAAGATGCCGTAAGTGAATTTGAAAAGGCAATTGAGCTTGATCCGATGTTCTTTGCTGCTTACAGTAATCTTGGTCTGGCTTATACCAGAATCAAAAAATATAGAAAAGCTGTTGAAGCTTTTCGTTCAGCTTTAACATATAATTCAAGCCATATAACATCAATTAATGGCCTTGCAGACGCTCTTTATAGAATGGGTGAACCGGAGCTTGCTATTAAACAATGGAATGAACTTCTTGAAATAGACCCGGATTATGCCCTTGCTTACTACAATATTGGGGTTGCATATCAGTCAAGAAAAAAGTTTGAAGAAGCTAAAGATGCCTATAAACAGGCTATCTCTATTGATACTGGTTTTTCTGAAGCATATTATAACCTGGCCTTGCTTTATGAACGTGATAAAGATATTGAAAAGGCAATGTTAATGTATCAAAAAGCTGCCAGCACAAAACCCGGTGCTTCTTATGCTAAAAAAGCAAAAAAAATAGCTGAAAAATATCAGAAAAAGCTTCAAAAAGACAAAAAATAAACTTTTGTGTATACCCTCAATAAGGTGGTGACAAGACGTTGCAAGTTTTAATGAATATTCAAAAAAACCTGGCACGGGTGGTCGTCTTCAACAGGATTTTTTCTATGGCGATGTTCATCTGTTTAATGCTCTATATAGTACAGTTGAACCAAAATACCAGCTTGATACCCTTTGTGTTGCTGGTTTTTGCTCTGGTATTGCTTGTATTTCATATTCTTTTGATAGAAGTAATAGGCCAGATAATAAGAAAAAAAGCTATTCTCACAGAAGATGTTTGTAGCTGGATAGCTAAAGTAGTTACAATCTCTATTGCAGTGGTAATAACATCCACCTGCCTGCTGACAGGAAACCTTTATATTGCCAGCTTTTATGCAATACCAATAATTATTGGTAGTTTTCTGGGTGATTTTTGTCTCAAAAGAGTAGGTGTTATGGCTGTTGTATTTGTTTTATTATTTCAGCATTCAGGTCTTTTAACTTTTGATTTGTTAATTAACAATAATGTTAGCTATGAACCGTCTTCAATTATTCAGGCATTAGCAATAGCCTGTATAGTGTTTCTTGCAGGTGTGATTCTCAGTACTACCAGACAGGCCAGCCAGAAAACAAATATGCTTCAATCTATGGCAACAACTGATGTGCTAACAGGATTAATTAATCGTCGCTATTTTGACAGAAGACTTGCTGAAGAAATAGCCCGCTGTAACCGCCATAACTCAAATCTTGCCCTGGCTCTATTCGATATTGATCATTTTAAAAGAATTAATGATACATATGGACATACAATCGGTGATAAGATATTAAAAGAACTCGGTGAATTGATACTCTCTAACACAAGAGAATGTGATATTTCTGCCCGCTATGGTGGTGAAGAATTTGCACTTATTCTTCCTGAAACAACACAGATCGAAGCCTCTGAATTGCTGGAAAGAATCAGGCAGCTGATTGAACAGCATACCTTTGTGAAAGAAGAGATGCCTGTAATGGTAACGATCAGTGTTGGCATTGCCCAGTATGACCCTGAATACACGCCAATAGATTTTATAGAGCAAGCAGATGCCGCATTATACAGAGCTAAAAAGACAGGAAGAAACAAAGTTATTTATGGTACCTTTACAACACCGAAATTAAACCTTCAAAAGATAACTAATTAACAGTTTAAAAGAATTGAGGTAATGAAATGCTCAGTAAAAGAGAAATTGTTTTAATAGTATCCCTGGCTTTTTGCGCAGGTGTTATTGTATCAGATATGCTAAAGCCTGTTCCTCTTAAAGCAGAAGTAACTAACATTGTTTATGATACTCTGGATAAGAAAATTCTAGAGCAGGCAAGGAGAATTGATAGTCTGCAATCAAGAGTGTCTTCATTGGAGAAAAATGCAGGGTCTTATGAGGCTGATATAAATAAAGTTGCACTTTCAGTGAAAAAGCTGGGCTCAGCTTTAAAAGATTCACTGGCTGATACTGCCAGCAAAAAAGATCTGAAAAAGCTTGAAGAAAAGGTTTCAGAATTACAAATGCTTATGAATACCTCTGGTGGAGCTTATCAAAGATAGTGTTTCTTTAAAAGTTTCTCTTTATTTACTCAAAAACTTGCTAATATTAAGTTGTTCAGGTTTTTTTGTTCTGACTGTTAAGAATTATAAAAAAATAGACCTCTTTAGACATGAAATATATGATTATCATGTAGTTTGAGAGGGTTAATGTCAGTTTCTATGCAAAATTCATACGTTAGCCGGCCGGTAAATCAAAAAAACCTGGCAGTAGAAAAGAATACTATTGAAATAACCTGCAAAGAGTTAGCTTTAGAGCATAGGCAGATAAAAAATACTATTAATAGCCTCTTTTTCGAGGTCAATAAAAAAGAAATATTACTTCAAGATGATTCTTTAGATACTGCACAGAAGTCTATGTTAAAATATGATTATGCTCTCTCTCAAAAAGAGCTTGAAAAGGCAATCTATCAAAAAGAATTGTTAAGAAAAGATATAGCGATCCTTCAGCATAGAATAAGATATCTAGAACATGAAGTTAGAAAAACAAGGCCCTGGTGGCAAAGAATTATCCCTTTTGTATGATAAGTTAGGTTTGATGCCAGATCAAAAGATTGTTGCTATGTGGGGATACCCTGATCCGGAGGTTCTTGCAGCTGTTAGGGCTCAATATCCTAGCTGTAATGTAGTTGATATTGATATAGATTATTGTGCTCCTGAAAGTAAAATACTTCCAGATAATTATTGTCAGATAATTACTAATATAATTGATAATGCTGTTTTCTTAAAGGATAAAATTGAAGTTATAGTTGCATCTACAGGTGAAGAAAAGTGTGATCAGGGTCGTTTTGCCGCCTATGTGCTGGAAAAATTAGGCTTTAACCTTGTAAAAACAAGATACACTGAATATAAAAACCTGCCACAGGAGCCTTTGATATCTGTAAGCTCCTTACCTTTAAAAAAAAAGTTTCTGCTTATTATGGATTCTCTGTTACAGCCGGAACTCATCAAAGAATACAAAATAGAAAAGGTCATACCAACACATGGTTTCTGGGGTGTGCCTCCAAATGACCTGAGTATTCTGGAGCTATTCCCTGACACAACGCATGTTTTTGGCTGGACACGTGCCGTAGAAATGAAAAGACCTGCTGATCTTGATATTGAAATGTATGTTGAAGATGGCCTTCCGACGGTATTTTTTGCCCAGACGTTTTGTGCCAAGATGCAACTGGCTAAATTTCTGGCGAAAAAATATGATGGGCTTTATGTTGATGTTGATGATTTTATGAGTGTCTCAGTGAGGGCCAAGATAGAGGCTTTTTTAAGGTTCTCTTAAACTAACACATATGTGTTAACACTTCTCTATACACCTGAGAATTTCTTTTTTCCAGTCGTCATTTTTTTCTACGAAGGTTCTGGCGCCGTTGTTGAGGCAATATTCTACACTGGAGGCATTTGCAGTTCCTGACATAACAATAATTTTAGTTGGCAGGTTTTCCATATCGATTTTATTTTTGAGTGAGCTTAAAAGAAATAGCCCGTCTTCTTTTTCTGGCAGGTATAGATCCATCAGCACATGGGAAAACAGATGTGATTTAAAGTGTGAGATGGCTTCTGGTGCGCTTCTTGCAAGTGTTACTTTGTAGCCCATTTTAGAGAGTAAGATGCTTAATTGATAGGTTACCATTACCAGGTCGTCGACCACCAGGATGTTGTTTTTTACTTTTTCGTCTCTTTCGATGGGGTCAAGTGCGAGAAGGTTTCGTATAGGCTCAAAATGGTCTTTTTCTATGGTTGATAATTTTTCTCTTATTGTTAATACGAGTTGTTGCAATTCTTCTTCTGTTGGTGGTATAGAGTTTTTAATTCCTGCGCTGAGGAAAAGCTCTTTTAAAAGGTTATAGTTGACGTTTACTTTTTCTGGAATGTTATCCATTCTTTTTTAACCCGTATAATAAAAAATTATTCTATGACCTGTTTATAGTATAGATGATTCTGTTTTGTTATGGAAATAGAAATTGTGAATTTAGTAAAAGCCCTTCTGAAAAGAGAGGGCTTTTATTAGTTTTTTAGTAATTTTTTAGTGTATTTTTTCAATATTAGCCTGAATTAAGCAGATTAATTTTCTGCTGTTTCGTACACGCTAACTTTTTTACGATCTTTTCCATAGCGTTCAAAAGTAACTATACCGTCGATGAGAGCAAAAAGTGTGTCGTCTCCGCCTCTTTCAACATTGTTGCCCGGGTGTATTTTGGTTCCACGCTGGCGTACAATGATGTTGCCTGCACGGACGACTTCGCCACCATATTTTTTAACGCCGAGACGTTTTGATGCGCTATCACGGCCGTTTCTTGTTGAGCCTACACCTTTTTTGTGTGCCATTTATCTTTACCTCTTGTTATCGGGTTATGACTCTTTTTCTTCTTTTGTTTCTTCTGTTTGGTCAGTGGTCTCAGCGGTCTCAGGTGTCTCAGTTGTTTCCTGTGTTTGTGTTATTTCAGTATTTCCGGTTGTTTCAGCTGTTTCTATAGTTTCAGTTGTTTCGTCAATAATTGTTTCTTCGAGTTCTTCTGGTTCTGGTGTTTCAGTTTTCTCTGGTTTTTTAGTTTTTTCAGGTTTTGCTACTTTTTTTCTGGCTTCTTTTTTAGCTTCTTTTGCTGCCAGTTTCTTTTCGTATGCTTTTTTAATTTTATCTTCTTTTTCCTGTTGTTTCTTTTCAACTTGTTTTTGCTGTTCTTCGTCGTATTTTACGGTATCTTCTTTATTTGGAAATTCTATTTCTTCGATGAGTATTCTTGTATAGTCCTGTCTGTGCCCTTTTTTAAGGCGATAGCCTTTTTTACGTCTCATTTTATAGGCAATAACTTTTTTGGTTTTGTCGTGTTTAAGAACTTTTGCTTTGACTGTTGCGCCATTAATGTAAGGTTGACCTATTTGAGAGTGTTCACCTGCTATTATGGCAACAACTTTATCAATATTTATATTGGTATCAGGGGTGACGTTTAAGAGATCGACGTCAATATATCTGCCTTCCTGAACCTGGTACTGTTTTCCACCTGTTTCAACTACAGCGTACATTGTATTATTCCTTTGCTTCTAGTGATTATAAATTAATTGTACCAATATATCCCCTTCTCAGAGGGACGCAACCTAATATAACAACATAAAAATTCCTTGTCAACAAATAAACTCATGGCTCTTTTCTCTTTAAATAGGTAAAATAGATATAAGACAAAATGTTTCGTATTTTTAAGTGTGCATGAGTTTTTGTAATAATGCGAGATAATTCTGTTATTTATCTGTCGGTTGTTATTCCAGCTTATAATGAAGAATTAAGATTGCCTCCAACTCTTGATTCAATATTTAATTATCTTGATTTAAGAGATTATGACTATGAAGTGATTGTTGTTGATGATGGAAGCAATGATAGTACGGTTGATATTGTAAAGCGTAATCCACGTTATGGCAGTCAGTTAAATCTTATAGAGCTTAATAATAACTATGGTAAGGGTTACACTGTAAAAAAAGGTTTTGAAGTTGCGAAAGGCGACTATATTATTTATACTGATGCGGATGGTGCTGCTCCTATTGAAGAGTTAGAGAAGCTTTTAAAGGCTATAAATGATGGAGCTGATATTGCAATTGGTTCTCGAGCTTTAAAAGATTCTCAGGTCAAAGATCTCTGGTACAGGAGAATCATGGGTATTACTTTTAATACAATGATAAAGATAATAGTCATTGGTGAGTATGATGATACACAGTGTGGTTTTAAGCTTTTTAAGGCTGAATGTGCCAGAAAAATCTTTGATAAATTGAAATTAAGAGGTTTTAGTTTCGATGTAGAGTTATTATTTCTGGCTAAAAAGCTGGGTTTTAGTGTATCAGAAGTCCCTATTGTCTGGAATTCTATACCAGGAACCAAGTTAAATCTTTTAATTGATTCACCTTTGATGTTTCTGGCTGTTTTAAAAATAAGAATAATGGCTCTTCTTGGCTGGTATCGATTCAAATAGTGCTTTATAAAATTTTTTTATTGATTCTACTCTATTTAATTGGTTCAATTTCAGTCTATTCGTTCTAAAATTTTTGTAAGAGTCAGTATAAACCTTAATCTTTTAATATGACTAAAAAGCTTGTTAAACGGGAGATAGTGAAGAAAAAAGTTCTTTTTTGCTTTTTATATAGCTTTTATCTGCAATTCATGAGGTGTTGTTTATGAAACTTGCAGTTATAGGAGGGGGTTTCTCTGGCGTTATGCTAACCAGGCTCCTTCAGGAAAAAGGATATGAATGTCACCTTTATGAAAAGGAGTCATCTTTAGGTGGTTTGTGTCGCTCAAAGCGTATTAAAAACTTTATATATGATCTTTCCGGTGGGCATATGCTCTATTCAAAGAATGAAAAGACATTAGAATATATTTTTAACCTTACAGGAAAAGAGAACTGGAATAAAATTTCTTGCAATGCCAGAATATACTTTGAAGGAGATTATATAAGATATCCTTTTGAGGCAGGCTTAATTGATTTGCCGAAAGAATTGCATTATGAATGTTTGCTGGGTTACATTAATGCCAGTTATGAGCGCAAATATTATCACAGGGGAGATCCAAAAAACTTCTATGACTGGCTTTTGTATATGTTTGGCAAAGGTATTTCAAGTCATTTTATGATTCCGTTTAACCAGAAAAAGTGGAATTATAACCTGAAACATATAAATACCGATTGGGTTGAAGACAGAGTTCCGTCAATACCTGTAGAAGAGGTTATTAAAGCCTCTATTGGTATTCATACCTCTGCTTGTACAGATAAGCTTGTACTTTACTATCCTGAAAAAGGCGGTTTTCAGTTTCTTATTGAAAAAACAGCCTCTAATCTCAAAGATATTCATCTTTCTACACCGGTTAATGACCTTAAGAGGCAAAAGAATAAATGGATTATAAATGATACTGAGGTTTATGATGATATCATATCGACGGTTCCTTTACGTGAATTGATTCATATAATAAAAAATACACCTCCATTTGTGACGAGTACCCTTGAATCACTGTGGTATAACGGAGTTGCAACTGTCTTTGTTGGTCTTAATAAACCCTTTGAGCATAATTATAGTTGGGTTTATCTGCCGCATAAAGAAAATGGCTTGTGTGATACTGTTACTTTTTTGTCAAATTTCAGTCAATACAATGCTCCTGCAGGGGCTGGCTCGCTTGTAGCTGAAATTACATATAAAGCCAAAACATTGCCTGAAAAATCTGAAACTCTTGTCAATACGGTTTTGAGTTCACTTGAAACCTGTAAAATTATTGATAAGAAAGATGTTATCGTAACTGATAGCTATTTTTCTCCCTATGGATACCCTGTGTATGGCCTTAAGTATAACGAATTTAAGCAGATTATAAATAATTATCTTAATGAAGTAAGGCTAAAACGCTTTGGCAGGCTTGCTACACATTCTTACTATAACGTGGATACTATTATAGAAAAGGCGTTTGAGTTTGTTGAACAGTGGTATTAGCATGGAATTATTGCTTAAATCTCAAAAAAGAAGACTTTATATATACCTGATTATTTTAATAATCGTTTCTTCGATGGCTCTTCGTCTTTATGGTATTAATTTGAGACCAATCTTTACAGATGAAGCTGTCCATTATAATTTTATTCATCAACTCTGGGAAACTCAAAAGTATCAATATAAAGATGTTATAACTCCTGTAAGTCTGGAATTTATAAACGATGGGCTTAATCTGTATTCCTCAATAGTGTTATCACCAGATTCAGAATCTTCCCTGGAAATAAATGATACAAAATACAGGTTATTTCTTACAAAGTCTTTGTTTCTGAAGCCGGTTAATGATGCCCTTCAGTCATATTATTATTTTAAACATATTATAAAGAATCCTGCTTATGTTTATGACCCTGTTTATCATGGGCCTTTTCTTTATTACCTGGGAGATGTGGTTTTTAACCTTGCAAATGATCATAATTTATACCTTTTAAGGTTACCTGTCGTAATATCTTCTATTCTGGCTATATTTTGTCTTTTTCTTTTTCGTGAATCTCTCGGCAAATGGGGCTTTCTATTAAGTTTGCTTCTTGTTAGTCTTTCACCTGGCCTGATTTACTTTTCTAATCTGGCTAACTATGAGAATTATTTTGCGACCGGGTCGATACTGGGGGTCGGGTTGCTTTTGATGGGTATTAAAAAACGCAGTCCGGCTATATTGTTTAGTTCTGGATTTGTTTTGCTGGCATTGATTACCATAAAAGAAACGGCTCTTGTGACCTGGTTTGCTATTGTTGTGGCTACGATACTAACTTATATTACTCTGTATCTGCCTAAAAGACCTTCAAGATGGTTAAAAAAGCTTGAAGATATGGTGCTTAATCTGGCTGAAGGTAAGTATACTGATTCTATATTGCGTTATTTATTGCCTGCTCTTTTGTGTTTTGCTTTGTCTGGCCTGTTTTTTGTCTTGATGTATTCTTCTTGTGGCTCTAATCCGCACGGTATTCATGATGGCCTGACCAGCTGGATGTACTGGAAAAACACAGGTGCACAGAGTGGTCACGTTAAACCTTTTGGCTTTTATACTGATATACTGTTGACATATGATTTTATGCTGATATTCCTGTTTTTTACCGGTGCAATTTATACGTTGTATATGACTAAAGATAAATATAAGATTTTTATTGTCTACTGGGCTCTTGTAGTATGGTTAGTGTATGCTTTTATTCCTTATAAAACACCATGGCTCATAATAAACTTCATTTATCCTTTTGCTATTGTTGCTGGCACTGGCTGGGATATGATAATTAAAAGAATGAAAAACAAGTTATACAAATACTTAATGGCATTCTTTATTGCCCTGCTTGCTATGAATACAGTTTTTATAGCTGTTAAGGTAAAGTGGATCGATCACGATAAAGAAGCCAATAAAATGGCATATGTTCATACTTATAGAGATTTTGAAGAAGAAATTAAGGCTCTTTATAGTCTTATTCTTGCATCACCAGATGGAGATAATACAGAGATTACTGTAGCAGCTCCAGAATACTGGCCCTTGCCAGCTTACCTGCTTGATTACAGGGCTGTTGGATATTTTGGAGGAGTTAAAGGTAGGGACCTCAACACTAAAGCCCCTATTATTATAAATGATAAACGTGATAATCCCGAGCTTAGAGAGCTTTTGCTGGAGTCTGATGTCAATGATTACTTTAAACTTAGAGACTTTGAAGTGAGACCCGGTGTCATACACTCAATTTTTGTAAGCCATCAGCTAATGAAGGCTTATCTTGAATCAGGTTATTACAAACTTTTGATTTCTCCCGGGCGGAGTTATCTACTTCAAGAACCCCCCTGGGATTAATTGATTAAGACTATAAGGGTCAAGAGGATCATAAGAGGCTTTTTGCTGGCCAGGATTTAAAGACATTGCGGCTTGATTTGCACGTGATGGAGCTGTCCCCGCAAATGGACTGAAGTGCGGGCTAGTTGAATCACCTATTCTATATTCTGTATTAAAGCTGTTTAAAGCTGGTGTTAAATTATTTTTAGTGAAAAGCGGTACCACCTTTTGTTTTACAAAATGAGAAACGAGTGGACCTGCTACAGATGCACCAACTGCAAAGGCACAAATACTCTGGAATGGCCCTTTAAGGTTCATTAGCTTAGCAGCACCCTGCGCAGCCATACCGCTGAACCACCATGTCGCATGATTAATAGCGGTATCTCTTTTCTCCTGTGGAGTATTTTTCTGTGCTACCTGATAAAGCCCTATCGTACCTGCAATAGCAGGTAGTAAATAATATGGAAGTACCTTATTTAAATGCATTGTTGCTAGTGCTGCACCTCCAGCCCAGCTAACAAGAGTGTTTGTAAGTAAATCATTTCTTTTTTGCGGATCCTTCTCAGTGCCAAGCTTATAAGCCATATTGCCAATAATCAGCCCAGGCAAGACAAGTCTGCCAGGAGGTATGTTATAAAGACCTGATGCTGCCTGTCTCACTGTTTGTGAGGAGGCAGTTAATCCTGCTGCTGCTGGTATCTTGCTTACACTGACCATATGAGAGAGAATTTCCTTTTACTCGTTTCAAGTATATAATGATTGTGAAACTAAAAAATTGCGCTAAATCGTTAATTCTTACCCGTTATTTTAACTTATTTTAACATTTGTTATGAAAGAAGAAGCCTCTACAAACAAAAGAGAACAGCTTGTTAAGAGCCTGAAACTTAAAGGAATCAGAGATAAAACTGTGCTGGATGCCATGATGAAAGTTCCCAGACATGCTTTTATAGATGAAAGCATCTGGATTGATCCATATGAAGATGCCCCCCAGCCAATAGGAGACGGACAGACTATATCACAACCCTATATTGTGGCTTTGATGACTGAATATTTAAAACTAAAAGGCAATGAAAGGGTTCTTGAGCTCGGTACGGGCTGTGGATATCAAACAGCCATTTTATGTGAACTGGCAGCAGAAGTTTATTCCATAGAGAGGATAAATAATTTATACAAAAAGTCTAAAATCAATTTAGATAAATTAGGGTACTCTAATTATTATCTTAAGCAGGATGATGGTACAACAGGCTGGGCAGAAAAAGCACCTTTTGATGCAATTATTGTTACAGCAGCTTCTCCTGAAGTGCCACCACCCCTTCTGGAACAATTAAATATAAATGGCCGGCTGATTATACCTGTAGGCAAAGGCTCACCACAGGACCTTATAGGTATTATACGGCATTCTGATGGCTATAAGAAAGAATACATATGTGGTGTCTATTTTGTTCCATTGATTGGCGAACATGCTTGGAAAAAATGAATACATCTCTTTTTAAAGTGGCTATTTTTTTGATACAATTAAAACTTAATTGATCTTATAGTTCTTGTTGTACGGGTTTTGTTTTCTGAGAAAATTTTTTCACCTCCCAAACATTATTTTTAATATTAATAGCACTAAGATTGTCATATAAAATGGTAAAAATTTAATAATATTTTAATTTTTCCTCTTATAAAACGGTTTAAAAATTTACTATTCTTAAAATCTACTAAATTTGTAAAAAATAATTAAAATTTTGTATAAATGTGGAATAGAAATTATCGTTTCAGATCATTTGGCTTTATACTAGATATAGATATCAAAATTTTGATAATTTTGAAAATCTCTTTAAAACAAACTGGTTTGAATTTTTTTAGGAGGTTTATAATAATATGGAGCTTAAACAGGGCGACCTTGAAAATATTATACTTAATGCACTCTGGTTAATGGAAGAAGAAGATCAGGAAAAGATCGATGTCAGAGATGTTCAGGAAAGAATAAGAACTGAAGATCAAAGCTGGGCTTATACTACGGTGAAAACCGTCCTTGACAGACTCGTTGACAAAGAACTGGTTCTAAGAATGAAAGATGGTAAGAAATACCTTTACCGTACTGTGATTACACGTGAACAAGCTGGCGAGGATGCTATTAAAAAGCTCGTTAAACAATACTTCCGCAATAATTTTACAGACCTGATTTCATGCGCTGAACGCGTGGGTTTTACTCAGGCAGAGGCTAAGTCATTAGTCTCTATGTCTTGATAAAAGATAATTTTTATTTATTGTTCTCTTTCTATGACTCAATTTAAAGGCTATTAACCGTTAACATGAAGCGTTATGTTAACAAAATGAGTTTATTACTGGGTATTCAGCATCCAGAAGCTGGATGTAGCTGTTATAGTGACTTTGAAATGGAAGAAGAATTCCTATGTGATCTGTGTCTTGCCCGGTTAAAGAAACATAGAGCACGGGTTAAACATGAACTGCGTAGAGAGGCAAAACATAAGTATAAAAAGAGATTTTCTGAAAGCTGATGTTGAATATACTTGTTATACCACCTGATGTAGCTTTTTATGCTAAAGATATTCTTTCTTTAATTGAAGAAATTAAAGCAGTGTATCCTGAAAGTTCTGTATCTGTTGTAGTTAGCCTTTCTACGTATGACAGTTATTACAATAGTCAGTATGTGGATGGACTTATAATAGAACCAGAGTCTTTACTTAAAAGGCTTAGCTGCATTTTGACCTCTCATTATCCGCTGGCTCTGGTAGCAAGAGATGATTTTATCTGGAAAATTATTCTTTTTAAAGCCCGGATAAAGTACAGGTTAAACTTAAAGAGCTATCTGGATAATACCAACAAAAAAGCTGTTATTAATTCTATAACAGCCTTAAATCTTACTTAGTTCTTTTGATAGTGCTAGTATTGTGTAGCTTTTAAGAATTCTACTATTCTTTTCCCTAACAATGCAGCAGTATTAGAGGATATCTCATATTCATTAGAGCCTATCTGTGAATTTGTTATGGTGTCGACACCTCCAAGGTATACCATATTACAGAATTTGGCGCTTTCTTCCATCATTTTGAACACAGGATAAGACATTGAATAACTGGGGTTAGCATGTGATGTAACTATAGCAAGACCTTTGCCATCAAGGTTAAGTTTACCCTTGGTGTCTGAAAAGTCATACCAGCGATCCATAAAGTTTTTCATCATTCCACTGACGGTGAACCAGTAGATCGGTGTTGCCAGAATGACTACTCTACTGGTCATTATCATGGGTATAAGTTCTTTCATTCCATCATCTGGTATTGTTTGCTCTGTGCTTTCAACGAAACTTCTTGCCAGTGGCTTTATTTCAAAGTTATAAAGATCTACCCTGTTAAGGTTCATATGTTCTTCTTTATGTGCGTTGAAACCGTCTATGACTCTATTGAGCAGCCAGCTGGTTGAACCGCCTGATCTTGCTGAGCCAAGAAATGCTGTAACATTTTTTATCGTGGAATCTGACATGTTTAAACCTCTCTTTTATTTGATTCTGTTTTCAATATGATACCATTGAACCTGTGATAACTAAAAAAACTTAACATTTTGCGGTTTAAAGAAAGAGTATCTGACATATGAATAAAGAAGCCAGTATGCCTGTTACATCAGCAATAAGCCCGGCCGGAACAGCATGCCTCGTTTTGTATATACCGACAGCACCGAAATAAACAGCCAGAACGTAGAAAGTAGTTTCAGTACTGCCAGTCATAGTTGCGGCTAACCAGCCTATATATGAATCTTTAGGGTTAGATTCAACAATATGGCTCATTATAGCAAAAGATCCGTTGCCTGAAAGAGGTTTGACAATCGCCAGAGGAAGAGCATCTACTGGCATGCCTATAATACTAAGTACTGGTGATAGCCATGTGGCAAGAAGTTCAATAGCTCCTGATGCTCTAAACATCCCTATTGCAACCAGTATAGCAACCAGATAAGGTATAATTCTTACAGCAACATTAAAGCCATCTTTTGCACCTTCAACAAATGATTCATACACTTTTACTTTCATAAAAGAAGCATATATAAGAACGATAGTAATAATGAATGGTATGGCAAGTAAAGATATTGTATTTAATACTTCTCTAAACATTGGCTTTTTCTTCTGTATAATTTGAAACGCTAAATAAAGGTAGTTTTTCCAGTAATTTTACAGCTATAATAGCTGCTATGGTCGAAACTACACTGGCAAAAATAGTTGCTCCTATTAGCTGTGTAGGATTTGTGTAGCCTGCCTGTCTCAAAATACCTATGGCCATAATGGGTATTAGCTGAACACTGGATGTGTTAATAGCCAGGAAGGTACACATAGAATTTGTAGCTATGCCTTTATGCTTGTTAAGCTTGTTAAGGTCTTCCATGGCTCTGATTCCAAGCGGTGTAGCAGCGTTACCCAGCCCCAGCATATTGGCAGTGATGTTCATAACCATTGAGCCTATCGCAGGGTGATCAGAAGGGATATCGGGGAACAACTTAACAGCAATGGGTTTAACCAGTTTGCTTATAAGCGTTATGAGCTTTGCATCTTCAGCTATTTTCATTATACCCAGCCAGAAAGCCATTAACCCGATCAGCCCTATTGCCAGTGTGACTGCCGTTGATGCTGATTCAAAGGCGGCTTCTGTTACCTCTTCTATACGTCCGTTTAAGGCTCCAAAAATAATTGCGCTGAGTATAAAGAAAAGCCAGATATAATTGAGCATTTCGTTTTTCCTGCTTTAATTTTTCAGGGCTTCATTATAATATACTAAAAAATGATATTTGAAAAAAACTTTTTTTGATACCTTTTAAACAGTTTAATTTGAGGAGTTAAAAACTGTTTTCTCATTTCTGGAAATATGTTTTGCTGATTTTGTTTTTGCCGTTGATTATTATAGCGGCTAAAGGGCAGGTTCATATAGAAGTAACACCCTCTTCTCCCTTTGAAAAACAGCTTCCTGAGCTCAGTAGACCTGCTGAAGATATGGTATATGACCCGGAATACGTAAATTTAAAAAAGGGTGAAAAATTGTTGCAAGATCATCAGCAGGGCTCTAAAACATTTGTTTATCAGCCAAAAGAAGCTTTTAAACTTGTTGTTACTAAAAGAAAATATCCTAAAATATTGCCCGGCAAAGATATACAAGGTGTTGTTTCTTTGAGAATTACGCCTGATTATCTTGCTACAAGTGAGGTTATCTTTCAACGCAAACCATACAGATTTGATAGACTTAGCTGGGCTATAAAAACTGGCTGGAACGATACAATACCATATTTTAGCAGGTTGTCATCCTTTAAAAAATATCTGAAACCATTTGATGTACCTGTATATGCTCATTTTTACATACGGGGAGTAAAAGAGTATCCTGAATATCCTGGCCAGTACTATCACTGGCCACGTGAGGCTCTTGAAGACTACTATCTGTACATATTAGAGAAAATTGATACCGTTGCATCTCAAAATTAGTTTGTTTGTTAAGCGTAATAATCATGATATAATTTTTTTACGTATGGATACTATAGAAAGGGTTGGAATAACTGTTATGAGAGGAATTAAAGACTTTTTGGTGCCTAACAGTCTTGACTATGCACTGAAACTTCTGGATATTAATCAGGGTAATGCTCTTGTCCTGGGCGGAGGAACTCATCTTGCACTTGTTAAAAACTCAAGCCATGAGATTATTATAGATATTAAAAGAGCTGGTTTAGGCTATATAAAAGAGGAAAACAACTACATATGTATTGGTTCGGCTGTCAGGGCTGTTGATATAATCAATTGTGATCTTTTGAAAGACTTTGCTGGTGATATTTTACAGAATGCTGCTTCTAAGATTGGTTCTCCTTTAACGCAGAATTTGGTTACGGTTGGTGGAAATATTTATAGTATGTTTCCATGGTCGAACCTGCCTCCGGCAATGCTTGTGCTTGGTGCTGAAGTTGTGCTGACATCACAGAGTGGTTCCAGAAAAGTCTCTCTGGAAGAGCTTTTAAAAGCAAACCCCCGTACGTTTGTTAAAAAAGATGAGCTTATTAAAGAGGTATTAATTCCTAAATCTGCTAAGAATATGAAAACAAGCTATAAAACATTCAGTACGACAGAAAATGACTACGATATGGCTATAGTTGCAGCTGGTTTAGACTTTGATGGCAAACAATGTAAGAAAGCCAGTATTGCGGTTGGGGCAGCTGTGTCTCCTGCTTCGCTTTTGAAAACATCTGGTGTTATTCTGGAAGGCAAAGAAATAACTTCTGAGCTTATTAAAGAATCTTCTGAAAAGGCTTTTTCAGATGTTAAACTTGTTAAAGATTTTAGAACATCTCAAGAACAGATTGAAGCAACTGTTAAAACTCTTGTAAAAAGAACGTTAGAAGAATGTAGCAAGTAAAGGTTTCGAACATGAAAGTTAAATTGAATATTAATGGTGTTGATAAAGACTTAACTATTGAACCTGGGGAAATATTATTACATACATTGAGGAATAATGGTTATTATGGTCCAAAGCATGCTTGTTCTACTGGTGATTGTGGTGCATGTACAGTAATTATGGATGGAGAAGCTGTTAATTCTTGTCTTGTTTTTACGGCAAGTGCTGAGGGCAAAAAAATAACCACTATAGAGGGCATTGGAACAGTCTCTAATCCTCATCCACTCCAGCAGACTTTTGTTGAAGAAGGTGCTGTGCAGTGTGGTTACTGTATTCCTGGTATGATATTATCTGCTAAAGTCCTTCTGGATAAGAATATTAATCCGTCAGAAGAAGAGGTTAAAACAGCTTTAAGCGGTAATCTATGCCGTTGTACAGGTTATGTAAAGCAGATAAAGGCTGTTATTAAGGCTGCTGAAACAATGAGAGGGGGGCAATAATGCTAAACAAGTTTAAAGTTGTAAATAAAAGCGTTAAAAAGGTTGATGGCCTGTCTTTAGCCTGTGGGAAACCAGTATTTGCAGGAGATATGGACTCAAGAGGCTTGTTATGTGTTAAAATTCTCACATCAACAAAGGCTCATGCAAGAATAAAACATATTGATATTTCTAAAGCAGAGGCTTTACCTGGTGTTTATTGTGTTCTATGTCATACAAACGTTCCCCGTGTGCCAAGGACAACGGCAGGACAGGGTTATCCGGAGCCTTCTCCATATGATTCAGTTATGTTTGATAATAAAGTCAGGTTTGTTGGTGACAGGGTTGCAGCTGTAGCAGCAGAAACAGAAGAGATTGCAGAAGAAGCACTCAAGCTTATTGATGTAGAGTATGATATTTTAGAGCCTGTTTTAGATCCAAAGAAAGCTATGGCTGATGGTGCACCTGTTATTCATGATCAGGATGACTGCAAGGTAATTATTCCAATTGCCTATGAGCCTCAAAAGAATATTTGTGCATACGTTGATGCCGTAGTTGGAGATACAGAAAAAGCATTTGCAGGGTCAGATTATGTTTTTGAAGGTGAATTTCATGCTCCTAAAGCCCAGCATTGTGCTACTGAACCTCATGTATCATCTGCACATCTCGATGATAAAGATAGAATAATTATTGTTACCAGTACACAGGTGCCTTTTCACGTTCGTCGTATTGTGGCACAGACGCTTCAGCTTCCTATAAAGAAAATTAGGGTTATAAAACCCCGTGTTGGTGGTGCTTTTGGTAGCAAGCAAGAAATGTGTTTTGAGGATATTGTTGCCATGGTGACCCTGCGTACAGGGCGTTCATGTATGCTTAAATACACACGTGAAGAGGTTTTTGTTTCTTCTCGTATACGTCATGAGCAATATGTGACCCTTAAAGGTGGCCTTAATAAAGATGGTAAAATAACAGGCTTTGATATGTATGTTTTAAGTAACACAGGTGCCTATGGTTCACATGGTTTAACAGTTATGTGTAACTGTGGAAGTAAGGTTTTACCGCTTTATCCTGCTGAAAATCTGACTTTCAGGGGGCATGCAGTTTATACTAATTCTCCTGTTGCTGGTGCATACAGAGGGTATGGTGCTACACAGGCTGCTTTCGCTATGGAAGTTATAATTGACCAGATGGCTGAAAAGCTTGGTGTTGATCCTGTTGATTTCAGGCTGTCTCATCACATTAAAGAAGGCCAGGGTTCACCTATTTTTCAGGCTCTAGGAGAAGGAAGAGAAGGCGTTGAGCAGAAAGTTAAATCTTGTGGTCTGCCAGATTGCATAAAGCTGGGGGCAGAAGAGATAAACTGGAAACAAAAATACTATAAATCAAAAGATAACGGTACTATTAAACGAGGTATTGGTATGGCAGCCCTGATGCAGGGTTCATCAATACCTGAAATTGACATGGCTTCAGCTTCTATTAAGATGAATGAAGATGGTTCATTCAACCTGCTGGTAGGTGCAACAGATCTTGGTACTGGTAGTGATACTGTATTAGCGCAGATTGCTGCTGAAAATCTTGGTATAAGTGAAGAAGATATTATTGTTTATTCTTCTGATACAGATATGACGCCTTTTGACGTTGGGGCTTATGCTTCTTCAACTACCTATCTCTCTGGTATGGCAGTTAAAAATGCTGCTGATATCGTTAAAGCACAGATTATTAGTGTTGTTAAAGAAATGCTTAATGAAACTGACTCTGAATTTGAGTTTGATGATGGCATGATCAAGTCACTGACTTCAGGGAAAGAACTTGCGATGTCAGATGTAGCATTAAGGGCAATGTATCAAGAGAATCAGTTTCAGATTGGTGCTATTGGCTCTGCTATAAGTCATTCTTCACCCCCCCCATTTGCTGCGCACTTTGTAGAGGTTGAAGTAGATACTGAAACAGGTAAAGTAACGGTACTTAAATATGTTGCTGCTGTAGATTGTGGTACTGCTATTAATCCTAAACTGGCAGAAGGACAGACTGAAGGAGCTGTTTTAAATGGTATTAGTTATGCATTGACTGAAAATTACATATTGAATGATCAGGGCCGTATGTTGAATCCGAATTTCAGACATTACAAAACTCTAAGGTCAAATGATATTAAAGAATTAAAGACTATTATGGTTCCAACGTATGAGCCTACCGGGCCATATGGTGCAAAAAGTGTATCTGAAATTTCTATAAATGGTGCTATGCCTGCGATTTCAAATGCTATTTACCATGCGACCGGCGTAAGGCTTTATGACGCTCCATTTACACCTGATAAGGTGTTGAAAGCGCTGAATCAAAAGTAATAGCAAGAATAATACATATGTGTTATGTTCGCCCGGACTGCTTTCGAGGTTCGGGCTTTTAGTTTATTTAGCCTCCACCAGCAGGAAGAAACAATGTAATGGCAACCTTGTTTATTAGCTTTGTTTCCAGTGTGGCCCGTTCTCCATTTATAGTTGCCAGTATGAACTTATGATGATCTTCTTTGTATCCGAGCTGTGTAAGAAGGTCTTTTACAGTTGCATTTTCTTCTATTGTTATCCATTCTTGCTTTTTACCAGAGTGCGATCTGATAACGCCTGAATAGTCTACAAGTATCTTGGTGCTCACTTGATTTATTCCTTTGCTGGCTACTTTATGTAAGTTGATGGTTCAAAACCTGATTTGGTGGTTTGTTTATCATATCACATTATCTAAAGAAATGTTAAGTTTAAGTCGTCATGTAGCAACAATTTCTTTTCTGGATGTTTTTTACAGTTAGATTTTCAATGTTTTTGTGTTCTTAAAATCTGATAAAAACCATTATAATCAACTTAATTATGGTTTTTTAATGGGGAATCAACTGTAATAGAACACCTTAGAAGTAATTTTTTAAATTTAATCTGGAGGAAAAAACATACAGCTTTTGAATTTACTTTTTATCACTAGATTAAAGGATTAACGTTTTTTCAAGTCAGATAATTTTCTTAATCAGGTTATTTTCAAATATTTAATTTCTATTATGTACATGATATCAGTTTTACAGCAAATAGTTCATATGTGGGGATCTTTATGAGTTTGAGTTTAATGAACGTGCATGGCTTAAAGATTAACTCTCAAAATAAAAGAAGTCAGTTAATTACTAAAAATGATTCATTTGTTGCATTTAGAGGAAATAGTGTTCCCTCCTTAACTCCTCAGCTTGATGGTGACGTAGTCCAGTTTTCTAATAAGGCTTCTTCAAAAGATAAATTAAATAAGATTACACCTGAATTGCACCAGTTATTTGAGAAATTGCCTAAGACAGAGCTGCATATGCACCTTAGTGGCTCTACTCCCTTGAGTACAATTAGAGAAATAATGCGTGAAAACGGTATGTCAGAAGAAGAAATCGCAGAAGCTACAGATATAGACCCTAATTTTGAAGGTTTGGATGATTTCTTAAAGACTTATTACAAGGTTGCATGGGTTGTGCAAAAGCCAGAACACTTTAAAAAAGCTGCATATCAGATTTGTATGGATGCAGCAGAAGAAAACGTACGCTATCTAGAGATTAGAACCAGTGCAATAGGCAAAGGCGCACCAGCAGATGATATTTTACAGGCAGTATCTGATGGTATTAATCAAGCCAGAAAAGAACTTTCAGCAAAGGGTTTTGATCAGAAAGCCAGGATTATTGTATTGTCTCAAAGACATCATTCACCTTTGGAATCTATGAAACATGCTGTCCTGGCAGAAGAATGGGCGAAAAAACCGGGCAGCCTTGTTGTAGGCTTTGATGTTGCAGGTCCAGAAGATGGATATCCTATTAGCTTCCACGAAATGGCAATCAAATATGCTGCTAATAGTCCACATCTCAAAGTAACTGTTCATGCTGGCGAAACCCCTGGTTCTAAACTGGTTGCACCAAAGAAAAAACCTGGTGAAGAGCTTTCAGAAAAAGATCAGAAAAAGCTTGAAGCTTTTGGTAATCTGGAAGTAGCTACAATAAATGAGCTGGCAGGTGCTAATGATGCTGCAAGTGATATAAGAAAAGTTAATAAAGGTATAGATGTTCAGTATGTACCTTCAGAATCAATGAAAAAAGCTATTCAGTATGGCACAGATAGGTTGGGGCACGGCGTTCATATATATGATGATCCTGAAGTTTTCAGAACGATAAAAGAAAAACAGATTCCAATTGAGTCTCCACCCTGGTGTAACGTGCAGCTGGGTAGTGTTGATTCTTATCAGGCCCACCCAATTAAGAAGATGCTGGATGATGGCATTAATGTAAGCCTTTCAACAGATAATAGAACGATTTCTTCAACTACTTTAACCAGAGAGTATGAAGAGCTTTATGCTAATAAGGTGGTTACAGACTGGAATGATATTAAAAACCTCGTTATTAATGGTGCTAAATCAGTCTTCCTGCCACCTCATGAAAGAGAGCAACTGGTTAAAGACTTTGAACAGGACCTAGAAAATATAGAAAATAACCCTGTTTTCAGTGAAGCCATTGATAAATATTTATCACCAGCCAGAAAAGCTATTACATTTGCAGGTAGAAAGCTTGCTGATGCTATCAAAACAAAAGCAGCGTAGCTTATTTGCCAACGCAAAATTGTGAAAAGATCCTGTCAATGATGCTTTCTGCTACTACCTCGCCAACGATTTCGTCGAGTGCAATCAGGGCTGCTTTTATGTCTATTGATATGAGATCATGCATTTCTTTGTGGTCTGTAGCTTCTATAGCTAATTTAATGTGCTTTAAAGCTGTTTGAAGGCATTCCTGATGTCTGAAGTTGATGTAAACCTCGTCTTTATTCGTTTTGAAATCTTTTCCCAGAACAGTTTCTTTTATTTTTTGTTTTAATAACTCTATTCCTGTTCCTGTGGTGGCTGATATATTTATTTGCTGGCTGTCATGTTGGATGGAATCCTTTAACAGGTCTATTTTGTTCCCTGCCTTAAGGAGTGGTTTACCTGTTTTTATGGCTTCTTGAAGGATAATGTTATCATCTTTACATAATTCTTTTGAGGCATCGAAGATAAATAAGATTAAATCGCTTTCAGTCATGCTTATTCTGGATCGTCCCACTCCTATTGATTCTATATAGTCGTTTTCTGACCCTGTTAGTATATCTCTAATGCCTGCTGTATCTGTTAGTATGACAGGTATACCATCTATATCTATAGTTTCCTGAAGTATGTCACGGGTTGTGCCAGGTATATCTGTAACAATAGCACGTTCGGACTTAAGTAGATAGTTAAAAAGCGATGATTTGCCGACATTAGGCTTTCCGATAATTGTAACTTTTATACCCTGCTTGAGTATATTGCCATCTGTTGCCTGAATAAGGACATTTTGAATCGTTCTTTTAATTTTCATAAGTTTTTTATGAAGTTCCTTGTGGCTTATTTCGTCAACTTCATCAGGGAAGTCAAGGCTTGCTTCAATTTGTGCAAGAAGGTTAGTAAGAGAAATCCTTATTTTATTGATCATTTCTGAAAGTTTGCCAGACAGGTTATAGGCAGCAGCTGAAGAAAAGAGTTCTGTTTTAGCTGAAATAATGTCCAGGACAGCTTCTACCTGGGTCAGGTCGATTCTGCCACCAATGAAAGCCCGTTTAGTAAATTCTCCCTGTTCGGCCTGTCTTGCGCCCTGTTGCAGGCATATTTCAAGTATTTTTTTAGTAACGTTAATGCCTCCGTGGCATTGAATTTCTGTTACATCTTCTGTGGTGTAACTTTTAGGGGCTTTAAATGCCAGAACAATTGCTTCGTCGATTAAACTTTGATCCTGTGGGTTTATAATCCAGCCATAGTAAAACTTTGAATGTTCAAGTGACCTTACAATTTTTTTGTCAGCTGATCTGAATATTTTAAGTGTTATGTTCCAGGCTTCAGTGCCGCTTATTCTAATGATGCTTACGCCTGCTGTACCTGTAGGTGTTGTTATTGCAGCTATAGTATCCTGTTTTATAATTGTTTTCACCTTCTTTAGCTTTGTTTTTTGCCTCGTTGTTTTTTCTTTTTTCGTGCTTTGCGGCTCAGGTTTTTATTTTGTTTTGCTTGAAGTGTTTGTGAGTCTGGCTGTGTAACTTCTTTGCTTTCTATATCGATTATCTGATCTGAGTAATCTTCTTTTTCTAGGGGTTGTACTATTGCTGTTTTGTTTTTTGCGTCTTCTATTTCCAGGTATTTGTTTATAGCTACAGTTTGTCCGACCTGGAAGATGTTGCTTATTACCATATATAGCAAGACACCAGCAGGTATAGGTATTATAATAAACATAGCCATAATCATAAAGGGCATCATTTTGGTCATAGATTCTTGCATGGCTTTTTGTTGGGGATCCATGGCAGCAGTTGATGCCATGCTTGTCATAATTTTCTGTGATCCATACATTGTAACGCCAAATAGTACAAGCAATAGTATGACATCAAAGTTGAATTTTGTCTTGCCGTGTTTGGTGTTTACGGTTACGCTAAGTTCTTCTTTTTCTGATACGGGCTTAAATGTCAGGTGTTCAATTTCTTTTGTTGCATCATTTAAAACAGGTATAACAGCAGATATGATCTGGTTTTTATCCACTGTTTCATCGGGGAATTTAATTTCTTTAAAGGCTATTTCAAGCGTTAGAGGTTCTCCTGGTGTTATTTTTTCGGGTTCATAGGTAATTGCATTTCTGTAATTGTCTATTATTGCTTGAATTTCACCTGATGGCATTTTGACTTTTATTTTTTTACCGGTGATAAACTTGTCTTTTTCTTTGACGTTAAATGTACCATCGTCGATAGGGCCACCGTATGATTGCAGTGTTCCGTCCAGCCTGTGTATAAACATAAAGGAACTCTGACCGGCCACCTGTAGAAATGTTACGCTTATCAGAGTTGTATAAAGCAGTATAAATACAGGCATCTGGAGCAATAATGGTAGGCAGCCTCCCAGCGGGTTGAATTTATGCTCTTTATAGAATGCCATCATCTTTTGCTGGAGTTTTTGCGGGTCATTTTTGTATTTATTTTGTAGCTGTTTTAATCGGGGGGCGAGTTCCTGCATCTTTTTCATTGAGCGTTGCTGGGAGATGCTTAGTGGTAACAATGCAAGTCTGACAATGATTGTTAAGAGCACAATTCCCATTCCCCAGCTTCCGCCGATATTTTTTAGAAATTCCAGTATGTCAATTGTAAATTGTGTCCAGTCCACAGCAAATACCTTTCATATTATGCTTTATGGTTGATGGGAACAGGGTCATATCCCCCTGGATGAAAGGGGTGGCAACGGCAAATACGCTTTATACCCATCCATGATCCTTTAAAAAAGCCCCATTCTATTATAGCAACTTTTGTATATTCTGAGCATGTAGGCTCAAACCTGCAAGTACGTGGTTTAAAAAATACCAGCTTCTGATATATACGTATTAATGTTACTGCAATTGTTTTAAGCATCGTTATTATCTATATATTTTTGTGCCTTTTTCAGGCATTTGTCAACACTTTTCTCTATTTCAAAATAGTCTTGTTCCAGAATAGGTGGCCTTGCAATAAATATTATATCCTTAAAGCTTATAACCAGGTGTGGTTTCTTGTCTCTTAATGATCGGTATGCCTCTCTTAATCGCCTTTTAACCTTGTTTCTTTTAGTAGCTTTTTTATGGATTTTTTTACCAACAACAAAGCCTATCCGGGGTAATGTGTTGTTATTAGTCTCCTTTTTTATAGCGATATAAGCGACTAATAGTGGTGTTGATACAGAACATTTCAGCTTGAAGACTTTATTGAAATCTGTTTTTTTTCGCAAGCGTTCATGTTCTGGAAGCACGTTATTACCTGATGCCTATTCTTTTGCGGCCTTTGGCTCTTCTGGACTTCAGTACTCTTCTGCCACCCGGTGTTGACATTCTTTCTCTAAAGCCACTTACTCGTTGTCTTTTCTTTCTGGTACCTTCAAGAGTCCTTTTCATTGTTTTATCCTCTTTTTCATGTTTTGAAGTTTCTTTTAGCTTCTTACTATACTATAATCATGATTTATCATCAATTAAAATTAACATCCGCTTAATGTAATAAAGATTTAAAGCAACTTTTAAGATACTATTATTAAGTTCAGGAAATTTCAACTTTTTTTAACTATGTGGGATAAAATTGTAAATAATTTGTCAAATAAGCTGACACAGCCACAATATGAGAGCTGGATTAAACCAATAAAGTATGTTGGTTCAGATGAGCAGAAAATTTATCTGGCTGTGCCTAATGAATATTTTAAAAACTGGATATCAAGAAATCTTTCTGCCAATATTATTGAGGCTGCTGAAGAAGAATCGGGCCAGAAGTTTTTGATAGATATTCAAATAGATATTGATCTTGAACATAAAATACCATCAGTAGATGATAGTAGGTTTAAATCTTCTGAAAACCATTCTGATAAGGCAGTTATGCCTGATCAACCAGTTAATCAGAATTTTAAATATACATTTGATAGTTTTGTTGTTGGGCCTAATAATACGTTTGCATACAATACTGCAATAGCAGCAGGGGAAAAGCCAGGCAGGGCATATAATCCTCTTTATCTATATGGAGGAGTTGGTCTGGGCAAAACACATTTGATGCGTGCTATTGGACACAGAGTTTTGCAAAAATACCCATCTAAAAAGGTACGTTATCTAAGTGTTGAGAAGTTTACTAATGAGCTTATTGACTCTATCAGAAGAAATACATCAAGTGAGTTTAGAATCAGATACAGGGAAATAGATGTTTTGTTGCTTGATGATGTTCAATTTCTAGGGGGTAAACAGACAACCCAGGAGGAATTGTTTAATACTTTTAATACGCTTCATGAAGAGGGTAAGCAAATTGTATTATCCAGTGATAGACCGCCGAAACAGATAAAAGGCCTTGAAGAAAGACTGGTATCAAGGTTTGAATGGGGTATTACAGTTGATATTCAACCACCAGAATTTGAAACCCGTATTGCTATATTAAGAAATAAAGTTCAGTATGATAATATGAATGTGCCATATGAGATTCTAGAGCTGATAGCAGCAGCTTATCAGAATAATATTAGAGAACTTGAAGGAGCACTCAATAAAGTAGTAACTTATGTTGCTGTAACAGGCTGCCCTATGACAGCTGATGCAGTTAGAAACCTTATAGATTCTACCAGTAAAGTAAAAAAGCAATCACCGGATCAGATTATAGAGGCAGTATCAGAGTATTTTAAAGTATCTCCGGCAGAAATAAAAGGTTCAAGCAGGATGAAAGAAATTTCACATGCCAGACAGATAGCGATTTATCTTACCAGAGAGATTACCAGGCAGAGTTTCCCCAATATTGGCGAAGCCTTTGGAAAGAAGCATTCCACTATTATTTATGCTTACGATAAAATCAAAGAAGACATAAAGTCGGATCCCTCTTTATCAGCTCTCGTATCGGATATTATGCGCAAGGTAACTTAAAAAAAACAATACATATGTATTTGTATCTCTATTCAAATTTATTGCTTTGCTGATTAGAATCATATCCGATGTATTGTGGCATATAGACAGTTCTGTGCGGGAATGGTATTTCGATGTTGTTTTGATCAAATGCATACTTGATTCTTCGCCTGTATTGTCTTTCTATAAACCACTGCTGGGCTGGTGCTGTGTTCATAATAAGTTTTATTATTACTGCACTGTCAGCAAATTCATTAACTCCGAGTACTTCAGGTTCAGCAATAATCTTCTCAGGGAACTCATGCCACATCTTATCGGCTGTTTCTTTAATAATTTTAATAGCAGTATCAATGTCTTCTTTATATGCTATGCCGATATCGAGGTGAGCTCGTGCCCATGTTTTGCTGAGGACAGAAACCTGTGTTATTTGACCGTTAGGAATAATATGTGCTTTGCCTGAAAGATCTCGCAGCACAGTCACACGGAGAGTCATATCTTCTACTACTCCTCCTGTGCCTCCGATGGAGACTATATCTCCTATGCCAAACTGGTTCTCTATAAGTATAAATATACCTGTGATGATGTCTTTTACCAGGCTCTGTGCACCAAAGCTAACAGCTAGGCCTATGATACTTGCACCAGCTATTATTGGTGTAACATCAATACCGATTTCGCTTAGTACCAGTATTACAGCAAGTGCTACTACAGCTATTTGTACTGTTGTTTTAATGATTTTAGCGAGAGTCTGAACCCGTTTTTCTCTGGCTGGAGCTTTTTCAAGGAATACCTGAATGATATTTTTAATAGCTGAAGAGATTATATTGATAGCTGTATTTATAAACATAGTTGCAAGAATTATAAGTAATATTATTCCTAAGCTTTGCCAGGTCTGTTTTGAGAGAATCCAGCTTTTAAGTGATTCTTTAAGTACTTTATAAACACTGATTTCAAAGTGTGTTAAGTCTACTAAATAAGGGTGTGTTATAGGTAGTATATAGAGAGAATAGTTAAAAAAAGCAACTATCAGGATTATTTGAATGGTTCCTATAATAATATTTGAAATTTTTGATGTTTCACTGGCCAGAATGTTTATTTTTTCATCAAGCCGATCGCTTTCAGGTTCTTCATCTTCTTTTTGCTTCTTTTTTTCATCTATTGGTTCTTCTTGATATTCACTGGTGATAATTTTCTTTTCTAATTCATTATTTTCTATTGCTGTTTTTATGGCTTCTTCAGATTCTTCTGGCTGCTCTATAGCTCTTGTTTTGCTGAGTTCCTTGACTGTCTTATTAAATTTTTCAATTATTCTGGTTGAGATGAGCATAATGAAGTTGCTAATTTGTTTTTTTAGTATTTCTATTATGATTAGTAGAATTATCAGTAAAGCAAGGGCAATACCGATATCTATAAGTGGATGTTTCTCTGGTGTTATGGCTTTATCTTTTAATCTTGTATCTATAAGCTCTTTAATATTGTACTTCCATGTTTTTATAAGTTTTTCAAGTTCAACCTCATTGACTTTTGCATCTATGTCAGTGGCCTTTAATACTTCTTCTCCTGCTATTGTAAACAGGTAGTGGTCATCTTTAGCTATAATATCTATTTTTACAGGATCAATGTTATTTCTAATAGCTTCTTTGATTGTATTATTGATAGTTGTTTTTATGCTCAATACCCTGTATTCTGAGGCAATAGAGTCTTTTGCTCCTATATAAAGTATTGTTTTACCGTCTATTATGACGGGTTTTTTCTCAAGTTTTATTTCAGGTTCAGTTTCTTCTGTATGTGTTTGTTCTTGATTTTCTTGCTCAGGTGGCATTTGTTGTGCATATACTGACTTAAAACAGCTCATTGAAAGCATTATAATTATCACAGTAATAATTATATATGCTGGTAAGAATCTTTTCATTTTTCAATATCCCTTATAAGCTTTATGTTTACGGTTTAAGTTAGTTTCGGATGTTTTATGATTATACATAAAGCAAGAATATATGTCTAATATACTCTATTAAAGGTTATATAAATATTTTAAGCAAAACATCAGCTTTATTACTTATGATTAAAGCTTTTAAAAATTTGAAGACAAAACTAACCTGCTTTTATTAATCCATAAAAGGATTTGATACAAATTAAAGCAAAAATAGGCTAATTTTTAGCGTTTTGACAATCTGAACAGAGCCCTGTGAAAACTATTTCACAGGATATATTAGTGTAGTTGTATTCTTTTTCTACATTATTTTTGAGCTTTTCCTGCACTTCGCATTCGGTAGAAGCAACTACATCTTCTATTTTGTGACAGTTATAGCACATAATATGATGATGTTGATGTGTATTGGCATCATAGCGAGTGACGTTTGGTTGTAATGAGAGCTCTCGAATAATATTTTCTTCTGTAAGTATGTTCAGATTTCTGTATACAGTGCCCAGACTGATGTTAGGAACCTTTTTACTGACTTTTTTATAGATCCAATTTGCATCAGGATGAGTATAAGTGGTTTTTAATGTTTCGAGAATAGCCTGTCGCTGTTTGGTAAAGCGTTTTGTTTTTCCTATAGGTTCTTTTTTCGTACTAGTATTTATCATACCTTTACCCTAATACCTTACTTTATTATTATTGTTGAATTTTTATGATAGTGTTTTTTATTTTTAATTAATATTATCCATATAATAGAAAACTTTGTTATATTTTAAGAGAAGATGATAAAAAAATAAACAAATAGCAGATATAAAAGTTAACAATTAGAGTTTAAAAGCAAATTTATTTCTGGGTTGAGAATAAGAACTATTATTATTATATCTTGAAAAGCTTGAAATAGTGATCCCTAAATTTTAAAAATTTTATTTGTTGGTGATATTATAATCTTTATTAATAAATATTTTTGAAATATAAAATATATCAACATTTATTAAAATTAATCATAGATCCGGATAAAAAAATGACTAATATTCATACTAAATAATTAAAAGGATTCTTTTAGTTGTTTTATAGACTTTATTTATAAGAGTTTCAATGGTAGAAAAGAGTCTTTTAACATTCTTCAGGGAGATAAAACATATTTGTATCGATGATTTTTCTTACTTCATCGTGTGTATATTCTTTGCAATTGCATTTTTCCTGATAGATAGAGATGATAGAGAGTATATCATCAGTTGATAGTCTAATCATTCTGCGCCCCCTGGGATTTTCGATTATTTTAGCCATTTTCAACTCCCTGTTAAAATTTGAAAGATCTCTGAAACGCTTTCAGGTTGTATGTTTTATTAATCGGCAGTAATGTTTAATAGTTTAGTAAAATAATCTAAATAAATGCAAACTTTTTTCCCCCTGTATTATCTGAATTTGAGTTTTGTTTAATACTTGAATTTACTCTGAATGGGTTCTTTTATAGGTATTTTTTTTAAATTTTATTTTTCTTGCTATTGTTCAGGCATTTTAACCTCTTAAAGTGCTTTTAAGATAGAAAAACCATTTGAATCATGTTTAAATTCCCTGTGGGATTAGTGATAGAGCGTTTTTTTGATCTGTTTGAAATTTGCTGTAATATTCCTTTTAAAATGATTTCTATTTATGTTATAACCCTTGCTAAGAGATCTTACTTTTATGATTAATTTTCCAGATATAGATTGTTTAGAGAGGTAAGAAAATTGCTGCAAACCTACGTTCCTCTTTATAGAAAGTATCGTCCTCAAAGCTTTAAAGACCTGGTAGGCCAGGAAGCTATATCCAGAACTCTCTCTAATGCAATAAATCATAATAGAGTGGCTCATGCATACCTTTTTACAGGGCCACGTGGTACTGGCAAAACTTCTACAGCAAGGATATTAGCTAAATCTCTTAACTGTGAGAATGGACCGACAACAGAACCATGCGGCATATGCTCTAGCTGTCGTGATATTACAACAGGAAACGCTCTTGATGTTATTGAAATTGATGCTGCTAGCAATAATAAGGTAGAAGATGCCAGAGATCTTATTGATAGAGTGCAGTTTGCACCGGTGGCTGGCCGTTATAAGGTTTACATTATTGACGAAGTTCATATGCTAACTTCACAGGCTTTTAATACATTGCTCAAAACACTTGAGGAACCACCGCCAAATCTGGTCTTTATCCTTGCTACTACCGAAGCTCATAAGGTTTTAGATACGATTATTTCTCGCTGCCAGCGTTTTGATTTTAGAAGAATCTCTCAAGATGCCATGGTAAAAAGGCTTGAGGAGATTGCCATAAAAGAAATGATTGATATTAATCAGGAAGCCCTTAACCTTATAGCAAGACGTTCTGCTGGTGGACTTAGAGATGCTCTGGGCCTTCTTGATCAAATAAGTGTTCTCTCTAACGCAGGGCAAACTATAGATGCTAAAGATGTTTTAAACCTTATAGGTGCATTACCAGAAGATATGCTGGTTTCTTTGTCTGATGCTATAGCTCAAAAAAATGGTTCTCAGGTACTACAAATTATCAATGACCTTATGTCAATGGGTAATGAACCTCTTCAGATTATAAAAGAGCTTACAATACACTTCCGGAATCTTTTGATTGCCTCAACGGTTGATAAAAACCTGAAAGATGTTATCTATGCTTCTGAAGAGTTTTTTGATGACCTGAAAAGAATTGCTAAAGAGTTTAAAACTGTAGAGATAGCACAGATTATAGATAAACTCTCATACTCTGAAAGAATGGTAAGAAACTCAACACAGCCTATTCTGTGGCTTGAAGTAGGTTTGGTATCTATTTGTTACAGGCATGAAATATTTGCAGTAGAAGAACTGCAAAAACGTGTGGATGATCTGGAGTGTATTGTTGCCACAGGTAAAGTGCCTCCTGAGATGACATTTGCCTGTCAAAAAGACACTGTAAGCAAAACAACTGTAATGCCTGCTAGAAAAGCACAGCCGCAAGAGAAAACACTGCCTGTACCAGATAAGAGTCTTGAAACTGCCACTTCCCCTTCAAAATCCAGGACTGAGACACTAAAGCCTTCTATGAATCTTTCTGAGCCTGAAGTAAAGCAGGAAAATACATTACCGGTTACTGAAAGTATCACCGAAAAGAATGAAAACGAGACAGAACTTTTAAGTAAACCTATAGAAAAAGAAAAAGCTGTAAAAACTGACCTAAAACCTCTGTCAGACAATGAAGAGACTAAATCTTATCCTGTTGATGCCACATGGCAGGCTATTGTAAATGCTATTGATAGTCCATCTACAAAAGGAATCCTTACTAGTCTTGCTATTCCAATGGCTGTAACCTCTGAGGAGATAGTTCTGGGCTTCTCTCAAGAATGGATTATATCTGATATGAATAAATCTAATAGAAAAGCTATTCTGGAAAGTGCTGTAAAACAGGCTATTGGGGCAACTCCACGTCTCGTTTATAAACTTATATCAGATAAAGAGTATAAATCCTCACAAAAAGTTGCTGCTAAAGATATTTCTAGCAGTGAAAATACTTCAACGTCAACTTTAAAAACCAGCCAGAAAAATAATTTGTCTGCTTCTGTTGCAGTAAAAGAACCAGAGCAAAAGATAAATCAAGAAACTGTCTCTGAAAAAGAAGAAAAAATAACACCAGAGCTATCTGCTACGTCTTCAATGGATATGCAACAGGCAATTCATAAACAGGTCACACAGGAATATTCCGAGCAGGCAAGACTGGTGATAGATATTTTTCAGGGGAAAATTCTTAATAATGATTGATAACCGTAAAGTATATGCCTTAATACCTGCCAGGGGCGGTTCAAAAGGTATACCTTATAAATCTATTGCACTGCTTAATAACAGACCACTTTTATCTTATGCTATTCATAATGCGCTGAAATCCTCTTATATAGATAGAATTATTGTATCAACTGATGATGAAAAGATTGCAGCAGTTGCGAAACAGTATGATGCAGAAGTTCCATTTATGCGCCCTGCCTGTCTAGCTCAGGATGATTCATCAGCTTATGATTATATAATTCATGCATTAGAGTTTTTTAGAGATGAAGAGCTCTATTTGCCTGATGTTATTGTTATATTACAGCCTACCTCACCTTTTTTATTGCCTGAAGATATTGATAATGCCTTAAAACTTTTTGTAGACAGGTCAGCTAATGCTTTAACTAGCCTGTATAAGCCTGATATCTCACCATACTGGTTTAAAAAAGTTAATGAAAACAACATTGTAAAAGATTTGATGCCGCAGCCGGCTTCTTACATCAGAAGACAGGATAATGAAGGTATTTTTCTCCTGAATGGTGCAATATATATTTATAACGTGAGTGCATTTTTAGAAAACTGTAGTAAAATAAATAATGAGAGGCTGGCTTATATTATGCCTTCCTCACGATCAATAGATATTGATACAGAAGAAGACCTGCAATTTGCAGAATTTCTGTTAAAGAAGGGTACAAATTGATTAAAATAGGTAATAAACGAATAGGCCCCGGTAATCCGGTGTTTATAATAGCCGAGGCAGGCGTTAATCACAATGGAGATGTGGGTCTTGCCCGTAGGCTTATTGATGCAGCCTACAATGCTGGTGCTGATGCTGTTAAGTTTCAAACCTTCAAGGCTAATAAGTTGATTAGTTCCAGAGCACCAAGCGGAGATTATAAATCTACAGGTGTGGATATTGCTCTTATAGAAAAGCTTGAGCTGTCATTGCAACATTATATTGAGCTTATTGCTTATTGTGATGATCTGGGTATTGAGTTTCTGGCTACTCCTTTTGACTTTGGTAGTGTTAATTTGCTTGAAAAACTTCAGGCTAGGGCTTATAAAGTTTCTTCCAGTGACCTGAATAATATTCCCCTTCTCAGGCATATTGCTTCAAAGAATTCTCCAATACTTCTTTCAACGGGTATGGGTTATTTAAGTGACATTGAAGAGGCTCTTATGGCGATCAGTGATACGATGAATACCCAGCTAATGGACCTTCCGCTTGTTTTAATGCACTGTGTTTCACGTTATCCTGCGCCGATGGAGCAGTTGAATCTCAATGCAATAAGAACACTCTATAATACTTTTAAGCTCCCTGTAGGGTATTCAGACCATTCAATGGGGGTAGAAGCTGCCATGGCAGCTGTTGTTATGGGTGCATGTGTTATAGAAAAGCATTATACACTGAATAGAAACTTTCCCGGGCCTGATCATAAGTCTTCTATTGAGCCTGATGAGCTTGTGTTTCTTGTTGAATCTATAAGGAATATTGAATCTTCACTGGGTGATGGTATAAAAAGACCTGCTAAATGTGAGCTTAATACAATTGTGCTTAATAGAAAAAGTCTTGTAGCTGCTCAGGATATTAAAGCCGGACAGATTATTACTGGAGAGATGCTTGAAATAAAACGTCCCGGATCAGGTATTGAGCCTAAATATTATGGGCTAATAATTGGAAAGACTCCGATAGTTGATATACCTGAAGATGAGATTATTACGTGGGATATGTTTCTTAAACATTAACTCTTTAAAAGATTTTGTAGTGCTTGATCTAATGCAGGATACCTGAATTTATAATTTTCAGTGGTAAGCTTTTCCGGTATTACCCTTTGACCTTTAAGAATGACATCTCCAAGTTCGCCAAGTACTGGTTTAATAACAAATCCGGGAATAGCCGGTAATATTACGGGTCTATTAAGTGCTTTTCCCAGTGCTTTTGAGAACTCTCTGTTCCTTACAGGTTCAGGTGCTGTGCAGTTTATGGACCCTGTTATATGTCTGTTTTCTATTAAAAAGCAGATAATTTCGCAGAGGTCTTCTATGTGAATCCAGCTGAACCACTGTCTGCCGCTGCCCAGTGCACTGCCTGCACCCAGTTTAAAGGCCGGTAACATGGTTTTTAATGCGCCACCGTCTTTTCCCAGCACTATGCCAAACCGGCATATTGTTACCTTTTTCCCTGTTTTTTCTGCTTGCAGGGCTTCAGATTCCCAGTCTTTACATACACTGGCAAGAAAGTCATTACCTGATGGGGCCTGTTCATTTAATATCAGGTCATTATCATGTGTTCCATAAAACCCTATTGCAGAGGCGTTAATTAGATGTATATCCCTGTTTGTTTCCTGAAGAGTGTTGACAATATTTTTAGTCATGTTGATACGGCTATTTCGTATTTGCTGTCGGGCTTTTTTAGTCCATATTTGAAAAATAGAAGCTCCAGCGAGGTTAATTACTGCGTCATGGTTGATAAGTTCAGCCTGCCAGCTGTAAGGCTTGCCAGGGGAGCTTTGTATGTAATTGATATTGCTTGTCTGGCTACCAATACTTATGTATTGCCTTGTCAATATACTTATTTGATGGCCTTTATGGCTGAGCACTTTAACCAGATTTGAACCAATAAACCCGGTACCACCGGTTATAAATATCTTCATAGTTGAAATACTACTTATATTCTTGTAAATTGATTACTTTGATAATAAAAACTGCGCCCGGCGGGATTTGAACCCACGACCTACGGCTTCGGAGACCGTCGCTCTATCCAACTGAGCTACAGGCGCATTCTTTAATATAAATCACTTTTAAATTAACAGATTCTATCTTATAAAGCAATTCTTTGTGATTGATTGTTTGCGGGCATGTTAACTCTTTTGTACAGTTAAATTTGTCCGAACGCATTAAAAATAATGCATCACGTCGCTAAAAAACAGGTTTACCCTTTGTTGAGAACCTGTTTCAGAATTTTGATTGTGAATACTCTTTAAAGAAGCACCCTGGGTTGGACTCGAACCAACGACCTAACGCTTAGAAGGCGCTTGCTCTATCCACCTGAGCTACCAGGGCCTAGAATTTATTTTTGCACATAAATTTTTAAATGGAAATATTCCAGGGGAAATTTTTATAACATTTGTTAACTATCCATGATTTATATTATCTCTGAGGCAATTATCGTTTGAGTTTATACCTATTGCAAAGCGTTAACATCCTTTTGTGAATGTTTAAATATTGCATTGAGATTATAAAATGTTTTTATTAGCTAAACTGCATCATTTGAGTACCAAACATCTGTAGCATATTTGGTGTTTGGCCTGCAAAAGTGTTGAGTTGTTGCTGTGTTGCCATAACTTTTTGATAGGTTTCTGTATCACTGAGGTTATTTTGTCCTCTGGGGTTTGCACCTGTATTCATTGATCCTGTTGTTGAGTTGTTGAGCTTACCTATCTGGTTAAAAGCATTTATATTAGAGGGGTTTGTTTTGTTAACTGCAATGTTAGAAAGAGTATTAACAGCCTCTTTGGAAGTTGAACCTCCTTCTGATGCAATGTTGCCGAGTAAACTAACGGCGTTATTTCTTACTTTACCGTTAGTACCAGGATCCTGGGCTACTGATCTGATAGTTTCCATACCTTCTTGAGCACTGGCACTGCCGGATTTGGCTATTTCTCCAAGCTCTGAAAGGGCTAACTGTGCTCTTGATGGGTTATTATCTTTAGAGAGTTTCTGGAGTCCACTTAGTGCATGTCCATTACCATTAAGGGCAGCTTCTTTGAGCATTTGTGCAGCTCTGGTTGCAATTTCTACAGGTTCTGAGTGGACTGCCTGGGTGAGTCCTTTGGCGGCTTCTTTACTTCCTGCCCCTGTTGGAGATTCTTTTGCAATTTCTCCCAGTATATTGACTCCTCCCATGCGGTCTTCTTTAGAAAGATTACCTCTTTTCATCAGTGTATTAATAGCTGATGCTGTTTGTGCAGGGTCTTTATCCTTGGCTTCGCTGGCAACTTTAGTAAAATTAATGGCACCTTTCTTTAACAGGCCTTCAAAGGCTTCCTGTGCTCTGGGGTTTCTATCTGTCAAATGTAGCAATTTGGTTGCAGCTTCACCTGATCGTTCTGTTGGAGTGCTGGCTATCATTTCCAGAACTTGAGGTCTACCTTCTGCTCCGGCAATTACCTGATCTATACCTTTTCCTGCGTTCTCTTGCAGCTTTTCAAAGGGGTTTTTGCTGTAGTCATTTAACTTGATAAATGCTTTTTTATTGCCCATTAAAGCCTGTTCAACAAGAGCATCAACGGCTTTTTGAGGATCCAGGAGGGCTTCTGGCTCAACTGTTTTCATCAGGTCTCCGATATCCGGTCTGTCCTTGAGGTCCTGTGGAAGTTGTTTAAAGAGTGGATCCTGTTTGACTTCTTCTGGTATCTGCTTTAGATAGGTTTGGTCAGGTTTTTTGTTAGATAAGCGTTTTTCATGCTCCTGTATTTCTGCTTGTGCCTGACTTATTTGAGGCAGTATATCAGGTTTTTGTGGGTTATTGTTTTGTGGTTGCAGTGATTGGAAAGCGGTTTGTTTTTGATCTTTTGATAAAGATTCGTTAGCATAAAGGTTATAGGCAGCAAGGTTATTTAAATTGTTTATGATCTTTGACGGATCTTGTGTTTGTTGTTGCTGCTGTTGTTGTGTTTGATTTTCCTTTTCATTGTCTGCTTCCCGGGGAGCCAATTGTTGTTGAAGTTTTTCAACACGACATTGAGCAGCTTTGAGTTGCTGCGTTATTAACATTTGTTGATTTTGAGAGTTTAGGTGTACTGTCAAACTACCAACTCCAACAATTGTGGCAATTGTTTGTTGCCCTGAACCAGTTTTATCTTATGTGTCAGATATGCTCCAGTTTTCAGAGTCTTTGATAGTGGTTGTTTTAGTGTTTAGGCCGGTATACCCGGTAAAAGCATGCTAAAATGCTCTATTTTTATAAAAACACATGGTGCTGTCAAATTACCTGAAATTTTTTGTTTTGCAAATAAAATTTACAAATGTTAACTTTTTGTCTGTTGTGAGGCTTATTTTTTATGGAATCCCTATTGGGGTAATGTTTTTGCTCTGTCAGGTGCTTGAAGCTCTGTTATGAAATGATTTTGCTTAAATCTGAATTGGTGTGTGTTTGTAAACTCCTAGTTTTATAACATTTATCCTGTATAATAGATTATTAAGTAGGTTGTTTTGAAAATTTGAGGAACAAAGAGGTGAATTACAAGGTTCTGAGTGCGATTTTATCTGTAGTAATGGTTATGTTGCTTTTGCCGCAAGCTGTTATGGCACAGGGATCTGTGAATTCGTTAAACAGTGTTAAGGTACAATCAGCTGGTGATAATGCTGTTGTTGTTGATGTGTATGTGAATTCTAGTGATGCAGTGGCAAAGCCTCAGATAAGTTCCAGAAAATATTCTAAAGATAAGTTTATTATAGATCTAATCAATGTTCAGGATCAGGGTGGGGCAACTAAAGATACTTCAGGATCAGCAGGGCTCGTTAATAGTTCAAGTTTAAAGATTGGTAACCTTCCTGGAGGCTCATCTTCAAGGGTTTTAATTGATCTTGATAATCCTGATATTAATGTAAAAGAGGTCAGGTATCATGTTGTTAGTCAGAGCAGCTTACCTACTACAACCGTAGCAAGTAAGCCTGAAGAGAAAGCTTCTCAGGTACAGCCTTCAAAGCCAGAGCCTGTTGTTAAACCCGAGCCAAAACCGTCAGTAAAGCCTGAGCCAAAACCACAATCACAACCTAAGGCTGAACTAAAGCCAGAGACAAAGCCTGAACCAGAGAATCAATCTCAATCTCAACCTCAAGCAAAAGCGGAATTATCTGTAGTAAAATCTTCACCTGAAAAGAAATCCGGACCGGTAGTAGTTCATAAGACTGATAAGCCAGCTGTTACACCTGAAAAAACTTCGGCTCCTCCTGTAAAGCCTGAATCTAAGGATAAATCAGAGGCAAAACTTACAATAGATAAAAAGACCATAGTGCAGGCAAAGCCAGAAGAAAAGCCTGCTGAACTATCGTCAAAACCTTCTGAACCATCTGCCCCTGAAAATATTGAGCAGGTACCGATTAATCTCGGGGATGATCCACCAGCAGGAAGAAATATCAGGTCTATAGATGTGAAAGATGATGAATTAGATTATGGTCAGATGATTACAACATTTGGCTGGGCTCTTTTGATTGTTATACCTTTGATTCTGGTAGTTATCTGGGTTATGAGTATGGTATATAAAGGTGGAGAGCCTATGGGGCTTAAATCACTTGCCGCAGGCGGTGGTAACAGGTTTAAGATCATATCTTCTACTTCACTCGGCCAGGGTAAAAGTGTTCATCTTGTTGAAATAAAGGGCAGGCAGCTTGTTATAGGATGCACAAATAATAGTATTAATATACTGACAGAGTTTGACGAGTTTGATGAATTTGTTGAAGATAATAAGTCTGTTGATACCCATACTGCTCAGTCTTCAAGGCACGATAAATACAGAAGATCAAGACCTCCTACAGGTAGTTTTTCTGATTTATACAAAGATTATAAGAAACGAATAGATGAAAACGACCTCGAAGACGAGTATTAGTCTCTATTTTGAACATTTAATATAGAATGAGCAGAAATCGACGCCGCTGCTTTTGTTTGTTTCTATTTTGCAGTCGAGTTCAGCAGATTCAAGTATTTTGTGGAGAATTTTAAGTGCAAATTTGCTTAAAAGGTTATATTTAAGGATAGAGTTATAGAAATCGCAGTTATACTCTCTGATAACGTAACTATAGTCATCGATTTTTTCCCACTCTGCCATAGAACCCCAGGCCCTGACCAGTGAAGTCATTGTATCTACTTTTTCATCAAGGGTTTTATCTTCTAATTCATATTTGCAGAGGGCATAAATACGTTCTGCAATGTTGTCAAAGATTAGATCTACTTTTTCAGGGCCGTCAATTCTTTCTATTTCGTTTAGTATCATACTGAGAAGAAAGTCATATCTTTTAGGAAACAGGTTATTGGCCAGCTCTGTTAAAGAATAAAGTATTTTAGGCCTGCCTGCTCCGTGTCTAATGGTTATAGATTTGATTAATTGGTCTCTTTCAAGGGCTGCAAGATGCTGACGTATACTTGTAGGCGCCAGTGACAGGCTTTTACTTATATCATCAACCGTGGCACCACCCTGCTTTTTGATGATACGCAAGATCTCATTTTTAGGAGGCTTTAGTACGCTCCGGTTGAATATGTCAACTTGTTCTCTTTCCTGCATGAATATGGCCTGTTATATAGAATTAAGAAGTTTAAATTTTTAAAGGGGTGTTTTTTTGCTTCTATCAATGAATAAATTTTAGTCTATCATAAAATGCAGTGCGTGCTTAATAATTCAATCAACTTTGAAGTTTTGTTATTGAAGAAACTTAAGCTTCTGGTTTCTGAAAATACCTTGTAGTGTGCTTGTTTGCACTTTTTATATTTCCTTAACTTATCTTATTATTGTTTATAGTATTAGTTGTTAGTTTTTTTTGCTTGAGCTATAAATTTATTATATTTTTTACGTAATTTAGCGTTAAAATAATCTAAACTCTTTTTAATCTGTATTTTGAATTTTTTTGGTCGAAAAGATTATCTATGAGAGTAATATGTTGTTGAGTTCTACTGAGTATTCTCTCTAAATGTTATTTTATATTTATGTATTGATTATAACTGAATATTGATCAAATGAAGGAGGTTGAGAATATATAAAATCCATGTTCTATCTTATTTTTACAGATTAAGCAGGTTGAAACTCCTTAAGCAGGATCTGTTTTCAATGTCAGGGCTATGCAAGTAGTACTTAAGAAAGAAGCATCATAAACAGTGATAAGACATGATACAAGAAAAATAAGAGCGTTGAAGTTTACCGGCAGTGTTTGGCTTTGCAGTAATTTGACTTCAAAACCTCTGAGCATACATGCTGTAAGTATGATGAATATTGAGCAAATTGAGAACAGTTTCTGTTAATTAATTTTAAGTTAAGTTTGTGAGGTAATTTTTAAGTTTAAATAAAAGGAAACAAGCCTATTTTAATATTCCTTAAATTTGACAGTTGCGTTTTTACCTGTACACTTTAGTTCTAGAAAGATAAAATCATCTGCACTGACTCCCCCAAAAGATTTATGCACAAATGAAACTTAAAAGTCGACTTAATGAAACAATAATATGAGGAATGAATAAAAGATGTCTAAAAAAGTTTTCTTAGGAATAGATGTAGGCAGTGTTACCACAAAATTGGCTTTGATAGACGAGAAAGCAGAGCATGTTGACAGCAATATGTTGCGTACGTCAGGTAGACCGGTGATTGCAATCCAGAAAGGTATGAATTATCTTATGGATAATGCAAATGAAGACTATGAAGTAATAGGCGTAGGTACAACAGGCGGCGGCAGGCAGCTTGCAGGCGCTGTAGTTGGGGCTGATATAATTAAGAATGAAATTACGGCACATGCTGTTGCTGCTACCCAGCATAATAATGACGTTCAGACTATTCTTGAAATAGGTGGCCAGGATAGCAAAATTATTATCTTAAGAGATGGTATTGTTACGGATTTTGCTATGAATACTGTTTGTGCTGCCGGAACAGGAAGCTTTTTAGATCAACAGGCCAATAGATTAAACGTGCCTATAGAAGATTTCGGTGACATGTCTCTGGAATCAACTGCACCAGCAAGGATTGCAGGTCGCTGTGGAGTTTTTGCCGAAAGTGATTTAATCCACAAACAACAACTTGGCTTTCCTGTTCCTGACCTATTATATGGCCTCTGTCAGGCACTTGTCAGAAACTATCTTAGCAATCTTGCTCTGGGCAAAGAAATTCTTCCTGAAGTAGCCTTTCAGGGTGGTGTTGCAGCAAATAAAGGAATGGTTAAGGCCTTTGAAGAGGCTCTTGGTGTACCTATTATAGTACCGGATAACTTCCAGACGATGGGTGCTATCGGCGCAGCACTGCTTGCACTGGAAAATTATGAGTTTACCCAGAAGCCTACCAATTTTCATGGCTGGGAAATAAGAGACCTCAAGTTTACTTCGCTGACTCACGAATGCGCTGATTGCTCTAATAACTGTGAAATTATTACAATCGTTGAGGGAGAACTTGAAAAAGAAGCCCCTAAATCACCTAAAGAAGTCAAAGGGCATATTGTGGCAAGATGGGGCGGCACCTGCGGCAAGTGGGATCAGGTCGTATCTTAGGTTTCACAAGTAAAGGATAGTTTATGCAAATTGGTATTCCCAGAGCTTTAGGCTATTACATGTATTATCCATTCTGGTATGGCTTCTTTTCAGACCTGGATATAGATATTATTCTCTCAAACAGGTCTACTAAAAGAATTCTGGCTAATGGAAGTGCACTGGTAGTACCTGAAACCTGTTTGCCTGTTAAGGTGTATATCGGTCATGTTATAGATCTTCTGGATAAAAAGAAGGCTGAAAATATCTATTCTCCAAGTATTCAGTCTATAGCACATAAAATATACAATTGCTCAAAACTAAGAGGTCTGCCTGATCTGGCTAGAAACGTTGTAAAACGTGATTTTATGCTGATTGAACCAACCCTTGATAAGTCAGTGAAAAACCAGGGCCTTTATGAATATCTCTATGAGACAGTTCAGCCACTTGGTATAACTGATAAGAAGCGTATTAAAAAGGCTTCTAAAGCAGGTTGGGCAACTTATAATAAATTTAATGAGCTATGCCAGCAGGGTGTCAGATATAATGATGCAATAGATTTTATTACAGGCAAAAAACAGGATGTTCAACCGGCAGAATTTGATAAACCAGTAACGGTAGCGGTTATATCTCATCATTATAATTTGTTTGACGAATATTTAAGTATGAGGTTGCTGCAAAAGCTTGAAAAACTTAATGTAAATGTGGTAACACATTTGTGTTTGTCAAGGGAACAGCAACTTGAGGGCATTAAGAATCTTGAAACTGTTTTATACTGGTCGAATGAGTATGAGATGACAGGTGCCGCAGGGTATTTCCTGAAGTCTGATAATATTGATGGTATTATTACTCTTACTGCCTTTGGTTGTGGTCCTGATTCACTGGTAATAGAACGTATTATCAGGTATGCCAAGTATAGCAAAGTACCACTACTTAACCTTACTATAGATGAACATACAGGTGAGGCAGGTATAGTTACCAGAATAGAAGCTTTTACAGATATGCTTGTCAGAAGAAAGCGTATTCAGAGTGGTTTTATACCGACACATATGCGTTCATCTTCTACCTCTAACCTTGAAAAGGAACTGGTGCAATAATTACCCTGACAGAAGCTATGAGCTGTGTTACTATAGCTCAGATTACAGGTATTCTTAAAGTTTATAGTATAATGAACGAAGTTCTATTGTAATAGAAGCTTAGCCTATGCCACAATATATAAGAAATACAAATTGTGATATCGATTTTCTCTCTTCAGAAGGAGTTTATGAATACCTTGAAGATTCTCTTACATTACTACCACCGCCTGTTATGAATACTGAGGCCGCAAAGCTCCTTTTTGAATGCCTGAGAGAAAAAAATGTACCAGAAATTATTAAAAATAAAACACAAAATATCAGCTGGAAACACCAACCCTTTGAACTTCAATCTATTGCGGTAGGGTTAAAGTTGTATAAGCCAGAAAGTCAAAATATTGAGCAGGAGAATTGACATGAAAGTTTTAACTGGAACACAGATGGCAGATGTGGATAAGAAAGCCATACATGACCTGGGTATAGATGGCCTTATACTTATGGAAAATGCAGGTATAAAGATATTTCAGCGTATAAAAGAAATTATAAAAGACCTGACAGAAAAAGATAATATGCCGTTTAGTTATGTTTTGATCATAGCAGGCAAAGGAAACAACGGCGGAGATGGCTTTGTTATTGCCCGCCACCTTCTTTCTGAAGGTTATTCTGTTAAGGTTTATGCTATAGCAGAAGAATCTGAGTATAAAGGAGATGCCTTAAAGACTTATAAAGCACTGAAAAACTTTTGTGAAATTACGACAATTACTGAAGAAATTAAAGATGAGCTTGAGAACGATATTCAAGAAGCCAGTATAGTAGTTGATGCACTTCTTGGTACAGGCTTTAAAGGCCCGGTAAAAGGCTTTTATTATGATGTTATTGGCTTAATAAATGAATCTGATGGTATTGTTTTTTCTGTGGATATACCTTCAGGGGTTGAGGCTGATACAGGTAAGGTTAATAATATAGCTGTGGAGGCTGATTATACAGAAACTCTTGCTGCTCCTAAGCTTGGTCTTCTTGTTATGCCTGGTACTGAGTATACTGGTGAGCTTGGTATATCTGATATTGGTATACCTGATTATTTGATAAGGCAAAGTAAAAGTAATGTATATCTGACAACTGATGACTATATTTGTGATCTGATGCCAATAAGGGTTGACGAAAGCAATAAAGGTACTTATGGTAAAGTTTTAACCATTGCTGGAAGTTATACAATGACTGGTGCTGCCCTCTTAACTTCTTATAGTTCTCTCAAGATAGGTTCAGGTATGAGCATTCTGGCCTGTCCGGGGTCGATGGTTCCTTATTATGCAGGTATTTATCCTGAATTAACCTATGTAGCATTGCCTGAAACTTCTGCAAAGACTATTGCTTCCAGTGCTTCAAGTATGCTTATTGATAAGCTTGAAAGCTATGATGTTGTTGCTATTGGTCCGGGTATTGGTGTTGATGATGAAACAAAAAGACTGGTTAGTGATATTTGTATTGAGGCAAAGAATAAAGATATTCCACTGGTGATTGATGCTGATGGTTTGAACTGTCTTGCTGAGCTTAAAGGTGTAAAACTTTTTAATAATGCTATTTTAACACCTCATCCAAAAGAACTGTCAAGGTTGCTGGATGTTTCACTGGATGATGTTCTTGCTGATAGGCTTAGTATGGCTAATAAGGCAGCAGACCGGTTCGGTTGTAGTGTCGTTTTAAAGGGATCAAAGACGCTTATTGTTTCAAAAGATGCAGTATTTATTAATCCGACAAGTACGTCTGCTCTTGCAACTGCTGGAACAGGTGATGTTTTAACTGGTATGATAGCAGGGCTTGTAGCACAGGGTCTTTCAGTCTATGATGCAGCTGTTTGTGCTGTATATATTCATGGTCTTGCAGGAGAACTGGCAGCTAAAAAGCTCACAGAATACTCTGTAGTGGCGTCAGATGTTATGAATTGTATTCCTGAAGCACTTATAGAGTTAGGAGTTCTGTAATACAGCTTCTTTATTGTCTGATTCTGCTCGTGTCTCTTCTAAATCTTTTGATTTAAAGCCGGTAAGCTCTTCTATTGCTTCAAGCCATTGTGTTTTCATTTCTTCTGGCTTTAATGTATAGTCAATAGGCTTGCCAATCTTTACGGTGATTGGTCCCCTTTTTGTTGATGACCCTACAATGCCCAGTGGGAGTACTCTTGTTTTGGTGGTCTTTGCTAAATAACTTATTCCTTCGTGTATTTTTCCTATAGAACCTTCTGTTCCACGTGTGCCTTCAGGGAATAGTGATACATGCCATCCTTTTTGAATTATGCCTTTAGCTGTTTTAATGGTTGAAATCTCTAATTTCTTTCTGTCTACAGCAAAGGCTCCATACATTAAGATGAATTGTTTTAAAACAGGAATCTGGAAGAGTTCTTCTTTTGCCATATAGGCAACAGGTGCTAATGTAGTTAATGATATAATTGTAGGATCAAAGTATGAAAGGTGATTTGATGCAATCAGAAGGTTTTCTCCTTTAGGTATATTTTCTCTTCCATATATTTTAATCCTGAACCATATCTTATAAAAAGGATACAGGAAAAAATAAATTGTTATATAGTGTGGTATCTTTCTTAACCAGTTATATGTATTGATATTTTTTTTAGAATACTTGCTTGCCATATTCTTTTTCTCTTAAATCTGTTAAAATCATACCAAATTCAGGGAATGAAATTTTTATCCAGCTGGCGTTTTCAATAGTTACCGGGTTTTTAGCAGCCAGAGAAGCTATAGACAAAGCCATTGCTATTCTATGATCAAAGTGACTATTGCACATACAGCCGCCATCGATTTGTTCTTTTCCATTAATAATAAGCCCGTCTTCAGTTTCGGTGATATCAACTCCCATTTTTTTAAGTTCAGTAGATGTAGCTTTAAGCCGGTCAGATTCTTTATGTCGGAGGTCCTGGGCGTCTTTGATGACAGTATTGCCTTCGGCGAGGGCAGCTGCAACAGCTATGATAGGTATTTCATCAATAAGAGTAGGTATTATTTCTCCTTCAATAGTTATGCCTTTAAGGTTTGATGATTTTACAATGATATCTCCAACAGCTTCTCCGCAGGTTTCTCGTTCATTTTCAAGTACGATATCAGCTCCCATTCTGGTTAATACAGATATTAGACCAGTTCTTGTAGGGTTGATACCGACATTTGTAAGTCTTATTTCAGATCCTTCTATTATTGTTGCAGCAACAATAAAGAATGATGCAGAAGATATGTCTCCTGGTATCTTAATTTCTTTAGGTTGAAGTTCTGTTTGGCCTGTTATTTCAATTGTTAAACCGTCAACTTTTATATCGACACCCAGGTATTTTAGGAATCTTTCAGTATGATCACGTGATTTTGCAGGTTCTATAATTCTTGAAGTGCCATTAGCATATAGCGAAGCCAGTAAAATAGCTGATTTAACCTGTGCTGATGCCAGAGGCATACTATATTCTATTGCATTTAGGTTTCCACCACAGGTTGTAATAGGTGCAACAGTGTTATTTTTGCGTGCATTAATCTGGGCTCCCATCATTTTCAGAGGCTTTATTACCCTTCCCATAGGTCTGTTTCTAAGGCTTTCATCACCTGTTAGAACACTGTAAAATGACTGACCGGCTAGTATACCCATTATCAGTCTCATTGTTGTACCAGAATTTCCTGCATCCAGTATAAATTCTGGCTCTCTAAGTCCTTTTAATCCTTTGCCATTTACCAGTAAAGTTGATGAAGTTATAAATTCTATTTCTGCGCCTAGACTTTGCAGTATATTTACAGTGTTACGGCAGTCTGCACCAGAAGAAAAGTTCTTGATGTGAAGTTTACCATCGCATATAGCACCCAGTATGGCTGCTCTATGAGATAATGATTTATCTGATGGTATTTCAACAGAGCCTTTCAGGGGTGAATTGGCGGGTATGATGTTTAATGTATCTATCGTCACGTTATTCTATGCCTCAAATTCTCTGTATTAAATGTTAATCGGTGATTTATTTAATAGTTTGGCCTTGGTTGCCCTTATTTTAAGCTAAAAGAATATCTCTGTCTATTCATTTGAAAAAAAAGATAACAAAATGAATTAAATCTGTAAATTGTTGTTACAAAAGAGTTATCACTATTGTATGGCGTATATTCTGGTAAAAATTTGTAAAAAAAATCTTATGTGCTCTTTTAAACAGAGTCATGCTATACAATAATACCAATTGAAAGCTGTTTTTTATAGAAATCAGATAGTTTTCAAATTTTAAGCCCTAAAAACGCCATGTTGTTGACAGTAGATAATATTAGGGCTATTATTTAGTTCTGAATTAGACCAAAAAGGTAAGAAAAATGGCTGCTAAAAAAGAAAATAGAGTAGTAATTACTTTAGCTTGCGAAGATTGCAAACGCCGTAATTATTCTACGATGAAGAATAAAAAGAATACTTCAGGTCGTTTATCCGTTAAGAAGTATTGTCCCTTTGATAAAAGGCATACAGTACATAAAGAAACAAAGTAATAACCCTGCAGGCGTCCTTAGTTCAGTTGGTAGAACGTCGGTCTCCAAAACCGAATGTCGGGGGTTCGAGTCCTCCAGGGCGCGATCCTTTGTGTAGAATGATAAAATCAAGGTAAAATAACTGTGGTAGCGAAAAGTAATAATTCTCAATCAATCAGTAAAAAGCAAAAGAAAGATAAAGTGCAGGAGGTTTCTTTTCCGGAGCAAGTTGTAACTTATTTTAAAGGTGTGCGTTCAGAGTGGCATAAAGTTACATGGCCGGATAGACAACAAATATTAAGGGAAACTTTAGTAGTCATCGCTGTTACTATTTTTGTTACGGTTTTGATCTATCTAATAGACATCATTTTAAGATTTCTACTGGGGTTTATTACGGTTAATTAATAGATAGGTATGAGCATGGTAGAAGAAGAATTAAAGAAAGATCAGCAAGAAAACATAGTTGATGATATAAATGATCAGTCTGACCTGGATAATACACTAGTAGATGATGCTGAAAGCCGTTCAGATCAGGATGAAATGCTTGAAGAAGAATTCTCTGAATCTCCAGATGCTTTTGAAGAACCAGATTTAGAGGCCAAGGATAAAAAGTTTAAAGAAGAGGCTAAAGAAGCCAGAGAGAAAAAAGAAAAACCTAAAAAGAAGCGCTGGTACGTTGTTCATACGTATTCAGGGCATGAAAATAAAGTAAAAGTCAATCTTGAGAAACGGACAGAATTTATGAATATGGGGCACAAGATTTTTCGTGTCGAAGTGCCTGAAAAAACTGTTTCTAAAGTTAAAGACGGAAAACGGGTTGACAGAGAAGAAAGACTGTTCCCGGGTTATGTTCTGGTAGAAATGATTATGGATGATGATAGCTGGTATGTTGTCAGACATACTCCTGGAGTTACCAAATTTGTCGGTGCTGCCAGAAAACCAATACCTGCAAGAGATTCTGAAATAAAGAAAATTCTGCGTCGCTCACAGACGAAAGTCTCTAAAGTAGAGATTGATATACAGGTGGGTGATAAAGTAAGAATCATTAGCGGGCCTTTTGCTGATTTTGTTGGTGATGTTACTGAAGTATACCCGGATAAAGAGAAGTTACGTGCGAATGTTTCTATATTTGGCAGGGATACCCCTGTTGAATTAGAATACAGTCAAATACAAAAAGTCTAAGCTGATTTAGGAAGGAATAAAAACCGTGGCTAAAAAAGTACTGGCTAAAATAAAATTACAAATAGATGCAGGTAAAGCAAATCCATCTCCGCCAATTGGCCCTGCCCTGGGTCAGCACGGTGTAAACATAATGGATTTCTGTAAACAGTATAATGCTAAAACACAGGATCAAGCAGGCAGTGTTATACCGGTTGAAATAACTGTTTTTGAGGATAGGTCATTTACTTTTATCCTTAAAACTCCGCCTGCTGCCGTTTTAATAAGAAAGTATGCCGGCCTTGAAAAAGGATCTTCCAGACCAAATACAGAGAAAGTCGGCAAACTGACCAAAGCACAGGTGGCAGAAATAGCTAAAATTAAAATGCCTGACCTTAATGCTACAACTCAAGAGGCTGCCGAGCAAATGATCCTTGGTACAGCAAGAAGTATGGGCGTAACACTAGCAGAATAGCTATAATAAGGGGAGTCGTAAGGCGTTAATACCCTGAGGAGGAAAGATGTCTAAATTAACAAAAAGAAAACAGGTAATACTGGAACTTCTGGAAGAAGTTGAACAGCCATGTAACCCTTTAGATGCTATTAAATCTTTGAGAGCAATCAGTGAAAAGGTTTCAAAATTTGATGAAACAGTTGAAGTGCATATGCGTCTCGGTATAAATGTTAAGCATGCTGATCAGCAGGTAAGAAGTACCGTCGTCCTGCCTGAAGGAACCGGTAAGGTGATACGTGTAGCCGTTGTAGCAAAAGGTGAAAAGGTTAAAGATGCTGAAGCTGCAGGCGCTGATGTCTCGGGTGGAGAAGATCTGATCGAAAAAATTAAAGAAGGTTTCCTTGACTTTGATACTTTGATCGCTACACCGGATATTATGGGTCAGCTCAGTAAATTAGGTAGAGTTCTGGGGCCTAAAGGCCTTATGCCCAGTCCAAAAACAGGAACTCTAACTTTTGAAATAGCAAAAGCTGTTAAAGATGCCAAGGCCGGTAAAGTCGAGTTTAGAGCCGATAAACAGGGTATGATCCACGTACCTATAGGAAAAATGAGTTTTACCGATGATTCTTTAATCAAAAACTTTGCTGCTTTAACAGATGCTGTTATCAGGGTTAAGCCATCAGCAGCCAAAGGTACCTACATGAAAACGGTTTATCTCACAACTACAATGGGCCCCGGTATTAAAATCGAGACAAACCAGCTGGCAAATGAAATTAAGCAATATTTAATTACTTAAAATTAATACATATGTGTTGTTTGCTGAAAGGCTGCCATAATAGCAGTCTTTCTTGCTGGTTTCAGGAACTATAAGCTATGAATTGATCCCGGTATTCTTCTTTTTAAAGTGTTTATAAAGGATGCACTGTTCATCTTTTATGAATTGGAAGGCTATAATGGATAATAGTATGGATCCGGCACCGACTAAAAAGGCTATTGACCAGTTATGTGTTTCTCCAAGCGGTGTCATCATTGGTAACTGTGATATTATCCATCCTACAATGGTTGCAGATATGAGTTGTGGCCCTGCTATGAATAGGTTAAATATACCCATAAAGGCACCTTCTTCACCTTCGACCATGTGATCACATAGATATGAGTAAGGTATTGACAGTATAGTTGCCCAGGCCACGCCGGCGAAAGCCATCATCGTTATAACTCCTGTGTGACTTTGTACCAGTGGTGCGCATGCAAAGGCACCAACCATGAAAAGCAATGATACAGAATAGACAATCTTTTTACCTGTTCGTAAACAAATGTATCCTATAGGTATTGACAGGATAAGGCTTATCAGATTAAAGGCTACCAGGCCTGATTGAGCTGTATTTGTTGCTTCAAGATCCAGTATTCTGATTTTTCTGTAGTTATCTATTGTGAGAAACTTTTTAAATATGGCTGGCAGGGTTGTTATTGAATCTTTCTGGTATTTGAAGATCTGTTTTTTGACTAATTTTTCACTGATTTTTTCCTTCATCTCTTTTTCTAGCGTTCTGTTCATTGTTGAAAGTTTCTGAAGATCACTGGATTCGCTTTCAAAATTTATTTTTCCTGCCAAAGTAATATTATTATTTTTAAAAGTGTTGCTCAGTGCTGAATATTGGATTAGCATTGTTTGGTAGTCGAAAAGTTCTTTTGCTTCAACTAGATTCAGAAGACTTTTTTGTGTTTTATTGTCCAGAGTTGATGTTTGTATCTTATTGGTGAGTGTAGATTTTTCAGTGGACTTTTTAGCCAGAGATTTAATTTCTTGTCGGTACTTATTCTGGTAGATTTCAGGATCGGTTAATAATCCTTTTATCAGTATATTAAGCTCTTTATTATGATTATTAAGTGTTGTTTCTTCTGAATTAATCATTTTACGTTGCGTTTCTGATATTTTGCCTTTTGATAGAGTGGTTTTGATAGTTTGTTTTACATCAGGTACATTATTGAATCTGTTTGTTATGGTGTTTAACTGCTTAAAAGTATTATCTGACAGCTTATCAGATGAATTGATCTCGTTAATTATCGGGTTTAAAGTTTCATATTGGTGTTCAATTTGTTTATATTCTTTAGTAGATAGATCTGGTATGTGGTATACATAGTGAACTGTATATGGCGTAAGGTATATGAACATACACATGATACCCATCCATGTTAATAGCTGTATCAGGCATATTTTATGTATCTCTCTATCAGCTTTGAGAAACTTTTTATAGAATGTTAATATTGATTCTTTTTTCTTTGAGTCTTGAATAGCTTTTGATTTTGGATATTCTCTTATTGTTAGTGAAGTATATATAATGAAGAATAGGAAAGCAATAGCAGCCATTATGTATTGCTGGCCAATAGTCATCTGAATATCGAAAAAACGGAGGATTGGTGCTACTGAAAGAGCGATAACGCTTCCTGCGCCGAAGGCAAAGTTTATATAAGCGTTGGCTACAGGGTGCTGCTCAGGTGGAACGTTATCAGGCACAAGGGCTCTGTATGGGCCCTGTGAGATATTTACGCATGCGTCGATGATCCATATGAAGAGAACAGCGACCCATAGATAAGGCGAAAAGGGGAAGAATATAAGTGCTATAGCTCCTAAAAATGCACCAACAAGCAGAAATGGTCGTCTTCTGCCTATTCGTGTCCAGGTTTTATCTGATATAGCCCCTACTATTGGTTGTACCAGCAAGCCTGTAATTGGTCCTGCACACCATATAAGGCCATATAAAAATGGGTTGGCTCCTAGTGGTTCTAAGACTCTGTTAGATAGTGCTATTTGCATGCTCCATGTGAACTGGATACCTATGATGCCAGCACATAAATTAAAGAGTTGAAAAGTTGTTAGACGTGGAAGCCTGGTTTCTTTCTCCTTAGAATCGCTCATTTTAAAAATTACCTTCTGGTTACTTTTTTACAGAGGGCTTTTTGTTTATGCCCATAACGAAATCTATTTTATATTCCTTATTAACACTAACACCTGCTGTTCTGGAATGAAAGTAAGCTTGTTGAGAAATTTACATTTTTATTCAATAGTGTTAAAACACTTTATTCAAGGTAGAAAAAAGGTTTTTGTGTATCTTTAAAAACTTCCAGTGCCATAAGGTAGGTTGCTGCGCTCCATGTTTGATTAGCGTTAGAGATATTTTCTACGAATTGACCGCTATTCCCATCTACCCATTCGGGCATGTTATCTTTTAAGCTTTCTGTAATTACTTTAAGCTTTTCGTATGCGTCTTTAGTGTTCTTGTTTTTTATTAGAATAGTTATGTATATGTTTCCGATGAATGGCCAGATCCCGCAGTTCTGGTAATAATATGGATCGGAGGTTTCATCGGCTGGTACTAGCTCTTGCAGTTCATATTTTGATAGTGCTGGCCATAGTATCTTCATTGGATATGGCTTATCAATATCGTTTATTTCTATATAATTTAGTATTTGTTCAGTTTCTTTATCTGTTGTAATACCAAATGCTATAGCCATGAGGTTGGCAAGACTGTCAAACCTGTAATCATAATAGCCTGTTCTGACTGATGCTATAAAATAGCCACTATTTTTGAGTGTTCCTCTGTGTTCACTTTCTGTTGTTTTGATGTTAAAGGGGTTTTTCTGTCTGTATGAAAATTCATCGTTGCGGTGAAAGCTTTTTGGTATTATGGTATTTAACTTATCCAGTTTTGTCTGGTTGATCCAGAAGTATTCTTTAATAAGAGCTTTAATTTTAGAGGCATAATCCTGGTATATTTTTCTGCTATCCTCAGAAAAAAACTCTTTAAGGTCTGAAGCAATTCGTAAAGCTCCGTAGAGTAAGACCTGGTTATATGCAACATATCCATAAAGCTTGTGCGGCCTGTCAATATGAGTAGTACAGTCTATTGAAGCTATAAGAGGACATGGATCAAACAGATTATTTTCTATTGAAAGGTTTAATGCGGCTTTATAGGCGGTTTTGATATTGTCATAAAAATCTTTGTTACTGGTTTTTTTAAGAAATTCACCAGTTAGAATCAGGTAAAGAAGAGTTGAATCGATAGAATGTATATGTCCTATAGTACTGGTTGTACCTTCAATAAGGTTATCGTTATCTGGATTAATAGAAATAGGAACTCTTCCACACTGGTTAATTTTTTTTGATAACATCAGGAGGTAGTTTTCAGGATGTTCGTACGTTCCTGCTGTCAGGTCATACAGCAAAGAGTATATGTTATCCCTTGTCCATAAAAACTTATAGTCAGGATGTTTGATTTCACTAGTACCTAGTGCCATATATCCCTGAAAATTACCGTTTTTAGTGAAGATAGTTGCATTATTTAAAACCTCTCTCGCTTTTTGTGCTGTTTTATCAAATATACTAAGGTCTAGATGCTTTGTATAATGCTTATATTGTCTGTTCAAATTTCAAATCTCCTTTATTTAAAGGTCTTTATGATCTTATCAGGTGTTTTCATTGATTAATATAATTCACTATCTTACCATAATTTATGAATAATATTAATAATAGAGCCTCCTTCATCTGTAAATCAGGAGGCTTTTCTTATTATAACCCTCATTTGCAGAAATTATATTTTCAACCACATTTTCTGGTAAGGTTTAAGCATAATTTTAAGGCTGTTTTGATCTGATGTGATGCCTATTTGTTCCTTTGTTATAAGATCAATTGCTTTGTTATTATTCTTTTTAAGGTTTTTCAGGTTGTCAGGGCTAACATTAAAGCATGCTTCTAGTTTTTGATCAGACAGATTATTTATAACCAGAACTTTATCATCATCTTTTACTCTTATATAAGAAAGTATTTCAGGTTTATCAGATTCTACTTTGTTGAATGAGCCTCTTCTTAAAGCTATATTGTCTTTTCGGGCTTTGATCATGTCTTTAACCGTATAGAAAATTTTTGCTTTATAGGTATCTTTTTCTTCAAGAACTTTGTAGAATTCATCTTTTTCGATAGGGCCTCGGTTAATATCTCTGCTGTCATAGAAGCTAATGACTTCGATATCTTTATCTTTTTCTCTTTGAACACGTTCACGCTCTTCAGCTGCCATTTCAGCGTATTTAAGGTTGTTTTGGGCTCCGATTTCATCGCCATAATAGATTATAGGCATACCTGGCAGTGATAATAAAATAGAGTAGGCCAGAGTTATTCTGCTGGGGTCTTTATCAAGAAAATCTGCCATTCTTCCACTAACACCGAGGCCTTTTCTGAATTCTTTACCTTTTGAAATGAGCTTGTCATAAATGATTTTACGTGTTTCAATATCGACCATTTCAAGAGTAAGTTCATCATGAACTCTTAAAAACATTGCCCAGGTAGCAGATGGAGGTATTTCAGGTGTTATTTCATCAGCTTTCCAGAAAGGTTCGTTATTTTCTGTTATTAATGATGCCCATATGGCAGGCATATATGGGAAGTGGTATCCTATTTGTACTTCATCTGTTCGAACAAGCTTTCTATCGGGCTGCACAAGTATCGAATTATCTTCTCCGTATTGTATTTGAATGTTTCTTGGAGGCAGTGTATTTTCTGTTCCAAAGTATGGAAGAATATCTTCAGGCCACTGACAGGCTTCAGCCAGCATAATTGAACGAGGACCTGTAGCCTGTAATGTAGAGCTGATAAGCTTAACTACTTCATGTGTTTCCGGTAAGTTCTCTGCATTAGTGCCTTCTTTCTTTATAAAGTAAGGTATAGCATCGACTCTGAATATATCTACCCCAAGGTTATTCCAAAATGCAACTATTTTGAGTACTTCATACATTACTTCAGGGTTTTTCCAGTTGATATCAGGCTGAAATGGATAAAAAGTGTGGTACACATAGTAGTCTTTGTCGCCGATCATTATTTTTCTATAGTGGCTTTCAGCAATATCAGGGAATATAAGTCTTCTTGATGATACTTTACCATCATCCTCATAATAATCAACGATAATACCTTTCTGTTCATCACGATATTTCTTATATTCCGGACGGTCTTCTCTGTAAACAAAATAATTTAGCTTGTCAAGGTCTCCGGCCAGTGCTTCCTGGAACCATTTATGCTGGTCAGAAAAGTGGTTCAGAATGAGATCTGCTTTAATTTTGAACCCTCTTTTGCGTGCTTGATAAATGAAATTTCTGAATTCTTCCATTCCGCCAAGTTCTTCACGTACATTATTGGGATCTCTAACGTCAAAACCTGCGTCACCCATAGGTGAATCCATAAAAGGCAGCATGTAAATGGTTGTTATGCCAAGCTCTTCCAGATAGTCAAGCATTTCAACCAGGTCGTTAAAAGTGCTGGGCTTATTATTGGTCCGGCCAAAGTGTTCGGTGTAAAACATATATACAATTTCATCTTTGTACCAGTCTGAAATTCTGTTGATATCGTTTTGATGAAGCTTTACCGGTCTTTTATCTTTTGCGTTATTAATGATTTCCAGTACTTTTGGGTAGATTTCATCAACCTGGTTTTCTCCGTAAATTTTAGTCAGAGAGCTTTTAATATTCTCTTTTAGCTGGTCTGGTATTTCGGCAGATGGGTTAATAGAGATTTTTTGATCGGTAGTAATAGTCTCTTTTAAAGATTTCTGGGTAATTGTTTCTGCTATAGTGTTATTAATGGTTAAGCAGGATACAATTAATAAACTTAAAATACTTGTAAGCAGGTGTCTTTTTTTAGTTTGCATGTTGTAATTCCCTTCTGTATGTGATTGAAAGTCATTTTGTATTTTTTGAGTATATCAATAATAACACAATCCGCATTACATTAAATTTAATGCAATACGCTTCTGTATCGACGTGGTCAATCCTGTAAATGTAATTTTTACTAAAACAATAATAGTGTTTTACTTACCATGTTTTGATATGCTTAAATTCTTGCCTGGGTTTTTTATTTAGGGATGTTAATTTTTTAAAATTCTTGTGCTGTCTTGATTTACCTTTAAGAAACATTACACATCGTAACAATTAATAACTAAAATGATTCTTAATTGACAGGTAATACTTGCATGGTCTTTTTCTCTTTGTTAATATTACGCAAATAAACAGGAAAAGCCGCAGACAGCAGGTACTAAAAGTTTAATTGGTTTCCAAGCAGCCTGCCGAGGTAAATTTTAAAATTTAATCCTTGAATTCTGTGTTTCTGTGAGCTTTTCTTTTCACAGAAATTTTTTATGAAAGGAGGGTGATTAGCTGAATGCCCATTACCAGAGAACAAAAGGCGAATAAGATTGATAAAATTAAAGAAGAGATTTGTAAATCTTCAGTAGCTATAGTAACGGATTATCGTGGTTTAACAGTAGAAGAAATTACCGCTTTAAGACGTAGCCTTCAAGAAGTAGATGCTGAATATTCAGTGGTTAAAAATACTTTAGCTGATATAGCTGTAAAAGATACAAATTATGAAGCTCTTCAGGGCTTTTTAACAGGTCCTACGGCTTTAGTGCTTGGGCGTAAAGATCAGGTTGCACCAGCTAAAGTACTTACACAATTTATCAAAAAAGCAAAAAAAGTTTCTATAAAAGGTGGAGTTCTTGATGGAAGTGTGCTTAATGAAGATCAGGTTAAGCAACTTGCAGATATTCCATCTATTGAAGAGCTTTATGCCAAGATGCTCGGAAGTATTAACTCACCTGCTACTGGTATTGCTACATGTATAAACAACGTTATGAGAAATATGGTTGTTTGTATAGATGAAGTGAGAAAGCAAAAAGAAGCACAGGGATAGTTAAAATCTCTGTAAAATCTGTGAATAAAAAGTAAGACATGTGATAAATAATAAGAGAGGAGTAAATAATGAGCCCAGTTGTAGACGAAATCCTAGAAAAAATTGAAGGACTTACACTATTAGAAGCTGCAGACTTAGTAAAGAAAATGGAAGACAAGTTTGGTGTTAGTGCTGCTGCTGCTGCACCAATGATGATGGCTGGCCCGGCTGCTGGAGCCCCTGCTGAAGAAGCTGAAGAGACAGATGTAGATGTAATTCTGGCTTCTGTCGGCTCACAGAAGATACCGGTTCTTAAAGAAATCCGTGCAATGACTGGCCTCGGACTTAAAGAAGCCAAAGAACTTGTTGATAATACTCCTAAGCCAATTAAAGAAGCTATTAAGAAAGAAGAAGCGCAAGAAATTAAGAAAAAACTTGAAGAATTGGGCGCAACTATTGAGATTAAGTAGAGTCAATACTCTTTATTCTTTATGTTAAATTTTGTTTAAATGGATTCTTGTCAATAAAATCCTAGTTTTAGAAAGCGCTTTATCCAATTAATGCTTGCTATATGCACCGTGCCTGTTATAATTCATGGGAATAATTTATTATTCCCATGCATTGACTCTTTTGCTTGATGCTATAGTATGTAAATTAGTCGAATTTTACTTAATAATTAGTTATTTAATTGGATTATAATCAGTTACATAGAACATAGTGCAGCACATATAGGCGAGGTAGGTAATGTCTACTAAATTTAAACCCCGTGTAAACCCTTATGAAGGTATTACATTTTCTCATATTTCAGAATTACCAGACTTGGCTGAAATCCAGAAGAATTCGTTCAACTGGTTTTTGACTGAAGGCCTGAAAGAAGAACTGCTTTCATTTTCACCTATTAAAGACTATACAGGTAAGCTAGAACTCCACTTCTTGCCCAGTTATACTTTTGATAATCCCAAGTATTCTATTGAAGAAGCTCGATTGCATGATGCCAGTTATACCAAACAACTCAGGATAATGATGCGTTTGGTTAACCGTGATACTGGTGAAATTAAAGATCAAGAAGTTTATGTAGGTGATATACCTATGATGACTGATAAAGGCACATTTGTTATTAATGGTGCTGAAAGGGTTGTTGTCAGTCAGATTGTTCGTTCTCCTGGTATATACTATAAAAAGGATATTGCACCTAATGGTAAACGTATCTTTAATGCAACTCTTATACCTAACAGAGGTGCATGGCTTAAGTTTGAAACAGATGTTAATGATGTAGTTTTTGTTAAAATCGATAAAAACCGCAAGATTCTTGCTACAACATTACTTAAAGCTCTTGGTATCAGTACATCAGAGATGGGTAGCTTGTTCAGTCATTCTGAGTTTCTTAATAAAACCATTGATAAAGATGCTACAGAGACAATGGATGATGCCTTAATTGAAGTTTATAAAAAACTAAGACCGGGTGATCCTCCATCTGTAAGCGGTGGAAGAACTATTATTGAGAGCAGATTTTTTGATGATAAACGTTATGACCTTGGCAGAGTTGGACGTTACAAGGTAAATAAAAAACTTGGGCTTAACCTCCCTGAAACTCAAAGAACGCTTACTGTTCAGGATATTGTTGCTTCAATAGACTATCTGATTGGCCTTTATTATGATGATGGTTATGTTGATGATATTGATCACCTTGGCAATCGTCGTATACGTTCAGTTGGTGAGCTTCTACAGAACCAGTTTCGTATAGGTTTAACTCGTCTTGAGCGTATTGTCAAAGAAAGAATGACACTGCAAGATTCAGATACATTGACACCAGGTAATTTGTTGAATACTAAGCCTTTAGTTGCAGCTATTAAAGAGTTTTTTGGATCTTCTCAGCTTTCACAGTTTATGGATCAAACAAATCCGCTGGCAGAGTTGACACATAAACGAAGGTTATCAGCTTTAGGGCCTGGTGGTCTTGCTAGAGAAAGAGCAGGGTTTGCTGTTCGAGATATTCACCCCAGTCATTACGGTAGAATATGTCCGGTAGAAACACCTGAAGGTCCAAATGCCGGTTTGATAGGTAGTCTTGGTACTCACGCAAGGGTCAACCCTTATGGTTTTATTGAAACTCCTTATCGTAAGGTTAAAGATGGTATTGTAACTGCAGAAGTTCATTATCTTGCGGCTGATGAAGAAGATAACTTCAGGGTTGCACCCGGTGATGTAAAACTCAATGATGACAAGACATTTGCTGATGTCATTGTACCAAGTCGCTATAAATCTGAGTTTACACTTTCTGAAAGTTCAAGGGTTGACTATGTTGGTGTTTCTCCTATTCAGATTATCTCTGTGGGTACAGCATTAATACCATTTCTGGAACATGATGATGCTAACCGTGCACTGATGGGCTCAAACATGCAACGTCAGGCAGTTCCATTATTGCGTTCAGAAAGGCCTCTAGTTGGTACAGGTCTTGAAAAACGAGCTGCTCAAGATTCAGGGATGGTTATTGTCTCCAGAGACGAAGGCGAAATAATTAAAGTTACAGGTGAAGAAATCCATATCGACACAGGGATGGGTATTTCTAAATATCCATTAATGAAATATGTACGCAGCAATCAGGATACCTGTTTGAATCAGCGTCCTATTGTATCAATGGGTGAAAAAATAAAAGTCGGAGATGTTATTGCTGATGGTGCCTCTACAGATCTTGGTGAACTGGCACTCGGACGTAATATACTGGCTGCTTTTATGCCCTGGGAAGGCTTTAACTATGAGGACTCAATATTAATCAGTGATAGATTGGTTCATGATGATGTATTTACAAGTATTCATATTGAAAAACTTGAAATAGATGCAAGAACTACAAAGCTTGGCCCTGAAGAAATTACCCGTGAGGTTCCTAATGTTTCAGAAGATAGCTTAAGACATCTTGATGAGATTGGAATTGTAAGAATAGGTGCCAGAGTTTATGCAGATGATATCCTGGTAGGAAAGATTACACCGAAGGGTGAATCTGAACATCCACCTGAAGAGAAGCTCTTAAGAGCAATATTTGCTGAAAAAGCTAGAGACGTAAGGGATAACAGTTTAAGAGTTCCTCACGGTGAAGGCGGGCGTGTGCTGGATGTTAAAGTATTTGACAGAGAAAAAGGTGATGAGCTACCTCCTGGCGCAAATACAGTTGTTAGAGTGTATATTGCTCAAAAACGAAAAATCAGTGTAGGCGATAAAATAGCAGGCAGACATGGTAACAAAGGTATTATTTCTCAGGTATTACCAAAAGAAGATATGCCTTTCTTGCCTGATGGTACTCCTGTAGATATAGTTCTTAGCCCGTTAGGTGTACCCAGCCGTATGAATGTAGGTCAGACTTATGAAACAATGCTTGGTCTGGCTGCATATTTACGTGGTATTAGTTATGAAGTACCACCGTTTGATGAGATGTTTGGTGAAGAAGCTTCACGTAATATGGTCAACAAAGAGCTTAAAAAAGCCAAAGAGCAAACAAACATAGACTGGATACACGATGATGGTAAGGTTGTATTATATGATGGTAGAACTGGTGAACCATTTGACTATCCGGTTTCTGTTGGTTATATCTATATGCTGAAATTAGTACACCTTGTAGATGATAAAATCCACGCTAGAAGTACAGGTCCTTATAGTCTTGTTACCCAGCAGCCGCTTGGTGGTAAGGCTCAGTTTGGTGGTCAGCGTTTCGGAGAGATGGAAGTATGGGCTCTTGAAGCTTTTGGAGCTGCATATACCTTACAGGAAATGCTTACCATTAAGTCAGATGATGTTCAGGGCCGCAGTAGAGCCTATGAAGCTATTGTTAAAGGTGAAAACCTGCAACGGCCAGGTATACCTGAGTCGTTCAAGGTTCTGGTGAGAGAGCTTCAAAGTATAGGCCTTGACATTACTGTAGCCAAAAAAGGCGGTGTCGAGGTTGACCTTATGTCTGATACTGAAGAAGTTAAGAAAACTGCACCGAAGAGAACCCTGAGTGATATAGACTCTGAGCTTTTGAAGATTGATCTGTTCCCAACACCCCCTACTTTAGGTGAATAAATTGGTGAAACTACTTCAGGGCAGAGATTAAGAAGGAGAAATAAGCGGTGAGTACTAGCATAGATTATTTTGATTATATACGGATTGGCATTGCATCCCCAGAAAGAATACTTAAGTGGTCTTTCGGTGAAGTGACAAAACCTGAAACCATAAACTATCGTACTTTAAAGCCTGAAAGAGATGGTCTGTTCTGTGAAAGAATTTTTGGACCTTCTAAAGACTGGGAATGTTACTGTGGAAAATATAAACGTGTCAGGCATAAAGGCATTATATGCGAACGTTGTGGTGTTGAAGTTACTGATTCTAAAGTAAGACGCCACCGGATGGGGCATATAAAGCTTGCAGCACCTGTAACTCACATATGGTACCTTAAAGGTATACCAAGTTATCTAGGTCTGTTGCTTGATATGTCCTTAAGAGATCTTGAACAGGTTATCTATTTCAATGCTTACATTGTTGTTGATGTTGGAAATACTTCTCTACAAAAGAAACAACTTCTTTCAGAAGAAGAATATGATAATGTTTATGAAGAAAACGAAGAAGCTGAATTTGAAGTAGGAATAGGCGCTGAGGCTATTAAAACGCTGTTATCTGAAATAGATTTGTCTCAATTAGCTGAAGAAATTAGAGATGAGCTTGATTCTACAGGTGGCTCAGTTCAAAAAAGAGCCAAGTTAATCAAACGTTTAAGGCTTTTAGAGGCTCTTGTTAATAGCAATACAGATCCTACCTGGATGGTGCTTGACGTATTACCTGTTACCCCCCCAGATTTAAGGCCGATGGTTCAGCTGGATGGTGGACGATTTGCGACCAGCGATCTGAATGATCTTTATAGAAGGGTTATTAACAGAAATAACCGTCTGCAAAGGTTGTTAGAGATGGGGGCTCCTGAAATTATTGTTAGAAACGAAAAGCGTATGCTTCAGGAAGCTGTAGATGCACTTATTGATAATGGTCGTCGTGGCAGAACTGTTGTAGGGCCTAATAATAGACCTCTAAAATCGTTGAGTAACATTATAGAAGGTAAACAAGGCCGGTTTAGACAGAATCTGTTAGGTAAAAGGGTTGACTATTCAGGTAGAAGTGTTATTGTTGTTGGCCCCAAACTTAAATTACATCAGTGTGGTTTGCCTAAAGAGATGGCTATTGAATTGTTTAAACCATTTGTTGTAAATAAGCTTATTGAAAGAGGTATCGTTCAAAATATTAAGTCAGCCAAGAAAAAGATAGAGCGGGCTGAAACAGTTGTATGGGATATTTTAGAAGAGGTCATTGAAGGCCATCCGGTATTGCTTAACCGTGCACCTACTCTTCATAGGCTGGGTATTCAATCATTTGAACCTGTTCTTGTTGAAGGTAGAGCGATACAGTTGCATCCTCTTGTTTGTACTGCTTTTAATGCTGACTTTGACGGTGACCAAATGGCAGTACATGTTCCGCTATCTATTGAGGCTCAAACAGAAGCAAGAATGTTGATGATGTCTACAAATAATATACTCGTTCCTGCAACGGGAGCACCTATTATTACACCAACGCAGGATATGGTTCTGGGTATTTACTATCTGACAATTGATAATCCAGTTTATGCTGATGATAATCCCAAGTATTTCTTCAGTTTTGAAGATGCTCTTGCAGCTCATGAAGCCGGGGTAATTTCTATTCATAGCAAAATAATTGTCCGTACAGAAACGGGTGAAAGAGTCGAGACAACTCCAGGCAGGATTATTTTTAATCAAACTGTTAAAAATGCAGTTTTAAGTTCTTAAAACCTTTTTAGTTGTCAGATAATACAGATAAAAGAGGACTGTTTCAATGAGCATGATTCCAAAAACACAAAAAAAATCTTTAGAATTTATAAATACTACAGTTAATAAAAAGGCCTTAAATCGCCTGTTGTCTGAAATATATTCAGAATTTGGGGCTGCTAAGACAGCATTTTTAGCCAATGCATTAAAAGATCTTGGTTTTAAATATGCTACAAAAGCAGGTGTAACCATTTCTATTGAAGATCTTAAGGTACCTGAAATCAAAAAAGAACTTTTATCAGCAGCTGAAGAAGAAATTGAAAAAGCTATGCACCGTTATTATAAAGGTGAAATAACTGAAGTAGAAAGATATACCAAGGTTATTGATACCTGGAGTGACACAACAGCCAGCTTAACAAGTGCAGTAGTAGAAAATTTTGACCGCTTAAACCCGATATATATGATGGCTTTTTCTGGTGCAAGGGGTAATATCAGTCAGGTTTCACAGCTGGTAGGTATGCGTGGCTTGATGGCTGATGCACAGGGACAGATTATTGACCTTCCTATTAAATCAAACTTTAGAGAAGGCTTGAGTGTTACAGAATACATTATTTCCAGTTATGGAGCCCGTAAAGGCCTTGTTGATACAGCCCTTAAAACTGCAGACTCTGGTTATCTTACCAGAAGGCTTGTTGATGTTGCCCAGGATGTTATTATTCAGAGCGAAGACTGCCAGACAGACAAATATATTGAGTTAACACCTATTTATGAGGGTGATAAAGAAATCGTTCATATTAATGAACGCCTGGTAGGCAGAACCTCATTTGAAGATATATATACAGATGATGGTGAGCTTATTATCGCTAAAAACGAGCTTTTTGACAGAAGTAATGTCAAAAAAATTGAAGCATATAACATAAAATCAGTAAAAGTACGTTCACCTCTGACTTGTGCTCTTGATTATGGTATTTGTCAGATGTGTTATGGCTGGGCTCTAACAAATAATAAACTTGTTGATGTTGGTGAATCAATAGGTATTATTGCAGCTCAAAGTATTGGAGAACCTGGAACCCAGCTTACAATGAGAACATTCCATACTGGTGGTGTGTTTAGAGGCTCTTCTGCTAACCAGCAGATTAAAACGAATTTTAATGGAGAAGTTGTTGAAGTTGTTAAAACACGTGAATTTAGAACACGGCACGGTGATATAGTTAATACGGCTGTTCGAGAAGGCAACCTTGTTGTAAAAACTAAAGATGATGAAAAGGTTTATCACGTACCTTACAATGCTGTAATCTTTGTTAAAGAAGGTGATCAGGTCGAAGAGGGTGCTGTTATCGCTGAATTTGACCCTACAGCTGCAAGAGGTGATGCCGGTCGTCTTACGGAGAAAGCCCAGAAAGATATTCAAGCAGATATTAGTGGGCAGATACTGTTTGAAGGGTTTGTAGCTGATGAAAAACGTGACAGGCAGGGTAACATTAGCAGGACAGCTACGAGAGGTGGTATTATCTGGATATTGGCAGGAGATGTCTATAATTTACCGGCTGGTGCAACCCTTCGTGTCGAAAATGGAGATGAAGTCACTAATGGTGATATTCTGGCTGAAACGGTTACAGTTAGTGAACATGGCGGAGAAGTACGTGTTAACCCTGATATGGAAACCGAACTGATAGAAGAAGACGGCGAAGATATTAATGTTATTAATGTTGGTAAAGAATTGACCGTTGTTATTGCTTCTATTAAGCCAGAAAATGCTCTTCTCGAAACAACTAAAAAAGAGCAAATGTGGATCTGTGAAGAAGAAGAAGAAACATACATTATTAAATCACCTGCTGGCACTGTTGTTGAAAATGGCATGATTATTGCTGAGCTTATAGATGATAAGTATTCTGTTCAATCCAGTGGTGAAATACGTTATGAAGATATAGAAGTTGATGAACGAAGAATAGTAACACATCCTGGCAAAGTACTATTTATACCTGAAGAAGTTCATCAGATAAGTAAAGACGTTGCTTTACAGCTTGTTGATTCTGGAACATTCGTTGAAGCCGGTACTGAAGTTGTTAAAGATCTGAAAACCCATATTGATGGTATTGTTGATATTGTTGTTGATAATGACATCATTCATGAAGTTATTGTGCGTCCTGGTGAGTTATATCGTGTTGATGATATAGCCAAGATTGAAGTGGAAGATGGTGAGATTGTTGAAGCAGGCACTAATGTAGCACCGGGAATTGTAGCACAGGATAAAAGGCTTATAAGCATTACCATTAAACACGATGTTGAAGACGATGAACTGGTTCTGGAAGACGATGATGACGATGAAAATGTTGATGTATCTGGAAAATACGCTGAAGTTCTTTTAAGACCGGTTCAGGAATATTTTATTGAACCTCAAAATGTTGCGATAAAGTTCAATTCTACAGAACCTGAAGATAATATGATCTCTATAGTTCCAGTTACTCAACTTCAATATAGAGATGGAGATAGAGTAAGACAGTTGACGGGTGCAACACTGACAAGAGCTTCTCTTGTATTGCAGATGCATGGCTATTTATCACACTTAAAAGGTATGGTAGAACTTGATCCCAAGGAAGCTTCAGAAGAAGAGCAAAACCTTAAGATAGTAGTATTAGAAAATCTTATCGTTAGAAGAGAGGTTGTTGACCCGACCAGAGTTACAACAGCAACCAGAACACAATTGCTTGTCAAAGATGGAGACTTTATTGAGCCTAAAACTGCGGTTGCAAAAACACAGGTTCTGGCTGAACATACTGGTAAAATTTCATTTAACCTTTCTGAAGAAGAAACCAGAGGTCTGAGAAAGTTGCTTATTATGTCATCTCAGCATATAACCAGAATGCTAACAGATGGCCAAAAAGCAATAGTGAATGCTGGAGACCTTATACGTCTTGATCAGCCTGTGACAGAAGAGAATAAAATAGCTGATATCTCAGGACAGGTCGTTAAAATTGAGAAAGATGGTATTGTTTTAAGAAAAGGTCGTCCATACCTGATTAGTCAGGGAACACAACTTCAGATTAATACAGGAGACCTGGTATTACGTGGAGACCTGATTGCAACACTGATCTTTGAAAGACAAAAAACAGGTGATATTGTACAGGGTCTGCCACGTGTTGAAGAACTTCTAGAAGCAAGGAAGCCGAAAGAAAGTGCTATTCTTGCTGAAGATGAGGGCGTTGCAGAAATTGAATATGATGAAGATATCGCCAGACTCTTTATTGTAAATGATTCAGGCCGCAAAGAAATTAAAATACCGCTGGGCTCAAACATAATTGTTTCTGATAAACAAAGTATTATAAAAGGTCAACCACTGACAGATGGGCCTTTAAACCCTCATGACGTTTTGAGATTAAGAGATGTAGAGGCTGTACAACAGTACCTGGTTGATGAAGTTCAACGTGTGTATCGTTCACAGGGTGTTGATATTGCGGATAAGCATATTGAAGTAATTGTACGCCGTATGACAAAGAAAGTCAGGGTAGATGATTCTGGTGGAACACAGATGCTTCCTGGCGAATTGGTTGAAAATTATGTTATTGATCAGGAAAACGTGAAACTTGAAGAACTTGGTGGGCAGCCTGCTCAATATCACCCGGTACTGCTGGGTATTACAAAAGCTAGCTTGAAAACTGATAGCTTTATATCAGCGGCAAGTTTCCAGGAAACTACCAGAATCTTAACGGAAGCGGCTGTTGAAGGAAAGAAAGATCTGTTGAGAGGCCTGAAAGAGAATGTCATTATTGGCCGCTTAATTCCTGCTGGCACGGGTTTCTATCATCTAAATTTTGCTGGTGATAAGACACCTGAAGTTATAGAAGAAAAAACACCCAAGACTTCATCGAGAAAACCTTCTGCTATTCTTGAAGAAATAGAAGGGATGTTTGGATCACCTGATTTCACTATTGAATAGCTTGTTGATTGATATAAAAGAGGCTGCTTGATAGCAGTCTCTTTGTATTTGAAGCAAAGAGAAAACCCCGGTGCCGGATACCGGGGGTAAAGCGACTCAATTTCCTCACCTAACACTGTCACTGAAACTTAACTACTCAAATAACACGCTAAAGCTGTTATGCTTAGTTTTTCTTTAATCATTTCAAGTTTTGTTTTGTAAGATTTTAGCTGTGAAATTTGAAGTAATACATTGCTATGTTTGGAATTTATTTCTTTTAAAAACTCCTTAAGCTCTTCCTGGCTAATAGGTGGAGTTTTGGGCAGTGACATAATCAGTGAATTGTAGTTTATATTGTTAAAATTGTATGAAATAGCTCCCTGTGGGATTATTACATCTCTGGTGAAATCGCTTAGATCTTCATAGCTTATATTTTTGGCTATATTTTTAATTTCTATTATATTTTCAGTAATCAGGTTATATTGAGTGTCATAGTTCTGCATTGCGATTTCTTTTGTTTCGATCAGCCGGTCTTTTACCTGGTTTAACAGTTTGTTTGTTTCTTCAACAATTTCCAGGCGTTCATTGACCTTTGAAACAGTATTATTTATTCCATATAGATCTTCTTCAAGAATTTGAAGTTCGTCTTTATCTTCCAAGATGTCAACTCCTTTTCTTTATTTTGACCAGATTTTTTGCTAACTCTATATCAGTGATTTCCATTCCAGAAGCCAGTATATTTTCTCGCATTATCATGGCTCTATTTGTATGCTTAATAAACTGGTTATTGCTGAAATCAGAAACGTTTGGTTTTATGATAGGTTTAATCAACTTTTTGCTATTGTATGATGTTTCCATTGCTAATGCAAGGCTGGTTTTGTTTAACATAGTTCACCCCTTTATTTTATTTTTGTTACTTTAAGGTTTTAATTGCTATTTCTAATGTGTCTATATCAGTGCTAGAGGAGCTTAAATTCTCTTTAACTATTTCCAGCTTTGACATATACAACATTAAGTTGTTGTTTGTTTCTTTAAGACTCGTTTTCCTTTTGTTTATGAGTGTTAGATTATTTTTAATATCGTTAATAAACTTTGATGGGTTTTTCCTTAAGTCTTCCAGATTCAGCCTTTTTAGTTTGTCTTTTATGACAAGTTCAGACTCTTCAATGATTTTATTGATTTCTTCTATTTGAGAGTTATTGATATCAGGCATTTTTTGTTTCAGGTGTTCTTTTTTTATTGATTTGTCTACCTTTTCAAGACAATTTTCAATAACTGTCATGGTACTTTCTTCTTGATGATTTATGTCTATAGTTTGTTTTATTTTGTGCCTTTCGAGTTCCAGTTCGCTGATGGTTTCTTTCTCTTCTTCTATAGCTTCATTGACAGTTGACAAATGTAGCTTATTCATTAGTATATAGAGATCCGTGAAGCCTGGTTTTGGTTTGTAGAGGTTGTTTTTGTTAGGCGGCAATAGCCGTATAGTTATAGATTTAGCCATACTTAATCTACTCCAATCTTAAGAAATTAGTTACTACAACGTTATAAAGATTATTATAGGATTTTACTCTATCCCAGTAGAGATAATGCCAGAAGTGGTAATTGATTTGCCTGGGCGAGTACGCTTGTGGTAGCCTGTTGCAGTACTTGATTTCTGGTAAGTCGGGTTGTTTCTTCAGCTATATCAAGGTCACGGATTCTGGATTCCGAAGCGGTCAGGTTTTCTACAGTTATTTCAAGGTTGTTTATTACACTGTCAAGTCGTTGACTGTATGCACCTACCTGTGTTCTTCTTTCGAAAATAGTTTCAAGTGCAGCATCCAGTGTATCTAGGTATGTTCTGGCAGCGGTAGCATTTTCATAAGCACCACCTGCAGCTACTGTAGCATCTACAAGCCCGGATAAACCGAGTGCTCCGCTGGTCATGGTTTGAAGAGCTGGTGCAATGTCTAGAGTGTCAACAGCGACGTTATTTGCTCCTATCTGTAATACTGCTTCTGATGTGTTACCGCTTAATAGTTCAGTATTATTGAACTTGATTGTTGTTGCTATTCTGTCTATATCTTCCATCCTTTGATAGACTTCTCTGGCGATAGCTGTTCTTTCAGTGGTACTGTAGGTTCCGTTAGCAGCCTGTACAGTTAATTCACGTATACGTTGAACGTTTTCAGTGATTGTCTGGTAACCTCCTTCAGCAATTTGTAATAAGCTTACGCCGTCCTGGGCGTTTCTTATGGCTACCTGATAACCTCTGATTTGAGTTCTTAAGATTTCAGATATGTTTAAGCCGGCTATATCATCAGATGCTTTGTTGATACGATATCCGGTAGCTAATCTTTCTAAAGATTCAGTGACATTTCTTGTGTTCATTTTTAAGTTTCGTTGAGCAGTCATTGCTGCTACGTTTGTGTTAACTATTAAACCCATGTGATTCTCCTTATCTTAGTTTTTACTTCCATGTTTGTTTGTAAGAATTGTTTTAAAGTGTATAGAGACTAAACTAGTGGTTAATTTGCTACATAGATCTCCTTTCTATTTTTGTTAGTACCTTTAAATCCTTTTGTATCTTTTAGGCTGCTAATAATTGTAGTGCTATTTCAGATTTTATGTTGGTTTGCATCATAATATTTAACGTGGATTCTCTTAAGATGTTTTGTTTGACGATGTTTGTATTTACACTTGCAATATTAGCATCTATTATACTGGAATATGATCGTGTATAACCTTCCATAGCCCTTGTTGATGCTTGAGCTGATGTGTCTAATCTGTTGTGATATGCGGCTATTTGTGCTCTTCTATCGTTGAGATTGTTTAGTGCTGTATCAATATTGTTGAGGAATGATCTTGCACTAGTTCCGTTTTCAAAGACACCACCAGCTGCAGCTGTTATGTTGAGGCCATTGAAGCCTATTGCAGTTGAAGTTGCATCGATTAAAACATCACCAATGTTAATTGTATTGATGCTTTCATCAGAGTTTGATCCTGTTTGAAGCCTTAAATTGCTGGCAGAGCCGTCTAATAAGGAAATTTGATTGAATTTTGTGGCGTCAGCCAGGCGATTGATTTCCTGTAGACGTTGACTGACTTCTCTTATCAGGCCTCTTCTTTCGGTAGAAGTGTTGATACCGTTGGCAGCCTGAACAGTTAATTCTCTTATGCGTTGTATCTGGTCATTGATGCCTACTAAGCCGCCTTCAGCTATTTTAAGTATATTGATACCGTCTTCGATAGCTTGAACAGCTCTTTTATTACCTCTTATTTCAGTCATTATGCCGTCAGAAACGCTGACACCTGCGGCGTCATCAGAAGCGGAATTGATTCTTTTTCCGGTTGCAGCTTGATTGATGTTTTTATTAAGTTTTTGTGTGTGTATATATAATTGATTTTGTGCAAACATTGATTGAATATTTGTTTTTAAGCTTAATTCCATGATTCGTTACCTCTCTAATGTAGTGCTATCCTTTCTATCTGGTGTAAGTGAAACATGGTTTACGCAAGCAGGGCTAATGCCAGCTGAGGTGCTTGTGTTGCCTGAGATAGAACACTAACTGCGGCCTGTTGTAAGATTTGATATTTAGTGAGATTTGATGTTTCAGAGGCTACATCAAGATCCCGTATTCGTGATTCTGCGGCAGTGAGGTTTTCTCTCTGGATAGATAAGCTTTGTATAGTGCTCTGGAGTCTATTTTGGTATGCACCGATGAGAGATCTTCTTTGGAAAAGGTTTTGAATTGCTGTATCGATTGTGTCTAAGAATTGTCTGGCAGTAGTACCGAGTTCATAGGCTCCGCCAGCACCTGCTGTAATGCTTGTCATGTCGAAACCTAAAGCAGAGGCTGTAGCTCTATTAAGTACTGCGCCAACTGTCAGTGCGTTTGTAGAAGGATCTGAGTTAGCACCGATTTGAAGTGTAGCTTGAGATGATTGGCCGGTAAGCAATTCGATATCATTAAACCTGAGGGTGTTTGCTATTCTTGTTACATCAAGTAATCTCTGGTTAACTTCTCTTGCTATTGCTCTTCTTTCATTAGAAGCATTGGTATCGTTAGCTGATTGTACGGTTAATTCTCTAATTCTTTGTAAGTTTTCGGTCATAACTGATAAACCGCCTTCAGCAACCTCGAGAAGATTTACGCCATCCTGGGCATTGTTGAGGGCCATATAAAGTCCACGTGTTTGAGTTCTGAGGTTTTCTGAGATGTTTAACCCTGCAGCATCATCAGCTGCACGGTTGATCCGGTACCCTGATGAAAGTCTTTCAAATGAAAGGTTAACCTGTCTTGAATTAAGGGTTAGTTGTCTTTGTGCCTGCATTGCTGCTACGTTGGTGTTTACTATTAAAGCCATAGTGATCTCCTTATCTTTTTTTATCTAATACATCCTTGTATTGAGTGTAATAACGGTTGTTTTTTTAGCTGTTTGCAAGTAATTTGTATTTTTGTTCGATTTCTTTCTGTGCCATAACGATGTCTTTTACCTTTACTTCTGCGGCCATAAGGTTTTCTACAGTTACTTTTAGATTATTAACAGATCCTGTTAGTCTTATGTTGCTTTGCAACACGGTTTCGTATAATACGCCTATGCTGTGCTCTACTTCTTTCAGGGGGCTTGAAAACTTCTTCATTGTTTTATATCCTTTCTTTTGGTAGTAATTATTTAACTGAGAAGTGATAGTGCTAGTGTTGGAGTCTGGTTAGCCTGTGCCAGTACTCCGAGGGCAGCCTGTTGTAGAATCTGGTTTTTGGTTAGTTCAGAGGTTTCACGGGCTATATCGAGATCCCGTATTCTTGATTCTGCTGCAGTAATGTTTTCCATAGCGATGGTTAAACTTTCAACGGTACTTTCAAGTCTGTTTTGAAGTGCTCCTATTTCGCTGCGAGTGCTGCTAAGTGTGCCGATAGCACTATCTATTGTTGAAAGAAAGCTTCTGGCATTAGTTCCGTCGCTAAAATAACCTCCTGCGGCAACTGTAATACTGCTTGTTACAAGACCGAGTGCTGTTACTCTTGAGTTTTGAAGTACTGATCCGATTACGAGAGCGTTTTCATTGTAATCAGAGTTAGCTCCTATTTGAAGGGTTGCCTGAGATGCAGTACCATCAAGTAATACAATGGTATTGAATCTTAGTGTTGAAGCTATACGGGTTATATCATCGCTTCTCTGGCGTACTTCTCTTGCGATGGCTTCTCTTTCGTTTGTTGCATTGGTATCGTTAGCGGCTTGAACGGTTAATTCTCTAATGCGTTGAAGGTTTTCGGCAATTACTGATAAGCCGCCTTCTGCTACCTGAAGTATATTTATTCCGTCCTGTGCATTGGCGACAGCCTGTTTATTGCCTCTTACCTGTGTTCTTAATGTTTCTGAAATGCTTAAGCCAGCTGCGTCATCTGCTGCACGGTTTATTCTTAATCCGGAAGCCAGTTTTTCCAAGGATTTAGTGGTTTTGTTGCTGTTGTTTAATAAGTTTCTTTGTGCTACGAGTGATGCTACGTTGGTGTTTACTATTAAGCCCATTGTGATCTCCTTATCTTAGCTTTATTACATCCTTGTAATTTGCATAATTGGTTCTTATTAATATGCTAATTTGTTTGTGAGTTTTGTTACGGGAAGAAATAATTGACTTAAATCTATAAAAGAAGTGCTTTTGCAAAAATAGGGTTCTGCTTTGCCTGTGCAGATAAACATTTTTGTGCTTCTTTAATTATTTGTTTGCTTGTAATGCTTATTGTTTCAGTAGCGTCTTTGATGTCATGAATACTGGATTTAACGGCATTCATGTTTTCTAATGTTATATTCATTTCTTCCAAACTTGTATTTAGCTTTTGTTGAAGTGTTGCAACGTTTGTTTCTCTTGCTAATTTGTGTGTTTGGCTGTCAACAGTTTCTAAGAAACTATTGTTTATATCTTGAGTAGTGTTAATACTGTTTATTATCAAGTTGTTATCTCTTTTTGATTCAATATATTCTCCTTTAAACATATATTTAAGCTTGGTTAAAGAAGTTTTATTTGATTTATGGTTGAGTTCTAGAAGTTTTTGCTGGCTATTTGGATTATTAATGTTGAATTTAACAATGATATTCATAGTGATCTCCTTATCAATTACTTTTAACATCCGTGTTAATAAGTTATTTATTACTGTAGTAGAGTTAGTGCAAGCATTGGAGTCTGGTTAGCCTGTGATAGTACGCCGAGGGCAGCCTGTTGTAGAATCTGGTTTTTAGTTAGTTCAGAGCTTTCACGGGCTATATCGAGATCCCGTATTCGTGATTCAGCGGCAGTTATGTTTTCCATAGCGATGGTTAAGCTTTCAATGGTGCTTTCCAGCCTGTTTTGAAGTGCTCCTATTTCACTTCTGGTGCTGCTGAGTGTGCCAATAGCACTATCTATTGTTGCAAGAAAGCCTCTGGCGTTCGTGCCGTCGCTAAAATAACCGCCTGCTGCAACAGTAATACTGCTTGTGACAAGTCCAAGGGCTGTGACTCTTGAATCTTGAAGTACTGATCCAATGACAAGAGCGTTTTCGCTGAAATCAGAGTTAGCTCCGATTTGAAGGGTTGCTTGAGATGCACTACCGTCAAGTAACACAATGGTATTGAATCTGAGTGTGGAAGCTATGCGACTTATATCGTCACTTCTTTGACGTACTTCTCTAGCAATGGCTTCTCTTTCGTTAGTTGCGTTAGTGTCATTAGCAGCCTGCACAGTGAGTTCTCTAATACGCTGAAGGTTTTCAGCGATTACAGATAGACCTCCTTCAGCGACCTGAAGTATGTTTACGCCGTCCTGAGCATTAGCTACGGCTTGTTTGTTACCTCGAATTTGTGTTCTGAGGGTTTCAGAGATGCTTAATCCAGCAGCATCGTCAGCGGCTCTATTTATTCTCAGCCCTGATGATAGTTTTTCCAGGGACGAGTTTACTTTATTACTATTCTGAAGTAAGTTTCGCTGGGCAACGAGTGATGCAACGTTTGTGTTGACTATTAAACCCATAATGATCTCCTTATCCGTTTTAGTTACTTCCTTGTAACACATATAGTTGTTTTATGGGGTTTATTAAATCAGTATTTCAGTTATGACAGTACTTTTTCAGGTTGATCAGATTAAACACTTTTTATAGCTTACAGATTTAATTTTTAAAGGTACACTGTTTCGTCTAATAAGCTCCTTTCGGTTTCTTTTTAGTATAAACTTTTGTAATTAAACTAATTCAGGTATAATACATCCAGTAACACTGGCAGATCTAAGTGATATAGTGGTTCAGCTCATAGATTCTGTTTTTGACGTTGATATTTTTTGTTTTTATCAGGGTGATGATTTTTAACAGCTGGCTTGCAGTAACAGAAGTTTCTGTTTTGTCTTTTATATCAGCTTTATCAGGTTTAATGTTTCGTATGGACATTGATAACTCCTGTTTTTAGTTATTGTTTTGAGTGATTAATTATCTTTTACAGTTATCAGGACTTTAGCAGGTGTGTTATATATTTTACAGTTGATTGTTTTAAAGAAAGGGAGAGGGATTAATACTTGTTTGAGAGCATTATATGGAGATTCTTTGATTGTTTTAAAGAAAGGGAGAGGGATTAATACTTGTTTGAGAGCATTATATG
>CAZFBA010000002.1:162082-216719 GCA_964517135.1 uncultured Gammaproteobacteria bacterium
GAGATTCTTTGATTGTTTTAAAGAAAGGGAGAGGGATTAATACTATTTTACTGGTATTATACAGATGATTTACAATTATTTTTAAGAATAATAAGAGCGGAATGAAAAGCGTATAGAGTATTAAGCATAAGATGTAGTGTATTATTCCTGAATTGGAGTCTGTAGACATCTCTTTGACATTTGATTCAGTCTTGCAGTTATTCTTTTGTTTCTTGTTAATTGTGGTGTTGTATCTATTCCAGCCTGTTTTTAAGTTTACAGGAGGAAGTTTAAAGCCTATATCAGGTTTGTTTAACTGTATGAGTTTTAATTTAAGTTTGCCATATTTAAGGTTTCTTGCAGCACTATGTTTGAAATATCTGCGTATTGTTATGATGCTCTGCATTATTCTGGCAGATTTCATACATTTCTTTTCTTCTGCAACCCTGAAGAGATAGGGATTGCCAGTTCTATTGTTTACTATTATTCTGTTGTTAGTTTTCCAGTGAAACATAGTGCTATATATACCTTTGTTTATTTAAAGTTATCCTTTTTGAAAGGGTTATAATCTATTGTAATAACTGTAGTGCCATAGTAGGAACCTGGTTAGCCTGTGATAATACGCTGAGAGCAGACTGTTGCAGTATTTGATTTCTTGTCAGAATGGCACTTTCAGATGCTATATCCAGGTCTCTGATTCTGGAATTGGTTGATTGCAGGTTTTCAACAGCGATAGATAAGCTTTCTATGGTGCTTTGCAGTCTGTTTTGAAGTGCCCCTATTTCGGATCTTCTTGTGAATACACTACCGAGTGCTGTATCTACCATATCAAGGAAGTTTCTTGCAGAAGTGTTACTTTCGTAAATACCTCCAGTATCAGCAGAGATAGAGATAGCTGTGCTTGTAATGCCCAGTGCAGAGGCTCTTGACCTTGCCAGAACACTTCCGATATCAAGGGTGTTTTGATCAATATCAGAGTTGGCTCCGATTTGTAACAGATAGGTACTTTTGCTGCCGTCAAGGAGGTTGAGGTTATTGCTCCTTGTAGAATTAGCTATACGGTCGATATCATCGAGTCGTGATTGCACTTCGAGAACGATGGCTCTCCTTTCAGTTGATGAGTTAGTGTCGTTAGCAGCCTGTACAGTGAGCTCTCTTATCCTTTGAAGGTTTTCACCGATAACAGAGAGGGCCCCTTCAGCAATCTGTAATATGTTGACCCCGTCCTGTGCGTTAGCAACTGCCTTCTGGTTGCCTTTGATCTGTGTTTTTAATGTTTCAGAAATGTTCAATCCTGCGGCGTCATCTGCGGCCCGGTTGATTCTGAGGCCTGACGATAACTTTTCAAAAGATGAATGGACCGAACGAGAGTTGTTTAGCAGGTTTCGTTGTGCGATTAGTGATGGTACGTTTGTGTTTAATATTAATCCCATTAAGCTCTCCTTTTTAATTTGTATGTAATTACTGTAATAACTGTAGTGCCATAGTAGAAACCTGGTTTGCCTGTGATAATACACTGAGTGCAGACTGTTGCAGTATTTAGTTTTGAGTCAGGATGGCACTTTTGGTGTGATATCCAGGTCTATGTTTTGTGGTTATTTGAGGATAGATTTCTAACAGTTTTAGATGCTCTATTGACAGTATTTTGCAGCCTATTTTCGATTACTGTAGTAACTGTAGGGCCATAGTAGGAACCTGGTTAGCCTGTGATAATACGCTGAGAGCAGACTGTTGCAGTATTTGATTTCGTGTCAGAATGGCACTTTCAGATGCTATATCCAGGTCTCTGATTCTTGAATTGGTTGATTGCAGGTTTTCAACAGCGATAGATAAACTTTCTATAGTACTTTGCAGCCTGTTTTGAAGAGCCCCTATTTGAGAACGTCTTGTGAAAACACTACCGAGTGCTGTATCAACCAGATCAAGGAAGTCTCTTGCATTTGTGTTGCTTCCGTAGATGCCTCCAGCAGTGGCAGATACGATAGTACCATTTGTAATACCCAGTGCTGTGGCTCTTGAGTCAGCTAATACACTTCCAATATCAAGGGTGTTTTGATCAATATCAGAGTTGGCTCCGATTTGTAACAGATAGGTACTTTTGCTGCCGTCAAGGAGGTTGAGGTTATTGCTCCTTGTAGAATTAGCTATACGGTCGATATCATCGAGTCGTGATTGCACTTCGAGAACGATGGCTCTCCTTTCAGTTGATGAGTTAGTGTCGTTAGCAGCCTGTACAGTTAGTTCTCTTATCCTTTGCAGGTTATCTCCTATAACAGAGAGGGCCCCTTCAGCGATCTGTAAGATGTTGACCCCGTCCTGGGCGTTGGCGACTGCCTTCTGGTTGCCTTTGATCTGTGTTTTTAATGTTTCAGAAATGTTTAAGCCTGCTGCGTCATCTGCGGCCCGGTTGATTCTGAGGCCTGACGATAACTTTTCAAAAGATGAATGGACCGAACGAGAGTTGTTGAGCAGGTTTCGCTGTGCGATTAGCGATGGTACGTTTGTGTTAAGTATTAATCCCATATTGATCTCCTTATCTTATTTAATTGTTTCTTCCATGCTTTTACTGTAATAACTGTAGCGCCATAGTAGGAACCTGGTTAGCCTGTGATAATACGCTGAGAGCAGACTGTTGCAGTATTTGATTTCGTGTCAGAATGGCACTTTCAGATGCTATATCCAGGTCTCTGATTCTTGAATTGGTTGATTGCAGGTTTTCAACAGCGATAGATAAACTTTCTATGGTACTTTGCAGCCTGTTTTGAAGTGCCCCTATTTCGGATCTTCTTGTGAAGACACTACCGAGTGCTGTATCTACCAGATCAAGGAAGTTTCTAGCAGAAGTGTTACTTTCGTAAATACCTCCAGTAGCTGCAGAGATAGAGACAGCAGTACTTGTGATACCAAGGACAGAAATTCTTGAATTTGCCAGAACGCTACCGATATCAAGAGTGTTTTGATCAATATCAGAGTTGGCTCCGATTTGTAACAGATAGGTACTTTTGCTGCCGTCAAGGAGGTTGAGGTTATTGCTCCTTGTAGAATTAGCTATACGGTCGATATCATCGAGTCGTGATTGCACTTCGAGAACGATGGCTCTCCTTTCAGTGGATGAGTTAGTATCGTTAGCAGCCTGTACAGTGAGTTCTCTTATCCTTTGAAGGTTTTCACCGATAACAGAGAGGGCCCCTTCCGCAATTTGCAATATGTTAACCCCGTCCTGTGCGTTGGCGACAGCCTTCTGGTTACCTTTGATTTGTGTTTTTAATGTTTCAGAAATGTTTAAGCCTGCGGCGTCATCTGCGGCCCGGTTGATTCTGAGGCCTGACGATAACTTCTCAAAAGATGAATGGACCGAACGAGAGTTGTTTAGCAGGTTTCGCTGTGCGATTAGTGATGGAACGTTTGTGTTAAGTATTAATCCCATGTTTAGATCTCCTTATCTTATTTAATTGTTACTTCCATGTTTTTACTGTAATAACTGTAGTGCGAGTGTTGGACCCTGGTTAGCCTGCGATAATACACTTAGTGCAGATTGTTGCAGTATTTGATTTCGAGTTAGAATGGCACTTTCAGATGCTATATCCAGGTCTCTGATTCTTGAATTGGTTGATTGCAGGTTTTCAACAGCGATAGATAAACTTTCTATGGTACTTTGCAGCCTGTTTTGAAGTGCCCCTATTTCAGAACGTCTTGTGAAGAGATTTTCTAGGGCAGTATCAACCAGATCAAGGAAGTTTCTTGCATTTGTGTTGCTTCCGTAGATGCCTCCAGCAGTAGCAGATACGATAGTACCATTTGTAATGCCCAGTGCAGAGGCACTTGATCTTGCCAGAACAGTACCGATATCAAGAGTGTTCTGATCTGGATCAGAGTTGGCTCCGATTTGTAGTAAGTATGTTGTTTGACTGCCGTCAAGGAGGTTAAGGTTATTGCTCCTTGTAGATTCAGCAATACGGTCTATATCATCTAGTCGTGATTGAACTTCAAGTACTATTGCTCTTCTTTCAACGCTGGAGTTAGTGTCGTTAGCAGCCTGTACAGTGAGTTCTCTTATCCTTTGCAGGTTTTCACCTATAACTGAGAGGGCTCCTTCAGCGATCTGTAATATGTTAACCCCGTCCTGTGCGTTAGCAACTGCCTTCTGGTTGCCCCTGATCTGTGTTTTTAATGTTTCAGAAATGTTTAAGCCTGCTGCGTCATCTGCGGCCCGGTTGATTCTGAGGCCTGATGATAGTTTTTCGAAGGACGATTGAACGGCACGTGAATTGTTAAGTAAATTTCGTTGTGCAATGAGTGATGGAACGTTTGTGTTAAGTATTAATCCCATTATTAGATCTCCTTATCTTTCCTTTTTTAACTTCCATGTTAAAGGTAAACATTGTTGCTTCTTTACTGAAGTAGCTGTAGTGCGAGTGTTGGACCCTGGTTAGCCTGTGATAATACGCTGAGAGCAGATTGTTGCAGTATTTGATTTCGTGTCAATATGGCACTTTCAGATGCTATATCCAGGTCTCTGATTCTGGAGTTAGTTGATTGCAGGTTTTCAACTGCTATAGATAAACTTTCTATGGTACTTTGCAGCCTGTTTTGAAGTGCCCCTATTTCAGAACGTCTTGTGAAGAGATTTTCTAGGGCAGTATCAACCAGATCAAGGAAGTTTCTTGCATTTGTGTTGCTTCCGTAGATGCCTCCAGCAGTAGCAGATACGATAGTACCATTTGTAATGCCCAGTGCAGAGGCACTTGATCTTGCCAGAACAGTACCGATATCAAGAGTGTTCTGATCTGGATCAGAGTTGGCTCCGATTTGTAGTAAGTATGTTGTTTGACTGCCGTCAAGGAGGTTAAGGTTATTGCTTCTTGTAGATTCAGCAATACGGTCAATATCATTTAGTCGTGATTGAACTTCAAGTACTATTGCTCTTCTTTCAACGCTGGAGTTAGTATCGTTAGCAGCCTGTACAGTTAGTTCTCTTATTCTTTGCAGGTTTTCACCTATAACAGAGAGGGCTCCTTCAGCGATCTGTAAGATGTTGACCCCGTCCTGGGCGTTAGCAACTGCCTTCTGGTTGCCCCTGATCTGTGTTTTTAATGTTTCAGAGATGTTTAAGCCTGCGGCGTCATCTGCGGCCCGGTTGATTCTGAGGCCTGATGATAGTTTTTCAAAGGACGACTGAACGGCATGTGAATTGTTAAGTAAATTTCGTTGTGCAATGAGTGATGGAACGTTTGTGTTAAGTATTAATCCCATTATTAGATCTCCTTATCTTTCCTTTTTTAACTTCCATGTTAAAGGTTAGTATAATTGTTTCTTACTGTAATAATTGTAGTGCGAGTGTTGGACCCTGGTTAGCCTGTGATAATACACTTAGTGCAGATTGTTGCAGTATTTGATTTCGTGTCAGAATGGCACTTTCAGATGCTATATCCAGGTCTCTGATTCTTGAATTGGTTGATTGCAGGTTTTCAACAGCGATAGATAAACTTTCTATGGTACTTTGCAGCCTGTTTTGAAGTGCCCCTATTTCAGAACGTCTTGTGAAGAGATTTTCTAGGGCAGTATCAACCAGATCAAGGAAGTTTCTTGCATTTGTGTTGCTTCCGTAGATGCCTCCAGCAGTAGCAGATACGATAGTACCATTTGTAATGCCCAGTGCAGAGGCACTTGATCTTGCCAGAACAGTACCGATATCAAGAGTGTTCTGATCTGGATCAGAGTTGGCTCCGATTTGTAGTAAGTATGTTGTTTGACTGCCGTCAAGGAGGTTAAGGTTATTGCTCCTTGTAGATTCAGCAATACGGTCTATATCATCTAGTCGTGATTGAACTTCAAGTACTATTGCTCTTCTTTCAACGCTGGAGTTAGTGTCGTTAGCAGCCTGTACAGTGAGTTCTCTTATCCTTTGCAGGTTTTCTCCTATAACAGAGAGGGCTCCTTCAGCGATCTGTAAGATGTTGACCCCGTCCTGTGCGTTAGCAACTGCCTTCTGGTTGCCTCTGATCTGTGTTTTTAATGTTTCAGAGATGTTTAAGCCTGCGGCATCATCTGCGGCCCGGTTGATTCTGAGGCCTGATGATAGTTTTTCAAAGGATGACTGAACGGCACGTGAATTGTTAAGTAAATTTCTCTGTGCAACGAGTGATGGTACGTTTGTGTTAAGTATTAATCCCATGTTTAACTCCTTATATTTCTTTAAATTAAGTAAATTATAGTTTTATCGTTCTCTAAAACAGTTTTTATGTCTGTTATTACATTGTTTTGACTCCTTTGTGTCTTAATTTAAAATGATATGTGATTATTGCCGGGTTAATTTGGCTTCTGTTACCTTCTTTAATAGCGTATTAAAGCTTTTTAAATCTTAATTAATAAGTTTTTTGCTGAAAAATAGGTTCTTTTTAATACTAATTTCAATTAAATCATTTCTATTGGAACTCCTTTATTCTTTTATAATAGTGTTATACGTAATCATAATTTTGTTTAATGCTTTACTGGGTGGATTATGCTGTTTGTTTAGTTTTTTATCTCTTTAGTAAAAGGCTTTTAGTGTTAACTCTGTTTGTTTATTATTGCAATAGCTGTAGTGCAAGGGTTGGTGCCTGGTTAGCCTGAGACAGTACATTTAATGAGCTTTGTTGCAGTATTTGATTTCGTATCAGTATGGCACTTTCTGATGCTATATCCAGGTTTCTAATTCGTGATTCAGTTGTTTGCAGGTTTTCTATAGCAATAGATATACTCTCTATGGTACTTTGTAGCCGGTTTTGCATAGCCCCTACCTGTGATCTTCGGGAGGATACATTGCTTATAGCACTGTCAACCAGGTCAAGAAAGTTTCTTGCAGATGTGTTGCTTTCATAAATACCTCCAACTCCGGCAGATATTGTAATGACAGTGGATGTGATACCTAATGCTGAGCTTCTTGAGTTGGAAAGAACGTTTGCAATATCCAGAGTGTTTTCTAAAATGCCAGAGTTGGCGCCGATTTGCAGCAGATAGGTTGTCTGGCTACCATCAAGGAGGTTGATATTACTCCCCCGTGTGGTGTTTGCAATACGATCTATATCATCGAGTCGTGATTGAACTTCGAGCACGATGGCCCTTCTTTCAACGCTGGAGTTAGTATCGTTGGCGGCCTGAATGGTTAATTCTCTTATTCGCTGGAGGTTTTCGCCAATAACTGATAGTGAACCTTCAGCTATTTGTAGTATGTTGACCCCATCCTGGGCATTGTCTACAGCTTTTTTGCTACCCCTTATCTGGGTTCTCAAGGTTTCAGAGATGCTCAGGCCAGCTGCGTCATCAGCTGCACGGTTGATGCGATAACCTGATGCCAGTCTTTCAAATGATTTTTGAACATTGAGAGTGTTACTTGTGAGATTTCTTTGTGAAATCAGAGAAGCTGTATTTGTATTTATGACTAATGCCATAGGTTTCTCCTTTTTTCCTTAACAAGGGAGGGTTAAAATTATTGACAGAGTTGACGGGATATTTCTTCCTGTGCTGTATAGTAGATCTGGTCAATGAAATCGTTTCGATCGACAATGTTATTGGCTGCGTTATCCAGGTTCAGGAGTTTTACTTCATAACCGACAAGTTCTTTGTAAGTGCTTTGAAAGCTATCTATTATAATGTCAAGTCGATGGCGTAGTTCTTTTAGCCTCCTGTCATCAGTATTTATCTGCCCCTTTGTGCCTGAAAGAGCTTGAATCAGTGATGTTAGCTCTACAGTATTAACACTGGTTGTGTTCCTGTTTTTAGCGTTCAGGTATGTTAGTTTTTTATCTTGTTGCTTATTTAGCATATTTATCTGCTCCTTTTGCATTTTGGGTAATTTTAGTTTTTTCTTTTTGGGTTAAGTGATGAGTCAAGTTTTACGATAAGGTAAATTATAGGGTGGGTAGGAGAGTATGGGTTTTTAAAAGGGTTTTCTAAAAAGGTCATTTAATAAGGGTATTTAAATAGTTACAGGTATATAGAGATGTTATTATTTATCTAATAGGCTTTTAGCTGTTATAAGATCTTAAATTGTTGGTGGTGATTTGTTATTCATTAGTATCCTTTCAGGTGAGATTTTTGTATTTTGTATCTGGCAAAATTGATTTCTGATCTGGCAAAATGGGTTTTATACAGGTGGCGATTTGTTTCGCATTATTCTCCTTTCGTTGTAATGTTGCTTGAAAAGTGTGTGGTGATCGGGTAAAAAGAATTGTTGATTGTGATTATTTTGTGAAGTTAACTATTTTGTTTATAGTGGTATTGATATAATTTTGTATGTTGTGCTTTTGGCCTCCTTTCTGTTAACTGTTATTTTGGTGTTAGCTGGTTTGTGTGTTGGGTCTCCTTTCTGTTAACTGTTATTGTGGTGTTAGCTGGTTTGTGTTGAGTCTCCTTTCTTTTAGCTTATTGTTATTAGAGCTGGTTGTGGGATGTTAGATGAGCAGGGTAAAAAGGGTAAGGTAAATGAAGGGGTAAATTTTGAGTTATATTTAAATGGTATGTGTGAGCTTTACTTTGCATTTGGCAAAATTGGTTTCTGATCTGGCAAAATATGTATTTTGATATTTAAGATGGTTCAGTTCTTTTAGCTATTTCAGTTAGTTAAGCTATTTAAAGTGTTCAATGTGTTTGATGTTAGTTAGAGTTAAGGTGTTATAAGGTTTTACTGGAGTAGTTTTAAGGCTAAAGTAGGTGCCTGATTGGCCTGGGCCATGACGCTGACCGATGATTGTTGTAATATTTGTTGTTTGGTCAGGTTGGCACTTTCTGAAGCTATATCAAGGTTTCGTATTCGAGATTCTGTTGTGAGCAGGTTCTCTACTGATATACTGAGGTTTTCTACGGTTGATTCAAGACGGTTTTGGAGTGCTCCCAGCCTGGATCTACGTGTTGAGACCTGACTGATAGCAAAATCGATAATGTCAAGGAAGGTGCGGCAATTTGTGCCGTCGCTGTATACACCTCCTGAAGAGGCCGTAATGTTGAGTGTGTTTGATATACCCAGTGCTGTGGTTCGAGAGTTGCTGAATACTGTGCTTATATCTAGAGCGTTAGTGTTGACATCCGAGTTAGCACCGATTTGTAGATAGAAGCTGGTCATATCTCCGTTTAGCAGGTAGACGTTACTGCCCCGTGTTGTTTCTGCAATACGGTCAATATCTTCAAGACGCTGGAAGACTTCTTCTGCAATGGCCCGCCTTTCAATTGAAGCGTTGGTGTCGTTGGCGGCCTGAATGGTTAATTCTCTTATCCTCTGAAGGTTTTCGCTGATAGTGGTGAAGGCACCCTCTCCAATTTGCAGTATATTAATGCCGTCCTGTGTGTTGGCAATAGATTGATCGGTACCTCTTATCTGTGTTCTCAAGGTTTCTGATATGCTCAGGCCCGCAGCGTCGTCAGCTGCCCTGTTGATGCGATAGCCTGATGCAAGTCGTTCAAATGATTTGTTTAAATTGCGTGTGTTAACTGTTAAGTTTCGCTGTGAAATTAGTGATGGAACGTTTGTGTTAATAACTAGACTCATAATTTAACCCCTTTTTTGTTACTTACCCTTTATAAAAATTACCCTTTAATTTATTGAAGTAGTTTTAAAGCAAGTGTCGGAGCCTGGTTGGCCTGCGACAATACGCTAACCGATGCCTGTTGCAGTATTTGTTGTTTGGTTAAATCGGCACTTTCTGAGGCTATATCGAGGTTTCGTATTCGAGATTCTGTTGTGAGCAGGTTCTCTACTGATATACTGAGGTTTTCTACGGTTGATTCAAGACGGTTTTGGAGTGCTCCCAGCCTGGATCTACGTGTTGAGACCTGACTGATAGCAAAATCGATAATGTCAAGGAAGGTGCGGCAATTTGTGCCGTCGCTGTATACACCTCCTGAAGAGGCCGTAATGTTGAGTGTGTTTGATATACCCAGTGCTGTGGTTCGAGAGTTGCTGAATACTGTGCTTATATCTAGAGCGTTAGTGTTGACATCCGAGTTAGCACCGATTTGTAGATAGAAGTTGGTCATATCTCCGTTCAGCAGGAAGACGTTACTGCCCCGTGTAGTTTCTGCAATACGGTTGATATCTTCAAGTCGCTGGAAAACCTCTTCTGCAATGGCTCGTCTTTCAACGGATGCGTTGGTATCGTTTGCTGCCTGAATGGTTAATTCTCTTATTCTCTGGAGGTTTTCGCTGATGGTTGTGAACGCACCCTCGCCGATTTGTAGTATATTAATGCCATCCTGGGTGTTTGCAATAGATTGTTTGGTACCTCTGATTTGTGTTCTCAAGGTTTCTGATATGCTCAGTCCTGCGGCGTCATCAGCTGCCCTGTTGATACGGTAGCCTGATGCCAGTCGTTCAAATGACTTGTTTAAATTGCGTGTGTTGACGGTTAAATTTCTTTGAGCAATTAGTGATGGAACGTTGGTATTAATTATTAAACCCATAACTATCTCCTTTTAGTACTGTATTCAATTTTCAATCCGTGAAAAAGTATTCTGTATAAAGCTATTCAGGTTTTATCAGTGGGCTTTATCCCCTTTTAAGGGGGTTCTAATTTGAATGGATTTTTCCAGTTCCACTTCGTCAGAATGAATCAGAGGTAATTGAAAGTTCTTTTGTCTGAATATACCTGTAATTCGTTGAATTAAAGATTTGATAAATGCTTCGGTATGGCCAGATATATTCTTGGAATAGATGTAATTGTTTGTTTGATAATCTGTGTATTTATTTATCGGGGTATTATATTCTGTTGAAAGGGTGAACCCTGTAACTATCTGGTTAATAGTCCTTTTCAGGCTGGAGTTGCTTCGTTTTATTCTGGTGGTGTTCTTTTCTAGTATAATTTTTTCCATATGCATTTCTCCTTAGCTAATAAGTTCAGTTATGTTTGAGTCGTTCAACTGTAATTCCATTTTGATGCCACTATTAGCAGCATTGAGTATTAGCTCACGGGTTAGTTTTACTGTTTTAGTGGCAATCTCAATGTTTCTAATCCGGCTGTAAGAAGACTCAACATTTTCCAGGGTTACACTGAGGTTTTTAATATTTGCAATAAGCCGGTCTTTGACCCTGTCAATGCCGTTTCTGGCATTATTTACAGATTCAATAGTTTTGTTGATTTCTGATATAACTTTTTCGATTTCTTTATTTGAGTTGATATCGTGCTTTATTTCTTCCATCTGGCTGATGGATGTTGTGATATGGTTGATATTTTTGAATTCTTCTAGTGCACTTTTATAGTGTGCGTCGTTTTTATTGATTATTTGCGAGAAATCGGTTTCTAAATCTTTTATTCTGTCGAGGTTTTTAAGCTTATGGTCAAGTTCATCTGATATTTGATAGTCTTCTAGCTGGTTGATTGAGCTTAGTGTTTTTTCCCTCATATCGTTCAGGTTGCCTGAAATTTCATTGAGCGTTTCACCAGCTATGTTTAGTATATTGATCTTACTCTGTGTCATAGTCATGGAGTCTTGAAGATCGATCAGATGCTTCTTGATGCTTTTTATATCCTCGTTGACAGTTTCTTCGATATTCTCTTTATCTTTGTTAAATCTTTTGTTATCAACTTTTTGATGTTGATGATTCATTTGTTTCCATTTTTGAGAGTTACTCAGTCCGTTGATATTGAACAGGGATTCCATTTTCTAACTCCTTTTATGTTGTATAACTATATCCTTATAGTTATTGAGTTTTTTGATCATTGGAAGCTTTTTTAGATTGTCGATTTTGATGTAATTGTGGTTGTGTTTTTTATTATGCGACTTTGATTTTATTGGTTTTAATGCGCTGGAAATTTTTTGCAATAAGTTTTTCTACGGCTCTTAAGTGTTCTTCTTTGTTTATGAGTGTAGCTTTAACTGTTAAGTCATTGTTATATCTATTATTGGCAGCATTTATAACCATAATTAACTCCTTTCAATCAGTGTTTACAGCTTAATTTTTAGTGCGGGATAAGTTTTATTTGAGTAGTTGCATTGCTAATGCTGGTGTCTGGTTAGCTTGAGCCAGAATGGCTGTTGAAGCTTGTTGCAGAATTTGATTTTTGGTTAGTATTGCGGTTTCTGAAGCAATGTCAACGTTTCTTATCCGTGATTCAGATGCTCTCAGGTTTTCTATGGTTACAGATAAACTCTGTATTGTTGATTCAAGTCTGTTTTGGTAAGCACCCAGGGCTGACCTTCTTCCGAAAACGTTTGTTATGGCAGAGTCGATTTCATCGAGGAATTGCCTACAGGCGGTTCCATCTGCGTATGCTCCACCGGCAGATATAGTTATTCCGGTTGAGAAGCCGAGAGCTGATGCGGTTGATCTCTGGAATACTGTACCGATATTGATTGTATTGCTGGTTTCATCACCATTAGCGCCTACTTGAAGTCTGAATTGGCTTGAGGATCCATCGAGAATGAATACGTTGTTGCCTTTGGTTGTATTTGCAATACGATCAATGTCGTCTAATCTGGCCTGTACTTCAAATGCGATGGCTTCTCTTTCAGTTGATGAGTTGGTATCGTTGGCGGCCTGTACGGTTAATTCTCTGATACGCTGTAAGTTTTCCCCTATAACGGAGAGAGCACTTTCAGCGATTTGTAGAATGTTTACACCATCCTGGGCGTTGCCGACTGCCTTTTCAGTACCTCTGATCTGGCCTCTTAAGTTTTCTGATATGCTTAAGCCTGCGGCGTCGTCTGCGGCTCTATTAATCTTGTAACCTGATGCTAAGCGTTCGAGAGATTTATTTAAGTCGTTTGTGTTTTGTCTTAAATTCCTTTGTGCAATTAGTGAAGGAATATTGGTATTAATGATTAATCCCATCTTCGATCTCCTTATCGTTCTTTTTAAATAATCTACATCCTTGTAGTTATTGAATTTTTGGGTGTTCTATTCCGGTCCCGCTTTCATAGTGGGATTTATAGCGGTATGGAATTGTAAAACTTTTGTCGTGTGAGTTGTTGTGCTTATAATTTGTTAAGTAAGTCCAGTGCTATTGCAGGCATTTGATTGGCCTGGGCCATCACGTTAACAGAAGCCTGTTGCAGTATCTGGTTTTTAGTCATTTCAGCTGTTGCTTCAGCTATGTCGACGTTTCGTATTCGTGATTCAGCGGAGAGAATATTCTCTCTAGAGATATCCAGGTTCATTACAGTGCTTTCAAGTCGACTCTGGAATGCTCCTATGGTAGATCTTTGTTCTATGACCTTTTCTATAGCCTGGTCAAGAGGGCTTAAAAATTGTCTTGCGCCAGTTCCATCGGCGAATGCGGCACTCAGGGCAGCAGTATTAGCGTCATTAGTGAGGAAAGTAAGTAGGTTATCCTGTAGAGCTGGAGAGATATCAAGGGTATTGGTGGCATTATCGCTGTTGGGTCCAATCCTCAGTACATATTGTGATACAGAACCATCAAGCAGTTTGATGTTGTTGAAGTTAGTGGCATTCCGGATGCGTTGCACATCCTCAATTCTGGACTGGACTTCGAGCTTTATAGCGTTTCTTTCAGAGGTGGAGTTGGTATCGTTAGCAGCCTGTACAGAGAGTTCTCTTATTCGCTGGAGGTTTTCAATAACCACCGCCAGCGCACTTTCAGCAATTTGTAGAAGGTTGATACCGTCCTGGGCGTTGTCAGAAGCCTGTTCAATACCTCTAATCTGGGTTTTTAACTTTTCAGAAATACTTAAACCAGCAGCGTTGTCAGAAGATCGGTTGATTTTCATCCCGGAAGCCAGGCGTTCAGTGGCTTTATTCAGGTTGTTAGTATTCTTGTTTAAGTTATATTGCGCAATTAATGACGCAATATTGGTATTGATTGTTAAGCCCATCCTGGTTCTCCTTAACTCTGGTTTTACTTCCCTGTAAAACAGATGAGTTACAATTAAATATGTAGTAGGTTTTTATTGCCGCATTAACCCGGGGCACAGCTATGTCAGTATTTTATAGCTAGTACTCTGTATTGTTCATATGTATTTCAGGATAGTCCCTGGTTAATATGCTTTAAGCTTTTTTGTTATAGGCATTTCACAAATCGTGAATATGCTCTATAAAGTAATGATTGGTTAAAATAAGAATTCAAGTAGAAAACTTTTTATTCCTGATGAATTTCCCCATAGTGTGTGTCTCCTTAGCTTTTAAATTTGATGTTTTCCCGTATCATTGACAGTTAAGATAGTTAGTTAGTTTGACTTTTGGTCTTTTTTATCCTTCTTTTTCAGGTATCGGCATTTCTTTTGAAAACTTTAATATTTTTTTACATTTTTTTTTGAGATTTTTTGTGGGAGGTGGAAACCGTTTGTTTATTTAGTTTTCTTACCCACGCTAATATTATCGGCAGGTTGTTTACAAACTTTAATTTTTCTTCATAAAACTTTATTTATACCCTAAAATGCTTGTTAAGAGAAGGTTTCGCTTGTCAAGTCATCTATTTGGTGTATATCCTTCCTGTTCATGTTATAAACGAATTTAACCCGTTTTTAAATTGTTTGAAATGTTTCCGCCACGTTTGTTTATAGTTATAAGGCTTAGTAAATATATAAATATAACGATGATTGCCAGAAATCTGATTCCGGTTGCCATGGATATGTATTCAAGGGCTCCTCCAATCATTGCTCCGAAGAGGTTTGAGCCCAGGGCAGTGTTCGGTTTTTTAACTATTGAAAATGAGTTAGCAAAAATAATAGCAGCAAAGAATACTGGCATACAGGCTATAATAGCGTTTACACTGCCTCTTGCTAGCATGCTGGCATCTGCAAGTATATTAGCAGGTACCATATAGTCTATGATGATTGTTATAAATAGCAATCCATAGGCCCAGATGCTGTTAATTTTAGGAAATTTATAGATAAGAAGGTTGGCCAGCAATATTAAAAACAGTATCATAGCTATTACGACAGAGTTAACTACCCATGTTGATCCAAAAACAAGTGATAATTTGGCGATGGCTTTGACTTGTAGCATCATAAACGCTACGCCCAGGAAAAACATATGTGTATCAAATCCGCTTTCGGTTTTGCCTATCAGGTAGAAGATGACTATGCCTGACAGTGAGATTAGTAATAACAGCGGCAGGATATAATGTATTGGTATGCCTGGTTTTTCAAGAAACAGAAATGGCCAGTTATCTGTAGTAAGTGCAATATCTGTTTTCTGATTTTTCATATCCTTGATTTTGATGTATTCAGGGTAATAGTCTTTTAGAAGTTCTTTATTTATAGAGCCTGTCAGAAAAGTATATTCGACAAAGTTGTTGTATTTGGTGCTGAGAATGACGGGTTCTTCTCCTGAGACTTCTTTAATGGTTTTATATATACGCTGGCAGAGCCAGTCTGTTGTTGCAAAGAAGGTAACAGCGAATACACCATCTTCTTTTAATAAGCTATAGGCTTCTTTAAGAGACTCAGTGGTATAAACGTAGTTATCTATGCGAATAGAGGAAAATGATGAGAGTACCATATGGCTATCGAGGGTTCCGAATATGACAAAATCGTATTTTTTCTTTGTTTTCTTGAAGAAAGCCCGGGCATCTTCTACGTAAGTTTTTACTTTTGGTGAGTTATAAGGATCTTGCGGGTGGTATTTTTTGCCCAGATGGAGAATTGCCGGGTCTATTTCTACTGCATCAACATGTCTGGCATCATGTATTAAAGCGCTGGCTGCATCATTGCCCATACCTGCCCCTACTATTAAGACGTCTTCAGGCTTTTTATTTGCCAGGTCATAGATGAAATTATAGTGGCTGACTTTGTATATAAGTTTTTCAGGGTCCATATTAAGCCCGTGCTGGAATATATCGTTGTTTATTAGCAGGTTATACTTTATGAAGTCGCCGTCAGTATTTTTTATCAGGTGTATTTTGTAGTAGGGAGACCAGGTAATGTTGTGTTTGACAAAGAAAACGCTATGTGCAGTAACAACTATAGCGAGTATGGTGACGGGTATACCTATACGTGGGTAGAAATAAATAAGTCCGATAGCTGCAATAATAAGCCATACCCAGGGAGGTAGCCAGAGTGCAGATAGAGCAGTAAAGAAAAGTACACCTATAAGGCTGCCTGCAATGTTTATTGTATAAGCTACAATAGGTTTAAACTGATTTAGAAGCCGGCCCAGTTTTAATCCAAGGGTAAAGAAGGCATCAACAGATAGGAAAAATATTGTGATAATTATTATAATAGCAAAAATGATCATTGGTGCTGAAGTAGTACCGATGTTCATTGGTGACTTATCACCGAAAAAAGAGCCCAGTAAATAATATTGTCTGGGGTCAGTAAAGATGATGTAGGTCAGTCCAAGTGGTCCGGCGAAGCCAGTAAGTAAAAACAGTAGAAAGAATGAATATGATTGTTTGCGTTCAATTTTTTCTGCCAGGGCACAGCCGAGCCCTAGCCCCATAAAGCATGAGATAAGGACAATGTTTTGAAAGTAAGCAAAAATGCGTATTTCTGAAGATATCCAGCGAATAAGTAAAAGTTCGATATAAAGAGCCAGAACGCTAATGAAGAAGAGTTCCAGTGTTTTACGGTTGGTGAAAAAATCTTTCCAGCCTGACATGAGGGCTCCTGTAAAGAAGGGGTATTTTTGAATTATTTATATAACATTATATATTAAACAATAATTCTTCAGGGGGTTTTTGCTGTAATCAGTAATCAGAGTATTATTTAAGGTGTTTATCATATAAAAATGACTAATGCATAACTATAATAATAGATTTTTTGTTTTCGATTTTCAAAAATTTCAAGCCCATACATATATATTGGCTTGAGTGTATTGATTAAAGGATGCGGGCTGCATTCTAGATGTGGTCTTTTTCTTTAAGGTATTCTCTTACTGTATTGAGCGATGCCTGAACTATACGGGTGACCCTGGATGATGAAAGGCCTACCTGTGCTGCAATGTCTTTTACCTGTAGGTTTCTATAGAATCTGTATTCGACAATGATTCTTTCTTTAGGTGGTAGCTGTTTAATGGCTTCTCTGATGGCTTTACCGAGTTCTTGAAGTTCGAGCTTCTCGTCAGGTAGTGCTGAATGGTCTCTGACGACTTCGAATGGTGAGTCTCCATCTGAAGATTCTGCGATACCGTCGATAGAGAGAATCGTTTCATAGACGGCTTCTCTAACCTTATCCGGAGACATATCGAGCTGGTTGCCTTCTTCATCTGTTTCAACTGCTGTTTTGGTATGTTTGAATGTATACCACTTATATCTATTTCTTAATTCGTTTCTTATGGCCCATCTGACAGCAGTAGCGATATATGCATCATTGAATGCTGCTATTTCTTCAGGTGTTTTTTCATTAAAGAGTGCCTGTATAGCAATAGTACCAATGCTGACGAGTTCTTCATATTCTACCATATGAGATGGAATACGGCGGTATTCAACCCTCGCAACTTTTTCAACTATGTGAATATACTTTGATATATTTGTTTGTCGCACTACAGTCACTTTTTTAATAAGTTTTAATTTTACGGTTCTCCCTTAAATTGTAAACAAAGATTAGAATTTCTGCTACAGCTTTGTAAAGTTCAGGTGGAACTTCTCTATTGATATCAACGAGTCTGAAAAGCGCTCTGGTAACAGGTATGTTCTCTACGATGGGTATGTTATGTATCTTTGCAATATCGATAATTTTTTTAGCAAAGAGTTCAGTACCTTTAGCTACGACCTTTGGTGCTTCCATGTTTTCTCTGTCGTATTTAATAGCGATGGCAATATGTACAGGGTTTGTAGTAATAACATCAGCATCCGGAACAGCTTCTAGCATCGTTTGTTGTAACATTTCCATACGTTTTTGCCTTAGAGCGGCCTTCACATGCGGATCACCTTCGGTGTTTTTATACTCATCTTTTATTTCTTTAAATGACATTTTCTGGTCTTTTAAGAATTTCCATCTCTGGAAAAGATAATCACCCCCTGAAATTACAATAAAGAAAATACCTGCCCTTATGACGAATATAATTAAAGTGTCTCCAAGTTCTTTTATCATGGGGAAAACATTCTCTGCTGCCGCAAGAAGAAGTATTTTGGGCAAATGTTCCTGAAAGGTTAGCCATCCTATAAAACCCATAACAGTTACTTTAAGAATATTCTTAACTAATTCTACCAGAGTTTTAGAAGAAAAGATATTTTTTAAGCCCTTGACCGGGTTAATTTTTTCCATTTTTGGTATCAGAGGCTTTGTTGTGAAAAGAGGCCCGACCTGAAAGAAGTCAGCAAGAGATGCTGAAACCATTGCCATTAGCAATACTGGCCCTACAATTAAGATAAAGGGTACAAGTGTTACAAAAAGTATGTATAGAATGCCTATTTCTTCGACATTTGCGGTAGGAATCTGTTCATAAAGCAGCCCAAAAAGATTTGAAATCTGTACCCATATAATAGGCGCAATAAAATAGAGCATACTGAACATAACAATAAGAGAAAAGGCCATAGAAGCATCTTTACTCTTTATGACCTGCCCTTCTTTTCGGGCATTCTGTAATTTTTGTGGAGTCGCTTCAAATTGCTTGTCTTCGTCGCCCATCGCAGCCTGATATCTTTAAATTGCTAATTCTCTGGAGGTTTATACAATAATTATACTTTTTTAACGGTATATTAAAAAAAATGTCTCAAAAATTGTTTCAGATTCTTAATTGGAGCCTGTGAGTTGAAAATTTCAATTTATATTCTCCATATGTCTTGGTATATGTGTGTCATATCTGTTATAATTGTTGCTCTTCTTTGAGTGTCGCTTATTTTTTTGAACAGGGTATGTTTTTTTTCTCTACTATATATTTTGAAGCTTTATTGTTGATAAACTTGAATAGATATCAGATGAGATATATTTTTTCCATGTAATAATGTTAAGAATATTAAGAATCGCTGTAACCTCCTGATTATTGCTATTTCTATCTTTAAGGCATTTGATTTCTAAAAAGGTAACTATAAATTTGATTTTGACTGGTTTATAATATGCAGCGAGAGAGAGTGCAAGAAACCCATAAGAGAGGGGTAAAATGTTAAGAGTCAATTTTCCTGTGCTGAATCCCCCGATTGTAAGCCTTAAGGAAGATAGCCAAATCGTAAAACAGAAGATATTACCAGCATTGACAACCAGGCAACCAGTCAGGTTTACAGCTGATAATGTTAAAGCTAATTTCCTACCATCATTAGCCTTTACAGGTATACATAAAGATGCTGTGATAGGTATAGATACCAAGATTGTTGGTATTAGCAAGTATCAGGATAATGCGAAAAGACTTTATTATCGCCTTGATAAAAGAAAACAGCGTGGAGATAAAGAAAAAGTTCAGCTTGCTTTAAAGCTGGAAGATGGCAATAAGTATGATAAAAACGCTATTGCAGTATATCATGTTTATGGAAATAAGCCGGCCAAGCTGGGTTATCTGAATAAGGATGTTTCAAAGCGTATCAGACCAATGATGGAAGATGGACATGCCTTTACGCCAAGTGTGATATACGCAGCTGGCGGAGATCGTGAAGGGTTCCCTTATATAGGGGTTAGAATGCGTCTGGAATACCTTAGTAATCCGGAACGTTCACCCAATGAGAGAACGCTTAAAAAGGTCAGACAGGCTTTTAAAGATTGTTTGAAGGATGGTTCAGCACTGGCATACCGTGAAGAGCAGCTTATAGAATCAAAAAAATATGATCGTGCTACGAAAATGAAAATAGATACTGAAAGAGGAGAGGTAACAGTTTATCGTATGGGCTGGGAACAGCTTCAAGGCCCTATTTCTGATCCTCCAGGGTTGAGAAACCAGCGCAACCACTCACAGAATCCAGATTTTGTTGATCATTCTGAAGGTGCAGTTAAAGCACTGCATAAAAAGTTGAAAGCTAAAGAAAAGTAAGAAACTGCAAAAGAATTCATCAAATGTTTATTTTGGATTATCACGTCGGGCTAAGAGCCCTCCTTGTAATGACAAGAGTTTATTGAATACCTGAATTAGCCCGAAATAAAACTCTCTCAGTAGTGCACTTAGTGCACTCCTGAAGTTATTAGCCTCTGTAGAGCTTTTGAGTCATCCTGAGTACAGTGAAGGATCTATTTGTAGGAGTTTTTTCGGGCTTCGCCACAGCAAGTTCCCAACCCGCCCACCCTTCAATTCGGGTTATGCTCGGCTCACTTCGTTCGCCTCGCAAACCCTCTTAAGATAGGTTTCAGTGGGGAGTGACTGTGTTACGTCGGGCTAAGAGCCCTCCTCGTAATGACAAGAGTTTGTCGAATGCCTGAATTAGTATGATATAAAAGACTCTTACCGGAGCGAATTTAGTTCGCTCCGGTAGTTTTGCTAAATAATAGCCTTTTGAGGCTGTCTCAAAAGTAAGAGACAACCCCACCCTGTATCTTCTAAAATCTGTTTACTTATGACGTTGATAATAATTCTGAATTCCTTGTATTGCCTGCTAAATCATTCAAAGACTTTTGTATCATTTATAATATTCCATTTCTGTAATATTATTAAGTTGATTGGTGTAGTTTTGAGTATGGGTTAAAAAGTCGTAATGAGCAAGAAAAATATCGTTTTAATGACCGTTATGCCTCCTGAAAAGAGCTATTTGTCTGTAGAAGAAAAGCGAATACCTCTCGATATAGCCTTATTAATAGCCTATTTAAAGGAAAATGGTCACAAAGTTTCTTTTATCGATAATTATCTTAAAAATTATGATTGGCAGGTTCTGATTAAAAAGGAAACCCCCGATTTTGTGGGGCTCTTTCTTTCTCAAAACTGCCTTGCTAATGCCATGGAATACATTGAAGATCTCAAAACTTTTAATAAACCGGAAAATAAAACTTTTAAGCTTATTGCTTTCGGTCCTTATGCAATTTTTAATGCAGCTAAAATACCAGAATACATTGATTACATCGTTACAGGTGATTTTGAAAACGCTTTTTTAGAAATATTTTCAGGAAGTATAGAAGAAAGAATAGTAAACTCAAGACCCCGATCCAATATAGAAGATCTGAAAATGCCTGCCTATGAATTCTTTATACCGCATGATAATCCGTATGAGTGTGTTTATGATCTTACAGATAAGAGCCTTGGAGATATTTTTCCTGTTTTTGATTTGTTAACAGTAAGAGGAACACAAAATCAGATAACATATTTGCCTTTTAAAGATCCCCAAGAATGCCCATTAGAACTTATGTCTCCTGAAAAAATACTTCAAAATGTTCTACAGCTGGTGAATAAATATGATGCAAAAGGTATAAGATTTCTTGATTATGACCTTTCAACGGATAAAGACAGATTAATAAATCTTTGTAACTCTATTATCAGTTCACAAATTAAAGTAAGATGGAGCTGTAACCTTAAACCCGGAATTGTTGACCATGAAATGCTTTTGCTAATGAAATCAGCCGGGTGTGAAGCTATTAATATTGAGTATGTAACTGCTGTACAGAAATTACTTGATTCTCTTAATGCTGGTTATAAAGTCGAAGACTTGATTCAACTGGTTCAAAATGCCAGAAATATTTCAATAAAGGTGACCTTAAATGTAATTTATGGTCTGCCAGACGAGACCGAAGCTGACCGCAAGCAGATAGAAACCCTGCTGGAACAATTAGCTCCTGATTTTCTAAATATACTGGTTTTTACTGGCATACCGGGTAGCAAGTTATGCGAAAAAGCTCAAAATGCACCTCATCGAGTGGATGATAACGGGTTGGTTATACCTTTCCAGTGGGAAAATCTAATGAATAAATACCTCAAAAAGCCTGCTTTTTCCGGTAGTTACAGAAGTGTTCCGCTGGCATCAAACCCCATTGATTCAGTTGTGTTCTATAAAAAAGATAAATACATACAGGAGATGCTTGAATACATTGATTCAATACCTCTAAAGCAGAAAATATACTTCTATGGCGCAGGGAAATTGGCTAAAAGCTTTGTTAAAAAATATAAAGTAGAAGAATATAATGTTAAAGGTTTTATTGATAACGATCTTGCTAAAGGTGGCAGGTTTAGACCTACTAAATTTAAGGTGTACCATGAGACAGAAATAAAAAAGTTAGCACCTGACTATATTTTTATTACAATGGCCTCTAAAAGTGATAGTATTCTGGTTAAAGAAGCCATAATGAATAACATTGACCTTGACAGAAAGCCAGAAGTCAAGAGCATGTTTTATGAGGATGTTTAGATTCAGTAACCCCCACCCTGTATCAGTTGCGTTTTTGTCTATGCTCTGGTGGTTTTAAGTATTTTTAGTAAATAATAACACATATGTATTATAATGCTCATCTTTTCTTAATTGTTGAATCTATTATAGGTGTAGTTTTTAGACCTTTTAAAATAAGAGATTAATCTGCTTTTCATTATTAAATACCTAATTTTGCTATAACGCTGTCAATGCTTATATTTGCCATACATGGTGGATAGTCTAGCCCTTCTTTTGTTAATATGGCACAATCTCTTTTATTGCAAAACTTACAGTCATAGGATGCAGTAATAATTTCATGTCCTTTGCCGTAAAGGCCACTGCGTTCAGGAGGAGTAGCTCCATATAAACCCAGTACCTTTGGGCCTCCTACTGCTGTTGCTATGTGAGATGGTCCAGTATCACCTCCTATTACAAGCATACATAAAGATAAAATAGCAGCTGTTTGAGATATAGTAAGCTTTCCACAAAAGTTGCGTATCATGTTTTTATTTACCTGCTGGAGTTCTGCTGCAAGTTCAAACTCGTTTGTACCTCCAAATATGATTACATATAGTTTTCGTTGGTTGCTAATATAGTCAAGGAGTGCTTTCCAGTGTTCTTTAGGCCAGAGTTTATTTTGCCTGGCCTGACTTACTCCGGGTATTATACCAATAACGTGAGATACTTTTTCGCTTTCCAGCTTGTATTTTGCCCATTTTACAACCTCTTTATTAAGGTATAATTTAAGGTTTTGTGGTACTTCTACTTCTGGAATTAGTGGTTGTATGGTATTAAAGAAATTTTCTACTGCATGGATATGGTTTTCATTTTTACCTGGTTTCAATTTCTTGTATTTTAGTATTCCACGGTGATTGAGAACCGTAGTAAAGAAGAAGGTCTTGAGAGATGGTTGTAGATTAACGACAAGATCGTACTGTGACTTGTTAAGTTGCTGGGCAAGTCTGAAGTATCCTTCATAAGTTCTGTCTGTTACTGAAATGACTTCGTGTATCATTGGGTCATTATTGAGTAGTTCTTGCATTACTGATGATGTAAGGTAATCAATATCAATATTTTTCTTGTTTTGTCTGAGTGTTTGATATGCAGCAGTGGTATGGACGACATCTCCTATCGCTCCGAGTCTTATAAATAGTATTTTTTTTATATTGTCGTACCTGTTAGACATAGTTGTTTCTTTACATATTGACTGACATATTTTGAAAGAGGTATTAAGGCTTGTTTTTCAGCTTTTTCAAATCCGGGTGTTGAATTCAATTCAAGTATTTTAGGTCCTTCATTAGTTATAAGAAAATCTATACAGCAAAATGAAAGATTAAAACAATTATTTGCTCTTAAAGCAAGTTCAGAGATGGTGTTATCAATTTCTATTTGCTGAATATAGCCACCACAGTGAGTATTTGATCTGAAATCTATCAGGTTTTGCCTTCTGGCAGAGCCGATTATTTTATTATCTAGAATGTAAACTCTTATGTCAGAATATTCAGGAGTTGTTTCAAAATATTCCTGAATAATTAAATCTTCGCCAAGCAGGCTGATAGTATCTATAATGCCGTTAAGAGCATTAAGAGAATCGGCTATCATAATACCTTTACCCTGAGATCCTCTGGTGAGTTTAGCTATTACAGGGAATCCATTTAATTTTTCAACAAGCTTTTCTATTCCTTCAGAAGTTTTTACCAAAAATGATTCAGGTATTGGCAGGTTATTATTGAGTAATGTATTATAAACCTGATATTTATCTCTACTTTTTAAGAGATTTTGAGATGTATTTAGAGTTTTAATGCCTGCTTTTTCAAGTATTTCCAGAATATAAATGCCATAATAATGAGAAGCTGAACCTATTCTTGGAATTACAAAATCAATATTTTCTAATGTTTTTCCTTTAAATGTAACAATATAGTTATCAATATACCTGCCAGCGTTACACTCCAGTGGATTAATGACTGTAACATTAATTCCTTCAAGCTTTAGGGCTTTTTCTAATGCATTTGTAGAATAAATATAAGGACTTTTTGAAAGAATAACAGTGTTCATTGACTGATAATATCCAGAATAAGTAGGTAAAATGAAAAATATTGTGATTGCAAAAACGCTAAATTTAGCTTATCAGAATAATTAGAACAAAAACAATTTAGTTATTTGTTTAGCAAAAGGCAGATATCACTTTTTCTTTTTATCTATTTGATCAATAAGAGCTTCGACTGAGGTTGTGAAATGTCTTTTATTGAAGTGTTTTAGAATATTATGATCGGCTTCAAATGTTATAGATGGTATATTTAATGTTTCTTTTAGCTTTTTAGATAATCCATAAATGTTGTCACAATTGCGTTTGCAGGAAAGAGAATGATGAAAAAGAATACCATCGATATTCCATTCCTGGATCATCTTACTTAAATATTTAAATTTTTCTTCTTCTGTCAGGTTTATGAACAGTTCTGTGTAGGTTTTAGCTATACTGGTGAGTGGATCTTCTATATCCATATTAAAAATCCAGCTTGAAGTGTAGGTAGAATTAACAATACAGGCATTCAGGCTGTTAAAAAAATTTGACATGTATCTAAGCCTACCCCAAACGGGTAATCCGCACCATAAAAGTCTGTATTGCTTATGATTGATGGCTTTTATCTTCTTTGATTGAATCTCTTCTAATAGTTTTTGATAATATTGAACAGTTTCTTTTTCTCCTCTTTGCGTAACTGCCGGTCCCATTTTTATACACAGGTCGAAGAAATTAAGAGGAGATGGGTTATTTTTTGTCAATTCATGAATTTTTTGCCAGTATTTTGAGATTTCTATTGAGTTTTTAAGAACTTCCTGGAATAACTGTTTATCAAATTGAATATCAAAGTGATTTTCTATAGATTTAATTAGTTTATTTTGTTGTTTTTTTATTGATTCGATAACAGTTGTATTGTTTTTTTCTATACAATGAGGTGTTTCAATACCGAATGCCGGTACTTTATACTTTTCTGCATAATAAAGAAGCCAGTGTTTTATTTCTATGCATTGATTTGTATTATATACAATTAGATCAGGTGCTTGCCATTCATTAATAAGATATTTATTTTGTATGTTAGCTCCTATATCAGAAAGCATATAACTACAACAATTCTCATTATATCCTGTTATTGTTGATGTTTTGTTTATAAATTTATGTTCTTCTCTTTTTATACCAATAATTGCAGCATGGTTTTCAGGGTAAAATAGCTGCAAGTTTAATCCTTTAAGTAATTCAGCAGGTGACATGCTTGAAGCAAAACAGTTTAGTCTTTTCTTTGTTTGTTTGGTTTTTTTGTTTTTTTGATAATAACACATATGTATTAATATCTTAAACTTTCTTGTAAAACTTATATTTTAACCTGAATTATCATGAAAACATAACTTTTAAAAATAAATTGACAGGAAATAGCTAACGACCTAGAACAATTTTTATGTATCTGTTAAAGTATATTAGTGTTTATTTTATTATTAAAGAATAAGTGAAATAGTTGATATGACAGAAAATAAAGAAATAGAAACTCTAAAAAGAAAAGCTTCTCAATTATTTGATAAAGAATGTTATAATGAAAGTGCTGAAATATTTGAATCTATATTGAAATTGATTCCGGAAGATCTTGATATAATTTATAATCTGGGTTTGTGTTACTTAAATCAGGAAAAATTTAATTCTGCTCAAAAATACTTTGAAAAAGCTTTAAAAATAAAAAACGTAGATGCAAAATCTTATGCAAAACTGGGTTTTATTCACTATCAAAATGATAATCTTGAGCAAGCAGAGCAATATTATTTAAAAGCAATATCACTGGATTCTGAAAATGTAGATTATTACAATGGCCTGGCTAACACTTATGATGAACTGGGTGAATATGAAGAGGCAATAGAAACTTATAAAAAAGCTATAAAAATGAAACCAGATGAAGCAATGCTATATTTCAATCTAGCAATGACTGGTGAGAAAACAAATGATATTGATATGGCTATTGATAGTTACATTAAAGCTGTTGAACTTGATGAAGATAATTATCAGGCTTATTTTAACCTTGCCAATATTTTTGATGATATTCAGGATTATGATCAAGCCATAGAGTATTATTCAAAATACCTTAAGTTTGAACCTGAGGAACTCAATGCTAACTATAATATGGGTCTGGCAATGCTGAATAGTGGTAAATTTAATGAAGCAAAAACAATTTTTAAAGGCATTCTTGCTTTTGCACCCGATGATCTTGACACATTAATTGCGCTTTCAAGAATGAGTATGAGTGAAGACAATAATGAAGAAGCTATAAATTATTTAGAAAAAGCATTAAAAACAGAAAATGAAGATGAAACACTTTATTATGAACTGGCAAGCCTTTATTTGAATTTGCCTGATCTGGATAAAGCTACATCCCTTCTTGAAAGATCATTACAGCTGAACCCTGAATTTGTTGAATCTCTTATAATGCTGGGAAATATTTCAGCAGAAATCAAGAATGATGACCATGAAGCTTTAAAATATTTCCAGCAGGCTGAAAAAATTGATACTGAAAATGAAGAAATACTACTGAAACAGGCTATGATCTATAACAAACTGGAAGACTACGACAGGGCATTAACCTGTTTAGAGCAGTCAGTTAAGTTAAATCCAGATAATATTGAGGCTTTAAAAGAGCTAGCTTTTCTATACCTGGAGCAGAAAGAAGATTTTGATAGATCAATAACCTGTTTAAACAGGGTTTTAGAAATTAATCCTGGTGATATTGATACACTTTATTATCTTGGTGTGGCCTATGAATCCAGAGAAGACCTTAATAAAGCTCTGGATGCATATACAAAACTTGTTAATATACAACCTGATAATAGTATAGCTTATTTTAATATAGGAAGCATTTACTATACAATGCAAAAGCCTGAAAAAGCTGTAGAATATTTTGAAAAGTACCTTATCTATAATTCTACAGATTTTGAGGCCCATAATGTTGCAGGTAATATATATAAAGAACTTAGTGATTATAAAAAGGCATATGAACACTATGAAATGGCTCTTAATCTTGATAAAGAATATGCTATAGCACACTATAACCTTGCTGATCTTTATGAAACAATAGATAATAAAGAAAAAGCGGTTGAACATTATAAGAATTCCATAAGCTATGACCCTGATTTCATTCCGGCCTATAATAATCTTGCCCTTCTATACAGCGAACAGAGAAAACATAACCTTGCAATAGACTGTTTACAAAAAGCTCTCAACATTGATCCAGAAAATGAGCTTACTAATGAAAACTTTAAAGCCATTCAGCAACAAATTCGGAAAGACTCTTAAACATAAAAGGATATTCTATGAAAAGAAAAGCCTTCTTAATAATTGTTTTGGTGGTTTTATTAACTGCAAACACCTCTTGTTCAAAGAATTTTAAGCATGATGTATCTATTACAAAGAATAAAATTGCAGTCACAATAAACTCTAACAATGCTAAAGCCTATCAAAATATGGGAATTTCTTACTATAAGAAGGGTAATTTAGACAAAGCTCTTGAAAATATTGATAAAGCCCTTAAAATTGATAATAAACTTCTTGAAGCAACAAGGTATAAAGGTAATATCTATTATGATCGTAATGATATTATAAAAGCTCTTGAACTATATAATAAAGCTATCATTATAAACCCGGATGATGCTAACACATATTATAATTTGAGTCTTGCTTATGAGATAACAGGAGATTTTGAAAAGGCTATTGAATCTATTAATAAAGCAATTGATCTGGATAATAAGAATGCTGAATACTATTACAGACTGGGTAGAATTCTTGATTTTACCAATAATATTGAGGAAGCCATCAAAAAATATGAGAAATCCATTGAACTTGACCCTGATTTTATCAAATCATATGTCGCTATTGCTAATATCTATGACTATAAGGGTGATTTCAAACGTGCCATGGAAATGTATAATAGAGCTTTAAAAAAAGATCCTAAAAATAGCCTTGTATACTACAATATTGGGGTTGCCTATAATGGTCAAAAGCAATATGATGAAGCGCTAAAAAACTATCAAATATCTATTAAACACGATCCAAAATTTTCTTATGCCCTTAATAGTATCGGTCTTATCTATATGGATCAGAAAAAAGAGTATGATAAAGCGATAGAATACTTTAAAAAGGTAATCAAAGTGGATCCAGAGCTTGACGAAGGCTATTATAACCTGGGTCTGGCCTATTATAAAAAAGGAGAAAATGTACTGGCCCTGGATTTTTTCAAAAAGGCGCTTGAGCTTAACCCGGCTGATATTAACTATCATTTAAGTATTGCAGCTACTTATGAAGTACAAAGGTCTTTTAATAAGGCTATTGAGCATTATAAACAGGCTTTAAATATTGACCCTTCTAATATGGATGCTTTTAATTCGCTTAGTATTGTTTATACTAAAGCAGGACAAACTCATGAAGCTATAGAATATTATGAAAATATCATTAAAGAACATCCCGGACGCCTGGAAGCTTATTATAATACAGGTGTATTATATAATGCGCTGGGTGAAACCGCTAAAGCACAGGAAATGTTTGAAAAAGCTATAAAGCAAAACACTGAATATGCAGATGGTTACCTGGGTTTGGCCAACCTGTATGATGAAAAGGGTGATTTTAACAAAGCTATCGAATATTATCAAAAATCTTTAAAGTATAATCCAGATGATTATTTCACCTATTATCATATGGGCATTGCTTATCAAAGAAAAAAAGACCTTAAAAAAGCTGTGGATATGTTTAAAAAGTCTCTCATTATCAATCCTGAATATGCAAAGGCTTATGTTAACCTGGGTTATATATATGGAGAAGAGCTCAATGATCCTGATACCGCTATCAAGTTGTATCAAAATGCAATATCCATTGACCCTAATATGCATAAAACTTACTATTATCTCGGCCTGGCCTACGCAAGAAAAAACCAGCATGATAAAGCAGTCGAACAATACAATAAAACGCTATCTTTGAATCCTAATTATTATTATGCTTATTATAATCTTGGTAATGCTTATTATCATCTAAAAGATTATGACAAAGCTTTAGAAGCTCATCAGGAATATATAAAATATGATGAAACAGATATTTCAGCCCTGACAGCTCTGGCAATGACCTATTTAGAAAAAAAACAGCCTGATAAAACTCTGGAATACTATAATAAAGTTCTATCTATTGCACCTTTAGACCCTGATACATACTATAATATTGGTATTTTTTATGCTGAACAGGGTAATACCTCTAAAGCAATGGAACATTACAAGAAAGCTATAAAGTATAATCCTGATTTTGCGCTGGCATACAATAATCTTGCTCTTCTTTATGAAGATAATAAACAGTATAACCAGGCTCTTGAAAACTATGAACGTGGGCTAAAAGCTGATCCGGGAAATGAATTGCTAAAAAATAATATTAAAGTACTAAAAGCTAAAATGAAATAGCCATAAAATTTTTTAATCTTTAAAATCAGGTATAAAATTGGTTAAAAAAGCCATACTGGCACTAATAATAGGATTTATTACTAAACCCCAGAAATGTATAAAAATACAAATACAAATAGTATGGTAAAAGACTAAATTGCATATTATATAAGCGATATACATCCAAAAAGCAGCGTTAGCCCCTATTGTTAGTGCTTTTATGGCAGAAGGTTTGTTGAAAGTAAAGCGATAAGCCCACAATACTATTACACCTGAGAAAGCATATAGAATTGTAAACTGTTTTGACAATCCTATATAAAATATAAACAGTAAAAATAATCCCAGGACAACTGTTCCAGCATTTAGTTTCATTTTAAATCCTAATTTTGAAGATGTTTTTATTTTAACATTTAGTGACAGTATGTGAAAAATAAGTTTTTAACGAATAATTCAAAGGAACAATCAGATCTGGTACTAAACATATGTGTTACTATACAAATAAAAGATTAAAAAGCTCTTTATGCCTCTATTTACGACTTTTTTAAGGGTTAATAACAAAATTATCCAGATTGTTTAAAAATGTTAATATTATAACCTTATTTGTTAAGGTCTTATATGCTCTAAAAACCCTATCAATTCAACCTGATACACCAAAAGTAGTAACTCTCTCCTTCTGTTATGGGATTTTAAAATATTCTATAACCATTAATAATAATAATAGCGATGGGGTGTATTTACTATAATAAACATCAGATAAGTATAAACCTGCAATGAATAACTGATAAAATTGAGTTTTAAGGAGCTGGTATTATTATAAATCTCACACATCAATGTTTATAATCAGACAGGACAACAATGAGTAATAAACTTCTGATATATTAACCTGAAAAGAAGTTTTATCCTACATATTTTATCTTAGAAAAGAGAAATTAAATTTAATCCTGCTACAAACAAAAGAGGAAAGGAAATATGAACACTACAGTTCTTCAAAAACCTAATACCATAACTTCTTTTCGTAATAACAAACCTGTAAAACCTGTTACAAAAGTTGTGGTAGTAGAGGATGATGAAAGTATCCTTGAGCTAATTTATTTTGCGCTTAAGAAAAAAGGTTATGAAGTAAAAACATACAACAATGCGCTGCCAGCACTGGATAATATTAATATAGATAAGCCTGATATCGTTATTTCAGATATCATGATGCCCGGTATGGATGGCATAGAGTTTTGTAAACATGTTAAGAATGCCCATAAAGAGATCTATTTTATTATTTTAACAGCTAAAGACACTATAGAAGATAAAGTTGAAGGTCTTGATATGGGTGCTGATGAATATATTACAAAGCCTTTTGACTTTATGGAACTTATAGCCAGAGTGAAAGCTGCTGAACGTATTATTGAAAATCAGAAACAGCTTGTATACCTTAATGAAAAACTTGAAAAACTGGCTGATACTGATGAACTAACCCGGCTTAAAAATAGAAGATATTTTCAAAACGAAGTACCAAAAGAAATTGAACGATCCAGTCGTTATGGACATACAGTATCTATCATAATGCTGGACATTGATAATTTTAAAATTATCAATGATAATGAAGGTCACCAGGCAGGAGATAAAGCTTTACAGGCTGTATCACAGATTATAAAAAATTCTACTCGTGAATCTGACATAATTTGTCGCTATGGTGGTGAAGAATTTGTGGTTTTCTTGCCTGAAACAAACCCTAAAAATGCTTTTAAAGTTGCTGAAAAGATCAGAAGGAACATAGAAAAAACAGATGCAAACTTTATAGGTCTCAGCAAGCCTCTTACTGTTAGTGCAGGTATTGCTATTAAGACGCCACATATGAAGATAAGCCTTAAAGAACTGGTTGAACAGGCTGATAAAGCTATGTATACTGCTAAACGCAGCGGTAAAAACAAAACCGTTATCTATAAATGGTTTAAAGTAAATGATTTAAAAAATGTTCACTAACTTTTCAGTTTTATTTGTTGTTTGCGATCCAGAGAAGCGCAGGGTGCGCTTTTTTTTAAAATTTAATCTTAAAACCCTTTCTATAAAAGCAAAAAGACCAATAAACAGCTGCAAAAAAATTTTTTCAAAATAAATGCTTAAATTTTCTTTACAAACCGTTCCAAAAATAAAATTAGTTGTTTTTATATAATTACAAGACAATTCCTCTAAATAAATTCCGTAATCTCTCTACTCTCTCATATAAGGTTTCAACATTCCCGGAAGGGAATTTTTTTTTGAAAATTAGTTCAGTGAATAAATTTTTTTTGTTAGAAACCTCATCATACTTATATATAAGTATTTTACAGAGCATTGTTCTTTTTCTGGTATTTACAGAAATAAAAGCAGATTATTTATAAGAAAACCTTTTTAGCTTTCAATAAAAAGAAAAGAAGTAAATCAGAAACATTCTAAAGCAATGCTCTAAAGATTAAAATTTGCTAGCAATGGATCTAATTAGCATACCTTTATCCATACCCGGATTAAAAATGCCGCTGTTTCCATTTTTATCAAACTGCCAGTTGAATTTTTCTTTACATTCAAACTCAAAAGAATCTTCTGTTAGTTTAACAGAATAAGAATCTCCCATAGCAGGTGGTTTATCTAATTTAATAGCAATTTCTTTAAAGAAATTAACGAGAAATTCAAGAACTTTAGGTGAATTTATTTTTCCCTGAGCTTTAATGACGTTATCTTTGCGTGCAATTTCAAAAAAATCTGCTTCATTAGATAACTTAACCATTGCATCAGTAGTAAAAAACATAAATCTATCCTGATCATCACTGGTTTTAACAGTTTTATCAGGAGTTTTCAATGTGCCTGCAAAGTGAATATTATCGATTTTGTTTAACATTTAAACCGCTCCCTCAAATATTTATAATCTCTCTCTAATAAATCTCCCTCAAAAATTGTTACACCTTTGTTTGGTTAGTTCAATTTATTGTATCCATAAATTACAAATTATTACAAAAATCGAATATAACAAAGAACATTAAAAAACTTCTGACAACAGTTTTTCACAACCTTATTTCAGGTATCCAAATACTTTGTGTGTTTGTTTTGTTGTTTATGAAGAAACTAACACATATGTATTAATACCTTATTATTAACCTCTAAATCTATAGATAAATTTGAAATGTAAGACCAAGTAATACCTTAAAAAATTTGCGATTTTCAAAAATTTAAAATCTGTCTTTAATCAAGCTATATAAACCTGAAAACAGAAAAAAGGGCGGCTAATGTAGCCGCCCCTGATTTTTAATTTATTATGTTAGTCTATACTTTTGCAAAAAGAGGTTCTGCCTCAAGTATTTTTTCTATTTCATCACGATCACAGTCCATTATAAACTGAATGCCTGTAACATCTTCAGCATGACGAGTTAATGAGACTATATCATTTCGTGAAATGTATTCCATTTTGAATTTTCTATTTCCACACATAAGTTGCCTCAAGCCCTGCTTGACTCTTTGATAATAAGTATAAAGAGCAACAGCGCCATAAGTTAATTCAGCAACTTCTTTACCATATTTTTTCCTGATGCCAGAACCATAAACGAATATTTCATCAGGGTTTCTGCCGTATTTTTCAATAGGACCAGAAATATTTTCGTCTAAGATCATTCTGCCAACTGTTTTACCAACCATAGCAGCTGTTAAAGAAGATCTGCCCATACCTACAGCTTTAACGTAGGGTGCACCTAAAGCCAGTGCTTTATAAACATGATCTTCAAGTGTAATGCCGCCAGCAATAACAAGGTCAGGAACATACTTACCTTTCTCATCAAGTTTTCTGGCAAATTTATAGAGCAGACTTTCAATCTCAACAGTAGGTATACCCCATTCATTCATCATTCTCCAGGGGCTCATACCTGTACCGCCGCCTGCTCCGTCAACAACCAGAACATCAATTTCGTAGTCGGATGCAAATTTAAGAGCTCTTGCCAGATCTGCTGGTCTGTAGGCTCCTGTTTTAAGAGAAATGTATTGTGCTCCTTCTTTTCTGAGTTGCTCTACCCTCTTGGCGAAAGCTTCTTCTCCAACCATACCAAGTCTTGAGTGGCGTTCAAATTCTTTAAAAGCGTTTTTACCAAAGGCTTCAATGACTTCAGGATCTTCAGGATCAGGAAGTACAATGTATCCTTTTTGTTTAAGAACCTGAGCTTTTTCAAGGCTTCTAACTTTGACTTCTCCGCCGATATTTTTAGCGCCCTGGCCCCATTTAAGCTCTACCCATTTGACTTCAAGGTCATTGATGGCATACTCCAGTACACCCAGTCTGCTATCTTCGACATTTTCCTGTACGATAATTGCGCCCTCGTTGGGTGTTTGCCATTCTTTAAAGGTTTTTACTCTGTTAATAAGGTCTGGTGACTTAACAACCCTGCCATTTTTGATTTCTGATTTGTCATCCATACCTACGACGTTTTCACCGATGGTTAAAACAGATCCAGATATGGCTGCTCCCTGCGCAAGATCTTCCCAGTGACGTTTTGCAACGTCTGTTGAGCCGAGCCCGGGTATAAAAACAGGCATATTAAGCTTGATGCCTTTATCTTTACAAATTCTTACTGAAACATCTACGTTACTAAAAATGGCATCATTACTGTTTGCTGCAACTCCCTGTGCCCCAACAGCAGTACCGAGAATGTTAAAATGTGAGAAATCCAGTGGATAATTTTTCTGGCTGGCTGCTGTGATAGAACCAAATGGCTGCGGATAAATTACTTCTGCCCCTCTAATAGCTGAAAGGCCTACTTCGCATAACCCAGGACAACCTTCTATACAGGTTGCGCATAAACCACTAAAGGGAGATACATCATCTTTTGTACGGTTTCTGGTCATTGTTGCTGCACTTGCATTATTTTTTGAATAGGTCATATTTTCTCCTTCTCGTAAAGCGGGTCTTTGTGAGGTTTTGTTAGTTTTGTGTCTGTTAAGACTATTTTATTCTAAAGCATAACTGTAAAGAAATTGTTATAGTTTCAATTATTGCTTGATTAATAAGTTAAAATTCAGGTTAAACAAACAGGTTTATTCTGTAGACAAGCCCCTTTACTTTCCTTTAGATTAGACAGGAGCCGGGTTTTGAAAGTCAAAACCAATTTAAGTTATGCCTGTCTTATTTTATAGCTTTTGTTTCATATATGTTTTAAGATTTAAGAGATATGACAATCGAGAATCATTACTATTAAGTATTTTACCCTGCTACAGCAGTCTTTTGGCTATATAATATGTTAAGTTTACTGTATAAATGTAAATTTTTTACAAATGTATTATTTTCTACTTTTACTGGTAAAAATTTAAAATTTTTCCATCAATATACAGGCTAGTTTGTGTTATTTTTATTGGTGTTACAAAACCAGAATGAAACACTATGAAACTTGCTATCTTTCCTGGAACCTTTAACCCTGTTCATATAGCTCATTTAATTATTGCTGAATCTGCATGGTCTCAATGCAGGCTGGATAAGGTGCTTTTTGTGACCTCATGTATACCGCCCCATCGTTCTGAAAACATTGCCCCTGCATCTGAAAGACACGAAATGGTTGAGCTTTGCTGTTCAGAAAATGATCATTTTGAAGTATCAACAATAGAAATTGATCGCAAGGGCCCCTCATATACTTATAAAACAGTTGAAAATGTCAGACAAATTTATAATATAACTGATAGGTTATACTTTTTAATTGGTGCTGATGCTATAGGTCAACTTCATACCTGGCATGAAGCGCAACAAATTGTTGATAGTGTCCATTTTCTTGTTTTTAGTCGTCCGGGACAACCTGATATTAAAGAATGTATTGCTTCTACCGGGTTAAAAAACTTTAAATACGACGTAATTGAAGCACCTCTCCTGGAAATTTCTTCAACTCTCATACGTAATAACATCTCATCAGGAAAATCTATTAAATTTCTGGTGTTAGATAACGTCAGGAACTATATTGAAACACACAATCTCTATAAAGAAACACTTAATGGCGGGTTAACCAGTGGATATTGTTAAAATAAAAGAAAAGTTAAAAAATAAGTTGCCAGAAGAACGATTTATGCACTGTCTTGGTACAGAAGAAAAGTCAAGAATACTTGCAAATAAATTTGGAGCAGATGAACATAAGGCTGCTATAGCCGGTTTATTACATGATTGTGCTAAATATATGTCAAAAGAAGAGACATATAAGTTTATTATGGATAAAAATATACCTGTAAGCCTAGAAATAATGAATTCCCCTTCAACATTACATGCTTTTGCCGGAGAATATATAGCTTTTCACGAATACGGTATAAAAGATCCTGAAATACTCAAAGCCATTAGAAACCATACACTGGGTGATATAGATATGTCTATACTGGATAAAATCACTTTCGTTGCTGACAAAATAGAAGGCTATACCCGTCATGCACCACACTTTCAGGCAATAAGAAATCATCTTGAAATTACAAATAGTCTGGATGAAGCAATTTTAATGAGTTACTCTCAAACTATTCAGGCACTTGCTAAAAAAAATAAATATATAAGCCCCGGAACCATTAAAAACTGGAACTTTATGTTACAGACTACAGGCAAAATATTTAATTATGAATCACCTGTAGAAATCATAACAGCACAATCAATATCAAAAAACGTAAACTGACCTGAAGAGCAAATTTATATCAATTTTCTTATCTAACCCGTTTATGTTATCATAGGGCCTTAAACATCTTTAAATAAAGGGAGAACCAGTTATGAAAGAAATAGAAAAGTTATATATTGTTGAAACCTCACTTGCAAAAAATGAAAAACTTACTGCGGATCAGAAATTTGCTCTTGGCTGCCAGTTGCAAAAGCTAAATGTTGACGCTATTGAAATAAACCCAGAAGAAAAGGATCTCATAACTAAACTAAAGCCTGAAATAAAAGAAATAACAGTAACAGCCTCAGCGTTACCCAGACAGGATAGTCTTGATGAAACATGGAATGCCTTAGAAAGCTTTGCAATACCACGTCTTCGCATCAAGCTGGACCCAGAACTGCTTAAAGAAGCAAATCTTAACAATTTAGAAATTAAAAATGATCTTATAAAAATGGTGAAAGACTCGATAAAATATGCAAAAAAACTTACCGATAACGTAGAATTCATTGTGGTCAAGTATAAAGACATTCATAAAATGTTTCTTTACCGAATTCTAGAGGCTACAGGAGATTCAGATGTTAAGATTATGACTGTAACTGATAAAGACTCTATTTACCTTACACATGAATACGCAGAACTCTTTGATAATATAATGTATAACCTGCCTGAATTCGATAAGCTTATATTAGGTGTATCTTGTAGAAACAAGCTAGGGCTAGCAACCTCTAATACCCTGGCTGCTATAAATTATGGGGCCAGACAGGCAGATGTAAACCTTATTGGCAGTAACAAATGTAGTGACAATGCAAGCCTGAAATCTATTTTAAAAACATGTGAGCTGAGAAATGACGTCTTTAAACTAACACATAACCTTAATTTAGATGAACTTGACAACAGTTTTAAAATGCTTAAAGACTTTATAAATGGCTGATATCAATGAATAAAAAAGATTTTTTGACTGGTACTCTGTGTTTTTCTATTCTTCTTGCCGGGGGGTTAAATTATTATAAGTTAAAACAAATTATTGCCCTGCAAAAACCACTGAAAATAAATAATGTTCAACTCAATGAACCCTGTAAAGCAAAAGTTAAAGTAGCTGGTGCAGTGGTAAACCCTGGAGAGATAATTGTTGAAGGTTATCCACCGAGGCTGTATGAGGCTATTCAACTCTGTGGCGGTCTCACAGATAATGCTGCCATGGATAAAATCAATTACGCTATGCCTTTAATGGATATTCAGCTGGTTCACATACCATTTTCATTTGAACAGGAAGTAAAATTTATTAAAAAAAACCACCCGGAAAAGACTAAAGCAGCATCAAAAACTAAAAAGAAAACCTCCAGCAGTATTCCTAAAAGAATACCACAGACCAATGAAGGAAAAATCAACGTAAATACTGCTTCAAAGCTTGGCCTGACAAGACTGCCAGGTGTTGGTGGAACTCTAGCAGATAGAATTATCTCTTACAGAAAGAATAAACCAGTTAAAAAACCAGAAGATCTTTTAAATGTAAAAGGTATCGGCAAAAAGAAACTCGAAATGATACGTCCTTATATTATATTTTAATTTTTTATTCAGGAAAATTAATGAAATTAGACCTCAAGAAAAGTTTTAAAGCTCCATTTTATACCTCAGCACCTGAAGGCTTGCTTAAAGTTTATCTTATAGCACTGGGATGGTTTCTTGCTGTCTGGCTGGTACATTTCATCTTTACTGTCTTTGGCCTTGCCAGTACTGTTTTTATTTGCCTGGTACATATTTTTCATATCGGGGTGATGATAGCAACACAATCAACACAGATAGGCTATTTTCTTGAATCTATTAGGTGTGAACTTGCTGGAGATCAACATGTTATGCCATCATGGCAGGGTAATATACCCCGATATTTTTGGAAAGGGACAATATTACAGTTTGTTATAGCTGTTTATTTTGCTATTATGGCTATTTTTATTCTTGTATTTTATGTTATTGCTGTCTTTATTGTTCCTCTTGATATCAACGTTGTACTGGAACAGGGCATTAATAGAGAAACAGGCAGCTCACTGATAGTTCTTTTACTTTTATTCTGGTTGATACCAATTTTAACAGGTATATTATTTCTTGTTATTTCTCCCTTTGTTGTTATTTCATATGCTGAATCCTTAAGTTTTAAGGGAGCTTTTAATATTATAAATATTTTTAGCCTTATCCTGAAAAGGTTTCCTGAGTATCTTCTGGCTGTTATAATTGCTACAGTACTTTTTGTTATTATTACAATTATTACTTTACTTCTCTGTATAACGATTGTAGGGTGGATTGCCGGTGCTTTAATACAGTTCACAGGTATTATCATTGTATTAAATATGTTTGCACAGGTTTATAAATCAGCAAACTCTGCATCATAAATCGATAATGATAGCTTTGACTCTAGACAACACTTACATATTATAATTTTTTGTTGATTACATCTACCATTTCAGGAGGGAGGGTTCTATCTTTCTGGAGTGACATTTCAATCCATTTGGACTGATAGTTTTTAGATATGCTCTGGAATTTAACTGTACAGAATGGCTCATGAGGTGATACTGTTTCTGTTAAAACTTTTGCAGTAAAGTTAATAAGGGCTCCTTCTTGAGTATCAAACAATCCAATTTGCAAAACCAGCATTTTTTCATCTTTGAAGTATGCCAGCATGTCTTTATCAACTTCATCTGTGAGCTTTATATCATTAACAGTAAATGAATCTGGTATATATTCCAGCCAATCAGGAAGCTTTAAGTATAAAACAGAGTCAGAGTAAATAGGAGTCTGTTCTGTATTCTTAAATATCATATTATAATTGACTTCTTCTCCATAGTTAAAGTTAAATATATTGTCAAAGAGGGTATCATTATATGAAATTCTTGGATTAAGCTGTGGAGGAATAGTTTTAAGACCAGGTGAACCTTTTGTAAGGAAAAATGCAAGCATTCCGCCCCCGATAAGAAGTGGAACAGCAGCTCCAATACCGGCAATAGCCATACCTGCACTGGAACCACCACCCGTTGAAATTTCTCCCTGCTGGGGTTTTGGTGCAGGCTTGGGAGGTTTAGGAGGGTCAGGGTTTTCAGGATCCAGATAAGCTGGTTCAGTAGGAAAGGGTGTCCATATATTAAGCACTTTAGGCATACCTATTGCCCTGTAATCTATAGAGTTCTTTAATTTTAATGTTTCGTCAATCTTATAAGCTAATGCCTGTGAATTAAAAGACAGTAAATTCATGTTGATAAAAGCTATTATAATTATTAATGATAAGCTTTTTCTCATTCTGATAGCACCGTAAATGTTATTGTTCCTTCATAGTCACCCGGTGGTGTCTTTTTTGAAACCCTTATGATAGGGTTGAAGTGAAAAATTCTTTCAATATTGCCAGGTCCAGGGCCGATATCAAAAACAACCTTGGATGGATATATGCGTATATCAGATGGAGGTATCTCTACACCATCCTTTATGCGCTTCATAGAGACAAATACAGCCATTATATTGCCTCGTGAATTATATGTTACAGACATTCCAATAGGTTTATTTGTTGTAATCTCCCAGCTTTCTGTCTCACTGGTAATATTTTTGTCAAGACGCAGGTTAAATTGCACTTCTTCGTTTTTTTTTGGTAAGCCAAAGTATTGTTTGTATTCTGATATGCCGATAGCGTTGACCTGAACCAGTTTTGGTATCGTAACATTAAAGGTTTTCTTATTAATTTTCTTTTTTGCCTGTGCAGGGCTCAGCAATACTGGCATTATTAATATAATCAGGATATTCAATATTAGAAACCTTTTAATCAAAAGCGTTTTACCTCTATTTTTTTCCTGTCAATTTCAAAATGGAGGCCATCAATGTCAATAAAATCATCCATCACAACCGGTATATTTATCTTATCATCAGGTTTTCTGGTAATAAATAGCTCTTTATAGTCTAAATAGTTAGGATCAATAACAACATTGTAGTTTCCAGGAGGTATAGAGCCAATATAAAACCCGCCCCGACTGTCAGTAGTGGTATATTTAACCTCTTTGCCGTTTTCATCGATCAGTAAAACAACTATATCGCTGGTTCTAACATTGTTATTAATAGTAGTAACACTGCCTGAAACACTGCCCGGTGTGACTATAATGCCTAGGTTAGCTTCATACAGCTTGCGGGGTTTAACGTTTATCAGGGCATCTGCGACAGTAGGTGTATAAAGAACCGGTAAATTGTTTCTATCAATGCCTATTTTCATTAACCCCTGCGGTAAAGTAGCAATAAAGTTGCCATCTTCATCAGTAGTAATCTTGAATAAGTTTTGAAAATTAATATCTATTCCTTCAAGGCCTGCTTCCCCCTCGTCATAGACGCCATTTTGATTGAGATCGATGTAGACTTTTCCTTTGACTATGCCCTTGTTTGAATCAAACACAGATGTATTCATAGTGGCATTTTTTAATCCTCTTGGCACTCCAAAATCTATGCTATCAGAAAAGTTTACTGATAAGGAGTGACTTTTATTTTTACCAAAAGAGAGTGCCCCTGACATATATCTGGCAAAACTTGAGTTATAAGCATAGTTTAAAGCAATTTGTCTGCCCGTTTTAAATACATAGCCAAGGTTGCAGCCAAAGTTTACTCCTTTGTCCTGGCCACCGTAGCGATAGCCTACATTTGGAGAAAAGATAAGGTTTTTGATAGGCAGCTGAATGCGATTGAAAGATAATCTGACATTTTTGCTGTATATTGGGTCATCAAAATAAGTCTTATCAGCACCTGCAAGAATTAACCTGTCTTCAGGTTCAAGCATCATCATTTCATGCGAGAGTCTAACTATGCCAAGCTTTCCTGCATCAAAGTTTAGATCTGCATTTAAACGGCTATCCGTTCTGGTGGTTGTTGAAGCCTCAACAAGACGATTTGCTTTTCTGTGCGTACGTGAATAATTAACGCTTAATCGTGCTTTTTCACCAATTTTTCTATCTAAAGTAATATCGTATGTAAGATCTCTGTTGCTGTAAAAGGCGTTTGAAGCTGTTGAAGTTCTTACACCTGCTCTTACTGTAGAAAACTTATCAACCTGACCTGCTGCTCTTATACCATAGGTTGATACAGTAGCAAGACCACCATCAAAATAGTTATCCAGATTAGAATTATATCTGGTAGCATGGGCACTGAAGTTAACATCACTAATTTTCCAGCTGGTATTTAATTCAACACCCCTGCGATCTATGTAATTAGCTGACCCCGGAGAATAAAAATTCGGCCCGTATGAAAACCCTTTTGCCAGAAGTGAAAAGTCTTTCCGGCGGTAATCCATAGTAACAAACCCCCCAAAGTCAGCTCCATAAGAGTCAAACTCCGGATTAATTTTCGAGCCGGCTTTTGATAGGCCAAACTCAGAGGTTATGTTGAGATTATCCGAAGGTTCATAATAAAGGTCAACGGTCATGACTGTTCCGTAAGAGCTATCACCTGTTCTAAAGGCTCTTGCAGTATTAAGCCCTCTGTAGTTTTCTTTTAATACCTTTGATGGCCTTCTTATGATGAAGTCATTAGCAACATTGAGGCCCATCGTAAGGTCTTCTGTGATACCGACTTTAAATTTTGCACCTGTAATATACTTTATGGGTTTTACATAGTTTCGATCAAAGCTGTCACCAAAGACTGTAAAGCTATTAGAAATAGCTGAGGCATCCACACCAGAGAATACCAGATATTGTTTCTGACCGGGTGCCAGTTTATCATTGTCTCTGGAAAATTTACGATTATATACAACCTTTCTGTTGCCGTCATCTGAAAGCTGTTCAACCCTGAAATGTACTATAGATGATTGATCATACTTTAGAGAATTGAATTCAAAACGGCCGTTTTGTACCATCTGCCTGTCTTGGAGGCTATTGTTAACATATAATTCTACATATGTGTTATCATCTGCACTACCTTCAATAATTCTTGGCACATAAGAGTTTCCCCCCATAGCCCCTGGAGTACCAAATCTAACGCCCCACAAATTATTAGAACCTGTTAGTTCTGTTAGTTTAGAGTTTGTTGCACCTATAGAAAGCTGGTATTTTGGTTTAACATAATCCAGTGTAGCTCTGTAACCACTGACCATCATTCTATTATTGCCATAACTCATGTTTGTACCAAGGTTATATTCACCTCCAAGCAGTCTTCCTGTTGTCATAAACCCTGCCGTAGTAAAGGCATTATTGCTTGAATTATTGTAATTTCTTGTTGCATTCATAGATGAATTGAATCGATAGTTGAATTTATTTATACTGAAGAGCTTATTTGACAGGTTTTCAGCATTTTCTATTTCGTTGACCTGTGTTCCTGTGCTATAAGGATCTGAACCTTCTGCCTCTTCGGTCAATTCAATAATTGCTTTTAACATTTTTGTTGTTGTCAGGTTCATTGCATAGTGTTCTTCAATGAAGTTTGATTTAATATCAAGCAGTTCCCGGGCGATGTTTTCGTGGACAAAAATATCATTTTCCAGCAGAAAGCCACTCTTTATAAAGACCATTTTGGGTTCTTTGACTTTTACCTGATTGGTTCCTTCTATTATGAGGTTGTTTTTATAGTCTACTGTTACTGCTTCTTCAGATACAGGGTGTTCAAAGGATATATTATGGTTGACATGGTTCTGGCTGACGTTGATATCCAGAATTTCAGCAAGGGTTTTTATCGGTACTGAAATACTTCCATCTGGCCAGACAATTACTTCAAAGTCATAAGCTATCTGTTTATTGATTCTCAGGGTTATTAAGGAAGTCTCAATATTATCATAGTTATAGTTTATAGCATCAGTACTTTTAGTTAGAGGGTTCAGTGGAGGTAAAATAAGTTTTTCATCTTCTACCTTAATGTTTTCAACATATTCAGGGTCATTATCCTTTCTGGAATATGTTAGTTTATTGGTCAACCAGCTTATGACATCGTGTTTAATGTTTCCTGGTTGCTGTTTTTTCTGCTCTGATATTTTGCCATTAATGTATGACTTGCCTTTAACGAAACTATAAACAGGCAAACCCTCTTTTGTCTGGCCTGTTTTTCTGATGACAGAGTTTAATTCTTTAACCGGACTATTATAAAACTTTCTTAAGCTTGTAATTGCCTTCACATCGTGGAGTGTAATCTTATCAGGACTGTAATTAGCGCATGCTACCCGGGTGTTTGCAGAAAAGATGACAGCACAAATTACGGTCATGATAAGCTTCTTTTTATTACATGACGCAAAACGAAGGCTTTTCAGGCCAAAAGGATGTTTTAGCGTGTTGAATTTTTTACCCATAAAGTATTTACTGGTCCGGTTATGGTTATAAATTTTGAATGATGGTGCTACAAAGTTATTGTATTCTAGTTAGCTTAAAGTTCAACTGGTTGTGATAAGGTGTCATCGCTGTGTTCAAGCTCATCTATGGTGATTGGTTTTTCAAGGTATTCTTTGATATCAGTTTCTGCAGCAGGTTTACCAGCAGTAAAGACTGTCTCAGCGGCCTTTTTGTGCTGTTTGCCAGTTATATCTTCGTGATTGATTTCAAGAAGAGCTTTATATGTTTTACCTTCTTCAATTTTAGGAGGTATTCTGATAACCATAGTCTGGGTTCTGCCTGGCAGCAGTGTATGTTTCTTGACAGGTACATCTATTGGCTTTGCTAGATGCGGCGCAGTAAGGGTTAATTTCCCTTTAACATAGCTATGAACGTTGCCATCGTTTTTAAGTGTTACTTTCAGGGCTTTTCTGTCTTTATATTTGCCATACCCAAAATCAAGCAGTTCAGCATTTCTTGAAAGTTCACCGTTATAAGCATAAAGTGTTACCCCATAGCGAGTAACGAAGTTGATCAATACTCCGAGCTTGTCGTCAGAAGACTTCACGAGTTTTTCTTTAGGTGTAACAGTTTCAAAGAAGATTATACCTCTCTTTTCGCCATTAAGGTCTTCCGGCAGTTTTGCTGTCAGGCGCACAAGCTGTTTCTGATTGGGCTCAAGGTCAAATTCTCTGGGGTTGAATTTGACATAACCAGCAAGAGAATCATCCAGGTTGTCAGTATTAAATGTCATGCCGCCAAATTCATCCAGATCCCAGTTTTCAGGGTATGCCCGCACCCTTATCTTTTTGTTATTCTTGTTTTCAACCATAATAGCTTTAGAAACAAACTTTCTCGGGCTTTTAGAAAAATCCAGTTCAAGAATGTTCGGATAAACCAGAACACCCCCGACATCTGCCCTGGCTGGAGTTGATAAAGGCATAACCAAAGCGACAATCAGAAATAATACACTTATACATTTTTGAATGTTCATGATTTTTTTGAGCTCCAAACTTTTTGATATCACAATACAATTTAACGTTAACAAATACCTTGAAAACCTGGTTAAAAAGCGGGCAAAGTCAGCCTCTACCCGCTTTAAAACTTCTGACTATGTGTCAGCAACACTGATTTCAACAGTGATGCCCATAGTTGTTGGCGGATCATCCCATCCTACTGTTGACTCATCAAGGTCTAGCATGAAGTCTAACCAGAGTTTACCTTCAGCCCCGTCAATTTCGTTGATCGGCAAATCTGAAGCAGTAATAGACATGTTGGCTGTGCCTGCATTGAGAGAGAGTGTTCCAAAGGTTTCCCAGTCACTATCTCCAGCGCCATCATCATAGCCGATACGGGGTTTGGCATTTCCTGCTGTGTTGACAATAAGAATGTCTACCTGTGCTTCCAGGTTAAGACCATCCCAGGTATCATCATCATCAGCATCACGGAAAATGGTAATGGCATTAGTACCATCAGCTGCATCATTTACCGCACTGATAATGGTTTTGTTGGTGACACTATCACCTGTGATATTGATGTGAAGCGTTTTGCCGGCACGTTCATTTGATTGAACGTAAGTATCAATACTTCCGCCAGAACCATCTCCATCGCCATCACCGATAACAACCTGGTGGTTGCCACTGCCGCCATTATTGGTGGTTGCATTGAGGTCGGCAGCCGTCAGTGCACTGGCAGTGAGATCTGTCTCAATCGTATCATCAATTTCTACGATTGTCAGTTCTGGTATTGTCAGTGTGAAGTCTTCATCATCAGAGTAGACATTCTGGGCATAAGCAGCAGAGGAAGCTATAATGGCCCCTGTCAGGCATGCAAGAGAAAACAGTAATAGTTTTTTCTTCATAGCATTTTCTCCTTTTGTTTGTGTACACAACTTGTAAAGGCCTTTTCTATAATAACACTAGTGTATTTGGGTGCGTATTCCATTTCTCTTTCTGATAATAAGTTTCTACTATTATAATGAGAGTTTTTCAGTAGTTCAATATACCTGTATGTAGAGCATTTCAATGGCTTTTAAGATTTGAATTCAAGTTTATATTAAGATTTGAATTAAAACTTGAAGCTAAAAAGCAGTTGTATAGCAAGTTTTCAGTTTGTTAATCGGATAAATCCATTAAACCTTTAAATTTTTCAAAAAAGATACAACCTTTTACCTATACAACAAAAAGGTTAGTAAACAGTTAGTTGAATAACGGTGGTTACTTTATAGTTCCCAGGGTCAAACGGAAAGTTCGGGTCAGAGGATTTGTTGGTGAAAATGTATTTGATGTAATAGGTTTCAAAAACAAGTGTCTTGTCATCACTGTCTTTAGTAGGTTCATTACTGCTTATGAGTTCTTGAAAGCTTGTGGTGAAAGTTTTAACAGTATCCTGACAAACACCGCTGGAGTTGGCTAAACAAAAAGATGTAGTAGCTATACCAATATCTGGTTTGCCGGCATAAGTTAAAACGTTATCTGAAAGCTTTACTGCTACTTCATAAGGTCTGTTAGATTTGACATCTACTGATATAAGGTCACTGGCTGTCGTATCAGCTATCAATACATCGGTTATGCTCCCTGAAGCAAAGTCAATTGCCGGTGCTGAACTTGCTGTTGGCCCTCCTGAAATAATCGAAGTAGTAAAATTCATACTCTGAGAGGCTGTATCAACACTGACATTGTTATCATAGAAAGCAAAAGTGAAGCTTTGTGTATACTCATTGTCAGCAATATCAGCATCATAGGTATCATAGTAAAGGTCAACCGTATAATCTCCGTTGCCAGAGGGGTTTAAAACTACTGTAACACCAGACCCGCTTGAATCAGTAGTAACATTACTCTCAGAACCCTGTCCCTGCCCCTGTGCCGTAAAGCGATACAGCCCGCCATCAGTAGGAGTTCTGTAATCATCTATGTCATATACTGCCCCGGGCGTTGTATAGTTATCAGTATAAATACCTATCTTCGGGTTAGTATGAGTACCCCAATCGCTAACAGTAATTGTACACTGGTGATGATAAGTAGTTTTTGGCGATGCACCACTGGTACCCTGATAAGGACAGCTATCAACAGATATTGATACGGCCTGAGCCTGGCTGCCATTTAATATCAAACAGCACACAAATATTACAAGGGCTAAAAGTATACCCTTCCCCCGTATAAGAAAGCATCTTTTGATCATACTTCGAATATTCATATGTTTACGACAGTTATCACAAATGATAGAAAAGAAATAAGTTGATTTCAATAGAATATTTAAAATTTGACCCTTTAGTGTTAACATTTTTGCCCTTTAATAATAATCATTACTGATAAGACTTCATGCTAATTCCTTATCTATAAGACTAATGCATAACCATAACTATAAATTTTTTGGTTTCGATTTTCAAAAATTTTAAAAGTAAAGATATGGGTTGAACAAACAGGCGTAGCCTGGGAGTGAGACCCTTTGCCTACCTTTTGGGTGGGTGGTATCTGGGTTTTGAAAATCGAAAAATTTTTAAGTTATGCACCGATCTTTTTATAATCATACCGTTAACTGTTTACAGGTTTAAATTTGCATATTTTTGTTACAAAAAGATCAAAAATACCCAACATACACATTGATACCCGTTTTGTTAGCAGTAAAATGTTCTCTTACTCTCAGGTGTGTTGCTACAACCGGATTCGTGAAATTTTGTTTCTGCTATGACTCACAGCCAGTGTGTTAAGTCGATATGCCCTAAAAAAATAGTCTCTAGAATCTATGTATGATAAGGGTTTTCCGAATTTTTGTAAAAAAATTTCTTTGCCTGAATCACTTAGTGTAAGCGTTTTGTCAATTATAAAAAATAAAATAATGGCCAACAATCTTCATTTGTCTTTATTAACGTGATTATAAGTTTAAAAAAAATCTTAAAAAGCCTTGTCAATAAAGCATTTGCCCCACTGAAAAAAACATTGACTTTTACTATAACATCGTGTATAACTTATTAAATCAAATAATATTTTTTAATGTTATTAAAAGGAAAGGTAGAAAAGGATTTTTATGCGGCCCGAAGGAGAGCGAAATTGGTTAAAAATATGGCAGATAGTGGATTCAATTCCACATCCCAAGTTAATGAAGGGTACTTAGCGCCCACACAGGGCAGTATCTCAGTGCGATATGCAGACAGCATAAGCCCTGAGACTACTTGTGTTCCAGATCTTCACCTGGTTGAAACAGAGAAACAACCCGATTATTATTATCCACAGGCACCGGTACTCGAAGCACTAAAAGAATATTTAGAATATCCCGCAGTCACTTTGCATATACCGGGTCACAGTTTCGGAGATGGTATATTACCCGCATTTAGAGAGCTTCTTGGCAGTAAAGCAGTTAAAGCAGATACGACAGATGATTTTGATGGATTGGGACAACTATATCCCCCTTCAGGGCCTATAAAAGAAGCACAGGATCTAGCAGCAAAAGCCTTTGGCGCCTCTCAAACCTTTTTCCTTGTTAATGGATCAACCGTCGGTAACCTTGCACTTGCACTTGCTGTTACCTGCCCAGGTAAGAAAGTTATAGTATCCAGAAACTGTCATCGCTCAGTTATAAGCGGCATCACCAATACAGGAGCGGTGCCTGTCTGGGTTATACCAGATAGAGACGACACATGGAGTATATGGGGTGCTATAAACCCCGAAAATATTAGAAAAGCTCTTGAAGAAAATCCTGATGCAACTGCTGTCTGGATTACTAACCCAACATATGAAGGTGTAGTGTCAGATGTAGAGGCAATTTCTGCCATATGCAAAAAATATAATACTACACTGATTGTTGATGAAGCGCACGGCTGCCACTGGAATTTCAATAGAAGACTGCCAGAAACCTCCCTTAACCTGGGGGCTGACGCTGTAATACATTCTATACACAAAACCGGCGGAAGCTTTTCTCAAAGCTCAATGCTCCACCTGGGCCAACACTCAAAAGTTAACTATGACAATCTTCTTGCTTCTTTAATGATGCTGCAATCTACAAGCCCATCATATCTCCTTTTAACCAGTCTGGATTGCGCAAGAGCCTTTCTAGATAGTACTCATGGCCGATTAAGACTTTCAGAAACCATTCATAAAGCAGAAAAAATTAGAAAGAAAATTAACAGAATATCAGGTTGTTCTTGCCTGACAGGCGATAGCAGACTAACGATTGATCCAACTAAGCTCTATGTCAGCATCGATGGCATAAGCGGCAGGCACCTGAAAGAAATACTCGAACAAGAATTTAACATAGAAGTCGAAGCTAAAACAGATAAAGGTATTCTGGCTCTGGCTAATATTGGCAATACCAGCGATGAGCTTGATTATTTCTATGAAGCAATAAAAAATATTACCTCCAGAAGGCATTTTTATCATTCAGTATCTAAAGAATCTCTCAGGTATATGCCGTTTTCAATACCCGAGATGGTATGCCTGCCCAGAGATGCTCACTTCTGTCAGAAAGAAAAAGTCAGACCTGCTGACGCAACAGGCAGAATATCAGCAGAAATTATTGCAGTCTGCCCACCAGGAATACCAATAGTTATACCGGGTGAAAAGATTCAGCTGGAACACCTTCACTACCTGAAAAATAGAGACTATCTCTGGGTAGTTAAGAAATAATATCATTACTGGTTAAATTTTTTCCAGTGGATTTAATTTTAACCCCATCACTGTTTTTGCTGGTATCAGTAAGTCCTTAATTAATCAGAGATTCCATAGGTAATATCATCTATATTTTTTTGAGCATATTTACTCAATTTCAATATGTGCTTTAACTCAGGTTTTCAGGCCTGATTTTTTCTATAATAAAAGAGAAGTTGAACGAGAGAGCTAAAACACAGGCATTCATCCGCTGAGCCTATTGCAGCTAAATGAGAGTAGAGAACAGAAAGATTTACTGAAGTTTATAAATCATCTAATGAAATCGGGTGTACCGTTTTTGGAACAAAAAGTTTTCTAACTTACAAAACGTAGCTCATAACTCCCTATATTGTAATCTCTTACTTAGGAAATTTAAGAGTGTAAGAACTATTACCTCCCTTCCTCCTAGTTTTTATCACTCTTACATTAAAACAATCAGGTCATGTTGATCTGTTCAAAATAAATCATCTAACAGCTTGAAGAAAAGTTAAAAACTAAAACAAAAGGAGATTTAAGGAATGAAATCCTTATTAATCAACAGAAATAGCTAAATTTAAAGGTTATTTTTAAAGGATAACTTTATTTTGCATCTCCTTAAAAACATCATCTCAGGTAAAGAAACTAAATTTTACAATTAAATATAACAATCCCCAAACCACGGAGGTTAAAACAATGCAACAAATTGCTAGCCTAATGAAAGAACTCAATCTTGGCGAAGACGTCATCTTAACAACCCTCACCAAAATCGATTACATCTGTTCCAAACAAGATTATTCAGATTTCTACAGCTCAACACTATTGAGGATGAACGGTAACGGCGATGGGAACGGTAACGGTAACAACTAACAGGTAAGAGAATTTAATTTAACAGGTCAGTGAAAGAGATAAAGGAGAGAGAGAAATGACAGGATTAAATACAGCAATTCATCAGCATAAAATGAACCTCATGGCACAAATGGATCCTCATAAAAGTCTTGCACAGGAAAATCTTCAAAAAGTCATCAGACAATACTCAAGCTGGATCAATGGTGCAGAAAACAGCCAGGATGCACAGGCTTTCGCTCAGGGGCTGGAACAAATTTTAGCAGCCTTCGGCAAAAACCTTGCTGACGTCGACGGCCTTAATACTGATCTTTTAAACGGTAACATTGCAGCAGATAAAGCTGGTAAAGCAGGCCAGAAAGGCAGTGAATTTGACAAAAAGATCATTGCAGACCTCAGCAACGAATTTGGCATAGATGTCAAAAAAGCCGGCACTACAAAAGACTGGCTTGAACTGGCTAAAAAAGATCAAAACGTCAGGGTTCTTGATAAAAGTGGTAACGAGGTTACCAATGAACGTGAAGGCAGAATTAAAAGCGGCGATATTCTTGAAGTAAATTCAAAACAACACGGTCTGGTAAGGATTTCTGTAGGTGGTGATGGCGAAATCAATGGTGGAGATGATAAAGTAATCTCTATCGGAGGTAAAGCTGCTGCCGGTAACATGGTTGATGGTTTAAATCAGATTAATAATGTTCCACAGCAAGCCCCACAAGGTCAGGCTGTAGCTGGCGCAGGTGTTTTAAACGGCCTCTTTGGTACAAACCCGCTTCAACAAGATCCCACACAGGCAGCTTTAAACCCCGATCAAGCACAGAATCTCTTCAGCGAAAAACAAATCAAGAGTCTTGTTGCTGCAATTCTTGATCAGGCAATGAACAGCGTATACTACAGAGAACAGCAACAGCAACAACAACAATATGTGTAAAGCCATAACCGGCATCATCTAACATTATTACATAACATATTAAGGCGTATAAAAAGGAGATAGATAGATTATGGTATCACAAGTTCAAGTTGTTAATACTCTTATGAGAAGCCCCACTGGTCAAAAACTAATGGAAGAAGCCCAGCGCAGGGGTGTTAATATAAAATTTGCTCCGGATAATGGTGATAACGTCAATGGTCAATATGACCCGAACACAAATACTGTAACTGTTGAGCTTACAAACCTTGAAACGGCTGTTGAAACACTTGCTCATGAGCTGGTTCATGCTATAACACCTGAGAATGGCAACTCTATGAATGAAGAATATATGTGCTTTCTAGTAGGTGAGCAGGTAGCCAAAGAAGCCGGAGTTGACTTTAACCCGCATCATGCTGATTTCTGGAAAAATCATGTAGCCAGTTCATACAAAGGTCTTGCACAGGATAACGGTATAGCCAATGCTTTAAGTTCACTTGGTCTAGCTTCTAACGGTGCTGCAAACGGCCCTGCCGGAGCACTGCCGGGTATGAACTATGCTCCTGCGACAGCAGCAGCAGCCCCTAATGCTAATGACGCTGCTGCAGCGGCCAATTATGCTAATCCACTGAATGCTCAGGCTAACCCGTTCGGTGAAGCTCAAAACCTCGGGCAGCAAAATGCACCGACAAATATGATGCAAAACCCTGAACAGCTTATGCAGTTTGTAATGATGATTATGCAGTTCCTGATGCAGATGTTTGCCAATATGGGCCAGATGATGGGCCAGCAGCAGAACCCCAATGATCCTGCTAACCCGCTGACACCTCAGAACCCGTTAATTCAACAACAACAACCCCAAAATCAACAAAATCCGCAAAGAATGTTTGTTCTTACTTCAATGAACATTATGGGTTAATGATTTAATACCTCTGAAACTTTATATAAGAGAGAAAAAAGAATAATAATGGGGCCAGTGCCCTTTAATAAAAAGAGTCAGGCCCCTTTATAAGTTTAAAACATAATACTCTATTAGCTCATCTCCAAATTTATTGCTCTCAATCGTTTTACTTTAGCATACTCATACTCCAGATTATTACATGCTCCAAAATACTACCGGAAAATGCTCCTTAATAAAGGAGTTTTTTTTTGCAATCAAAGAGAATACAGAATTTAATAATTATATAGCAATGAATAACAGCAAAACAAAACGGACAATTCAAACATACAAAAGCCCAGGTTATACCTGAGCTTTTGTATGTAAGACAAAAAATCCTTGTGGGGGATAATTTTCAGAATTCAGGGGGTTACGCTAGTGTGGGGGTTGATTATCCGATTACTCCAGTTGCTTCAACAGCCGGCAGAGGAGAGCTATTATTTTCTTGAGGAACCATAAAGCTTCCAGAACAGGCTATTAAAGCCAGAGCAATAACAGATACAATTTGCTTTTTCAAAGATACACTTAACATTTCTACTCCTCAAAAAATAGTTCTCTCTGGGACACCTCTATATCTATAAAAACAAACAAAGGGTTCGAATTGCTAATTTACAGGCATTTATGAACTTTCTTTAACTTTTTATTCAAGTTTGTATACCTGCAAAATTTGCCCTAAAAATATTTTTATTTAAAAAAATTTTTTAATATAATGTAATATTTTGATACACCCTGAGATAATTGTATGCTCTAAACCATAAAACAGGAGATAATCTTTTCTATGAAAGAAAATGCCTTCATATATGTTCATATACCTTTTTGTATTCAAAAATGCCCCTACTGTAACTTCTGTTCTTTTAAATATGATAAAGAATTGATGGATCGCTATGTTTTAAAGTTGTGTGAAGAAATAAAGTATAAGGTTGATCGGTATTCTATCAACTCTATTGAGAGTGTTTATCTTGGTGGGGGTACGCCAGGGTTATTGACACCCGGCCAATTGGAACAAATAGTAAATGCTCTTGATCCTTTAAAGTTCAACAAAGAGCTTGAGTTTACGATAGAGGTAAACCCTAAATCGGCAAATAGAGAAAAATACAGTGCAATGAAAGACTTTAAAGTAAATCGTATCAGCGTGGGAGCCCAGTCATTTGATGATGAACTCCTAAAAAAGCTGGGCAGAATACATACTGTAGATGATATTTACTCCTGTATTAATGATATATGCCTTGCTGGCATTGACAATGTTAGTATTGACCTGATGTATGGTATACCTGATCAGACATTCATTCACTGGAAAAAGACTTTAGATATAGCTTTGTCTCTGGATTTACCTCATATATCTACATACGGTTTAAAAATTGAGCCTGAAACCCCGTTTTATGAGCAATACAGCCCGGAAAACCCTGATTTACCTGCTGATGAAATAACAGAAAAAATGTTTCTGATGACAGATGAAATGCTTGTTAGAGAAGGTTATGAGCATTATGAAATCTCAAATTATGCACGAAATAAGGCTTATTCAAAACATAACCTGAATTACTGGCAAAATAACAACTATTTTGGCTTTGGGCTCTCTGCACACAGTTTTTTTGAGTTTATACGCTGTGAAAACACTTCTTCGCTTGAAGATTATCTGAAAAACCCTTTTCAAAATAATATATGCCATAAAATCTCAAATGCTGAATATATTGAAGATGCAATATTTCTAAATCTTCGCCTTGCCAGTGGTATACGGTTAAAAGAATTTTCTCAAAAATATCATATTGATTTCATGAAACATTATAAAAATATAATTGAAAAATATGCTGATTTTTTTACTATTTCAAGCAATCATATAGCCCTAAACTTAAAAGGAATGCTTTTAAGCACAAATATTCTTGCTGAATTTTTAAAATAAACCTCTTTTATCACAATAAATCCAAACTTTTGTAAAACATTTGTTCTATAATGGTTAAGTCTTTAAACTATTAATAAATGTATCTTTAATTTTGAAAACGAAAAATTTATACCTGCTAAAGGAGATCGCATTCAATGTCTGCTCAAGGATTAACATCATTTGAAGGATTAATAAACCATATTCTGGGGCTTCCCCTATGGATTAAACAGGTTGTTTATACTGAACTTAAATCAGATCTTGAAACAAGTTCAGCACGATTTACGCTGGAAATGATTAATAAAGATGATACACTGCCATTGTTTGTACCTCCAATAACATTTCTGGGCAGAAAAGAGCTTGAAACTAAGACCAGAGGCCTGGCTCCAGAAACTTACAGGTTTCTTGAAGGGGCTGAAAAAACTATGAGAATACTTGATATTTGCATAGAAAACAGCTGGACACTAGAAACATGCGCTATTCAGATGCTTATGTGTATGGATCAGGAACTCATTTCTCCGCCAAGATCACCGGTCATTAGCGGCACAGCCCAGTATCTTGCAGGCAGAATCAGACTCGGGGAATACCTCATCAAGTTGAACAAAATCTCTATCGATCAGCTTGATCAGGCATTAAGAACCCAGAAATATATTGAACACTCTATCGGTGAACGTACCGGCCTCGGCGAAGTGCTGATCAACCTCGGATACATTACAAAAAATGACACCGAAAGTATATTGTTCCTTAAAGAAGAAAGCCGTAAAAAATATGTGCCAGATATCTGCTATGACGGCGAAGACAAAGCAGCAAGCGAAGAAGTCATTCTTAAACGTGAAATACAGGATATCAAAAGCAAAAACGATCGGCTCATCGTTGAAAATACACAGTTAAGAGAACAAATAAGAAAACTTCTCAAAATGTAAGTTTTATTGGAGATCTCTGAATAATTTAAAAGTTCACAGATTCAAGAAATTAGTGTCGGGGGT
>CAZFBA010000003.1:0-204862 GCA_964517135.1 uncultured Gammaproteobacteria bacterium
CCCCGACACTAATTTCTTGAATCTGTGAACTTTTAAATTATTCAGAGATCTCTATACTAACTTAAGGGCATAAAAAATCAGTGCAAAACTTAACAATCTTAGCAGGTGTTTTTTATGAGAGAGAAAAAGATTCAGGTACTATTTGAAATCCTTTTTCAGCAGGCATTAGAGACTATAACAAATCTTCAATACTTGCTACATGGTCATTTCAGGCGTTACGAAATTTGTATTTCTTTTACATACTAGACGCCCTTAACTTAACTATATAAAATAGGGGCAGGTCACAGTATAAATGGTCAAAGATGAAATTTACAAAGTGGTGGGTACCTTATTTATTTATATTGCCAGCAGGATTGATGCTCTTTGTGTTCTTCTTTCTGCCGTTCTTACAGGCTTTTTATCTGACCTTTTATTCTTTTAGATCTGATATTTACAACCCTGAATTTACTGGGTTTTTAAATTATATCAAACTTTTTCAGGATCCTGAGTTTTATCATGCTCTGTTAAACACAATTATATACCTTGTTTTTGCTGTTCCGCCTGTTGTTTTGATATCTCTGGTTATTGCTATTTTTGTAAATCACCAGATAAGAGGTATTACACTCTTCAGGGCTTTGATATACATACCTGTAGTGATCTCTCTGGTTGAAGCCGGCATTGCCTGGAAGTGGTTTTATTCAACAAACGGACCATTAAATTATCTGATAACTCTTGCTGGAGCTGATCCGGTTGGTTTTTTGACCAACCCCAATATTGCTCTTTTTGCTGTTATCGTGGTTACCATCTGGAAAGGGCTAGGGTATTATATGGTAATTTATCTGGCTGCATTGAATACAGTACCAAAAGATCTCTATGATGCAGCTTTAACCGATGGTGCAAACAATTTTACTAAGCATCTACACGTAACAATACCTCATTTAGCACCTGTAATGGTGCTTATTGCTACTATCAGCTCTATTTCAGCTATGAAAGTATTTGTTGAAATCTATGTTATGACCCAGGGAGGACCCATCAACTCTACTAAAACAATGGTATATTATATCTACCAAAAAGCTTTCGAGAATCTTGATCTGGGTTATGCTTCTACAGCAGGATTTGTATTACTGGCTATTACGCTTATCTTTTCAATAATTAACGTAAAGGTACTTGAAAAACGATATATAGGCAATTTACCGTAATGAACAATCTAAATAGAACCTTAAAATTAGCTGGCATTTATCTTTTTCTTATTGTATTGTCTCTTATTTCAATAGGGCCTTTCCTCTGGATTATTTCAACAGCCTTTAAGGGGCCTGATGAGAATATTTTTTCTTATCCTCCGCAATTTATACCAGAGCATTTTACATTCCAGAACATTGTTTTTGTTTGGAATAGCGTACCTTTTGTCAGGTATTTTATAAACAGTATAATTGTTTCAAGTGCTACAGTCTTTCTTAACCTCCTTCTTTCATCGCTTGCAGGTTATGCTCTGGCAAGAATTAGCTTTAAGGGAAGAGATATTATATTTTATGCAATCCTTGCTACTATTATGATACCTTTTCAGGTTATTATGATACCGGTTTATCTTATTATACTTAAACTTCAACTTGTTGATACTATTTCACCTGTTGCAGGATATCTGGGACTTATTTTGCCTTTTGCTGTCAACGCTTTCGGCATTTTTCTTATGCGACAGGCTTTCCTTTCTATACCTAAAGAGCTAGAAGAAGCTGCTATAATTGATGGATGTTCTCATTTTGACATATGGTTCAGGGTTATGTTACCTCTTACTATACCTTCACTTGCAACACTGGCTATATTTACTTTCGTTGGCAGTTGGGGAGAATTTTTGTGGCCCAGTATCGTACTTACAAACCCTCAAATGTATACACTGCCTGTTGGACTTAACGACCTCCAAGGGTCTTTCAGCACTAACTGGCGATACATTGCAGCAGGAACCATTATTGCTATGACACCTATTGTTATTTTCTTTCTTATAATGCAAAAGCAATTTCTTAAAGGGTCAACAGAAGGGGCCATCAAAGGGTAGCTAAAACCTTAATGCTATGGGCGGGTGGGCGGGGTACTGTTTACTGACTAAAATCAACTATTATTAATTATAATCATAATTATAGCTTCTGCTGCATTCACTCTTGCTCTTACAGAATCACTTTTAAGTTTTTGCTCTAAAAAAGGCAGTGCCTTTACTGAACCCAGATTACCAATAAGCTTTAAAGCAATAGCTCTCACTTTAAGGTCATCATAATCGGCCAGCTCTTTCAATGTTTCAAGACATTTTTCATTTTTATCTCTTACAAGAAAAACACTGCTATTAAGTTTTACCCAGAGTGAATTATCTTTTAAGAATTCAAGCAGAGTTTCTTCAGAAGGTGAAATATCTTTTGGCAGGCTAGCAGGACGTTGTCTTGCGAGCATTTCTTTCATTGTCGGAATAACAGTCTTATCATCTAATTTTTCCAGAATAATTGCTACATCAAGCCTCTTCCAGGATGGTAATTTTTGATTATTAAGAGCATTCTTTAAGAAATCTACTGAACTTTTATGATTGTTATACCCTAAAAATATTGCTGAACTTAAGGCAAGATCATAGTTATCAGAATCAAGAGCTTCTTCAAGGGTTTTTACCCCGCTATGATCACCCATAGAGTATAATATCTTAGCTGCTGAACATCTAATATTTTCATACTTATCATTAAGAGCTTCTTTTAAAACAGGTATAGCACCATTGTCTTTCATCTGACTTAAAATAGCAAGAGCATAAGTCTTTTTAATCTTGCTATCAGAGTTTATGCATTTTCTCATAATGTTAATTGCTTCAGGAGAAACATTTTTGTCGAGAGCAATTAATGCTCGAGGCAGCAAAGATTCGTCATCAAGGTAATTTTCAACGATAAATGGCACCTCTTGAGACTTAACACCTGATAAAATTTCAAGTGCATAGGCTTTTATGGCTTCATTATCAGACTTTAAGGCAATTTTTAATACCGGTATTACTTCTGGCGCAGTAGTATTTGACATTGCTATTAATGTTTTCTGCTGTGTAAGTAAGACAGGGCTTCTGGCTCCTTCTTCAAGCAATTCGAGCGCTTCTTCATCACCATCAGCGGCAAGAATTCCTGCGCTTAACAAGGCCAGCTCCAGTGAATCATTGCTTAAATATGCTTTTAATATTTCATTTGAGCGATCACATTTGATTTCTGCTAGTGCCTGAAGAGCATTTAACTTTACTTTTAAATCTTCTGACCCCAGATATTTATGAATAATATTTATTGTCTTTTCATCGCCTATATCACCTAAAGTAGTGAGCATTGATGATATTAGATCTGAATTCTCCTGATTTATTTCATTTAGTCTTTTTATAATGGGCTCTTTTAGCTCAACAATTTTTGCTTTAGAAATAATATCAAGTGCATAGAGAACCATATTTTCATTATCATCATTTAAAACCTTCTCCAGCAGTCCAATAAGATATTTATTGTGCCTTAATTTCTCATAATAATCTGGCTCAATATCCTTTTTGTCTTTCTTATTTCTTTCGTGCATAATATCTATCGTATATGAATTATCATAAGGATTGCTTATAAGCTCATTATAAAAATCATTAACAGCATTATTGCCTTCACTATATTTCTTTTCAGAAACAGTCATCTTTGAAAGCATTTCAAAAATATCGACTTTCATATTTACGTGTATCTTTTCATTGAATAATGCCTGACTTATTGTATCAAAAGAGGCTCTTATCGCTTTTTGGTTTTCCTCTGTTGCTGACATAACCTTTGAAGGTACAGCAGTTAAAACGCATATTAAAATAATCAATCTTAAAAGTGACTTTATCATAGACTTAGCTCCTGGTTTTCATTTCATCTCTGTTGATAATTCTGAGTATTGCTTCAGCAGCATTAACTCTTACCCTTACATAATCATCATCAAGCAACTTTTTAATCTCCTTGAGGTCTTTTGGCCTGCCATATTCACCCATAACTTTTAGTGCTTTTGCCCTGACCATGAATTCTTGACTATTGACAAGTGTATTAATTTCTTTTATATACTCTTGATTGCCATTTTCAATTAGTATTTTTGCCGCATTCAATCGAACCATAGCGTTCTGATTATCAAGTAATTTTTTGAAAAATTCTTTATCTACAAACTCTTTATTAATAGAAGAAATTTCATTTTGAGAGAGGTATTTTATTAAAACATCTTCATATTCTACTTTTCCAAGCTTATACAGCAACAAAGCTGCCCCATAAGATTTTTTATAGTCACCTGTTTCTTTTATAGATTTTTCTAGCATTGGTATCACTTCTTTGTGTCCATTTTTAGCCAGTGATACAATAGCTTTTGCTTTAAACGAAGGATCATTTGACTGCATTAATTCCTTTAATACTTCAACTCCTTCTTCATTTCCGCTATTAACAAGAAGAATAGCAGATTTGAATTTTAGCTCATTGTTTTTGTTATGCAATAAATCAATTAATAATTCCTTTGCATAGTCAGTATACCTGTTATTATTCAAAAGATACTGGCCAATAATCATACGTGTAGTGTCATCTGACCTTTTAACACATTCTTTAAGCAAATCTTCATAAGCCGGGTTTTTAGATTGTACAAGTATTTGCGCTGCTTTATTATAATATTCAGGCTGATCAAAAGTAATTGAGGTTACTATTTTTTCTGCTTCTTTAGAATCCATTTTGGATAAAATGCTTAAAGCTTCATATTTTTTACTGACTTCATCACCTTTCAATGCATCTTCAAGAATGTATAACACTGGTATCTGATCATTAAGCTTTTCAATAGACTGCAATGCTTTAAATGATGTTAATGCATCCTCGTTATAATAAAGAATATCAATCAGGTCATGACTTTTTTCCTGTTGTTTTTCAACTATTCTTGCCAGATAATTTAAAGTAGCCTTTCTTGTATCAGGGTTTTTAACCAGTTCAAAAAACTTCTCTTGCCCTTCAGGTGACTCTTCAGAGACTAAAAATGCTGCTGCATCCATAATAATAGTTACATCAGGATCATTTAATAGCTCAAAACAAATTTCTTTTGTTTTTTCAGGATCAATTTTTTCTAGGGCATTAATAGCATTAGCACGAACTTTTGGGTTATTTTTAGTTTCTTTTATAAGATTTATAATAGCAGGCACTGCTTCTTTCTCTTTTAAATTACCCAGCACTATAAGAGCGACGATTTTTTCCTGATCTTTATCACTCTCAAGAAGTTTAATAAAAACAGGGGCGGCTGTTTTATCTGTAACTTTAAGTATTGAAGAAGCAGCATAGAGCTGAACAGAATAATCAGGATCATCAAGAGCATCCTGCAACATATATGCCAGGGCAGCATCACCCTTTTCAATGACTTCTTCAACTTTTTCTTCATAGCTAACAGCATTATCTGCTAAAACATTCTCTCTTTTTTTATTTAGACTCTCGGTTACAGCTGATAGCATTGTCCTTACTGTTTGAAAGACAGGTGAATTTTCATAACTTTCAGAGGTATAACTCTTATCTGATTTGTCAGCAAGCTTTCCCATAATATCGATAATATTCATTCTGAATTTGTTATAAGTTTTATCACTATAAAAAGCTTCTGCCAGTGTTTTATATGACTGTTGTTTTAGCTCTTTAGTGCTTACTGTTTTAGCTATAGAAGAACTTTGAAACCCTGAAAACAGATAAAAACAAAAAATTAAAGTTAATAGATTTTTATATTTTAGCTGAAACATCACAAAACTCCTTTATCTGGACTTTATATTTAATAATGCCACTGAAGCATTCAGGGCTACTTGAGGATCACTATCGTTAATCGCCTTTTTTAAAGACTTTATAGACTTCTTGCTGCCAAGAAGCCCCAGTGTATAAGCGGCTTTTGCCCTCACTTCTGAATCTGAATCGTTAAGAGCTTCTTCAACATTTATAAGTATTGTATCATCTCCAATGAATGCAAAAGCTTCTAAAACAGCAGCCCTAATTTTGCTTTTTTTGCTTTTAGTATAATTGATAATTAATTTAAGGGCATCAGTCCCTGCTATTTTAGCTATCAGACGTATATAAGCTCCTGCCACCTCAGGGTTTTCGTCTTCTAGCATTATTTTTAATGCAGGCGCTATTGACCCATCACCAACTTTTGCAAGAGCTCTGGCTATTTCAATTTTGACAAGACTATCAGGATCATCAAGAGCATCAATTAATACCGGAACAGCCAGACTATTACCATGGTTACCCAGTGCCCAGGCAGCCATAATACGTACCTGCACATGATTATCATTTATTAAATCTTTAAACACATCTATAACTGAGTTTTCATCAGAAAAGCTTAAAGCCCACAAACAAGCCATTTTTACACGAGGATCACTATCATAAACAGCAGCCTTTAAAACCGGTATACTTTTGTTTCCGTCAATGTTAAAGATATTAATTACCGATGCTACTCTTACCCAGACATCTTCATCAGCAAGAGTTTGCTGTAAAAGCGGCACAGCAAGATTTGATGGCAAATTTGAAATCACAAATACTGAATTCAGGCGCACCTGGTTTTCAGGATGTTTTATAAACCCCTGAATAGTTTTAAAAGCCAGACTTTCCTCAACTTCCTGTGCTGATAGTGGGTGAACATTTAGAACTATCATCAACACCAGAATAATATAAACAGAAATTCTTTTAATCATAAACCGGTTTAATGCCTTTATACCCTGGTTTTTATTTTGTTTAATACTGTCTTGCATAAGTCAGTTGCCTGTTTTTCTAGCATAGTTAAATCTTCATTGTTATGTATAATAAAATCCCAGTCACTTATATGGTCTAAGCCACATTCTGTAGGATCATCTTCTTTGACAAGCTGCCCCCGGGATTCACGTATATCTCTTCTGGCATCAACTCTAACCATAATAGCACCTTTGTTTTTAAATGCATTAAACTCTTTTTCTACTCGCATATCAGGCACTACAAGGTTTCCCGGAGTAGCCAGTACTTTATTTACCCAATAAAGGCCTTTTTCAAGCCTGCGGCCTTTGTTGCCAAGTTCTATCAGTTCAGGACGATAAAGATGCTTATTTTGTTCTAATTCTTCATAAGAAATTTTTTTACGTTTAGCAAGTTCCATTTTAATAGCATCTCCAAGACCTACTCTAGTAAAGCCGGAGAGCTTTTCAAGAAGCAGTGTTGCAAGCCGGTCTTTTCCTGATAGCTGTTTTCCTGAAATAGCGATAATAATTCTATTCCCATCTTCTGCACAGTTCATTTGGAACCTCAAACACATCAAGTATCTTACTCACAACACTGTTAATCATATCATCAATTGTATGTGGATTGTGATAAAAAGACGGTGCCGCTACAACAATTTTTACACCCATTGCAGATAATTCATGCATATTTCTGAGGTGAATTGTGCTGAAAGGCATCTCTCTAGGGGATAATATCAAGGGTCTATTTTGCTTGATACAAACATCTGCTGCTCTCGTAATAAGAGTATTAGCAATACCAGAGTGAATAGCCCCCAGAGTATTCATTGAACAGGGTGCTATTATCATACCCCTAGAAAGGTATGACCCACTAGATATACATGCTGCAAGATCTTGATTATCAAGAAGTGTTAGTTTTTCTTTATTTTCAACTATCTTAAAATATTTATATAAATTATCTCTTGTTTCAGCGAGATTTTTCGGTAAATTTAACCCCGTTTCTGCTTTTATTACCTGCTTTGAATTTTCTGAAATAACTAAAATTACTCTGTAATTATGACTTAAGAGAAAACCAGCAAGCCTGAGACCATAAATACTGCCTGACGCCCCTGTAATAGCTATTATAACCGGATATTCTTTACACATTAATACCTCATTAATTACATACTCTATAAGACAACAAGAGGGTCAATTAAACCCTCTTTGTCTTATAAAGCCTTAAGCTATTTACAGATACTTATCAATAGCTCCTGATAAAGTAGATTTAGGCAGCAGCCCAACAAGTTTTTCAACGGCTTCACCGTTTTTAAAAATCAACAAACTCGGTATACCACTAATGCTATATTCCTGGGCTGTGCGGATATTTTCATCTGTATTTAACTTGCATACTTTTATTTTGCCTTCATAATCTTTTGAAATCTCATCTATGATAGGAGCTATTTGTCTGCAAGGCCCGCACCATGGAGCCCAAAAATCCACCAGCACCGGTATAGAAGATTGTTTTACTTCTTGATCGAATGTTGCATCAGTTACTTCTAAAGCTTTTGACATAAAGTAAGTCTCCTACTTAAAAATTGCTTTTTTTGATTTTAACACAAAAAAAATTTATTCCTAATTTTGGGGTAAACACTGTAACGATATAAGCTCTGTCATATTAGATTGTCCTGAATTTGTAACACTTTTTAAAAAGCACTAAATCTAACTGTAACCATAAACGTAATGATATTATTGTAATTTAGCAGATAATCTGATTATAAGTTAATAAATAATCTCTTCTTTAGAAATAAATATTATTTTAACAATTTACTTTTAAGTATGTTTGCGCTAGAATGCACAAATGATGCTGGTTTTACGTTAAAGACTGTATCTTTAAAAAAATAATTTATGAAGTCTTGTAAATATTTTAACGGGCCATTATCAATTTTTATGGTTGAGGAGTTTTATAAGAATACCTGACTTTAATAATAATCATTGGGGGAAATAATTTTGGTAAGCCCAACTTCTCAGATAAGACCTACAATATACACAGGCAACCCGACTGCAATGAACGGATTGAATACTCAATCTTTAGAAAGCATACCGGTTGCAAGCAAGTTTAAAGATGATACCCAAAAGACCAAAACCTCTTTGATGGTTTTAGGTGGTGGGGCTGCAATGGGACCAGTTATTGGCAGTCTTATTGATAAAGCTAGCGGCGCCGATGGCCCATTAATAAAAATTGCTGAAAAAATCAGTGCTAAAACACCTGGCCTTGCCGCTAAAGTTAATGGCTGGAACCTCTCAACAAAATTTGCCAATCTCACAAAACCCATCAAAAATTTGTTCAAACCAAACAACCTGAAAGTATATAAAGAAGGCTTCAGTGCAAATAGTGGCATCAGAAAAGCAGCAGAAGCAACTATTAAAACTGCCAACCAGACCGCAGCAAAAGCAGGTCTTGATTCTGCTATGGCACAATTACTTCAAACGGCCAAAGGACAGGGTAAAGATGTCCTTGCACGTACCTATGAAGCCCTTGCTACAACACAAAAAATGACTCTTGGAGAGTCTATGAAAGTAGCCAGACAGGTTGCTAAAGATCTCGGCCAGCAAGATGTATTTAAACAGACATTAAAAGAAGGCGTTAAACAGGCCAAACAGGGCGGCTTAAAAGCTAAAATCTTTGGTAAGCTGGGCCTATTTAAATCTCCCGGGCAGCAAATTGAAACAGCAAAAAGAACACTTGATACATTAAAGAAATCACAGGCGCTTGAAAGCGCAGGTAAAATGAATATGTTCGGTAAAGCCTTTACCAAAACTGGCCTTTTCTTTAAGAAAAACCTCACCGGGCTGACAGGCATGATCAACGGTCTCTTTGCCGCTATGACAATTAACAGTGTTATTCAGGCTAAAAAAGGTGAAAAAGTCAGCACCTTTATGGAAGATGTTCTCGGCACCTGGGTTGGTTCATTATATGGCTTCCAGTTAACCCAGAAGGTGCTTAATGGGCTTTCAAAAGTCTATAATAATCCTAATGCCTCAAAAGGCATTCTTTCTACAGTTGCTAAAGTAGTCAATAAGGTTCCTGGCAAAGGGTTTGTTGTACCTCTTGCTGGCGCTATGCTCCTTTCAACAGTATTACAGAAAGTGTCTCACAAAATTTTCGGTAAACCGACCAAAGAAGAGCCCAAAACCATTGAATCTGTTGAAGATTTTAATAGCTGGATGAAAAATATGGGCTGGTCTGCTGCTGAAATCAAGCAGATTCAAAAACAACAGGCTTTAAACGCAGCTAATAACCCTCAGGTAACAGTTAATAATACTCCTGCTGCTGGCCTGAATCAAGATAATAATGGTGGATACCAGGGTTATATGCCTTCTTCTGAAGTTGCTCCGGCTATTTTAGAAGCTGACCAGATCCACTTTGCATCAGTTAATAACAAGGTCGATAAGGATTTACAAAGTATTCAGGATACATTAAAACTTGTCGACGTAAAAATATAAAGATATAAGTCAGGTAGGCGTATAATTATACGCCAGAATTTAGCCGGAGGATAACACCTCCGGTTTTTTTGCCTGTGTATAACTTTGATAAAAGACTCTCACCGAAGTGGACTTAAAGGATATGTATATGAGAGATTTTCTAGCTTCGCCCTCTGAATGACAATAGTTTATCGAATGCCTGAATTAGCCCGAAATAAAACTCTCTCAGGAGTGCACTAAGTGCACTCCTGTAGTTATTAGTCTCTTTAGAACTCTTGAGTCATTCTTAGCGCAGCGAAGGATCTATTTGTAGAGTGTATAATTACTGAAAACAGACCCCTGGGGTGGGTGGGTGGGCGGGCCCTGAGGGGGCGCAGCCCCCCCTTTTTTTATGTAGTCATGTGCCAGTTATGAAAGGGGGTTTGAAAATCGAAAAATTTTTAAGTTATAGAAGGATTTTACCTATATCTTCTGATTGTTTACTGACGTTGATTATAGAAAGAAACATACTGATCAGAGATGTTTTTTCTAATCAGCTGATCAAGTTCTTTGAGAGGTCGCTCAGCTACCATAGATTTAAATATACACCTCCAGGGAGATATAACTTCCAGATGATCAAGCCAGCCTGCTTCACCTTTGCCAGACTGATCAGCCAGATAGACCATAGCAAGTTCATGCAGAGGCACAGGGGTATTTTGTTTCATCTCATCAAAGAGTTTTGAGGGGTTTTTCCTACCTTTTTCTATTTGCCAGGAAATATAGCGAAGCGGGTTGTCGTGATGCTTCATAATATTATTGATATAATCTCTGGCTTCACCAGTTATATTAAGACTTTTGCTAATATCATCAAATAATTTTATTGCCAAAACAGGGTCAGGCTCAGATTTCCAGTAAGATTGCTCCTTTTTGATTTGCTTACCAGGTTCAAATGTAGAATGTTTTGCAGGTTCAATATATATAATTTTGCCGTCTTTATTCTTTTTAGGCTTTAAATTGAAAACTTTATCCAGGTCGTGAAAAGCCATACCGAGAACAAAAAGAGTTCCTTTGCTTATACCGTCAATTTTTTCATTAAACATAGCATCAAATTTTACCCTTTCAACAGGTGTTAGAATTTTATTTAGTTCTGAGTGACTACCTTTTACAATTAATGCTGCCTGTTCCATTGTTTTTAACATATGATCAGAAATTGTATACTGGTGATAAAGAGGATTTTGCCACTTATCTTCACCCATATCATAAGCAAAAGTGAAGTTTTTCTTAAATTGAAGAATAGCTTTCGTTCTAGCAGAATCATTTGCAGCATTAATAATATCATTTTGTATTAATTCTAGAAGAGGATGACTGTTGCTTAAATATTTAAGCCTATCCCCTCTAAACAATAAAGGATCAACTTTTTTAATATAGCTTATATTATCAATTGAAATGCTCATTTTAAACTTTAAGATCCTTGCATTCTCTCTTAATAAGACTAATGCATAACTATAACAATAGATTTTTTGTTTTCAAGTTATGCACTGATCTTTCTTATTTATTAAATTCAAATATATTTAATATTGCTATATTAAACTAAAAACCTTTATAAAGAGTTACAGAAAAATCTAAAATAGCTATTATTAGCTTTAAAGAAAAAAAAGTTTCTTCAAAAAGCTTGAAGAAACAAATGATTTGAGTGACACGTAAATTGAATTAGTAGTTATTTAAATATATTTCAGCTTCAGCGTCTTTTCCAAGCTGCAAAAGAACTTCGCCCTTCTTCTTCAGTGAAAGCTGGTGTGTAGCATTAATAGTTAATGCCTGATTAAAACATTTCAATGCCAATTCAGGCCTATTAAGGTTCATAAAAATAATACCTTTGTTATACCACCCATGAAGATATTGAGGATTCAGTGTTAAGAGCTTATCCACTGCGTCTAAAGCATCAGCATTTTTGTTTAAGCTAATTAAAAGTGCTGTTTTATTGTTAAGTGCTACAAAATTTTCAGGATCACTATTTAACACCTTGTTATAGCACTCTAAAGCTTCATTATATTTAGATAATCTCGATAGTGAAGCACATTTTCTAAAAATAACATCAGTATTGGCAGGATCTGCTAAAAGAACCTTATCGTAATATTCAAGAGCTTTTGAATTGTTACCAACATAAGAATATGCCTGCCCTGTATTAAATAACAAGTCTTTATCATAGGGATCAATATCAGCAGCAGCCTTATAATAATTTAAAGCTCCTGAATAATCACCCTGCCTGAGAAGAATGCTTCCCATATTGTTTAGGGCTTCTACATTTGAAGGATCACTGGCCAGAATATTTTCATAAACCCTTGATGCTGCTTTTAAATTTCCCTGAGTTTCAAGTGATTCAGCATATGAAACAGTATTTTGAGGCGTAGATCTAACTTCCTGATAACCATAAGAACCGCTGGAAGCAGAACTTTTATAAGCCTGTTTTGGAGCAGGTTCAGGTGTGGGTTCTTCAACCGGAGTTGCAACTGGTTCTTCAGTTGTTGAGGGCAAAGCCGGTGGAAGCTGATTCGTTGACGGCTGAGCCGGTTGTGGCACTGGTTGTGCCGGTTGTTCTTCTTTTTTGCCAAAACAACCTGTATTAAAGATTAAAAGAGCTAATATACTAAATAATACAAACTTTCTCATGGCTAAAATTTTCTCCCCGTCTTATTTTTATATGTTAAAAACGTGTAACCTTTGTCCTGGCTATAAATATGGCTGTTGAAAAAATACAGATATGATATCTTTTTTGCCATGAAAACATTATATAATTGAAATTATTGAAGGGCAATGGTATTAACGGTTTAGAAGGTTTTTAAATACTAATGTATCTGTTTATCAACATATACATATTGCAATTATCCCTAAAAAGTATGGATTTAAGAGCATAACAAACCTGAAAAAGCTTAATTATTTTCGTTTTCTGCTATATCATCAAACAAGTTAATAAAGCTATTAGTGTTTTTATCAAATTCATAATATTCTGCTTCTTCTAGATCATAGCATTTAACCATTTCAATAGTGGCAATAACTTCAATATCAACTTCTTCGCTTAATTCATTGGTTGAAAGAATTGTAATTGCAGGGTCAAAATTGTCTATTTGACGATAAAGATTATAACGGATCTTGGGGCTAACAAGCATTACTGTATCAGGATCATCAACTTCAGAATACCCTTCAAATATCATCTGACAAAGCATTTCAAGATGATAACAATTCTTTTTGCTAAATGCTTCAAGCAGTTCTTCTTCAAGATCACTTGAAAGCAGAACAACTTTAAGAGATTTATCATTTACTAAAAATTCATTTAGAAGGCTATAACTGAGTGATTCTCTAATTTTTTCTGTAAGGTATTCTACAGACGGCTCAACAAACTTTGTTTCCAATATTTTCTGGAATATCAAACGAATATCTTTAATAGAAACACGTTCTTTAATCAAATTTACAAAGGTCTGCCGTAATATTGTTATACTTACTCCACGTTCCATTAGCTCTTTAGAAAGAGTGATATCTGTTTCTTCAATAATACGAACAAAATTCCATATCATTTCCCGGCTGATGATTTTATCAGCCTGATTAAAAAGAAGCTCTTCAACCTTATCAACAATAATCCTTTCTGGATCAGGAAATGTTTTTTCGATAATTCCTTTATATACTAGCTCATTACGGATAAAAATCATAATTTCATCCGGCTCAAGGCTTTCTATAAGGTTAATCTCAAAAGGTGGAATAATGTACCCCTTTGTTTCAAGAAGCCTGGAACGCAAATCAGCAAGCAAAGAAGGGAAAAAGGTATCATTATCATTCATAAGCAACTGATAGAGCTGGCTATCAAGGCAAATATTTAATGGTGAAATAATAAGCTTTTGATAAAAAAGTCTGCTAAAAGCTACATTTGACTGCTCGTTTTGCCTGTTATGAAGCTCTTTACACAACACCTGAAGATCTGACAGCTGTTGTGAAATATTATCTTCAAAGTCCTGAAGTTTTTTCAGAAAATCTCTCTCATCCATAGTAATAATTATGGAGTATTTATTTTTGTATTTCAAGCAGAAAATCAGTACTAAATAACAAAACTACTATACAAATAAAACACTCAATTTTTACGATAAGTAACAAATTTGTATAGCAAATATTATGCATGTCGTTGTTGACTAATCGCTTATCATTACTGGAAAAGCACTTATACAAAGAAAATTTAAGCACATAAGTTTACAATATTAAGCTTGTCGCATCAAAAGAACTCATGTTAAAAATAAAAGACTGATAAGAGAACTAATATAAACGTAGTAAAATTAAAATTGGGGAAACCGTAAAGAAGTGTTAAGGGGGTATTACTCAACTATAATCTGAATACAACAAATACGTGATTAATGTAGTAGGAAAAAGTAGTTGCCAAATCCATTATGAGTGTGAATAATAGAATAACAAACGTTGGATGTCAACCAGAGTCAAGTAGAGAGGGGTTAGTTATTGGGGAAACCAGAACACTGTTTGTTTAGTCATACTAGGTCTTTAAATAATTCTTTTAAGTCAAGCCGTTTACAGACTGTTAGTATCTTAAATAAGGATCTGTCACTTGACCCGGGTAGCGCATCTTCTGTGAATATAATTCAACTGTTTTGTTTACCATCTGAAAAATTGTCTAAAAAGGGGAATTCATATGAAGTTTTACGATCCATAAATGGTTTAATAATATAAATAATTGAATCTTCATAATTGGTAGTATATATTATTCTTCCTCATCCAACAAAATGATAACTACCTTTAGTCTCCCGGAAAAGCCCCCCCTATAGTAGGCTTAAGGGAGTTTTTTTATTGGGCTGTTATTTAAAGGTTTTGAGTATAGTATAATCTGTTAATCTTTGTGCTGGAAGTCTTTTTGTAGCTTTAATTGCTGTAATGATTTTATCAAGCGATGATTGAATTTTTAAACCTGTACTTGAAAGGACATTTTCTTCCATCATTGTACCACCAAAATCATTAGCACCAGAAAATAAAGCTGCCTGTGCTACGTTAATACCCTGTGTTGGCCAGGATGCCTGAATATTATCAATATTATCAAGAATAATTCTTGATATAGCAACTAATTTAAGATAATCATAAGCTGTAAATATTTTAGATGACTTAATAACCGTATTGTTACTATAAAAACTCCATGGTATAAAAGCCTTAAAACCATTTGTTTTATCTTGAAGATCTCTAATCTTAATAAGATGAGAAATAATATGCTCTTTAGCTTCAATACTACCGGCCATCATAGTTGCTGTTGATGGTATATTTAAATTATGAGCTATTTTCATTATCTGAAGCCATCTTTCAGCACTAATTTTAGAAGGGCTTAGCTTTGATCTAATGTCATCACAAAGTATTTCAGCACCACCGCCGGGTATCGATGAAAGCCCAGCCAGCTTAAACTTTACAAGAAGCTCCCCGGCAGAAATCCTGTTTTGTGCTGCAATAAATGAAATCTCTGGCGGGCTAAAAGCATGTATCGTTAAAGCCGGAAACTCTTTCCGGAGACTTGATAACAGGTTAATATAATATTCCATTGATATATCAGGGTTAAGCCCCCCCTGAAGTAAAAGTTGTGTTCCACCAGCAAGCATTAGCTCTTTTACTTTACTGTAAATCTCATTATATGAAAGAACATAAGCATCATGATCGTCTGAATTTCTATGAAAAGCACAAAACTTACATTTACAAACACATATATTTGTATAATTTACATTTCGATCAACAACAAAAGTAACCGGATCACTGTCAGGATGCCTCTTTTTACGAAATTCATTGGCCAGAAAAGCCAGATCAAAAAATTCAGCTCTATCATAAATATCAATATACTCTGAAAGGTCAAGCCTTTTGCCTGCCAGGCAATTGTTAAGCATTATTTTCAGCTCTTTTTCTGTTGTTTGCACTTTATATCCTGCAAATAAATGAGTAATTTCTTATCTTTTTTTGAAATAATTTTTCAAAATCAATGTTTAAGTATACACTTAATTATATGAAAACAGAAGTTAAAGAACTATTTACATATGACGTACCGGCAAAAGGGGTTGATGCTCTGGATATATATTGCTGTTTTCCATCAACCTATTATGTTGGAATGTCTTCACTGGGCTTCTTAAATATCTTTTATAATCTAGATAAACTTGATTTTGTCAGACCTCATAGAATATTTACTGATTCAAACCCTTTTAAACCTGATCCTCAAGCTTTAATGTGCTTTTCTTTTACCTTTGAACTGGACTTCTTACAAATTTTTAAATTGCTTGATAAACTTAAAATACCTCTAAAAAGAGAAGACCGGGATGAAGAATATCCTCTTATATTTGCAGGAGGGCCTGTTGCAACAGCTAACCCTGAGCCTTACGCTGATTTCTTTGACTTTTTTATCATCGGAGATGGTGATGAGCTTGCTGAAAAAGTTGCAAAGAGATTCCATGAGACTAAAAACCTCTCAAGAGAACTAAAACTGCTTGAACTTGCAAAAATTGACGGTATATACATACCTGAATTCTTTGAAGTAAGCTACTCTCCCGATTCTACTGTTAAAAAAATTACGGCTATTAAAGGGTATGAAAATAATATTGTAAATAAAATCAACTTTAATGATAGAAATAAATGCGTATTTTCACCCATTATAACCAGCAATACTGTTTTTTCAGATACATTTATAATCGAAATTGAACGGGGATGCTCGCAAAAATGCCATTTTTGTATTGCCAGTTATTTAAATTTACCGGTAAGATGTGTGAATACTGATAAGATTCTCAAAACAATAGATCACGGTCTCAAATATACGAGAAAGTTAGGTTTGCTAGGAGCTTTAATAACTGAACATCCAGATATTGAAGAAATATTTGAGTTTATCTATGCCAAACATAAAGAAAATCCAATAAAATTAACAACAACATCCCTGAGAGCTGACAGAATTAATGAAAAAATTGCAAAAATACTTCATGACTGTAACCAAAAACAGATAACAATATCAATAGAAGCCGGTTCAGAAAGATTGAGAAACTCCATTAACAAAAGACTATCAGCAGAAAATATCTTTAACTGTATAAAAATTTGCCACGAAAACAATATTAAATCAATCAAAATATATGGTATGACAAATCTTCCAGAAGAAGAGGTAGAAGATATCGAAGATATGATAAATATTATCAAAAAAATAAATAGACTATACCCATCAATGGAAGTAATTTTGTCACTTAATTCATTCATTCCCAAGGCTCATACTCCATTTGAAAGAAAAAAAGTAGAAAATTATTCTGAATCAAAAAGAAAAATGGAATACATTAAAAAGCAATTAATACATAAAAACAAAGTAAGAATCTCCAGCTCTCGCTGGGATGCCCTGCAAGCAATGCTTTCAAGAGGTGACCGCAGACTTTCTAAGGTATTAATAAAAGCTTATGCTTATGGTTCAACACTTGGAAGCTTTAATAGAGCATTTAAAGATTATTCTGAATTGACTCCAGAACTTTCCTGGTATGCAACAAGAGAAAGAAAGCCTGAAGAAACACTGCCCTGGGATCATATCAAATTTTAACGAAGCTAAAATTTTTACAAAACTTTACTTAAAATTACTAAAACCGAAAATATGGCCAACACAAATGAATCAAAATGTGTTTAACTGAATTTAGTCTGAGATGGAATTAGAGGTCTGCTTTTTCGCAGGCCATCTTTTTTGTAAATTTAATTTATATTACATAGGGAGGTATTTTTACAGGTTTTTGTTCTGTATTATCTTCTGGAATAGTATCTTGCTTGATTTTACGTATTGTAAGCACTATTGAATCCTGGTTCAGGTCTCTTGTAACATCATCAGGATCAACAGGGGCTGGTAATCTTATTGTTCTAAAAGAACTGGATTCAATCATTGAGTTGTTCTTCTTATTGCTTATTTTTATTTTGATTGTTATTCTATGTTTTTCAACATTCACATTAACGTTTTTTTTCTCAAAATCAGGGTCGGAAAGTTTAATAGTAAGAATATAGTTATCAGGGGTTTCATCAAGCTCTATTTTAGCCGGGTTAACAAAATTCATAGAGAAATTCTGGCGATCAGGAAGCTGACCAAGCAATGATTGCCCGGCATTGAAGCTGTCAAAAAAAGTATCAGGAAAATTATTAACTGAAAAATTCTGGTGCATTCTTTCCATTTCTTTACGGTGTTTTTCAATCGTTTGCTTTATTTCATCAAAAGCCTGAGACGAATTACCCCGTATATGTGGAACAAAAGCATCATCAAGCTGATATTCTTTAACAATATACTGCTTATCAAAATCATCAAGGGAAGCTTTAAACATACCCAGAAAAAAATATGCTGTAAGAATAGCCAGAATAAAAACAACAACAATAAGACTGATACCACCTATGATAACCCATTTTTTGTTTGAAGTCGTCAGTCTTTTAAGCATTTGCTTATCCTCCTGAGCCTTATATCTCCTTATATAACAGTTTATAAGAAAATTTAAAAAAATAAATGTTCCTTAAGTAAATATTTATATTGTTTCTAAAGTTCTAATGTAATTGTTATACCTACTATTTCTGATTTCCAGTGAACATTGCTTTTTCTTTCGTTATTGAAATATGTTGTTAAAGCTTCAATCAGAGCCTGTGAAATATCAGAGGTTTCATAATTTTGTGCAAAAACAAAAGGTTCTTCTCGCTTTTCCTTGAGAGTTTTTTCAAACAAAGGCTCCCTGTATTCTATTGATACAGTAATATTTTCTCTATCGTTAATACGTTCAAAAACTTCTCTAATTTGCTTTTGCTCTTCAATTATATCTTTTATTTCTTCATCATCAACAAACCCTAGCTTTACCAGTATCTCGCCTATCTTTATTGGAGTATGTTTCTGATAGTTTAAAGCCTCTTTAAGCTGCATATTAGTAATTATATCTCTTTTAACCAGCAAAGACCCAAGTTTTGTAATGAATGAAGCTTTTCTGGGTAATACACCATGGTAGTATTTCTTTTTTTTCAAAAGATTTTTAAGGTGTTCTTTGGCATTGGTATCATTTAAACTGGTTTCATCATAGATAAGACCAAAGTGTTCCATTGCTTCAGCCAGCAACTCTTCGGGGGAAGCATTATATTGATTGATAAAATTAAGATTAATATCGTCAACAACGACTTTATTTTTCATTTTGATAGACTTTACCTCTTGATTCTTAATAATTCATTATAATCTAATTTAAATATTTAGTACAGATTTGCCTTTAAAGCCCTGAAGATATGTCATAATATAAATTCAATATTATTTATTTTAGAATTTTCAAGTATTGTATTTATTGTCCGGGCGTTAAAATTACTTAAAATATTGTAATGAAATAAAAGACGAAATTGTTCTTTATATAATACGTTAAAACAAAGGAAAACAGGAATTAACAGTAATTGTTATCAATAAGAAATGTTAAAATACTTGTCCAAATTTGAATTTAATAAAGAAAATAACGCTATAATAAATTAAGTGTTCAAGGTACAATTATTATCCCTCTGGTAATTAAAAACCACTATTGAAAATTAAGGTACTCAGGAGATAACCTTGCAGAGAAGTCTAGAATTCTGTGATTTTAACGTTTATAGAGATCCCGAACGCTGTATTAAGTGTAAAGTATGTGTTCAGCAATGTTCTTTTGGGGCCAATTCTTATATAGAAGAATTTGACGAAATTGTTTCAAATGACAACAAGTGTGTAGCCTGTCAGCGTTGCATGGTACACTGCCCAACTAACGCAATTGAAATTAAACAGGCACTCACAACCTTTAGACCTAACTACAACTGGTCACCAAAAACAATTACAAATATTTATAAACAGGCTGCAACAGGTGGTATACTGTTAACAGGGATGGGCAATGACCGACCATACCACATTTACTGGGAACACATGCTATTAGATGCCTGTCAGGTAACCAATCCTTCTATTGACCCACTTAGAGAACCAATGGAACTTAGAACATACCTTGGTTCCAAGTATGATGAACTTCAAATAGAAATCATTGATGGTAAACCCAGACTTAAAAACAAATTACCTCCTCAATTAAAGCTTGAAGTGCCTCTTATGTTTTCTGCAATGTCTTATGGAGCAATTAGTTTCAATGCCCATAAAGCTCTTGCTATTGCAGCAAAAGAGTCTGGAATTCTATATAATACCGGTGAAGGCGGCCTTCACAAAGATCTCTACAAATACGGCGAGAATACCATCGTTCAGGTTGCTTCAGGCCGGTTTGGCGTTCACAAAGAGTATCTTGATGCCTCAGCTGCAATAGAAATAAAGATCGGTCAGGGTGCAAAACCCGGTATAGGAGGACACCTACCTGGTGAAAAAATTTCTGACCCGATTTCTGAAACAAGAATGATACCGGTAGGCAGTGACGCCATATCACCCGCTCCTCACCACGATATTTATTCTATAGAAGACCTCAGACAGTTAATATACGCTCTTAAAGAAGCAACTCAATATACCAAGCCTGTATTTGTAAAAATAGCTGCTGTCCATAGCGTTGCGGCCATTGCCAGTGGTATTGTTAGGGCAGGCGCAGATGCTGTCGTTATAGATGGATTTAGAGGAGGTACAGGGGCAGCACCTCAGGTCATAAGAGATAATATGGGTATACCTATTGAGTTTGCCCTGGCATCTGTTGACGCAAGACTTAGAAAAGAAGGTATCAGAAACAAGGCATCACTTATAGCAGCAGGCGGCTTTAGAAACAGCGGTGACATAATTAAAGCTATTGCACTTGGTGCTGATGCTGTTTATATGGGTACATCATCATTGATTGCTATGGGCTGTGTGCTCTGTCAAAAGTGTTATACAGGAAAATGCGCCTGGGGTATTGCTACAAATGACCCGGCTCTTTCAAAACGACTTAACCCTGAAATAGCTGCTGAAAGGCTTATTAATCTGATTAAAGCCTGGAAAAATGAAATTAAAGAAATGCTCGGTTCAATGGGTATTAATGCAATAGAAAGTATTCGGGGCAATAGAGAACGCCTTAGAGGCATTAATCTCAGCGAAAAAGAGCTGGAAATACTTATGATAAAAGCTGCAGGTGAATAATGAGCAAGACAAAAAGAAGAATTATTTATAATCCTGAAGTCTGTATGGCCTGCAAACTGTGTGAAGTTTATTGTTTAACTGCTCATTCAAAAACAAAAAATGTTATGTTAGCTTATAAAAAAGAATTCCCCCGTGCTATGAGCCGGACAATTGTCGAAGAAAGGGGAATCGAAACACTCTCTGTTCAGTGCAGACACTGTGAAGAACCTGTCTGTATTGAAGCCTGTATGACTGGAGCTATGTATAAATCTCCTGATGGTCAGGTCTTATGCGATTCAGAAAAGTGTGTGGGTTGCTGGATGTGTATCATGGTCTGTCCATTTGGTGCTATAGAAAGAAACATAACTCAAAAACACATTTCATCCAAGTGTGACCTCTGCCCTGAGAGGACAATACCTGCCTGTGTAGAGAACTGCCCTAACAGGGCTCTGACATTTGAAGAAACCTGACCGAGGAAGTACAATGCATTACCTGATTATAGGAAATTCTGCAGCGGGAATAGGAGCCGCCGAAGCAATTAGAAAAATCGATACAGAGAGCCAATTAACTATACTCTCTGAAGAAGCCTACCATGCCTATTCACGCCCCCTGATAGCTGAATATCTATCTAATTCCATTGACATAGATAGAATGTGGTACCGCCAGCAGGACTTTTATCAGAAAAATAACATTAAACTGCTCCTTAACACAAGAGTTGAAAGAATTGATCCCGACAGCAAGAAAGTATTTACTGCCAGTGGTGCTGAACTATCCTTTGATAAGCTGCTAATCGCAACAGGTGGCACACCTATTATACCACCTATTGAAGGCAAAGAGACAAATGGAGTTTATACATTCGTCAGATGGGACGAAGTAAAAAGACTTAAAGAAAATCAACCTGAAATTAAAAAGGCAGTAGTTATAGGTGGGGGCCTTATTGGCCTGAAAGCAACTGAACATATGTCAAAATCAGGTGTAGATGTGACCATTGTTGAACTTGCTGAAACACTTCTCGGTGCAGTGTTGGATAAAAACGCCTCTAATATACTGAAACATCATTTTGAAAATTTCGGTGTAACTGTCTTTACTGAAAATACTGTAAGTAAGATTCACTCAAACGACGGCAGAGCTTCAACCGTAACCCTTCAGGACGGTACTGAAGTTGCCTGTGATGCTGTAATAATAGCTATTGGCGTTAAACCTGATATGGAAATACTGAATAATACCTCTATAACAAGAAATAAGGGTATTATAGTTAACGAAAAACTCCAGACAAACTACCCTGACATTTATGCAGCTGGCGACGTTGCTGAAGCCTTCGATCTTTTAATTGAAGAAAATAGAGTTTTACCAATATGGCCAACAGCATACAGACAGGGATATATCGCCGGTCTCAATATGGCTGGCCACGAAAGAATTTATTGTGGTGGAATTTCAATGAATTCGCTGGAATTCTTTGACCTGCCAATCATTTCTGCAGGCTTTACAACAGCTGAAGATGAAAGCTTTAATGAAGAAATCATCCTCAACGAGAAAAACAAAGTCTATAAAAAAATTATTATTAAAGATAACAAACTTGCAGGGTTTATTTATGTCAACAAAATTGACAGAGCTGGCATTCTGACAGGCTTAATTCAGGATAAAACAGATATAACATCGTTTAAAGATGAAATTCTCAAAGATTCATTTGGTCTCATCGACCTCCCAGAAGATGTCAGAGAGCGTAAATTCAAAGCAGTAAGCCAGGGAGTATAGCATGACGTTTGATTATAGAATAGAAAAAGACATATCAGGATGTGGACTCGCCGGTATAATCAACACTAAAGGCAAGATGATCGGCGGTGACGTCATAGCCGAAGCAATGACCGTACAGCATGAAAGAGGTAACGGCCTCGGTGCTGGCTTTGCTGGCTATGGAATATACCCTGAATTCAAAGACTGCTACGCCCTGCATATTATGTATGACGACGAAGAATGCCATACAGATACTGAAAGGTATCTTAAAGACCACCTCCTGTTTGAACACCAGGAAAGAATACCTATAAGAAGAAATAGAAAGATACTCTCTCACCCAATTTTCAGAAGATATTTTGTAAGACCACGCCCAACATCTGAAGATATAGAATTATTTGCACAGAAAAAACTTGAATCAGACGATTTTATTGTTCGTCTGGTAATGCATGTTAATGCTAATATGCCCGGTGCATACGTCTTTTCAAGCGGTAAAAACATGGGCGCCTTTAAAGGGGTCGGGTTCCCTGAAGATATTGCTGACTTTTTCAAAATAGATAACTATGATGGCTATATCTGGACTGCCCATAACCGCTTCCCGACAAACACCCCCGGATGGTGGGGAGGCGCTCACCCATTTACCCTCCTTGACTGGTCTATTGTTCACAACGGTGAGATTTCTTCTTATGGCATAAACAAAAGGTATCTGGATATGTTTGGCTACCAGTGTACCTGTCATACAGATACAGAAGTCGTTGCATACTTGCTGGATCTAATTTGCAGAAAGCAAAAACTGCCTATTGACATTGTTACATCTGCTCTGAGCGCACCTTTCTGGGAAGATATAGACCGTCTTGAAGATCCTGAACTAATAGAATTTTATACCAGCCTGAGAATTGTCTATGGCTCGGCACTTCTTAACGGACCATTTTCAATTTTAATAGCCAATAACAACACTCTTGTAGGTTTAAACGATAGAATTAAACTCAGACCACTGCTTGTAGGCAAAAAAGATGACTATGTTTATATGGCATCTGAAGAATGTTCCATCAGGCAGGTCTGCCCTGACCTGGATTCAATCTGGGCCCCTAAAGCCGGAGAACCAGTTATTGTCAAGCTAGATGATCAGCAACCATTACAATTAGCCGGATAGAAAGACTATGATTCAAATTGATGCCAGAGGAATACACTATAGAGAACTAAATCAGCAAATTAGACAGGCTATTGCTGACGGATACAGAAAAATCAACCTGATCAATGTTAACGGTCAACGTTATATAGGTGATGCCCTGAATAATAAGGATGTTGAAATTTATATCAACGGTGTTCCCGGGCAGGATTTATGTGCTTTTATGGATGGACCTGCTGTTTGGGTTAATGGAAATGCTCAGGATGGTGTTGCAAACACGATGAGCAGCGGCAAGGTTATTATTAAAGGTATGGCTGGTGATGTTCTAGGCTATGGCATGCGTGGTGGAAGAATGTATATTCAAGGTGATGCCGGTTATAGAATCGGTATTCATATGAAATCATTTAAAGACAACATACCTACCATTGTTGTTGGAGGCAGAGCAGGTGACTTTTTTGGTGAATACATGGCCGGAGGAAGACTGATATTACTGGGAATGAATATTGGAGACAAACCAATTGTAGGTAATTACGTTGGTACAGGCATGCATGGTGGCTCTATATTCATCAGAGGCGCTATTAAAGATTATCAACTCGGAAAAGAAGTTGGCATCAGAGATCTTGATGAAGAAGACTGGAAAAATCTTCAGGAGATTATTGGCGACTATGCAAACGTTCTTGAACTAAACTATGACGAGATTATGAGTCAGCCTTTTATAAAACTATTGCCAGTTTCACATAGACCTTATGGCAATTTATATGCCTATTAGTTTATCATTTGCTTTTTATTTATGGAAATAATGTAATATGTTAAAAAATCATTGTTTGATGAGGAAGAATAAAAGATACATTTGAAAACATAGTTTTCAAACAGGGGGATAATTGGGCCAGAAGCATATTACTGGCCTTTTTCTTTTGAAACTGTATTAAAGAGGCTTTGAATGCTCAGAACAATCAGCTCGTTCAACCCATATCTTAAATTTATATTTTTTGAAAATCGAAAATAAAAAAATCTATCATTATTGTTATGCATCAGTCTTAACTATCTTAACGCTTAAAACCCGGTTATTAACCAGGTTTTAAGTTATTATCATTTATAAAATTTATACTACCAGCAAATTATGGGGGGCCATGTATTCCAGCCGGGTGTATAGATAGGGTTATTACTCCATGAACCACCACTGCCATACTCCCATGAGTTGGAGTTGCCATATTCATACCCGCCAAAAGGCCAGCCATTATTCACCCATCCACTTTGAGAGTTATGACCGCCACCGTTTTCATAGTGATAACCGCCAGAGTTCCAGCCATTATTATAGTAACCACTGCTTTCGCTGTGATGGTGAGAATGGCTCTGGCTGTGTCCTGAGCCAGGAAGATTATAAGGGCCATAAACACGTGGATCAACAAAGTTATAGCTTTGATCCAGATAATATGAATTGCCCGGTGTCCAGCCCCGCTGGGTATTGTTCCAGGCACCAGAATTTCTTTCTATGTGATGCTGCTCATTATAGTACCTTTCTCTGTTAGAATAGTCTCTAACGCCAGCGATAGTACCTGTAACATCACCTACAATACCTAAAAACCTTTGAGCTTCAGGGTCATTAGTCATACCACCCAGTATTCTTGACAGGCCTGAGGCAATATAATAATTCTGGGTTGCTTTATCAAGCTTGCCTGTGTAAGATTCTACACTGTGATGTTCACGATAATTGTCATAATGACCTGAATTTTGCTGATGATAACCACCACCATGATAATTACCATATACCTGAGATGTCCCTGGTAAGTTGATTTGCGGGAACCAATCCGGTGTCATGCTTAACTCCTCTCTAATCTTTTATATAAACCACTACATACAATCCGTAACCGATAAATATATCTTATATATATAAAAACAAATATTTTATTGCAATTTACAAATTTAGGCTGTTTATGAAGAAACATTAACAGTCATAGGTAGTAAACCTATAAGTAATTATTCCTGTTAATAGCTATATGTACTATAAATAGTGCTTTTGAATATAAGTTAATTCATCTTCTTCTGAGTTAATAAGTTGATCGAGTTTCTTGTTTTGAATATCCTGAAGTATTTCTGAAAATTGTGGCCCGGGGGTTAGCCCCAGTTCAATAAGCTTCTGGCCTGTCGTATAAATTTTAGTCTGGGAATAATGTTGAAAATAATTTTCGATATTTTCGATAAGTTGCACTTCTCCAGTAAGAGAAGCTGAAAGGATAATAGAAGCAGGCTGATGATTATGGTATAAATTGTATATTTCTGAAGGTTTTAAGGGAAAATTAAGAGTTTTTGTTCGTCTCAGCAAAAAAAGCCCGCCTGTAATAGCTTCTTTTTCTCTATTGGTTAAATAGAGCTCATTTAGAACATGGAATAATCTATTATCGGGCATATTTTGCAGTAATAAAGCCAGATAACATAGCCATATATCAGAACTATCAATCTCATTGCTAAAATGATTTAGATTATTGTTAAGGGTTTTAAAGTATTTTTGATCAATATCTTCACTATTTATAGAAGTATCAAGAAGCCTGTATATATTGTATTCTCTTATCATATCAACTATTTCTACCCTGTTCAGGTTCAGCGCAGACTTTATTTCAAGTTTAAGCCGTTCAGAACAATAGCCATCAAACAGCCCTGACTCAATACACTCTTTGAGCAGTCTTTCTGTTGCCGGTGAAAAGTGATAACCAAACCTTACAGCAAATTTAATCCCTCTTATAATGCGTGTTGGATCATCAATAAAGCTATAGCTATGAAGTATTCTAAGAGTTTTGTTCTGTATATCTGAATAACCGCCTGTAACATCTATGAGTTTGCCAAATGTTGAAGGGCTTATGCTTATAGCCATGGCATTAATGGTAAAATCACGCCGTATTAAGTCTTCAGCTATCGGGCAATAGTATGATTGAATAATAGGCAAAGCACCAGGTGAAGGGTAAAACTCTTTTCTTGTTGAAGCCAGGTCAACATTAAGATAGCTTTGATTTTTCTGATAACTTAATTTTGCTGTACCAAATGGTGGGTGTTTTTCTTTTATTGTGACACAGGAAATTTGCCCTGCAAGTATTTCAGCCAGGTCAATAGCGTTTGTTTCCATATTAATATCAATATCAAGAGACGGGGTTCCTCTTATAATGTCTCTTGCTGGCCCACCGACCAGAAAAGCATTTATTGATTGCTTTCCGGCTAAAGTAGAAACATCATTAATTGCTGCATTAACAATACTTGGTAGAATTTGGCTTATTCTGTTTCTCGATACATTTTCTATAAAAGGTTTTAGAGATTGTGGTTGTGATTCAATATACTCTGTAATCAGGCCTGAAGAATATTTTTCAAGCTTATGGAAAAGTGCTTTTTTAACCGTATCTTTTGAAAGTCTTCCGGCAAGCTCACCATTACAATCAACAATAATTAATTCATTGCTATCAGAACTTTTCAGATATTCTGATACTTCTAAAATGCTTGTATCTATTGAGAGTTTTGCCGGTTTCATAGTTATACTTCGAAAATTTTAACGCCTGATTTTTCGGTGTTATTTGTTGAAAGGGCTTTAAGTGTATTCCACTCTCTACCTTTACTATAATAATTGTTATCGAAGTATGTGCCAATTCTGTTAAAAGCAAAACCTGAGGCAGCACTTAATAATAATGTCTTAAATCCAAAAATGCCCATTAAGGATGTTGTAAGCCAGGTAGCACCTGCGCCAACGACAGCCGGACCATATCTTATAGCTTTAGAAATACGTTCTTCATTGTTTTCAGACTTAATTGTCTCTGCTGCAAGGGCTGCAGCTGGTAATGAGGTAGCAAATGTTTCTAAAAATGCTGATGGGCCTATTTCAATATCAAGCCATCTGCCAGAAAGGTTTGTTTTTTCAAATTCCACAGCTTTTTGAATATTTGAATCAAGGCTTTTGATTTGTTTAGTCAGAACTTTATAGTCATCTGCTGAAATCTGTCCGCTTCTGTGGGCAGTTTCTAATTTGCGGGCTAAATCTTGAAGCATGCCTGTTTGAGAAGTATTCATTGCCTTTCTGGCTTCTGATACAAGCGGTTTTAACTGTGGATGATTCATCTTAATTGCTACATCATCCAGAAGGCCTAGTACACGTGCTTGATTAGCTGATGTTGAAGATTTAGCATAGCTTGCAAAAGCTGTTTCAAGCTTCTTAATAAGAGCAGGGTCAGGATTTTTACCATTAACAGTTATTTCTTTAATAAGTCTTCTTACTGCTGCTTCTCTTTCTCTAGGAGTAAAGCTTATAATACGCTTAAGATCTGCAATACGGGCATTATGCTGAACCAGATTAGAACGGGCAATATCAAGTGAAATAGTTCTGCTAACAAGAGATTCAGCTGTCTGGTTGAGCTTATTACCACCTGAAACCATCCTGTCGATTTCACTATTATACTCTTTAACTGATTTTCTTATAATTTTAGACAGGTCATCAACACGTCTTTCGAATTTGCCTCTTCTGCTTAATTCTTTAACTGATCTCGCAAGATCATCACCATAATTACCAATAGAAGCCTGTAAACCAGGCGATCTTCTCACAACATCATCTAGCGTAGACTGAAGCTGTGATGCTGCTTTTTCAGCACCTTTATATTTAAAAAGGCAGGCTTTTTTAACTGTACCTGTGAAAAAGGGCCTTAATTTATCGTTAGCTTTACTTACAAAGGTACCAAGCACCGGGACTTTTGTTGTTGCCTTACCGGTAATATAGTTTTTGCCGGCATCTATATTACCGAGAAGGTTTATAGCTGAGTTTGCTACCTTATGAATGCCTCTAAATATTGACATTCTGGCTCTATCAATTAGAGAAACATCACTTCTATTGGCCAGGGTTTCACGTGTAGTTCTGATAAGTTCCTCACTGTGTATTCTAACTTTGTCAAGAAGATTTAAACTGCTTACTCGAAACCTTCTTGATGCTAATGCCAGAGCAAAAGAAGCTATACCACCTATAATACCTGCCGTAACATAAAATTTCTTACGATTTTTCTCTTTTATAGCCTCATTATAAACAACTGACTTGGTCGCCGGAACCATTTGTCTTTCAAAACGGGCGAAAACATTATCGTTGTTATATGAAACGCTATTATAGAGGTTGTTTTGAGGTATTGAATAAATTTTAGTCATAAATCTAGCATTCATTGTGAGGAGGTATCAATCTGCATATATAAAACAACTGAAGCCCTTAAATTTACAAATTTAGAACGTTTGTAAAGCAAAATTTACTTAAAATTATTTTGTTTCAGACATTTAAATGACTAACACCTAAATATGGTAGAACAGTGCAGAACTTAAAAATTTTTCGATTTTCAACCCTAAATCTCGCCTAGCTTTTATAGAAGATTTAAACACTGCTTCCATAGCGAGAAACTATTGTTTCTACTGTATCAATGCTTATAATGCCTGCTTGTTGAAGTTCCTTATAGTATTCTACAAAATATGAATTGCTATGATGACAGGCAGGTGAGAAAAGACCTCTTTTAGAAAAATCTTCTAACGTCTGGATGCCTGAAAGATCAAAGATAATGCGATACATTTTAGCTGTTGCGTTGTCTGCATATACAATAAACACAATAACATTTTTTTTATCACCAAAAAGAGCAGGGTTAATGAGATGTTCTTTTTTCATTTCAAAAAATAATACTTTATTATCGCTCAGGGCATCAATTTCAAGCCCGGGAAAAATAGGATATTCAAATATTTTAAGTGTTTCTATATATTCATTGTTATTTTCAATGTTTATAACCTCATCAAATAAATTTTTTTTAAAGCTTGACAACTTATATAAGACTCTTGGAATTCTCATAACAACGCCAACCTGTTTGGCAATTACCATTCCTTCGTTTTTAATTCGGGGAACTTTAATAGATAAAAGAAAATCACCCGGTATATTTTTTCCGTTTTCTTTATATCCAAAGAATATGCCATCTGTAAAGTCAAAATTTAGAGTCAGGTTAGGATGAACAACCTTACTATTAACAGTTCTTACCTGCCAGTTTCGCATAGGTTTATTTTCAGTCACCAGACGCTGATAATATCTATAATCTCCTTCTGCCATAACCGCACCATTCAGCGATTCTGGAACCAGAACAACAACTATGTATTCATTTTTGAATACAGGGTGCTGAACTGTTTTAACGTCCAGCCCTGTAATTGAGGGTGAAACAATGGCATTAGCAATTTGAATCAGTCGTTCACGGTTAAATTCAGATACATTAATACCTTTGCCAAACCCTTTCATTGTTCTCTGACCGGTTGATGGGTCTATAATTTCTTCTATACCATAAATAATTATACCGCCTGTTGCATTAGCAAAAGCTGAAAGGTCTTTTGCAAATTCACTTTTAATCTTTCCTTTGTCTGGTATGTTGTATAGCAAAAAATCCAGGCTGTCTATTCTCTTGAAATCGACTTCCTGGTCTTCATTTTCCTGGTTTTGAACCATATCGAAGACCCGCTGCCTGAGCTCTTGATCAGATAATTTTTTAAATTCGTCAAATAGCGGCATACTGTAAAATAAGATCCTGTTTTATGCTTTGAATAAGGTGTTCCTATTTATTAGGATAGCAAATTACTAAAAATTTAGTAATCCCTGAATGATTGATTAAATAATAAAAAGCAACATTTTTTAAGATTATTTTTCGAATCCGTTAAGTATTTCCCGTACATTTTTATCAGCATCATTCAATGCCATTGTCCTGTTCCAGAAACGCTTTTCAGATGGTTTAACCAGATGAAAGGTAGTACCTTCAAAAACCCTGAGATTTTTAGTAGTATAAATGCTTTCTCCAGTCTGTTTTAAAACTATATTATCAAGCTTATGCAATAAGGTTTTCTGAAGATCTGGCGAATTAACAACTCTGATAGCAGGGCATTTTTCAGATGAGGGCACTAAATCAAATGACATAACATCAAGAGGAAGATCTCCTTCAAATATCTTTACTACTATTTTATAGTTATACTTTGAAATATGTCTGCTAATAATATCGATAAAAGTTTCTGCAAAGGTTTTTAAGCTATCCAGATCGGTTTTTTGAATTGATTCTGGTAGTTTTTTAGATTTTACACTCTTGCTATAATCCTGAAAATATTGAATAGTATAATTATTTGCATCTATAATAAGCTGTCTCTGTGATTGATCCAGACCAAAAATATCAAAGATAGTATTATCCATATTCTCTCTTAGCTTATAATACTGATCTTTTTCAAGATAATCATTTAAATTTTGCCCTACAAATAGTGCAATTTCATCATAGTTTCTAAGAATTTCATCAAGCAGGTTTTTATTTGAGGGAACTGTAAATGGCAGCGTACGATATTCAGCAAGGTGAATATCGGTTCTTTCAATACACCAGGTGCTTGAAGTCATAAAGAGGTAATATAAAACCAGCGAAGAATTAAGATATGCTGCCAGCAATTTAAGCAATTTATCGTCAGCAGGGTCAGGGCTCGCAAAACTCATGACAGCATGGGTGAATACAGCATCATAATCTATATAGGCAGCATATATCTGCCCACCCCTTACAAGGGTATGGGGAGCTTTATAAAGCGAAAAGTCCCGTGGTCTGTGGAAAGTATCTTTATTTAGTTTTTTCAGTTCATTTTTATCTACATAAAAAGGATAAATCGATTTTGCTGGTATATAAAGCATTTCTGCCATATCTTTATTGACATTTTTATCTCCACCTCCCAGTTGAAAGCCTTCGCCATATTTCCAGTTCATATCCTCACAGAAATATTCGATTTTGGGGAAGTTTTTATCCAGGTGGTTAACAAGTATAAAGTCTCTTCTTGTGCCAACAAAACCTATTTTCCAGACATATTGATTTTTAAGAATCTGCTGTTTTGGTAGCCGTTTAACATCTGAAGAATCTACAACGAGTGTAGAGAATTCCCATGACTTATTTGACGGTTTGGGTGCATAATAAACCGTTGATTTTTCTTTGCCTTCCTGTTTATCGAGGGCATAAATAATTATAGAAGCAGGAAACTTGGAATTCTCAAACAGCAAATTACTGAACAGCGATAGATTTATGATCTTTTTAATATTATATGTCTTGAAAAACTTTTCTCTAAACTCAATATTTTTGGGGTTAAAGTTATAGAGCAAGCCTTTTGAAGGCATCAGCATACATATTGATCCATTATCAGAAATAAGATCTGCGGCATGCCAGAGAAACACCTGTGAAATTTGTTTATCGCCAACCGGGTATTTTGTCTTTTTAAGATAGTCCTTGGCTTTATCACCATAATTACTTTGCCATGGCGGGTTGCCAATGATTATATCATACTTCATTTTATGTAAAGCTGATTGTGTATCAAAAAAATCACTTTCAATCAAATTTTTTCCAATAAGAGATGGCAGTTTGGGTGTTTTTAGCAGATCAATTTCATCGATATAATCCATCATTTTAAGAAACAACCCAAATGCCGTAAAGCGCAATGCTTCATTTTTAAAGTCAAAACCAAAAATATAGTCCTGCAAAATTTTATGTAATGACTGAAAATCAGGTTTAATTTCCTTATTTTTATATATCCAGCTTTCTACAAGCCTTTTATAAGCTTCAACAAGAAATATACTTGAACCACATGCAGGGTCTAGTATCTTTAAAGGCTGTTTTAAAGAATCATAAGGCATAACTTGATTAAGCATTATGCTTGCCAGAGCAGGAGGTGCATATGAAGCAATTTCTTTTCCTTTTTCTTCTATATAAAGGAACTCTTCATAAATACTGCAAATAAGCTCTGCTGGTATCAATTTAAAGGAAAAAGCCCAGAAATACCAATCATCAGCTTGTGAGCTTAAAACATCTTTCAATATATTCAGGTGTTTTGTTGTTACAGCCTTCTTTTCTTCTGCAATAACCGGGAACAGGTCTTCACCAAAAATCCCCATTAGATCCTCATAGCCTTTATAGAGCCTCATTTTTGTTGATAAAAGGTCATAATAATTCGTGTAGCTTTTTTCATATTTTTTATAGAAATTTGTTGTCAATGCTCCTCTTTCTTCAAGGTAAAGCATTAAAATCGATCTTCCTATCAGGCTATGTATATATTCATATTTTAAGCCGGCAGAATGAAGTTTTTTTCTGAGTTCTTTAAGGTTATGCAATAGCACCTGATTGATTCTGTTGTCATTTGAGGTTTCCCGTGGATAGTTTCTCCAGATGGCACCGGTATCAACTTCTATTCTTGCAAAGTTTTTTAAGTCTTTAGAGAGTTTTTGCGTATTATTTAAAGCTTTTGAACTTACTATTAAAGCTTCATCAGAGCTAATTTCATTCTTTTTAAGAACCGGTGCCAGGTATGATGAATAGATTCTGATTTCATCAGGCAGCAAAATAAAGAGCAACGGTGCAATACCCTGATTCCAGGCTTTTTTGTGAAATTCTGTAATGAGTTGTTCTGAAAGTTCTGAAAAAGACTTAAAATATATTACTGGTACGTCTTTTACGTAATATACAGCATCAACTTCAAGTAGTGCCTGAGTTTTTTTAAAATGAAACGCCTTTGCTTCAGAAGAAGCATTCTTATCCGTTACAAGTCCCGGGCTATTATTATACCCCAGTACATCAATCACTGTTTGAAAAATTTCAATATTATTTGCCATCAATATAACTAACTCTTTCTAAAGAACAGAAATAAATTTAAATCCTGCTTTTTAAAGCTATTGCAAGAGAGACAAAATGTTCTCATAGCCGATAAATATATTTTAATATTATTAACATTTTAGAACAAGTAATAACAAATCCAAAGCATTTTTTGAACAGGAAACCCGGCAGGCTGCAAGAATAGAAAGGCATATGTTGATCAACAATCACCATACTAAACGGAAAAGCAGGTCTATGTTTTTGTATTCTATCCTTCAAATCGCTGGTTACCTTTAAAAAAAATTCACCACATCTTTAATTTTTATTTACAAAACACAATATTTATTCTAAATCTTTTCCTGCAAAACTAAATAAGACTTTTACTCTTTGAAAAACATCAATATAGCTGACATTTATCAATGGCACTTTCTTTTTATATCATATAAAATAGTATTAAAGTACAGAAACAAATTAGAATATAAAATAATGACAACGCTTACCACTTTTCTTCAAGAAAGCCTGAAAGATAATTGTATTATGCGCTGGCCCGAGAAGCTTATGCCTCTCAAAATTTATGTTGCACCTTTCCGGTGGTATCAGAAAAGCAAACAACAGGATTCATATACTTATCAGCATATGGTTGCAGAAGCCCTACAAATCTGGTCAAATGCAACCGGAGGCAAATTCACCTTTACAATAACTCAAGATTATATGAATTCTAATGTTAATGTATTATGGCGCAGGGCAGATAGAAGATCTCTCGGGCTTTGCACTATTAATGGCGTCAAAGACTATATGATTTATTCAGCAGAAGTAGAAATTGGCATCTCAGATGGTATTATTCACGCAGCCTATCAGGATATGAATGAGGTAAAACACACAATAATACACGAAATGGGACACGTAATTGGTCTACCCCACAGTCCTCACCCTGAAGATATAATGTATGTTCCCCATCAATATGGAGTAGTAAAAACATCCTGGCGAGATATCAATTCTGCTAATTGGCTCTACACGCTTGAACCAGGCTTTAACCCTGCCCTTTATATGAAAGACTGGGGGCTGGAATCACATTGCACAATCGATGAACTCATCTGGGTCTACGAAAATCAGGAACAATTTAAGCAAAATGGACAAACCCCGCAAACAAGACAACAACAAGACAAATCACACCTTCCCAAAGAATACCAGACCCCAGACGGCACAATACTTCAAGAACAGGAAGTTCTGGCATACAAAAACATCTATCAGCTTTCACTGCAACATATAAAGGTTGATTTAAATAATAAAAACAAAGGTAAATGCCCTAAAAACAGTCCTTTTACATCAAGGCAACGACCAAAAAAGCAATAATGACCTGCTAATTCTGTATATTGATAACCTCTGAAACCATCGTAGTATCCAGCAATTCTTTCAGTTCATCATTTAAATTGTATATAATCAGCTCCAGCTCAGACTTACTACAGAGATGATAGATCGAAAGAATCGTACCAATACCAGATGTAGTCATATATTTGACTTTTTCAAAGTTAATAGCTACTTTACAAATATTTTCTGTTTCTAAAAGCTCTCTAAAGTTCTTCTCCAGTGGCTGTGATGCCTTAAGATCAAATCTTGGTTCAAAAATTTCAATTAAACAGGTGCTATCTTCGCTCATAATTACTTGAAAACTATTCTTAACAAGGGTATACATCAAAAGTCTCCATAATTGCTGCTTTGTAAAACTATCTTATATCCAACATAAAAAAAATTCACTCTTTGAGACAATGAAATTTACAATTATATTAAATTTTATATTTAATGTTAATACCAGATGTTGTGTAGACAGTAGAAAAATTTCATTTTAAAAGTGTTAAGATTCTGAAAATGGTAAAATTATTATGTAAAAAAAAGTATGAGGCAACTTTGAAACGTTTATTATCAGCATTAAACACAAATGTATTTTCACCAAAATCAGAAGCAAACATTAAAATAAAACAGGCATCTTTTGACTTCATTAGATATGCCTGCTGCTGGGAAGATGCAGACATACTGCTGGAGGCTTTGAGTCCTCTGAAAGGCCTTAATTGCCTTTCAATTGTTTCTGGGGGTGATAATACTCTCTCTTTGCTTGCCGGCAACCCACAAAAAGTTTTAGCTATAGACCTTAATCTGACTCAAATTGCCTGCCTCGAACTAAAAATAGCCTGTTTTAAAGAACTTAAATACCACGAAACCCTTCAATTTCTAGGGTTCTCTGATGCACTATTTGACAGACTTTCTTATTACAAGGTTCTCGAAAAGCATCTTTCTGAAAAAACCTCAAATTACTTCAATAATCATACTCATCTTATAACTAACGGCATTATCAATCAGGGAAAATTTGAAAAATATTTTCAAAAGTTCCACACAATAGCTCTTCCACTTATTCATAACAAACAAAAGGTTAATGAACTGCTGCAAAACAAATCCCTGCAAGAAAGAATTAACTTCTATAACCAAAAATGGAACAATATTGGCTGGCAAATAATGTTTAAAATCTTTTTTAGCCGCTATTTTATGGGCAAACATGGCAGAGATCCAGCATTTTTCAAGCATGTTAAAACAAATGTCGCTGAAAACATCCTCAAAAGAACAGAATACGCTTTTACTCAGCTATCAACTCACAATAATCCATACCTTCAGTATATTATGACCGGTAAGTTTAACAATGTTTTACCCCATTATGCAAGACCTGAAAACTATGAAACTATAAGAAAAAACCTTCATAAAATAGATATAAAACACGGCAAGATTGAAGACTTGCTGAAATCAACAGAGCTAAAATTTGATCGTTTCAATCTTTCAGACATCTTTGAATATATGGATGCCACTACATTTAAAAATACTACTGATATGCTGATTCAAAAAGCCAATAATAAAGCACTATTTGCCTGCTGGAACATGCTGGTACCTAGAAAATTGTCAGATGTCAATAAAAATAATCTCAATTACCTTGCAGAAAAAGCAGAAAGACTTTTTAAAATTGACAAAGCATTCTTTTATCAGGCATTCCACATTGAGGAAAAACTATGATACCCTGGCACAGTGAATTATTTAGAGCTGTTATTGTTGCAGCTGCCTATTTAGCTATCTTTGCAATTGCTGAATTATGGTATTCTAAAGGCAAAACCAGACCGGAAAATACCCGAAAGCTGGTTCATTTTGCAGGTGGTTTAGTCGCATTAAGTTTTGGTTATCTTTTCACTTCTCACTGGATTGTATTATTTTTATGTATCCTTTTTGCTTTTATAATAGGTATTACTAAAAAACTTAACCTCCTAAAATCTGTCCATTCAGTTGATAGAGAATCAAAAGGTGGCATTTACTATCCACTGGCAATTTACCTAACATTTTTATTTTCTATATTACTTGACAAACCTGATTTTTATATCATTGCCATACTGGTTTTATCAATATCTGATACACTTGCAGCTCTTATAGGTCATTCATATGGTATTAAGCTCTACCATGTAGAAGAAGCCAAAAAGAGTTTTGAGGGCACTGTAATCTTTTTCCTGTCGACATTTATTATTGTACTTATTGGAATATTGCTTACAACAGATGTTGGCCGGGTTGAGTCTATACTGGCTTCACTTTATATTGCCATTCTGGTTACTTCATTTGAAGCAATTTCACTAGGAGGTGCTGACAATCTCTTTATCCCTGTAGGTACGATCTTTATTCTTGCTAAAATAACCACTAAGCCACCCGAAGAAATACTTTTCCAGATAGGTATGATCTTTGTTATATATTTAACAGTTTATTTGATTGCATCATCACAGAAAAAGCTTGGCAATTCAGGCATTTTGGGAATCGCACTACTGGCATACGCAGCCTTCAGCCTCACAGGGATAGACTGGCTAATACCTGTACTTACCGGATGCATTATTGTAACACATTTTGACCTGATACTTGAAACTCCTGAAAAAAGGGACGAATTGTATCGTATCAGGCCTGTTTTTTACCTGCTGGCTGTTCCTCTGGTATGGATTCTGGCCGGTAATGCTTTCTGGCAATATAAATATGTGTTTATAATTCCTTATGTTATCAGTTTTGCAGCACATTTCAGCATTATGTGGGAGCGTAAATACAGGATATTAAAAACTAATTCTCTGAATATACCAGAAATTTTACAAAAAGCACCTGTTTTACCCAGATCAATAATGCTTACACTACTTTTACTGGGGCCTTTCTTTATATTTAACAGTCAAATAGACCCTTTTATAAGTATTTTTAGTTGTATAACAGGTATTATCATTGCAGACAGGTTATACTGGCTTGCATACAGTAAATTTTGCCCAGATATTGAAAAACTCAGACTATGGCAAACACGGATGGCTATAGTTTTTACAGTTACTTTAGCTATCACAATTCTTAATTTTTACTTATATAAAACATTTATACCCTGATAAAAAATATATAAATAAACCAGCTAAAGGATCTTAAACCAGAAACTGTTTTTGATCAGTGTAAGAACTATAAATAAGATCAGTGCATAACTTAAAAATTTTTCGATTTTCAAAACCCAGATCCTGCGCACCCTAAAGGAAGGCATGGGGTCTCTTCTTTTTGAAAAAAGAAGCAAAAACTTTTCACAACTGGCTTGCTGGCTTCGTATAGTGCTTTGAAGGCCCAGGCCAATCGACTCGTTCAACCCATATCTTTACTTTTAAAATTTTTGAAAATCGAAAACAGAAAATTGATTATTATAGTTATGCATTAATCTTTTAAATAAGAAACTATGTCCTTGAGTGACTTTCTGAGAGTATAACCCTGAGAAATACGTTCTGACTGACCAAAAGGTAAAATCACTAAAGGTTTTTCTCTCGAATCATTAAGTTTCAAGATTTCTGAAACATCTTTTGGGTTAAAAGCTCCAATCCATACAGATTTCAGATCATAACATTCAAGCACTAACTGGGTATAAGCAGCAATAATTGTTGTATCTTGAATGCTATAAAGATTTTTCCCTCTGTCACCATATCTGGTTGCTGATACTTCAGGAAGAGCTACAAACACTAACAGCTGAGGAGCTGAACTTACTGCATTCTGATTATGTGATGCAATAGCAAGCTTCTTAATAATACTTTTATCCTTAACAACATATATTTTATAGGGTTGCAGGTTACCAGCCGATGGAGCCCTTTGTGCCAGAGTCAATATTTCATTAATTTTTTCATCAGGAACCTCATAGTCTGTATAGTCTCGAATTGATTTTCTTTCTACTATTACTTTTAATAAAGTATCAGAACTGGAATCACTAACAATATTTTTTGCGCTGTTTTCTGCTTTTGTACAGTTAATTAAAAACAGGCTACACAAGACCATTAATGATATAAGTGCAACAAGACAGGCTGTTTTCTTCATAAGAGACTCCTTTGTAAATTAAAAAGCCCTGCCGGGGCAGGGCCTGTATATTTATTCAACAACTGCCAGAATATCTCTTTCTGTTAGTACTTTGTATTCCTGGTTATCAAATTTAACCTCAGTCCCTCCATACCTGGTAAAAATGATATTCTGACCTTTACTAAGCTCCAATGGTATTCTGTTACCCTCATTATCTATTCTTCCAGGGCCTACAGCAACTACTTCACCTTTTTGAGGCTTTTCTTTTGCAGTATCTGGTAGCAAAATACCTCCGGGCGTTTTTTCTTCTGCTTCCATAACCTTAACTAGAACTCTATCTGCAAGTGGTTTTAACGTCATAACAGTTCTCCTCATCATATGCTTTACGTTATTATGCAATTATAGTAAACGCATTTAAAACACGTTTAGAAAAAAACAAGCTCTTACTTAGAAAAGACTTAACTTAAGTAGTATTAAATCATGCTTTCACGATATTTTAAGATAAAAAAAGTAATATTTAAACCTCCCTGCCATTTTTTCATTTATAATATTAAGAAATGATTTTAAAAAATAATAAGCTGGATGGTTTAGCCCTAACCCATTATAGCGTTTTTCACGTTCAATCCCCGAAAAGCCTTTCACAACATGGATTTTCAAAAAGTCACGGGCAATTGTTTTTTCAAGTGATTATTTGTTATACTTCATTAAAAGAGCGTTAAATGAACACAAGAGCTGATTTAAAAAATGCAAAACGCATTGTTTTCAAGTTTGGAACCAATGTAGTTACCAGGGAATCTGGTCATATAGCAATTGGCAGGATCTATAACCTTATAGAAACTATTGCAGACCTCCATCATCAGGGCAAAGAAATTATTATTGTCTCCTCCGGTGCTGTTGGAATGGGCAGGACAATCATTAACCTGAAGACCAAACCCCATACACTACCTCTGAAACAGGCCTGTGCAGCAATTGGGCAGAGCAGACTTATGTATTTTTATGAAGAGGGGTTTGATAAATTATCTATCGTGACAGCCCAGGTTCTTTTAACAGAAGAAGATTTCTCCAACAGAAAACGTTATCTTAACCTCAGATCAACACTACACACACTGCTTGACCTTAGAGTTATTCCTATCATTAACGAAAATGATGCAGTTTCAACCTCTGAATTATTACCTGTAGAAAAGTCAGAAGATGTTATTATCAATTTTGGCGATAATGACAAACTTTCTGCACTTGTTATGTCCAAGCTTGATGCAGATTTGCTGATCATTCTTTCTGATATAGATGGAGTTTACGATTGTGACCCCAAAACAAACAAAGAGGCTTCTCTTATTCATACTGTAAATAATATTACACCTGAAATTGAGAATGTATGCTGCGAATGCTGTTCTGACAGGTCCCGGGGGGGTATGAAAACAAAGATTGAAGCTGCAAGGGTTGCTGTGAACTCTGGTGGAACAGCTATTATAGCTAATGGCAAAAAAACGGATATAATCAAACAAATCTTTAACGGAGAAGAAGTCGGTACTATCTTCTTACCAGAAAAGCATCTTTCAAGCAAAAAACGCTGGATCGCATTTGCATCAAGCATCCACGGAAAAGTAATTGTTAACAGAGGTGCTCAAAAAGCTCTCATAGAAAACAACGCCAGCCTTCTTTCAGCAGGTGTTGTTGAAATTAAAAATAAATTCAATGTAGGTGATGTGGTTAGCATTATTGATGAAGAGGGTAACGAATTTGCACGAGGCATTATAAACTACTCCAGTGATGAATCTATAAAACTTATTGGTCTTAAATCAAATGAAATAGAAAATATTTTACATCATAAAAATTATGATGCGCTTATATCAAGAGATAACATTGTTGTATTTAGCAAAAAAAACTGAAATTAAATACAAAAATCAATTATCTTTATAATAGCCAATTTTTGTAAAATCCTTTAATAGAAAGCGACACCAGCTATAATATGCCTGAAAAATCAATAATATCGTAAAACGTAGAACATGCAAACTTCAAAAGTTATAGACAACATATGCATTACTATACAAATACTTTGTCATTTGTAATATAATAGCTCAATGCAGGAGGGGTGTAAAATGATGACAACAACTTCTCGCTTCACAACACTCAGAGCTATCGAAATATTAAGGTGGGGTGATGTACCACACTGGAATGACCTGTATTCTATGTGGATGCAAACTCATAATACAAGGTTTAACCTGACAGGCTCAAACCTTGCCGGGGCAAACCTCAAAGAAGCATGCCTCTCTGGAGCCGACCTGACCGGAGCTAACCTTTCTAATACTGATTTCTCGGATGCTAATCTCAGCTATTGCAAGCTAGAAGACATTTGCTTCGATAATTCAAACCTTCAAGGGGCCAACCTGTCAGGGTGTTATATCAATAATTGCTCGTTTAAAAATGCTGAATTAAGCCATTCAAACCTTTCCGGAACCTGTATCACAAATTCACACTTTAATTCAGGTAGCCTTAAACATTCAGATTGCAGATACAGCCAGTTAAGTTATGTTACAATTATTAATATTGATGCAATAGAAATAAATATGAACTTTTCATATATTAAAAACACTGATTTCAGAGACCTCTGTCTTGCCAGCAGTAACCTTAGCAACTGTAGATTTGAGGCATGTGATTTTGAAAAAGTTGATTTATCCTCTTCTGATCTATCTTTTTCACACTTTAAAGCTACCCCTTTCAAAGAAATAAACTTCTCTCAGTCAAACCTTGTTTCAAGCATTTTGTCAGAAACTGATATATCAATTTGCGATTTTAGCCTAATCAAGTCTAATAAACTGGATTTATCACTTTCAAATCTCTTATATAATGACTTTACTTGCTCTGATCTGAATAATTCTAACCTTCAGGGTACCTTTATTAACTGTTGCAACTTCATAAACACTGAATTAACTAATTCTAAACTCAGACAAACATATACCAATAATTGTGATTTTTCAGGCGCACTTCTTAATAATATTGCTGAAATCAGCTATTCACCTGATATTATCGCTGAAATTTTAAAACGAAATGCCTGTGATGAATATGAAAAATTAAAGGTCGCAGGAATCGTTTCCATCAACCATAACTGGAACTGGGATACTTTTAAACGCTATTTTCACTCTGAAACAGAACCTATTAAGTTATGGATTCTCTCTACATTTAAACAGTATCCCGTAATATATAATAAATTTTCGTCATGTTAGCTCTTTTAAAAGGAATTATTATTGTCTGAACCGCTAAAAGTCTTAATAGTATTTGGAACACGACCTGAAGCCATCAAAATGGCCCCTCTTTGTATGGAACTAGCAAAAAGAGAAACCATCAAACCCTCTATATGCGTTACTGCACAGCACCGGGAAATGCTTGATCAAGTATTAAAACTTTTTAACATCTATCCTGACTATGATCTTAATATTATGCAGCAAAACCAGGACCTGTGGTCTTTAACAGCCGGTGTATTAGTGAAAATGAAAGAAATTATTGAAACTGCATCCCCGCATATCATCCTTGTACACGGTGACACAACTACAACAATGGCAACAGCCCTATCAGCTTTTTATTTCAAAATACCTGTTGGTCACGTTGAAGCAGGATTAAGAACTTTTGATAAATATTATCCCTTTCCTGAAGAAATAAACAGGGTAGTTACTGATTATGTATCTTCATTTTACTTTGCACCAACCGAAAAAGCTGTTCAAAACATCATTCATTCTGGCATTAAATCAGAACAGGTTTTTAAAACAGGAAACACTGTCATAGATGCCCTTTTATATACTGTTAATAACCATAAAACTGACCTGAAGCCACTGGGGCTGAATAATAATCTAAAAACAATTCTTTTAACCTCTCACAGGCGTGAAAACTTTGGAAAACCTCTTGAAAACATCTGTCAGGCAATCATAGAAATTGTTAAATCAAATCCCGGTGTACAGGTTGTCTACCCAGTGCACCTTAACCCCAATGTTAAAGAACCTGTTTGCAGAATGCTTGGAGGAAAAGAAAGAATTATCCTGACAGACCCCATGGAATACGCACCATTTGCCACTCTAATGTCTGAAAGTTACATTATACTCACAGATTCTGGAGGCATACAGGAAGAAGCCCCCTCCCTTGGCATACCAGTGCTTGTTTTAAGAGACGAAACAGAGCGCCCGGAAGCTATTAAAAATGGCACTGTCCTGCTTGCCGGTACAAATAAAGAAAATATCGTAAGCCTCACAAACAAACTTATTAACGACAGGGTTTTTTATAAATCTATGGCAGAAGCCACAAACCCCTACGGTGATGGCAAAGCAGCAAGCCGGATAGCAGATATATTAACCGGTTATCAGGATCAACTTATTCTTAAAAGCCTGTAGAAGGTACCATACCGGCCAGAAAACCAATTAAAATGTTTATCAAAAATATCGGTACAATAGGCGATATGTCAATCATGCCTGCAATAGGTGGTATAATCCTTCTAAATGGCGTTAAAACCGGTTCTGTAATATCGTCTAACAGCTTAAACGGCTGGTTATACCAGTTTATATTTGGAAACCAGGATAATAAAATCCTGAGAATAAGGATCAACTGTAATAAATTTAAGATATCAATGAGACCATTTAATAATACAACTTGCAAAATACTTCTCCTTAAGGCTATTCGATAAATCTGCCCATGGAAACAGTTTTGTGACAGTCACATTTGCTACGTTCAGAAGGTATTTGTTCGATTATTTCTATTAAGAGATCTTTAAGTTTTTCGTTATTTTCCATAAATACTCTAATGACTTCACTATGTGTAACAGGAGGAACATCACCAACCAGACCACAGTCATAATCAGTAATTAAAGATATATTCAGCACGCACATATCCTGTTCCCGGGCTAGAGGCACTTCAGGATACTGGGTCATATTGATCACTTCCCAGCCCATTTGTGTAAACCAGCGTGATTCAGCTTTTGTGCTAAACCGGGGCCCTTCAATAACAACAATACCACCTTCTTTATGAAAACTGATATTCTGTCTGGATGCACAACCAATTGCAATCTCTCTTAACTCAGGGCAATAGGGATCTGCAAGTGAGACATGAGTTACAATTGGACCATCATAGAACGAATCAATTCTTCTCTTTGTTCTATCAACAAGTTGATCAGCAATAACAAAGTCTCCAGGTTTTACGTGAGGCTGAAGGCTTCCAGCGGCACAGGGACAAATAATTCTGGTAACGCCAAGGGCTTTCATGGCAAAAACATTTGCCCTGTAATTTATTGCATGTGGTGCCAGGTGGTGCTTTTTACCGTGCCTTGGTAAAAAAGCAACTGTTTTATCTCCTATGTTAGCAAGTGTAATAGCATCACTTGCCTGTCCATAGGGTGTTTCTACCTGAACTTCACGAACATTGTCAAGAAAATTATAGAATCCAGATCCTCCGAATACCCCGATATGTGCTTTTTCAGTAGTCAAATTTTATTCTCCTTTAATCAATGTCTTGCTATTTAAATTATTTAACAATTAAGGTATGTATTATGTCAAATTATTTGAGTAGAAATATTTTAGCGTTCCAGACAGGATTGTCAAAACTGTTGCCACAAGGCAAAAATAAATGTTTTGATTTTCGATATTTTCGATAAATACAACTTATAATCATTCTTGTTTCCCGGCTAAAACGTATTTGCGACCTTTCTTTTCTCCTGTAGAAATAAGCTTTTTCTTGTTAACCAGCTTCATTAATACATACTGTGCCTGTTTTCCTTTTATTTTTAAAAGTTTTTGACATTGAGAGTTCGTTATACTCTTGTTTTTATCAATATATTCAAGCACTTTAAATTCTTCTTTTGTAAGAAAATCATCAACAATATCAAATGAAACAGTTGCAATAAAGTAGTTATGGGCACTTGAGAATAAAATTTTGCCAAAACTGTTTTCCTGCAAAAGTTTATTAGCATTTTGAATGCCGGTACCGTTTTTGAAGCTGTAGCCAATTTCGTTAAATATTCGATAAATTGAATTATTTCTATAAACACAAACTCCTTTATCAATGTCATTTAGTGTTATACCGGCAGGCAAAAAACCAGGACTTGAAACTTCCAATCGATCTTTAAACATCGAAACAGTAACTACATCCTGTGAATATGAATAATCTCTATGCACAAGAGCATTAATCAATAAAATTTCCAGAACTTTTTCCGGTATATCAATCATTTTAAAAAATGACATCACCTTCGGGACCTGTCTTATAACTGGTCCTGAGAATACTTCTATGTCATTCAGTTTTGATTTATCTTCATATTCATAGATTTTACATTTTACTTTAGCCCTTGGGAAATATTCATTTGCTTTTTCAGAAAAACAGAGTATCCCGAAGACAGTAGGGTAAATCTTTCCTCCTTCTCTGGTAATAATTTTATTCTTTTCAAGAAAGGCATAATTAATCAATACAGCGGGTAAACCAGAGTGTATCTTTCTTTTTTCAAGATATTCCTGGATCATGTCATTATTAATGTCTTCAACATCTGCATCATAGGCTGGTGTTTCATCATAATGGATATTCATCGAAGTTCTATCAAGTTCTGCAAGCATTGGAACTGTTGCAATCTGGTTATGTTTGTCAATTCTTACATAACAACCTTCAAATTTATCCATGCCTTTAAGGCAATAGGGCTTCAGGTTGCCTGGCAATACAGATATAACAAATAATTTTTTATCTTTACAAACCAAAACCCTCGTATAAACAACAGGTATCGGCTCAACAAGATCTCTCACATCTTTATTAACAGACTCTTCCATTTCATATATCCTGAAAGGGTCAACCCCTGTAATCTCTCTCGACTCTGGATCAATTCCAACAATAATATTTCCACCTGTCGAATTACTAAAAGCACATACAGACCTTGCAAGTTCTGAACTTACCGGCAGGCATTTTTGAAATTCAAGAAAATAGCCCTCAGATTCATATATCAATCGGTGAATATCCATTATTCAAATATATTAAAAAAGAAGGCGTTATTAAAACATTTCTTTGGGATAGTTAATAAAATTTAGATTAATTTTTGTTATCGCCATTATCGAAATTATCGCTATATTTATTTATATCAAGTATTTTATCAAGGTTAATTTGTCTTATGATATCCATAATATCTGGAGAAACATTTATTATTGTGAATTTAACGTCATTTTGCTGACAGAGGGTTTGAGATTGTACGAGAATGCCGACGGAAATACTATCAAGAATTTTAACTTTCTCAAAATCCAGGAATATTCTGTTAACATCTTCTGTTAATAGCTTCATCATCGCCTGTTTAAGAGAACGTGCTACTTCAACATTTAAAAAAACTGTCTTTAAATGAATTTTTACAACATTATTTTTCCTGATAATTTCTAGATACATAACTAAAAATCTTCTATCATTTCCTGATTTTCGATTGAATACATACAACCATCATTAGACCCGCAATAGAGAATGCCATTATTAGTAACAGGTGTCGATTCGATAGAGCCATAAGTTTGAAATTTCCAGGCCTGATCACCGGTTGATAGGTTAAGAGCATAAATATTGTTATCTCGAGAACCAAAACAAACAAACTTATCTATTATAACTGCCGGGGTTACATTAAAATATGTCGGGAAAAATATTAGCATTTTCTGTTCACCGGTTTGAAATTGCCATTTTTTGGTTTGATCTTCAAGGTTTAAAGCATAAAAAAGACCACCATTAGAGCCAAAGTAAGCAATATCATCTTTAAATACCGGAGATGTAACCTGCTTGTCATCTGCTTTGAATACCCAGTTACCTGAACCGTCAGCCGGGTTTACAGAATGAAGAGTACCTGCCCAGGAACCTACATATAATGTTTCATTATAGATTATTGCTCTTGAAAGTCCTTCTGAATCAACTTCATATTTCCATTTAATTTCAGATGTATCTTTGTCTATTGAATAAAGGTATTGATCCCCGCTTGATACATATATATTACCATCGCTATCAACCATTGTCTGCGCACTAATAACATTATTTGTATGGAACTGCCAGACAGGTTCTCCACTTTCAGCTGAAAGGCAATAAACAACACCATCCCAGGCACCAAAAACCAGTTTATTGTTATCAAGCGAGTTTATAAATGTATCAATCTCACCATCTGTTTCGTATTCCCAGTTTTTTTCGCCGGTATCTTTATCCACAGAATAAACTTTATAATCATCTGATCCAAAATAAACATTTTTACCTATCACAACTGGGGTAGAGCAAATGTTAGAATTAATTTTTCTTTTCCAGACCAGATCGCCATTTTCAGTATCAAGAGCATAAAAATTACCATCATTAGAACCAAAATAGATTACATTCTGGTGTATATAAGGTGTCCCTTCGATGTGACCACCTGTCATAAACTTCCATTTTAAAGCCGCTTCTGGCACTTATATCTTTCCTCCAGCCTTATGTATTTGCAATACTGCCTCTTAGTTTATAAGCATTATAAATATCTATTAGCCATTTTAACTTTTGCTCATAAGGTAAGTCTTCAACACTTTCAATATTATACACACTTTTTAAAGAAAGTTTATCAAAATAATAAGAAATAAACTCGTTGACAAGGTTTTCTCTGGCAAAAAATTCAAAATCATCTTTTCTTTTAAGAAAATTGCCTATCAGGGTAAAATCTTTTGGAGTAATTTTAGAAATATTTGGTATATTTCCATCAAAATCTTCAGGAACTTCAGTATCCACAACTGGCACAGAGACTTCTTTTTCTTTAACTACAATCGTACCAATGGCAAAATCACCGAGCCGTTTTTCTTTTTTTGAAAATAAAACGAAATAGGGCCCTAATAAAAGATCAATAACTCTTAGGATATTACGAATAAACACTTCTAAAAAGCCTACAGGCTGACCATTTTCTCGTATAACCCTTATGCCAAGAAGCCTTTTTCCTGGAGTTTGACCTGACCAGAAAAACTCAAACAGTATAAAATAACCGTTAAAATTAAGAAAAAATATTGCTACAGCTAAAATAGAAACCAGATAATTGCTCACCTGATTCATCATATCGTGGAACAAGACCCCTATAGTACCCATAATTAGATAAATAAAGATCGTAACAAGAAAAATTATGAAATAATCTACCAGCATTGCTGCAAATCGGTTACCTATGCCAGCTAATTCAAACTCTATTTGAGTGTTTTCAGGAGTATTAATTTTTACTGTAAATTCCCACATATTCACTCCAGAATTATTTTCATATAGTATAAAATAAGATAAAGTAATTATAAAATAAAATTAAGAAAATGAATTTACAGAGATGGATTTTACAAAGAAAACCTGACTGGGAAAAACTTGAAAACCTGCTTGACACAGTCAATGCTAAAGGTTTGAGAGGGCTAACAAGTCAACAAATGTTAACACTTGGCAGTCTTTATCGGTCAGTATCAGCAGATCTTTCTCGCTCACGGGCTAATAATGCAGGTGAGCATATTATTGACTATCTCAACAGCCTGACTTCCAGGGCACATAACATTGTATACAGGCTGCCCCCTATGAAATTTTCAGATATACTGAACTTCTTTACTTATGAGTTTCCTGAAACCTTTAGAAAATGCTTTCCACAGTTTCTTATTGCTTTTCTGGTCTTCTGGATAGGCGCAGGAATAGCCATGACAACTGTACACATAGATCCTACTAATACCAGCCATCTTTTTGTACCTGAATCAGTCATAAATAAACTGCAACAGGGTGAAGTATGGACAGAAAAACTTGAAGCTAGCCCATTTATATCAAGTATGGTAATGACCAATAATATAAAAATAGCCCTCTCAGCCTTTGCCTACGGGCTTATTTTCGGCATCGGAACCCTTTACATTATGTTTATAAACGGATTCATGATAGGAGGAGGTATTCAGGTTGTTATTGAAAATGGACTTGGCTATAAAATATTGACCTTTATTGCTGCCCACGGGGTTATTGAACTTACTACCGTTTATATAGCAGGCGCAGCAGGAATAATCATGGGCTGGGCACTCATTAGCCCCGGTGATTATAAACGCTGGGATGCTGTTAAAATCAAAGGTAAAGAAGCCGGCAAACTTGCTATGGGCTGCGTCATACTTCTCATTATTGCAGGTACTATCGAAGGTTTAATCTCTCCTAATAACGCTATCCACCCGTATATAAAGTTTGCAATCGCCATAATGACAGGCCTTGCAATGATAATCTATTTCGGTTTCGCTGGCAGAAAAAAACAAAAAGAAACAACTAATTTAGAAAACCCGACTCGATCACATTAATTTTCATTTGAAAAATATTGCTTGCCTGTATTTAGCTACTATTAGTATGTTCTATTGCATTGATTTTCAAGTATGGCTAATTCTTTTTCACGAATAAAAAGGGCCTGCAACAGCAGGCCAAAGACATACGGGTTGTTAGACTTTTTTATTTTAATTCTATATAAATATGAATTTTTATTAACTACAACTAGGCAGCTTCTTTTGAAACTTCTCCTTTTAAGACCTTTTCGAGTTTCTCAATACTCTCTTGAATCCTTTTAGCAGCTCCATCAATCTGACTGGCTTCTGAATCAGGTTCTTTTTTAGCATTTGCAACCATATTTTGAATATTCACAGATTTTATAGTTTCAAGGGCTCTGGAATAATTAAGTCCCTGATATTTTGAAGCCATGTTAGTTAAGCTTTGCAAAGCTACATCTAAAAGGAACAGTTTCTCAGAAGGTTTATCAGCAAATTTTTCAGGTTTCATTATAATATCTTCAAACAGGTTGAAATATCCCATAGTTTCATATCTGCCAAGAACATAGGTTGCAACACATTTAGCATTATTATGAACCTGAGGATCAGCTATAATGTTCATTAAGACAGACTGAACCATTTCTCCCTGATTAACCAAACCATTAATAAAGACATTAAGCAGTTGATCCATAAATGGTGTCGGATTCTGGTGATCGCAGGCTTCTACAAACATATGTCCTAAAACATTTGCGCAGGTTTCACTTAACTTTTGATCATCAGAGTTTGCACCTTTGATAACTCCTTCAATGGCAAGAATAAATGCCTGACCATCTTCTGGTGTTATATTGCGGTCAATTTTACCGGATTCATCAAGTGCACTGACAGAAAAGTTTATTAATGGTTCAATATAACCTTTTTGAGACAGTAAACCAGCGCTCCACGCTTTCATTGTAGGATTATCTATTTCAAACAATACTTTCTCAAGCACTGGAGGCAATAACGGGTTTTGATCGTCAATTAATTGCTTGACCATTAGCTTTTGAGCCATCTGGTCTCCAGAATTTATTGCTTTCAGAAGGTTTTGAACGGCACTTTGTGCTTGCTGGACCATTATTTCTTGAAGTTCTTCCTGGCTCATATTAGACACTTGTTCCTGTGCTTTTGCTGTTTCAGCTTTATTAGCTTCTTCTCTGGCAATTATTTTCTCTAGAATAGGTGCTTGCAGGCTTTCTCTTATTTTATCAATTTCCTGAACAGCTTTATCAAGACCTATAATATACTCATTAATCGTTGTTTTCATTTCATCATAGGCAGGGACCAGATCAGAAAGCATCTCAAGACCTGCTTTTCTTTCTTTTGCTATATTCATCATTGAGATAGCACTTTCAATATTGGCTTCAGTATAGTCATCCTGTTTTTGCAGAATAGCTTCCTGCCATTCCAATATAAAGTTCAGTGCATCACCTTCAGGAGGTTCTGCTTTCAGTGCTTTTGCTACAGAAACATTTTCTTCCAGAGTATGCTTATATTCTGATAATGTAGAGCTATTTTCTATCTTTTGATTTGCAAATACTTTATCCAGCTGGGCAAAATAATTTTTCAGTACCTTTTCAAGGTCATCAACGGTCAGTTTTTGAGTTTTTGTTTCTAGAAGATCAGTAATAAATTCTTCAAACTGGTCTTGAATTATGTTTTGCTCTGCCTTACGGTCATTAAGCTGATCAACATTCTTCTGGACGTATTCTACAATCTTCTCTGGCCTCGGGCCTTTCAGGAAGTATTGAATAGCAGCTTTGGTCAGGCCGGATTGTTCTACAAAGTATTTAAGGGTACTATTATTATTCATAGGATCAGAAAGGTATTTGAATACTACTTCAAGACCTTTTTTAGATTCTAGAGGTATGCTATCTCCTGTTTTAGTATTTTGAATAAGTGAAGATTCAGGATCTCTCAACTTTTTAGCTATCTGTGGCATTTTTGCTTTAGATATATAATCTTTAATTTTAAACTCTATCTGGGCTTTTTTAGCAGCCTGGACACACATTAGAAGACCCTGTTTCCAGTTTTGCAGAACATTAGCATCTATAACAGTCATCTTATTGCCCATTTGTAACATTTCTGGAACTTCTTTTGCAATTGTTTCAAGAAATTCTTCAGGATAACTCAGGATGTAGTCTTCTTGCATTTTGGCTTCAAGTGCTTCTCTGGTAAATTTGGCCTCAGAACTACCCGGGTTTTTAGATTCTGTTTTAACCCATTCATTCATCATTCTCATTACATCATCACGATGTCTGGGTCTTACCAAGCTTTTTGCCATTACCATTTGATTTACTTTAATTGATTTTTGAACCTGTTCAAACATTTCTTTAATTTGTGCTAGTTCTTCAGGTTTATTTGTCTTTGCCTCAGCTTCTTTAAGTTGATTCAGCTGCATTATCATTCCATTTAAACCATTCAGGTTCTGGCTGACAGTTTCTTTAATAGTCTGATCGTCAACAACCTTGACAACAGGGAATGCAGGCCTTGCCCCATATTTCTTCAGGGCAACATCTTTTTCTTTTGCAACAAACTTATCAAGACCTACATAAGAGAATTCAACCTTCATGTTTCTATAAAGAGCTGTTAAATCAGCATTCTGGGTTAAATATGAATTAATTTCTGCTTTAAGCTTTTGTTCTCTTTGCTCAGGTGTCATATTTTTGGCTTCTCTTGTCTTAAGCCATTCTTTATGTTTATTTTCTATGCCCTGAACATCTTTATCAGTTTTTTGCTGAATCAATGTATTGAATACATAGTGGAATACAGCAGTTTTAAAGTCTTTTGTCGCTTTATCATTCAAACCACGTATTCTCTGTATTGTATAGAACGGATCCCTGAAGTTAAGACCTAGCTCTTCAGGTGTTGCTTTATCTAAAAGCTTGTCAAAGGTTTTTCTATCAAGATTCTGTATGGAATTAATCCTTTTAAGGAAAGCCTCATCAGATTTTGGATCAAACTTGGTATCAATCCAGTGAACAATTTTTTGACCAAGGAATGAATCTTTCAGGTCATCCATTGAATCAACTTTTACCATCTCGTTATATGTTTGATCAAAGGCAAAAGTCAGTTTAGCATTTAAAACCTCTGCTGCTTCCTTATTTTCACTGCCAGAATCTTTTCTAAAATTGGAAACTACGCTGGCAATTGCTTTATCAAACTGCGCCTGAAGTTTCGCAACAGAACCATCACACTGTGCAGGGATATTTTCTGTAATAGCAGCCAGTTGATTTTTAACGCTATCAAGATTTAGTTGATACTTTTGTTCTACTTCTTCTATAGCTGCACTGGCGTTTTCAAGAAACTTCACACCAACATATTCTATAGACTCTTCAGATTTATTGAAAAATTCACGCATTTCATTTTTGTGGTTTTCAATTATTCTTGCTTTTGCTTTTGCAAGGTCTTCAGGTGTTCTGGCACTATCAATCATCATATAGGTTTCATTATTCTGAGAAAGCTCAGCCAGTGCCATTTTATTAAGTAATATTTTTATTAAATTATTATCAGGAAGTGCATCAAAATCTGCTTTTGTGGCAATACCACCCTTTCGTTGCATCTTTTCAGGATCCATGCCTGGAGATACACTGCTATCACCTCTTATAAAGTCAATAAGTTTATCTTGAAGCTTGCTGGCAGATTTTTCTATCTGTTCTGCTTTTGCAAGATTTACAGCTTGCCCTGGCTTAGTAGTACTGAGAACTCCTCTTTCTACAAAGTTTTCAATAATTCTTGAAAGTTCAACTTTTTTAGCAAACTCGGGTAAATCAGGAGTATTAAGAATTTCATTTACAAATCTTGGCAGGTTCTTGCTGATAATCTCTGACAGGTTACTTCTGCCACCGGGTTGAAAGATTGGTAGCGGATAGTGTTCAGTAACGTTTGCAATAACTTCTGTCAGATTATTTTCCAGTTGATCAAGCTTATTATTATTTATTGCATCAAACACAGTATTATAAACAGATATAGTCAACTCACCAGACAGTTTTTGAATTTCAGGCATTTGCCCCATGGCAAGTTTATTGACCAGAAGTTCAACACGTTGCTGATTCTGCTCTGAATTTACACCAAACATTTTGCCTACAAGACCAGTAGCCTTCTCTTCAGCGGATAACATCTTGCCTTTGAGAATGATTTCCATAAACATAGGAAATTCACTACCAATGGAGCTGTCAAATTTTTCAGCCCATTTTTTACCAATTTTATCGGGTTTATGAATACCTGTGCCGGTAATAAGTTCTATTTCAGGGGTACCCTGTGTACCTGTCGGGTCAAAGAGATAACCGTGAGGCCCGCCACGTTTTGAGCCATAGTCGGTTCTTTCGTGCCCGCCGTCATCTGTCCAGACATGTTTGAGCTCTCTTTTACCCCAGGTATTATCGTGATAAAGAGCTCTTTGATCTTCAACTTTACCTGTTTCAGGGTTTAAGATTTGTTCGTCTTTTACATCATAGACATACTGGGCGTGCCCGGAATATCCATAATGCTCAACGTTTGTACCGGTAACACCACTGCTTTTGCCGGCCTGAATATGGTCAAGTGCTTCTTTAACATCGCCGGTTACAAAGTGGTCTTCACCTGATTGTTGTTTAAGCAATCTGGCATATTGACCATTATGCAGGCCGCTGCTGCCTTCTTCACCAATCCAGAAATGGCCTTTGCCTTTGCCTGCTTTATCATATACTTCCTGCAATTGAGGATCAAGCTGTTTATTCAGCTCAAGCCAATCTCTTTCGACCTCTCTTCTGATTCCATTCAGAGAAGATTTAATTTTTTTGAAGTCATCTTTAAACTGATGCAGTGGCTTATAGAGGTTAGTATCACTCTTCCAGCCTGGCTGACCTTTTTTAATTTCAGCTTTTTCATATTTTTTAATTTTATCCAGTTCAGCTTTTATAGCATCGAGTCTTTCTCTTGAGAATATTTCGCCTTTATTTTCAAGTGCTTTAAGAACAGCTTCTTTTTCAGCAGGAACGCCAAGCTCTTTTGACATTGCTTCAAGTCTTTCTGGCACAGAAGCTTCAAACTCTTTTCTTACTCTATTATAAGCAGCAAACTTAAAAAGCTTGTCCTGGAGCTTATACTGGCCTTTAAGACTGAATTTATCTTGCAGGCTGTCTAACTGGTCGGTCATATCCTCAACAAATAGATAGTGATCAAGAATTTGGCCAACAAATTGTTGAATACTTTGTTCTGCTACACCAGGCATTTGTTCACTAATAATTCGGGCTATTTTTTCTGATTTAACTTTCGGGCCTTCACTGGAATCTATAGCCATATTTTCAAGTTTTTTAATTTTAGGTTCAAGGTCTGCTTTTATTCTGGCATTTTGCTCTTTAGCATGTAAAAGCTTTGCCTGAAGGTCTGCTTTCTGGGCTGCACTGGAAGATTCTTTAAGCTCATGTTCCAGTTTAGAAATCTGTGCATCAGATTTTCTTATATCAACCTGCATACCTTGAATTTCTTTAGAAATAATATCTGGTTTCATTATTCTATCTGCAAGAGCTGCAGTATTAACATTCTGGTCTTGAGAAAGCTCTTTTAAGATAGCTTCAACTTTTCTGATGTTGATACTTACCAGTGTGGATGATTCAAATTCATTGTCTCTAATTTCTTTTCCGGCCATGACACGTTCTGTAAGGTCTTCTCTGAGGGATTTAACCACACCTCTGGTCTTGATAGTTGCTCTTAAGAGGTCATATGCTGGCTGATATTCTGGTGCCATGTTGAGTCTCAGGTGAGAATCTCTAAACATACCATAGTTTTGAACATCAAACGGTATGTATTGACCCACCTGTGTCAGGCCGTTTCCTGAGATGTTTGCAATATGCATCCAGTTGGAAACTGCTGCATCAACAATTCTGTAACCCTGATCAAGGGCTGCTTTATAGTCTATATTAGCTTTTTCAACTGTTATCTTATCTTTATCTTTTGGATCAGTAACATCATATACCTTCATAGTAGGCTTATCGTCAAGTTCTGCAACGAGGTTAGAAACATAAGCCAGTTTATACTCGTGTGCCATAGCCTTTCTGCTGGTAGAAATAGCTGCACACATGCCATGACTTTCCTGACTCATCTCTTTAATGGTCAGCATGGCTTCTTCCGGGGTTTTAATGACAACGTCATTAATAATTTCAGCCAGTGCCTGTACTTTTTTATCTTTCAATTGCGTATTAATCTTATATTCATCACTCATCATATGAGCTAACAATTTAAGACATTCAGTTTTTTCAGGGTAAGCAACTTCTGATGAAGCTATAAAATAGTCAAGGTGTTTGCGTGCTTTTACTTTATTTTCTGAATCTGTTGATTCTTTAAATTCTCTGGTATCAAGTATCTGATTTCTAAGGGCTATAAGGTCTTTTTCAAAACCCAGATGCGGATTTACACTCAGCCAGGTGACTCTATCGTTTTCTTTAGCCTGCTGCGGGAAAAGTAATTTAAATTCTTTTTCAAGGGCCGGTTTTTGCTTTGTGTTATTACCTGCAAGGGCTTTTTCTATAGATTGTTTCAGAAGGTTTTCCCAATTGACGTTTTGCACTTCATTTTTATCTTTTATTGAAGATTCGCCCTTAAGAAATCTATCAAGAGCTGAACCTGTTCTAACGCCATATTTAAGGTTTTTGGCCACATGAAGTAAAAATTTTACATTATCTGTAGTTGAATCTTCAGATAATCTTTTTAGTGCATTAATCATTTCACGTTCTTTAGGTTGAAACAACGCACCATTATCTGTAGTAAGTTCATTAACAAGATTTCTATCTGTTCTTTTCCCTTCAAAAGCTAGCTTTGCTGCGAGTTCTTTTTGTCTTCTTAGTGCAACTAGCTCTGCCTGATTTGCAGGTGAGGTAATATTAAACATTTGTATAGCCCCTCTCTGTATAATATTTTTCTTTACAACCCATTGAAAAACCCCTATTAAAGAACACGATTGTATAATCGTTTCCCCGGAATGTTTATTAAGTCATTAGTATTTCCTCATTCATTTTTATAACAACCCATAATTCAATAATCACAGAAAACTCCGTTTGAGCTTATTCAGTTCCTTAAAGGATAATATCGAGTTCGTTCTTCCTTTTTCTTTTAGTCATTTAACTACCCGTAATTGAATCAGTTTCGAATGTTTTACCTGTATATTAGTAATACTCTTGAAAATAGACTTATGCTATTACAGATGTGTTTTGTTATAAAAGTTTACAAGTAAACATAGCAAGAACACTGCCATTAAAAACGCCAAAATCAGCTCAAAGAAGTGATTCTGGCCAACCTTTCTTAAAAACTACCCCGAATATCTTTTTTAAAAAAAGTTAACGAACTTAATCAAAAGGGTCTCTGAAAAATTTAAACGTTCTCAGATTCAAGATATAAAGATGTCACCATTTGGATCAAAATTGTTATACTAAACGACATAAAAAATTAAACACTTCTAAAGTGCCCTTATTTTCTGAAATCTGATTACTTATGACGTTGATTATAGTATACTCAAAGATAAATACTATCAACATAGTGGAAAAGTGTTTGGAAAAAAAATTGTATAACATTAAAAAAGACCCTTTCGGGTCTCGATGCTTTAAGCCATCCACCTCCATATTAAAAATCATATATCATCAGGTAATGCGAATAAGGTTATTATTCAAAAAAAAACTCTGTTTACGAACAGAGCAGGTCTTTTGGGGTAATTATCTTTAAATTTGGGGAGAGGCAGATGTCAATAAATTACGGAAGAGAGGATGTGTGGCTATAGTAGTAAAGAGTTGAGGTTTGTTAATACCAGTATTACAACAATTGAAATGGTGCTTAGTGTTAATGCATAACCGAAGAGGGATATATTAGCTAATTTATCATCAATTAATTTTTGCATTTCGTTTTCTCCTTAACCTTACTCTCTAATAATAACTTTTTTTTGAAATAACCTCATCAAGCAAAATGGCTAAAATTGGCTATTTATAAGGGTGATTTTTTGCTCACCCTGACAGGTTAGAAAACTGCCAGAAATAGCTGTCAGATAAGAACTTCAGTTATATAACCCGGGTAAACCTGCCAACCTCTGGACTCTTTTTGAATATTTTACCAATTGTTAAAAATTTCCTTTTTTTCCTGTCGAAAGCTACAATATATTTGAACATATATGAGGAAGACAAAGGTTTAAGACCGGAAGGATGCTCTATGATAGGACGTAATGTATTAATAACAATGCTTATGCTGGCCCTGTTGACAGCAACACCGGCACCAGGCATGGCTAAACGTAAAGATGCTTATCTTCCACTGCTCAAAGCCGGAGAGTTTTATATTAACACAAGGCAATATGACCGGGCAATAGACAATTTTAAGAAGTGTATTGAGCTTAATTCTCTTTCTGATGAGGCTTATAAAAATCTGGGCTATTCTTACTATAAGAAAAAAGAATACCAGAAGGCTATTGATAGTTATAAACAGGCTTTAAGCCTGAATGCTGATGCAAAAAATGTCAGGTATCGCCTTGCAATGGCCTATAAGGCAACAGGTAATATTGATGATGCTGTTATACAACTTGAAAACGCTATTGACCAGAACCCCCGGGATGCAGAATCAATTTTTGAACTCGGTGTTATTTATGGGCAGAAAAAGCTTTATTCGCAGGCTATAGAAATGTTTGAGAAGGTTATAGCTATTAATCCTAACTATTCTAAAGCCTATTACAATCTTGGAGTAGCTTATTACGCTAAAAAAGACTTCAATAAAAGTCAGGAATATTACATAAAAGCTATTGAAGCAAATAAAAATAATGCTAACGCCCATAAAAACCTTGCTGCAATATATGTAGACAGAAAACAATATGTCGATGCTATAAATCACCTTAAAGCATATGTTAATAGTGCGCCTGGTGCAAGTGATGTTGACTTTGTAGAATTTCAAATTAAGAAACTAAGGTCTATAATAGGTGATAAATATACCCTGCAATAGTGTTTAAAATCTTTCTAGCAAAATAAAACCTGTATAAGACCTGTTTATTAAAGAATACAGCTATATATTTTGCTTGTACCTTAAATTAGTCAATTTAAAAAGATTTAATGAATAACTTAAAACTTTTTCGATTTTCAAAAAATACAAAATTAAGATATAGGTTGAACGAGCCGATTGGCCTAGGCTTTCAAAGCACGTATACGAAGTCAGCAAGCCAGTTGTGAAAAGTTTTTGCTTCTTTTTTCAAAAAGAAGAGACCCCATGCCTTCCTTCAGGGTGGGTGGGCTTTGGGTTTTGAAAATCGAAACCAGAAAAATCTATTGTTATTGTTATACATTAGTCTTTTAAAGTGCATCTTTGAAACATTTGCAGTTTACAAAATCTTTTGAGCTATTTAATATTGTTTAAACCAATGAATTCTTATCAATGGTGAATACCGGTAGAAAAAAATGGTTTATCGTAGCACTAGCAGTTGTTGAGAGAAAAAAATGAGCAAAACTGAGCAAATATTAAATGATTCTAACCTGGTTATCAGTCAGCATCCTTTAACAGCACATAACCTGACAATATTAAGAGACAAAAATACGCCTCCTGAGGTGTTTAGAGTGGCAACAAAGAGATTGGCAAACATTCTTTCATTTGAGGCATTAAAGACATTGCCGGTTAAAAGAGTTGAAGTAGAGACACCACTTGAAAAAACAGAAGCCGATATTCTGTCACCTGATTATGATATAGTTATTGCGCCTATTTTGAGGGCGGCTTTGACTCTTTCTATGGTGATGGAAGAATTGATTCCGCAGGCGAGGGTGCATCATATAGGTTTGTATCGTAATGAAGAAACCCTGGAGCCTGTCAGCTATTATAACAAGGTGCCAGAAAATATAGAAAAACCTGACAAGCAGATCATCTTTGTGCTTGATCCTATGTTTGCAACTGGTGGATCTGCCATTGCGGCTGTACAGATATTTAGAAATATTGGGGTTCCTGAAGAAAACATTACTTTTGTATCCATGATATCTGCCCCTGAAGGCATAGAAAAATTCAGGTCTGTTCATAAAAAGGTTAAAATTATTACAGGTGCAGTCGACAGGCAGCTTAATGACAGAGGATACATTATGCCCGGCCTCGGAGATGCAGGCGACAGAACCTATAACACTATTTATTAGTATCTAAAAAGCTTCTTATAACATAGCTTGCCATTATAAACCCTGAAACAGGCGGAACAAAAGGCGTTGAGCCTGGAGGGTGTTTATTGTCGAGGGCTTCATTATCAGGTTCTGAATAATCAGGTTTTACTGGGGTTTCAGAGCTTACTACAAGAGTGACCCCTTTTGTGATACCTATTTTTTCAAGATTTTTGCGTATCTTTCTTGTTAGCGGGCAGCTAAGCCCTTTAGTTTCTGATATATCTTTTATTGTCAGTGCCGAAGGGTCAAGTCTATTGCCTGTACCTGAGCTTGATATAAGAGGTATATTATTTTCTCTGCAATACTGTATGAGATCAATTTTTGAATTTACTGAATCTATTGCATCAACAACGTAATCAGGTTTGCTGGCAAAAATTTCGCTGTTTAAAGAGGCTTCATAAAATATGTTGTGTGTTATAACCTTTATATCAGGATTTATTAAGAATATTCGTTCTTTTATTACTTCTGTTTTGAGCCTGTTTATATTGTTTAGAGTTGCTATAAGCTGCCGGTTGATGTTTGAAGGGCTAACGCTGTCAAAGTCTATCACAGACAGAGAGCCGATGCCAGTTCTAGCCAGAGCTTCAGCGGCGAATGAGCCAACTCCACCCAGGCCGAAGACCATTATATGTTTTTTAGACAGCAGATTTTGAAAGGCTTCACCCCATAGAAGCCTGTTCCGATGGTAGATTGATGCCAGTTCGTCAGGGTTAGACATTGGTTATTTCTTTTTACCGAGTTCGTGAAGTTTTTTATAAAGATTCTTTTCTTCTTCTGATGGGTTTTCTGGTATTGTTATTTTAAGTTTTACTTTGTGGTCGCCGTGGTTACCGTCACTTTTTGGCAGTCCTAGGCCTTTAAGTCTGAGAGTTTTTCCGGCTTGAGTTCCTGGAGGTACTTTGAGGTTATAGTTACCCTGGAGTGTCTCAACCTCTATTGTGCATCCTAGAACAGCTTCAGGGGCTGAAATTTCTACTTCTGACATAACATGTTCATTTTCAATTTTGAATCTGGGGTCATACTTTTGTCTTACTTTAAGGTAGAGGTCGCCTTTTCTTCTGTTACTTGTTTTGCCTTCACCTGAGAGTCTGATTTTAGAGCCTTCTTTAACACCTGCAGGAATTTTAACATTTAAGTTTTTAGATATTGTAGTAATACCGCTCCCTCCGCAATTATAGCAGGTGCTGCCCCTTCCAGAACACTGGTCACAGGGTGCAGCGTAGGCGACTCTAACAGATTTTTCAGTGCCTGTATGCATTTCTTGCGGTGTTAGGTGAATGGTTTCTTCGATATCAAGGTTTTCAGCAGTGGTATGAGGTGATTGCCCTTTGTGTTTTCTTCCTCTGGTACCGGTATCATAAGTGTAAGATCCTGATGAGTGGCTCTGATGGTTTCTGTCAAAGCCTGAGCCTGTTGAGAAGCCGCCTTTAGCCAGATCTCCGAAGATGGCTTCAAAGAAATCGCTGAATCCCCCGAATGCCCCGCCTCTAGTAAACTCTGAGGCAAAGTTGCCCAGGTCGCCCAGGTCACCAAATTCAAATGAAATATTTTCATAACCTGGTGGAGGTGTAAAGTCGGCGCCCTGTTGCCAGCTGTTGCCAAGGCTATCGTAGCGTTTTCGTTTTGCGGGATCGCTTAAGACTTCATAGGCTTCATTGATTTCTTTAAATTTCTGGCTTGCGCCGGGGTCATTTTTATTGACGTCCGGGTGGTGTTTGCGGGCAAGTTTGCGGTAGGCACTCTTTATTTCCTGTTCTGATGCATCTCTTGAGAGTCCTAATATGTCGTAATAGTCTTTATATTTCAATTATTAATATCCTGTGTCGCTGTTTCTTACCTGATTTTATAATAAACCTGTTTAAAAATAAATCATATCATCTGAAGAAAACTTTAATATTGATTAAGAAATAATTAATGCAGGTCAGAGAAAGCTTATGTATCAGTATTATTAGATACAGGGCAATATTGTTCTGGTGGTATGCCTAGGAGTTCAATGCTTTCTATAACAAATTTTGGTGTTCCTGCTAGTGTAAGGTGGTCATTCAAATAGATTATAGTGCTTCCGTGAGGTATAATGGCTTCTTGTTCACGTTTAATATGTACTACCAGTGTGTCTCCTGGCAGTTTAATAGTATTCAGTGGAATGCCGTTAAAAGCAGTGTTTGTGAGCCATACATCTGCGATTCGTATTTCTTCTTCCTGGCCGCTGAGCATTGCCAGTGCATCTGGTGCTATCAGGCGGTTAACAATATTTCCTACTGTTGACACGATTTTGTTTACAGGTTCTATTTTCTGGTTATAGAACATTTCTTCATTTTCAGGAGAATTAACAATAGACATCAGGTGGCGCACTCCAAATGTATTGCGAGCTGTCAGGCATATACTGATGTTAAAATCATCTTTATCGGTAGTAGTGATTAAAGTTCTGGTTTTGTTTATATCCAGGTTGATAAGTGTTTCATAAATGTTTTTGCCGTATTTTACTACTGGCAAGCCTCTTTTTTTTGCATCTTCGTATTCTTGATTGTTTGTAGCTGATAAAATAACGTCTTGCTTTTGATTGAGCAGCTCTTCTGCCAGCAATCGGCCCAGGTAGTCAGAACCAATAATAGTTATACGTTCTTTTTTCTCTTCTTTCTTGCGTTCATATAATCTATTAAACATAATTGGTGCAGAAATACAGGTAATAACGGCAACCATAACAACGGCAGCATTTACTTCTTCTGAAATAAGCCCCTGTTTAAATGCAATAGTTGAGGCTGCAATTATTAAGCATAACCTTGCAGAAAGCAAAACACCTGCGCTGATAGATTCTTTTAGTGTATGAGAAAAAGTAAATATCAGTGATGCAATAATTTTATTGGCAAATGCAAATAAAACCAGCAGTACCAGTATAACCCAGGCTTTATCAGAATTGAAAAAGACATGTAAATCAATATCTATGCCTACAGAGATAAAAAATACCGGTATAAAAAAACCATAGCCAATAGCGTCCAGTTTCATTTCCAGTCGTGAAGTTTTGGCTTCTCCGAGAATGATAGTAGTAATTAATCCAGCAAGAAAGGCCCCCAGAATAACCTCAAAGCCGAGCCATTGAGACATTACAATGAATAATACCATCAGAGCAATTGCCCCCCGGACTCTAATCTGTGTTGTTGCTGAAGACAATTCATTGATAATAGGCTTAAAGAAATAAAGTTTCTTAATAAAACTGTCAAAGGAGCGTGATAGATGAAGTTTATGAGCAATAAATACGAATATACCCAATAACAGGATAATAGTAAAGGTTGAGAAACCTGCTGTTTGAGTGTGACCGGCTATAACAATAGTAATAAGTAACATTACCATAAAGTTTGAAGTCAGTGCACTTATTAGAATCAACTGTCCGAGGCGTGTTTTTGACAGCATTTTATCTTTTATAATTGGTACTACAACACTTACTGAGGTTGTTGAAAGAATAAGTGCCATTATGAACCAGCTTTGAACAAGACCTTTAAAGAAAAGAATTATTGCAACAACAGATGAGATAAGCAGAACAATAAAAAAGAAAGATATTGCCTGAAAGAGTGGCTGGTTAAGAAATTTTCTTTTAACCAGGGTCATTCTATTTATTCTTGATTCAGAAGCAATCAGGCCGAAATCAATTTCAAGACCTGACAGAAACATCAAATAGGTAAACCCAAATAGAGACAGGAAGCTTAACCAGGCTATAGAATCAGTGCTTTCTATAAGACCCAGGCATGATTTACCAATAATGATGCCACATACTACCTCGCCAACTACAGCAGGCACAGGCAATTTTGACGCTTTACTGAACCATGAAGTCAGTATAGGTATTAAGAAAGCCAGTATTGATACAATTAATAAAGGATATAGAGGTAGTGTAGCGTGATTATCCACTTTGGGTTCCGTTTTTAAGTTATATTCAACAAGTATATATTATACATAATTGTTGCAGTTATGCAATAATTTTATTTATTTATTCCATCTGGTATCAGGCGATATCCTCCGCCATAGATGGTTTCAATGTATTTTTTATCAGGGTTTGCTTTATTGAGTTTAGATCTGAGGTGCCTTATGTGTACTCTGATTGTTTCAACATCGTCTTCATCTGTGTATCCCCAGACTTCTTTAAGGAGCATGCCGGCAGAAACTGCTTGCCCGTGTTGTTGTATAAGGCAGTTTAACAGTTCATATTCAGTAGGTGTAAGTTTTATGCTATTATCGTTAACCTTGATTTCAAGGTTTTCAGGAACCAGCGTAAAGTCACCAATAGAAAGCAATTCAGGCATTGTAGCAGATGCAGGTATTGAACCTCCTCGTTTAAGTAGAGCTTTAACCCTGACTTTAAGCTCTGGTATTTCAAATGGCTTAACGAGATAGTCATCGGCTCCTGAGTCAAAGCCTTTGACTTTATCCTGCAGCATGCCCAGTGCTGTCAGCATAAGTACGGGTATATGCTGTGTAGGCTGATTTTGTCTCAGTCTTGACGATACAGTAAAGCCGTCTACCTCTGGCATCATCACATCAAGAATAATCAGGTCAGGTATTTCCTGTTTAGCAAGAGCCAGACCCTTTATAGGGTCTGATGCTGTTATAACATTGTAGCCCAGGATTTCGAGATTAATTTTTACCAGCTCAAGTATAGAGTGATCGTCATCTATGACTAATATTGTACTCAAGGTTAAGTCCTTTCTAGCTTTCTCGTGGTCTTTCTTCGAGTTTAACTTTTACATTCTTAAGTTCACCATCTCTAATGATAACCAGATCGATTGTTTCATCGGGTTTTCGGGATTCAATATAGCTGACAAGCTCCTGAGTTGATTCTATTATTTTATTGTCGATTGAATAAATAATGTCTCCGCCGACCATGATTTTGTATCTGCCGAGTTTTACAACTTTGTTTCCGCCTCTTATGCCAGCTTTATGTATAGGTGAGCCGGTTATGATGGTTTGAACTAAAAAGCCCGAGTCTTTAGGAGAGTTTAAAATTTTTGATAGTTGAGGTGTCAGGGGCAACAGGTGTGCTACACCAAGGTACGGGCGTTTGACATAGCCATGTTTTACCAGGTCATTTACAATATGTTTAACAGTATTTATAGGTATTGCAAAGCCAATGCCAATGTTTCCGCCAGCACCAGGGGCAAAAATAGCAGTATTAATTCCAATCAGGTTGCCTCCAGAATCTAGCAGAGCTCCACCAGAGTTGCCCGGGTTAATAGCAGCATCTGTCTGTATGATATTGTCTATTATACGGCCGTTTTTTGATTTCAGAGTGCGTCCGAGGCTGCTTACTACACCTGTCGTAAATGTGCTCTTCAAGCCAAAAGGGTTGCCAATAGCATAAACCATCTGACCCACCTGCAAATCGTCTGAGTTGCCAAACTTAATAAAATTAAGTTTTTTTCCTTCTTCAGGAGTAATTTTTAACACAGCAAGGTCATTATTAAGATCACGGCCAACAACAGAGGCCGGATATTCTGTGCCATCGTAAAGTGTTACAGTAAGTTTTGAGGCACTCTCTATAACATGATTATTAGTTACAATAAGGCCTTCAGGATCTACAATTACTCCAGAGCCGCTGCCCTGCTGGGGTATAACTTGATAGAAAAAGTCATACGAAAGAGCAACGCTTGTTATATTGACTACGGCAGGGCTTGCCTGTCCATATACCTCAATATTAACTTTCTCTTCAGGCGTCAGTTTATGCTTGACTTTTGAAGTGCTTGCTTCAACCAGCTGATTAGCTGGAATACTCGATGTTGAGCTTTTCTTTTCATAATAATTTATGCCATACAAGAATATGGTCACTATAACACTTGTCAGTACGACGGTTAAAAAGAACCTTAAAGGGTTAGCCATGCTTTTTTTCTTCTCCTCATTAGTTTTCAATTAATCATTGCTTTTGAAGTACTATTTTATATTAAAAATACTATATTTTTTAAGGTAATTTTAAGTACTATAACAAATGTAATCTCTGAATAACATAAATTTTCTCAGATTCAAGAAATAATTGTCGGGGGTTCTTTTAAAGTATTCAGGTTTCATCGGTACAGGGCAAGGTGTTTTTTAATAATAAACTATAATTGTTTTCAGGCCCAAAAAGCAGCATTAGAAGTGGTATAATAAATTATTACTCACCCTTTATGTATAATTCCATTTATTTTAAAAAAAGAGAGAATTTCGTTACCTTTTTCAGGAAAGCCATTCTATGAATAAGTTTATAAAAATGGGTGATGCCCATTATAGAATTAACAAGGATTTAGCAGGTAGCAAAAAGATTGATATTTTTGCTACTGAGCCGATCGTCAATGAACTTAGTGATTCTACAATTAAGCAGGCCTGTAATACTGCAATGACACCGGGCGTGGATAAGATTAATCTTAACGCTGACGCACATGAAGGCTATGGATGCCCTATTGGTAGTGTAGTAGCAACCAGAAATACAATTATGCCCGGGCCAATTGGTTATGATATCAGCTGTTCAATGTCTTATCTTCAAACAGATTTGCCTGCAGAAGAGCTAAAAACAAAAGAAGCCCGCAGAAATATTATAAACAGACTGACAGATTATATTCCGCAGGGGGCAGGGTCTAAAATGGCCCCGGAACAGATTAATATCGACCACAAAACTTTCCTTGAAATACTGGAAAAAGGTGCATCAGATAAAGAGCTTATTAAAAAGCTCGGCATAGAACCTTCTTGGGTAGAAAATCTTGAAAGAACCCATCTGCCTGCTGACCCCGGGGGTTTAAGTGCAAAAACTCTCAAGCGTGGCGAAAATCAATCAGGCTCTTTAGGGGGCGGTAATCATTTTCTTGAAGCACAAAAAGTTGATATAATTGATCCTGAAATATCAAACGCCTGGGGCATTAACAATAATACCGGTATACTGACTCATTGCGGGTCAAGAGGGCTGGGACATCAGATAGCAACAGAATATTTTGAAATACTCTGGAAATACACCCAGGAGAAATACCCTGATTTTAAAAATAAAGATCTCGTCTTTGCTGACGTAGAAAGTGCTATAGGGAGAAAATACCTGTTATCTATGGGCTGTGCTGCAAATTTTGCTATTGTTAACCACCTCCTCATTAATTCTGCCATTTATTCAGCGTTAATGGATATTTATCCCTCTGTGAAGTGCCATCTGGTATATCATATCTCTCATAATCTAGCCCAGAAAGAAAAAATTAGCAATAAAGAGTTTTATATCCACAGAAAAGGGGCAACCCGGGCGTTTCCACCTGAACATCCTGCACTGGAAGGCACAAAGTTTTTTGCTACAGGTCATCCAGTTATTATACCGGGGTCTTCTCTTACCGGCAGCTCTATCATGGCTGGTGTTAAAGGTAATGAGAAGAATTTTTACTCTACGCCTCATGGTAGTGGCCGTACTATGAGCAGAAGAGCTGCTAAAAAGAAGCTTTCTCAGGCATACGTCAACGAAAAAATGGATGAAGCAGGTGTTCTGTTCAATAAAAGAAATTATCCTGTTGATGAGTTTGCAGAAACCTATAAAGATTATGATGAAGTTATTAAATCCGTTGTTATGGCTGGTCTTGCAAGAGAGGTAGCAGATCTAAAGCCGCTTTTTGTCATAAAGGGAGATTAAATTTTTCTTGCAGGGCTTCAATATAGCGAAAAATTATTATACAATATTAAGGTATACCTTACATAATTATATTGGTAGATACTTATGCCCTCACGTGGTCTATATAATAAATTATTAGAGTTAAGAGAAAATAGAAATCTTGCACAGTATTACTGGAGTGCTGTTCATAAATGTAGCGGTATTGTAGAATCTATTTCGTCAGATACTGTGACTATCTCACGAATAAATCATCTTGGCGAAGAAGACGGCAAAATTACTTTTCCGACAGGGCAGATCACCCATATTATTGAAGACAGCCAGGAAATAAGGGAAATCAAGCAGCTTCTTATACAAAAAAGCTTCAAGCTATAGTTTATCAGCATGTCAGGAGAGTTTTTACCAGTTTGAATCTCTTATGATGATTGTTTCATCTTTAGTATCTTTTTTCTCTGTTCTGAGGTGTTCAAGTTTTTGCAGGGCATCGGTAACGTTATCAAACTGGCTATAGGTCATAGTGCGAAATTCAATTTCTTTTCTAAGCTTCTGATAAGTAGTAATGCCGTTTTTATGTGTGATTGCCAGAATATAGCCTGCGAGTTCAAGCTCTTTTTTTGAGAAGGTTATTGCTGCCTGAAAGTGATAGATGATTATACCAATGATAAAGAATACACCGATCATAATCAATATCATATGAAAGGTAGAATTGGTTTTACCAAACTCAATACCCCAGTTTAAATAGTCTGCAATTACTATCAAACCAGTAGCACTGGCAGCTTGATCAATGATATAACCAAGGAGAAAGAATACTCCTCCGAACAGAAAAGGGAAAAGTACAACAAAAAAGGTTACATTGATATTTTGAATAAGCAGTTTATGGTTATAGGTTTTAACTTGCTCTTCAAGCCGGCTGGTAAGAAGATATCGTCTTCTATTGAAATCCTGATTTGATTGCTGGTTCTGTTCTTCATGTTCGTACATTAATGCTTTTCACTTACTCTTCAACTATAGTAACATTTTTAAGCTCTGCCGGTGTGAGATCAACGCCGGGTTTAGCCTGAACTTTAAATAATATTGGTGAAAAATCTTTAGACGGGCTGTAAAGTATACTTCTGCCTGTACCGTTTACAAGTGTTATGGCAGATATTTTCCACTTGCTATCTGGTATATACTCAGGTATTTGCAGGCATACTATGGCATATTCTTCATCTCCCGGCCAGTCTATGCTGGCTTTTGCTTCAAATACAGGTGATCCTGGCAAATCTCTTAGATTGGTTGCTTCTATTTCTGCTTTTTTGATTCCTGATTGTTCATCTGCGGCTTCGATTTTAATTTTGATGCAATCTCCAGCAGTAATTACTTTCATTTTCAATCTCCTGATAAAAAATGTTTTTAAAAGACCTATTTATATTTTTACCGATACATAGAGTTTTGTAAAATATTTTTCATATACTTGTTTTGAGATGTGCTTATTGAGAATGGTTATTGTTAATCAGCCAGTAATATTTTAATTTTGATAAACTTATAGGTTATTCAAATGACTCCATTAGTCTTTTTTTTATGAATTTGTTTTTATATGCAATTTTTTTGATAAGATAAAAATTACTCCTTTTTGCTGTTAGCGTGTATTTGCTATGATGATATGAATTCAATTAAAGGATTGAAAGCAGAGAAATAATACATATGTATTATTTTATCTCTGGTTAATAAACAACAAGCTAGAGGGTTTTTGAATGACTAAATGTTTTAAAATACTTGTTATAACGTTAATAACATTACTTATTTGTTGTATACCTTCAATGGCAGCCAATTATAAATTTAATGTCAACCAGAACTATTCTGATATCTATATAAATAAAAATGGATCTATTGATATAGAGTATAATATAACGTTTACTACTCTTAAAGGGGCAAAACCAATTGATATAGTTGATATAGGCTTGCCCAATAAGTTTTATAACCTTTCAACCGCTCAGGCAAAGATTGACGGTAATAATCTTCAATCAATAAAAACTTCATCATACATACCTGTCGGGGTTGAAATAGCTCTTGGCAAAAATGAAATCAAACCAGGAGAAAAGAAAACTCTTTATTTCATAATAAATAACTCTAATATGGTGTTTCAGGATGATGCTGATGAAGAGTATGCAGCGGTTGAATTTTACCCTACTTATTATGGTTCAAGCTTTACCAGTGGAGTTACAGATCTTAAAGTATCATTTCACCTACCAGATGGGGTGACAAAAGATGATATTATTACACGGCATAACCCTGAAGTAACCTTCAGCGAAGATGAATCAGGCAGGCTGATTGTAACCTGGCAAAATGCAAATGCATCACCTTCATCTCAGTATAAGTTCGGGGTATCGTTCCCTAAAAAGTTTGTGGATAAAGTACATGATCCAACAGAATATACTCCTTCAAGCGGTTATTATACTTATTCTGACCAGTCTTCAGGGCAAACGTGTGAAAACTGTTTTGGAGTTTGTCCGTTTATTTTTTATTTTGGAATCTTTTTCTCTGGTTTTTTCGGTTCAATTTTTCAAAGGTTTACACTGAAAAATAAGTATCTGCCGCCTGCAGGTAAGGTTGAAGGCTTTGGAGCCAATACCAAACTTAAGCCAGCTGAAGTAGCTCTGCTAAAACAATTGCCTCTTGCGAGGGTTTCATCAATAATTATGGCATCACTCCTTAAGAAAGGGGTTATTACAGAACTGTATCCTGATTATAAAATAAAAACAATTAATAAAGATCCTGAGCTCATTAAAACACTTACACCTTTTGAAAGAGAATACCTCAGAATTACTGAAATTTTAAGTGCTACTGCCTCAAAAGCTGTTTCTAAAAAAGGTGCCAAAGCAGAATTAAAAGAATTTTTCACTGATTTTATTGAAGATACAGTCAATAAAATGAATAAATTCAACCGTACAGAGACTATAGCATATTTCAACAGGCTTACAAAAGATTCATGGAACGAAATAGATATGTTAGTCAGAGAGGGTGACATCTATAGCCTGAGAAAAGCAGGGCAAATTCTGGATTCAAACTTTGAAATATTGCTTCTTGATAAAGGCTTTAAAAAGAAAATTAAACCTGTTCTGGGTAATAAAGATATTCCAAAGTCTAAATGGCTTTTAAACCTGAGAAAACTGAAATCTGAAATGAATAGAATCTCAAAGGGCATTGATTTAACAGAAGATTATGATGATGAAGATGATGAATATTATGTTGACTATTTTATAAATATCTTTGATGCCTATGATTACTTTTCATACTGTAGAATAAATGACATAGCCTATGATATTGTTAAAATAACAAACCCTGACATTATACCAAAGCCATCCAGTAGCTCATCTTACGGTGGTGGAGGTTGTGCCTGCGCCTGTGCATGTGCCTGTGCTGGTGGCGGGCGTTAGTTTTACCCTTAAGGAGCAATTATGAGTAAATTTATTGATAAAATAAAAGAGTTTTTTACGCCTCCTGAGCCCCTTAAAGAAGGCTTTTACCACTCCAGAATAGATGACCCTGATTCAGATGAGTATGTCAGGCTTCATCTAAGAATAAACAACAATCAGGAAGGTACTCTTATAGTCAATGCCTCAAAAGTAGTACATACAAATCGTACAGCAACAGAAATAGCAAAGTTTATGATAGATGGGCTTAATGATGAGCAGATCATTAAGAAGCTTAAATCACGTTTTGCTGCCAGAGAATACGTTATCAGAAAGGATTATGAACAGTTTAAAGACTTCTTAAACAGGTTGATTAAGGATGAACCTGATCTTGAAAATACAGGTTTTCATATGAGCTATGTTCCACCTTATGATGTTGAGTCTGAAGCCCCATATAGAGTAGATCTTGCTTTAACGTATCGGTGTAACAATAACTGTATTCACTGTTACGTCGAAAGACCAAAAGATTATCCTGAGTTATCGACAGAAGACTGGAAAAAAATCATAGATATTCTCTGGGAAAAGACTGTGCCGCAGGTGACTTTCACTGGTGGTGAAGCAACCTTAAGAGAAGATCTTGCTGAACTTATCTGCCACGCAGAAGATAGAGGTATTGTAACAGGTCTTGTTACTAATGGACGCAAGTTATCTGATAGTTTATATCTTCAATCACTTGTAAAGGCAGGGCTTGATCATATACAAATTACTCTGGAATCTTCTAATAAAGAAATTCATAACAAAATGACACAATGTGATAGCTATGATGAAACCATTAATGCCATTAAAAATTGTGTCAATGAAGGTATACCTGTTATTACTAATACAACACTGACGTATCATAACATAAATACAATTAAAGATACGGTTAATCTGCTTAAAGATCTTGGTTTGAAAACGTTTGCATGCAATGCAATCATTGAAGCAGGCGGCGGTGTTGATAATGCCTTTGCCCTGAAGATCGAAGACCTTGTTAAAGTTGTTGATGAAATACAAATGCTCGCAGATGAATTGGGCCTTAATTTCATATGGTATTCACCTACAAAATACTGTGAACTCAACCCTGTAGATATGGGAGTAGGTTTTAAACAGTGTACAGCAGGTAAACACAACCTTTGCATAGAACCTGATGGAAGTGTAATACCCTGTCAAAGCTATTTCTGCTCGCTTGGTAATATTTTAACTGATGACTGGATGGTTATATGGCAACATGATGTACTTCAAAAGCTCAGAAATCACGATTATACAACTGAAGAATGTAAAACCTGCGAGTCACTGCCAGCCTGCGGTGGAGGATGTCCTCTGGCAAAATGACAAGAAAAGCAGAAAGCAGTAACAAACAACTGGAAAGACAGGCTAAATGGACTGAAGACCTTCGTTCTTCGCTCTACAGGCGTGCAGGTATAAGAACACGAAAAAAGATTCTTGATGTTGGCTGTGGCACAGGTATTATAGCTAATGAACTTGCTCAAAGATCCGGCAACAGTGTCACAGGGATTGATATTAATTCAGAGAGAATCAGCAAGGCACAAAAACTTTATCCTGATGTTGATTTTCAGGTTACCGATGCCCTGAAAACTGGGTTTGAGAGCTCTAGCTTTGATTTGATTGTGTCATCCTTTCTGTGGCTCTGGATCAACGAAAAAGAAACTCTAGCTAATGAAATAAAACGCCTGCTAAAACCTTCAGGAGTATACATATCACTTGCAGAATTTGACTATGAGGCTAGAATAGATTATCCTGAGCCTCTTATGAAAAAGAAAGATCTCTATATTCAGCTTATCAAACAGGATGGTGGAGATCCTTTCGCAGCAAGACAACTGCCGAATCTCTTTAATGATAGTAATTTAAATACTACCTGGGGGGCTTCATGTTCAGCATTCAGAGAATTGCATCTGATTGAAGATTTTGAAAAAGACTGGCAGCACATTAAAGAACATCTTGCACAGGAATCTTTTTCTCAAAACCTCCAAGATATCTACATTCTAGAAAAGAAATTTCTTAAAAACAAAACACGCTTTGTCTTTATGCCTGTTTTCTGGTTGTATAGCGTGCGGTCAGGTTAATACAAATACTTCCCGACTTTCGATATAAAAACGCCTGAAAGCGCATAAAATAAGGAAAGTTTAATTTTTTTAGGGCACTACATCTACCTCAAAAAATTTTTTCAGCTATTAGTGATTCTTAGTGATCTACTATATTTGTCTTATTGGAACTCGGGAAAGAAATCGACCGTATATACGTTGCTAAATACGTTAATTTAAAGTCTTAAGAACCTAAATTACTCCTTTTAACTTAAAATTAAAAGGGTCAGAATTTATCTGACCCTTTTAATATATTTATCTAAACTGGTTTAAACCTGAGCAAGCTGTTGCACAGGGCGTAATGTATTAATTGAATCAACTATTGATTTTGCAGCGGCTATCATTTCAAGCTCAGAAGATAGCTTATTAATAAATTTGCCAACACCAACTCCGCTGGCACCTGCTGCAATTGCCATAGGAGAAGTTACAGGACCGATACCGCTTGCTGTTATAATTGGCAGATGCTGAACATTAGCAGCTAATTCTACTGTATTGGCCAGTGTTAATGAAGCCTTTTCAATTAGACCTAAAGCTCCCGGAGCATCAGGGCTGGTATAGACTGCACCCTCTGTTTGTATCATATCTACACCAAGTTCATAAAGCCTATCTGCTAAGTCTACTTGTTCTTTAACTGGCAGGTGTCCCGGTACTGTTATACAGACCATTGCTAGGTCTCCAATCAGGTCTATTGTTTCTACTGCCAATTGGTAGACCTGATCTGATGTAAACTGTATTCCTTCTTCATAAAGGGCGTCAAAGTTGCCAAGTTCAGCTACATCTGCTCCATGTTTTACAGCCATAAACAACTCTTTCGGATCCACGGAAGACGCAAATATTGCTATATCTGTTAATTTTCTTGCTTCAAATACTATTTCAGGCTTTGCTGCAACATCTACTGCTGTTGCTTTTGCTTTATCAGCTGCTTTGACAACTTTCTTTACGTTTTCAATATCAAAATTTGATATGCCTGCAATGATTTTTACACATTTTCTTTCACTTAAATCTTTTTTGAGCCTGGCTGTTCTTTCCATTTTTTCTTCTCCTGTAGCAAAATTTCCGTCCTTGATTGGTAAGATATGACAAAATATCGTTCTTTGCAAGACTGTTTATTGTAGTTAAATTTACTAATATTCTCCTGAAACCTGAAATTTTTAGCTTTAGCCATTTTTTGAAACTCTATTTACCTTAATATTTGTTCATTAAGAATGGATACTTTTTCTCAGGGTAAAGTTTTTGAGTTATATTTAGTTGTTAAATTGTTCTTTGATAAACTATTGCTGAATGCTTTTACCCTGGGGGCGGGAGGGTGGGCTACTGTTACCTTATATAAATCTGCACTTTAGCAATACAAGTCTTCTGGCGTTTGTGAAACGCTAATTTTTCTTATGAAGTCAGATAATACACTACACTTCTTACTCCAAAGCCAGTATATCCCTTTGGAAGCTCATATTTGTCTTTTGAAGAATGTGCAGCGCCTGCTATATCAAGATGAATCCAGGGTACTTTATTTACAAATTCCTGTAAAAAGACTCCAGCAAAAGATGTCCCTGCCTCACGTGTGCCTGAATTAATCATATCTGCTACATCGGATTTAAGAAATTCTTTGTATTCATCATACAAAGGCATTTGCCATACTTTTTCACCTGAAGAGATAGATTTTATTAAAAAGTCTTCAACTAAATCCTGATTATTGCTCATTATTCCAGCACAACACTTGCCCAGTGCTATAATAACTGCGCCTGTCAGCGTAGCCATATCAATAATTTCATCAGGATTTTGCTCTACTGCATAACAAAGAGCATCTGCGAGTATCAAACGTCCTTCTGCGTCAGTGTTATTAACTTCTATTGTTTTACCATTTTTGGCCCTAAGGATATCTCCAGGCTTATATGACTTGCCATCAGGCATATTCTCACACGCAGGAATAATTCCGTGTACTTCTATATTTGGTCCAAAAGCTTTTATTGCTTTCATTACACCAAGAGTTGCAGCAGCACCAGCCATATCCATTTTCATATCAACCATACCTGCTGCTGGTTTTATGTCAAGACCCCCACTGTCAAAAGTTATGCCTTTTCCAACTATGGCAACCTTTTTAACCGGTGTGATATCAGGCTTATAAGTCAGGTGAATAAACTTTGGTGGCTCAGCTGATCCACGTGCTACTGCCAGAAATGATGTCATGCCCATCTGTTCAATTTCATCTCTGTCATAAATCTTGCAATCAAGCCCGATAGACATTGCTTCTTCTGCAAGTCTGGCTGGAGTCATTACAGATGCCTGCTCAGTTACCAGGTCTCTTGCAAAATTAGTTGCATAACCAATAATTTCTCCCTCTTTAACTCCTCTTTCTATATCTTCTATTTTGGAATTGTCAAATTCTACTATTTCAAGCTCCTGAATTTCTTTTTTTGTTATTTCATCATCATTTTCACTATTATTTTCAGAAGAACTATCTGTTTTTTTTGATTTATAGCGGTCAAACTTATAATTAGCAAGTACAGCCCCTTCAGCCAGTGCTTTCGCACAGGTAAATACACTCAAATCGCTAGCACCTGCACCGTGTAAGATAGTTGCTACTTTTTCTGCTTTAAGTCTTTTAGCTGCTTTTAATGCTATTGCAGAGGCCCTTCTTGCTGTATTTATATCGAAGGCTTCTTTTTTTCCCAGGCCTACGACAATTACACGCCTTGCCGGTATTTTTCCATAAGCAGGAAGTGCAGCCAGAGTACCTTTTTTGCCTTTAAACTCGTCAAGTTCAATGATTTCTTTTTTAATCAGTCCCCCTAGTGCACTGTTTACTGCTTCAGTAGCCCCTGTGGGCTCGGTTATTCCTTCAAAAAGGTTAACAATAAGCACGTCACACTTTACATCTGTGATAGAGCCTGAAATAACTTTTATTTTCATTAATTATCCTCGCTAACTAAATTTTTTTTTACACAAATATTATTTATAATTCTACAAAAAAATTAGGGGTGATGTTTTTACCTTATAATACTGTAAAACCGCCACTCTATATTAGTATTCACAACATTTTTTACAGTATGTTGCTTATACTAAATAAAAAGACCCACCCTGACAGGTGGGAATAAAAGCACAAACTGTCTTTATAATAATATAATTTATCTTTCATGAGTTTTCCACTGTTCATTAGTAGTAATTGTTATTATTTTTTCATTAATAATGCAACTTTTTAATCAGAGTGATATTATAATATTGTAAAAATACATACTTGGTAATAAAAGATGGCAGACCTGAAGCAGCTTCAAAACAATACCATAGAGTTAATGATAAGAAAATATGAAAATGAACCCAGCCATGCCAGGCAGGTTACAAGGCTTGCACTGATTATTTTTGACAAACTTAAAGGATCTCTGCATAATTATAGTGAAAACGAACGTAATTATCTTGAATATGCCTCTTTAATACACGATATTGGCTATTATATCAGCCCTGATAAGCATAACAAAAATGCTTACAAGATTATAATAAAAGAAGATATGCCTGGTTTTGTGCCTGAAGAAAAAGAAATTATAGCCAATATTGCCCGTTATCATCGTGGAAGTCCTCCTAAAAAGAAGCACAAAAATTTTTCTGAAATATCAAATAAAGAGCAGAAAGAACTTATCAAAGCATTAAGTGCTATTATCCGTATTGCAGATGGTCTTGACAGGTCTCATACAGATGCTATTTGTGATATAGATGTAATGATTGATAAATATACTGGTAAAATTACTTTTATAGTCTATTCAAGAAGCATTAACTGTCCGGCAGAAATATATGGAGCAAACAAAAAGAAAGACCTCTTTGAGGATTATTTTAATCTTCATGCTGATTTCATAATAAAGCATAAATAGTTTAACTTTTATTACCTGTGATTTTATCGTAATATTCTTTGTTTTTCTTAAGAGTTTGTCTTATTGGCAGATTGTAAGGGCATTTTTCTTCACATAGCCCGCATTCTATACATTTTTCAATACTCTTTGCTCCTTCAACAAACCATTGAGCATCATAATATTTACCATAATTATTTAATACCCTTGGAATAGCCATGCCTGCAAACACTTTAACGCCCTGTGGACAGGGTTCACAGTATGCACAACGCCGGCAAAATTCTGTTCCGACATTGTTTTTGATTTGCTCTATTTTCTTTAAATCTTCTTCTGTAAGAGCTTTTTTGTCTTTGTATAAAGAGATAATTTGTTCAACCTCTTCTATTTCAGACATTCCTGGTATTGGTATCCACTCAGGGAATTGTTGCAGGAATTTAAAACATAATTCTGGTTTGTCAAGAATACCTCCGCCAAGGGGTTTCATGATAATACATCCCATATCACGTTTCATTGCCTCAGGGAATAAAGTTTGCAGTGACTCAATCTCAATAAAGTTAGCAGGGAACTGTATTGTTTCAAACTTATCCGTTTCTACAAGGTCTATTGCCGTTTGAAGACGGTGTGAAGTTACTCCTATATGAAGTATTTTACCTGCTCCTTTTGCCTCAAGAGCCCCTTCATAGGCACCCCCCGGAGCAAAAACTTTATTGAAATTTTCTTCTCCTGATACCTGATGAATCTGGAAAAGGTCTATTCTGTCTGTCTGAAGCATCTTTAAACTGTTATCAATTTGAGTTAGCAGTTCCTTTTTCTCTCTTCTTGTAGACTTAGTTGCCAGTATAAGTCTGTCTCGTATGCCTTTGATGGCTTTGCCAATCTTTTCTTCACTATCTTTATAGGCATTTGCAGTGTCAATAAAGTTTATGCCAAGATTAATAGCATGTTGAAGAGTTTTTATGGCTTTTTCTTCTGGTATTCTCGAGATAGGTATACCTCCAAACCCAACTTCAGAAACTATAAGTTCAGTTTTCCCCAGTCTGTATTGTTTCATAACCTCCTCCTGAAAGCACTATGGCTATTATGACAGGTTTTGTTGTTGTCTAGCAAAGAAAAGAGTGATTGGTCTTATTTTAACATAACCAGAAAACTTCTCCAATGCGAACAACTAACCACATATTTCTTGCAGGATGTTTAATAGAAGCCGTTTAAACCCCGGTATATGTTTTGAGGCGACAAATAATCGGTAACTTTTTGTTTTACTTATTAACTTTCATACACAATTTTTTCTTTTTTGTTTGTAATACTTAAAATAATTTGTATAGAAAGGACAGATACATAATTTCAGTGATAAAATTATTTTTTTCGACTTTTAAAACCCAAATCCCGCCCACCCTTAAGGAAGGTCAATGGTCTCATTTGCTTGCTTTGCAAGCTTATTCGACCTGAATTTACAGTTGTATTTTTTAAAAGTCGAAAAAACCAGATGAAACAATGGTATTAAGAAAAGCGAAATTAGCATTTTAGAACGACGTAGAAGAATAGATGAATCTTATAGACTTGCTAATAGAGAAATTCAGCCCCCCCCGAATACCGTCTTGAAGGCAGCTGCAAGAAATGCGGAACCTGCTGCAAACTGCTCTATAGTCTGGATGATTATACATACACTGATTTCAAAATAACACAATTTATATATCCTGCTTATAAAAGGTTTAATGTTGCAGGAAAAGATGAAGATGGAAACCTGATGCTCTATTGCACCTGGCTAACAGAAGAAAATACCTGTAAAAACTACGAAAAACGCCTGAATATGTGTAAGAATTTTCCGAATGTCAAATATGGCTCTCTCGGTAAATTGCCACCTGGTTGTGGTTATCGAATGGTTCCTCTGAATAATTTCAGTGATGTGCTTAAAAACTCAGAATCTAAAAAGTTTAACCTGCTGTCAGGTTTGCTTAACAGGCTTTTAAGTTATTTTTACTATAATAGGCAATAATATAATTTCTGAAGACAATTAATATAGTTCTGTATTATAATGATTTCAAAACGATAAGAAGCTAATTATGTCAGTTATTGAAGTATTTATCCTGGCAATAGCACTTGCGATAGATGCCTCTGTTGCATCATTTTCTCAGGGTACTATATTAACAAGCAACAAACGAAAATATTCCATGATATTAGCACTGTTCATGGGTTCTTTTCAGGGTTTCATGCCAGTTATTGGCTGGTATATAGCACTCGGATTCTATGTATATCTTAAAGAATTTGATCACTGGGTCGCTTTCAGTATTTTTACTCTGCTGGGTATAAAATTTATTTATGAGGCAATTAAGCCTGGTGATTGTAAAAAACCAGCTCAAACCTGTCTTTCTTTTTATTGTATATTTTCTTTGAGCATTGCAACAAGCATTGATGCTTTAGCAGCAGGAGCTACGCTATCATTTCTGCGTATAGATATAATTTTTCCGGCTATTATTATTGGAGTGGTAACATTTTTTGCTTCTATAGCAGGTTTCTGGGGAGGATATTTTCTTAAAAAACTTAACAGTACGATATTTGAAATTTTTGGAGGTCTGCTTCTTATTGCTCTTGGTATAAAAGTATTAATTCAACATCTTTTTTACCCTGAAAGCCTCTTTTTTGAGTTTTTGGAAGTTTATACAACAATTTGTTGACTCAACAAATTGTATACTAAAATCTATACAGTATTTTTTGTTATATTCAGTTTATTTTGCCAGCTATATTAATAAATATTCAATCCGCTCCAGAAAAAATCAAATAGTGGAGCCATAAAACTACTGAAAAACAGAAGATAAAGCAATAGCGAAATCCCTGCAAAGAGCCTGCCACAATTGTTCCAGACAGACTGAACGTTTTGAAAATGTTTAAAATTCTTCCATTTATTAGATTTTAATGACCATTCATTACCTTTAATGCCACAAATAATCATCAATACAAGATAAAAGGCTATATACATAGTTTTGAAATAGCCTTCAGGATTAACATCTGGCAATATCCATACCCATGAAAACATTACAGTAATAAAAATATTAAAAACTATAAACCATAAAAAGAATGATAATGGCTTATAGGTATAGTTGAAAATACCCCATAGCCAGGTAAATGCAAAAGCTCCCCAGTTAAATCTGGTAGCAAGGCTGTATAGTTGATCGATATTCTGATTATAATAGCTGTAATCATTTTGAGGGTTTGATTCTACTGTCTGAACTTCATCTTGTACCTTGTTATCAGAACCTTCCTGAGGTATAATATCCAGGATTTTCTTTAATTTGAAAAGCTGAGTAAGTTGTTTTTTTGATTTAGTCAGGGGTATAGCTGCATTAACAAGATAGTGAGCCGGTGCATTCTGTGATATAGCAATATAAGCATCTGCGAGTTTAATCAGTAAATCAGTAATTGTTTCCTTTATAGCCTCACAATCTCTATAATGAGTTTCTGAAAATGGCATGATGACTTTATTTAACCAGTTTAAAATATCGATTTCAATTGTATTGCTTGCGTTTAAATATGCATTAAGCTTTATTTCATTTTGAATATCAGGCTTATTGACCTCCTTAAGAGTAACAATAAATATTTTAATTTTTTCTTCTATAATATCTTCAAAACGGTTAACAATGCTATTTGAAAGGTTGTAAAAATGATCAAAATCAATTAAATTATTTTCATTTAACTTTTCAAATAGTGTAAGCACTCTCAATGAGACGTCGGGGTTAGTTTCAATATCTTTTATTGCTTTATCAGAAATACTTTTTAAAATTAAATATTTACTTTCTTTTCTTGCCAGTGCAAGTTCAACATTGCTAACTTTCAAATTAAATGAATTAAGCTTTTCTTGCTCTAACAATGTTTGCCAGTAGCTATGGTTTGTAACGAATTTATGCCAATCTGTAATTGTTTCAATCCACAGGTCAATATCTTCAACACAGGGATCAATGCTAAAAGCTCGTATAAGCTTTAAAAGCTCAATATCATGTGCCTTGAAATCATCTATTGAGTTTTTAAAAAGCTTGATGTAATGACTGTAGTTACTGATAGTAAGGGTTTTAAGGTCTATATCATTACTGGCAAACCAGAAAATCTTATGCATAATACGTTTAGAAGGAATTTTAATTTCTTGAAAGGCCTGTGAAACAGTCTCATAGCTAATATTCACAGTTGAAAACTCAGGTAATAAAACAGGTATATTTTTAATATGGTCACTTTTAAGTGGATCCAAAAGTGTTTCCAGTTCTTTGAAATCTGTTTCAGATGATATACCAAGGATTCTATAAGGGTTTAAGGCAATACAATCAAAATTAAAATATATCATTTTGCCAGAAAATGTAATCTCTAATTCTTCTGTTTCGGGGGTTATAGTTACTCCATTAAGTTGTTTTTTCACAGTATTGAGGCTTTTAGTTAATTCATGATCTTCTTCCATAAATATATCTTGATATTGTTTGCTTTTGATCTTATTTAACTCTTCTGTAAGGTTATTAATATCTTCAGGATCTATATTCAGGCAGTTATCCTGCAAAAACAGAATAAAACTTTCTATATTTCTTGTAAGCTGTAGTGTATTATTATTTATGCAGGTTATATTTATCTCTTTCCAAATATTATGGATATTTTCATTGCTGTCAAATAAATCCATGTAAAGCTCATAGACTTTTATAAATAGTTCAACAAATACCCTCAGGACTTCAGTACTTTGAGAATTACGATAAGCGTCGTAATTATAAAATAAATAAAAGTTTTTAACAGGATACTGGCAATTATGACAGTGCAAAGAGTCTTTATTATTTAGTGTTTTGCATTTTAAACAATATCTCTGGGCTTTTTTTTTGGTATTTAGCTCTTCCTGCATAGATTAGAGGTGCTTTCTTTTTATATAACCAAACGATTGTAGCTTGATCATTATAGCAGGATTTTAAAAAAAAGACAGTGACATTGTATACAGATGCCACACAACATTTAAATATAATATGTTTTTGCAGACTATTTTGTTAGAATTCCCAGTTTTTTCTGGAGTTCTACTAGGGTTTTCTGGTAATCCAGCCGGGCTGAAACAACATTGAGTTCTGATTGTAGCATTGTATTCTGGTCATCAAGCAGGTCTAATATGATTGCGAGGCCCTGATCGTATCTGTTTTTGGTTATTCGCAGGCTTTCGCTGGCGTATTCAAGGTTTGCCTGAGAGACATTAATCAGGTCATTAGCTTCACTAATTCTATTTAACTGGGTTTCAATTTCTATAAACACTTGATCTTTGAGGTTTTGCAACTCTATTTCTTTTCTTTCAATTTCATATCGTTTTTCTTTAACGTTGAGGTATTTTTTATTCCACTGCCAGACGTCATAAGTAGCTGCCACGCCGAAAACAAAATTATTGTTAGGTTGAAAGCTTGATCCAAATTGATTAACATAAGTTGCAAAGAACTCAACATCTGGTATGTATTCTGATATCTGGAGATTCTTATCTGTATTAGAGTATATGATAGATTTTTCCAGCTGTTTTATCTCTGGTCTATTGTCGTATGCAAGAGAAACCAGGGTATCCAGTGGTTGATTTGTTGTTGTTATTTGATTAAAAGTTTCATCAAGCTGTATTTCCGTATTTAAATCAATACCGAGCAGGTTTTTGAACTGATATTTGAGTTCTTTGTATTTGTTTTTCTCTTTTAAGAGCCTGTGTCTGGCATTTTCAAGTTCAATTTTAATCTTAAGAAAGTCTCTTGATAGCGCTATGCCTTCTTCATATCTGTTTAAAGCGTCTTTAAGAAATTCTTCAAGTCTGTTTACGTTATTTATGTTTACATCTATTATTTTTTGCTGTTTTAGCAGGTCAAAATACATTTTAGATACATCATCTGCAATGATTTCTTTTTGCAGGTCTGTTTCCAAGGTTGATATCTGGTAGTTCTGGCTGGCCATTTTCTGCCTGAGTGCCGTTCTAAAGATATCTGTTATTGGCTGTATAACCCCAACGTTAGTAGTTCCTGCTGATTTGTTAATGGAGCTAAAGTTCTGTCCGCCTCCAAAACCTCCGCTAAAAGACTTGATTACAGTATTATACTGGTAGTTATGTGAAGCTCTTAGCACAGGAAAGTATTTAGTTACTTCTTTTTTGACACCAATTTTAAAAATATTATTATTGATTTTTTCTTGCAGTATAGTTCTATTTTTGTTGAGAGCGATGTCAAGGGCCTCTTGAAGGTTAATTTTTCCGTCTTCAAGGGGGTTAGCATTATTTAATGTGATTTCTTTATCTATAGTTTCATTTTGATCAGGTTTTAAATCGGATACAGATTCTTCATTTAAAGCTTTTTCAGCTGATGGAATAGCCTTTTCATTATTTTCAGCTGAAACTGGCATAATAAAGCAGCCACAAGCTATGAACAAAGCTAATAGCATTTTAAAATTATATGAATAAAATTTATGAATTGTGTTTTTTGTCCTCATTTTTCTTTCCTAAAGCATTTTTTGCAACAAGGTAAAACACAGGTACAATGAATAGTGACAGGAATGTGGCAAAAAACATTCCACTAAAAACAGTTGTACCCATAGAGTTTCTTGCACCAGCACCAGCGCCAGTAATTAACAACAGTGGAGTTACACCACATACAAATGACATACTGGTCATAATAACAGGCCGGAATCTTGTTTTTGCTCCATTAATTATTGCACTATAGATGTCTTTTCCTGCTTTCATTTCTTGATTGGCAAATTCTACAACAAGAATAGAGTTTTTGCAGGCCAGGCCAATTAACATTACAAGACCTATCTGGCAAAAAACGTCTAATTCCAGGCTTCTTGCAAACTGACCAAGAAGGGCACCGAAGATCGCCATCGGTACAGCAAAAATGATAATAAATGGATCCATAAAACTCTCATACTGGGCAGAAAGCACAAGAAATACAAACAATAAGCCCAGCCCAAAAACAATTATAGCGATATTACCTGCTTGCATTTCTTCCAGCGTAATTCCTGACCATCGATAACTCATACCAGGTGGCAATACTTCATTTGAAATACGTTCCATTTCTTTTATTGCCTGTCCAGAGCTGTATCCTGGGGCAGGAGAGCCGTTAATTTCAACTGACCTGAATAAGTTATAGTGTGTAATAGTCTGGGCCGAGTATCTGGTTGATACATCAATAAAATTGGTCAGGGGAATAAGCTGATCAGTATCGTTTGATCGAACATAAAACTCATTAAGCACATCAGGATTGTCTCTATAATCTTCATTAGCCTGAACATACACACGATAAACCCGGTTTAAGAAATCAAAATCATTGACATATAAAGATCCAAGGTATATCTGTATAGTACTGAATATACTATCGAGAGGTACACCAAGTTTTTTGGCCTCTTCTCTTTTTATATCGATTACCACTTGAGGGCTATTAGCATTAAAAGAGGTAAATAAGCCTGTCAGAACAGGGGTTTGATTGCCTTTCTGTATTATTTCAAATGCTTTTGCTGAGAGTTCCTGCAATGAATGTCCTGCTTCTGTTATAAGCTGGAACTCAAAGCCGCCAACATTCCCGATTCCTCTTATTGCTGGCGGTTCAAAAGCAACGACAATAGCATCAGTGATGCCGAAAAATTGCTGATTAAGCTGACGGGCAAGAGCGGTTGAACTCTGGCTTTTACCTTTACGGTCTTTTAGAGATTTTAGATCGACAAAAACCAGACCTTTATTAGGAGAACTGCCTGAGAAGCTAAAACCACTGATAACAAATGCACTTCTTACAGCTGGTGTTGAAAACAAAATGCTTTCAACCTTTCTCATCACATTTTCAGTATACGGCAATGAAGTACCTTCCGGCCCTTGCACCATTGCAATCAGATAGCCATTATCTTCAGTTGGTACAAAGCTTGTCGGTATTTTTTTCAGCAAAACAAATGTCAAGCCAGTAAAAACAAAGAAGATAACAAATACAACTGCTTTATATTTAAAGGCATATTCAAGCAGAAAAATATATTTTTCTCTTATACCAAGAATTACCTGTTCTACTTTATTCCAGAAAGCAGAAATAATATTGTCTTTTGCTTTTTGACCAAGTAATCGGGCTGACAGTGCAGGGCTTAATGTTATTGCAGTAATGCTGGAGATAGATACAGCAAAAATAATTGTCAGGGCAAATTCTCTATACAGTTTTCCTGTAGTTCCGGGCAGTGCTGTAACAGGGATAAATACAGCAAGCAAAACAAGAGTACTGGCAATAACTGCACTGGTAACTTCTTTCATTCCTTCAGAAGCGGCTTGAAATGGTGGTAAGCCTTTTTCCTTTATATTTCTCTGTATATTTTCTACAACAACTATTGCATCATCAACAACAAGAGCAGTTGCAAGAACTATACCCAGCATTGATAGTGTATTTATAGAATATCCAAAGACCTTTAAGAATGCAAAAGTACCTATAAGCGAGACTGGTATAGTAATTGCTGGTATTATAGTGCTGCGCCAGGATTGTAAAAATATAAAAATAACTATGACTACTATTGAAATTGTAAAGCCAAGTGTAAAAAGAACTTCTATAATGGAATCTTTAACAACACTTGTAGTCTCAAATGCCATTTGAGCTTTTAACCCGGGAGGAAATGATTTTGATAGTTCTTCTATTTTAGCATTTACCCGATTATAAACGTCATGAGCGTTTGCATCGGGCAGTTGAAAAACAATAATACCCAGAGAGTCTTTCTGATTATATCTAAGAGCTGTTTGATAGTCCTGTGAGCCAAGTTCAGCATACCCAATATCTTTTAGTTTTACCAGCGATTGATCTTTACCCTTTTTTACAATTATTTCATTGAATTGATCAGCTGTTGATAACCTGCTTAATACCTTTATGCTAAACTGGTAATGCTGTTCAGGTAATCTGGGCGGTTGGCCAAATTGTCCGGCTGGTATTTGCACATTTTGATCTCGAAGAGCTTTAACAACATCGAATGCAGTAAGGTTTCTAGATGCCAGTCTTGTTGGATCAAGCCATATCCTCATTGCATATCGTCTTTCGCCGCCAATGAAGATGTTTCCTACGCCATCAATTCTTTTTAGTTCGTCTACTATATTATTATCAAGATAATTACTTATGAAAATGTTGTCATAGACGTTATTTTCAGCATAAAAAGCATAAACAGCAATAATACCTGAGGATCTTTTAGAAATAGAGTAGCCAGTCCTTTTTACCTCTTCAGGCAGCAAACCTTCTACTGATGCAACCCGGTTTTGAACATCGACGGCTGCAATATCCTTGTCCTTCCACTGCTCAAAGGTTATTGTAATGTCGCTAATACCACTGTCACTACTGGTAGAAGAAATGTATTTCATCCCATCAACACCATTAATAGCGTCTTCAAGGGGTGTGGTTACAGCTGACTCAACTACGTCAGCGGTAGCACCAGTATATACAGAAGTTACATTTATCAAAGGTGGTGCTATCTCAGGATATTGAGACACAGGAAGCAGTGGAATTGCAATCAAACCAAGCACTACAAAGACTAATGATAAAACGGATGATAGAATAGGTCTATTGATAAAAAAGTTAATAATCATTGTTTTTTGCCGTTATCCATAATTAGAACAGGGGTTCCATCAGATAATTTTTGTACTCCAGAGGTTATAATTCTTTGATTTGGTTCCAGACCAGACTTAACAACATACCTGTTGCCGTAAATTTGACCCAGAAGAATAGGTATCATTTTTGCAAAGTTTTTTCCGTCTTGTTCCTGAAGTATATAGACAAAATCTTTACCTGCAAAATGAATCATTGCAGTGGTAGGAATACTAATACCATCAAATGTATCGTAATAGAGCCTTGTTTTTACCTGTTGATCAACTTTAAAGCTATTGCTAGAGTTATCTATCAGTGCTTTTGCCAGTATGGTTTGAGTATCAGTATTAACTTTTGGAGATACAAAGTAAAGCTCAGTCTTATAAACAGATTCTTTTTGGTCATTTAAAATATCAACTCTCATCCCTTTTTTGAGTTTAGCCAGTTTTGCATATTCAACAGGTATATTAACTTCGAGGGAGTGACTGCCTGTGAGACTTGTAACCGGGCTTTGAGGAGTAACATATTCACCAATTTTAACCGGTATATCACCTACAAAGCCGTCAAAAGGGGCACTGATTTTAAAATAATCAAAGTTGATACGGGTTTCATTCATCTGTTCTTTTGATTGCTGATAGCTAGCTTTTTTAGCCATTACCAGCATTTTTTGAGCCTGAATTTTCTTTTCTATAGAATTTAAATTAGCTTCAGACTTCTGAAGTGCTGCTGTTACCTGATCAAGGTTAGATTTTGTTACAGAATCTTCTTGATAAAGGTTATAGTATCTCTTATATTCCTTCTGCTGTAGCTCAAATTCTGCAATAGAACTTTGTTTTTCTGCAATGATAGCTTCAAGATTAGCTTCAGCTACTTTTAAATCGTTTAAAGCAGAATGGGTAGCAGCCTCAGAAGACTTTAATCGGGCCAGTGGCTCATCAAGCTGTATGGAAATAAGGACGTCACCTTTTCTGACATAGTCTCCATCATTTACATTAATAGTTTCAACATAGCCTGATATCTTTGGATAGATGTCAGTAGAATGTTTTGAGGTTAATAATGCTACATAATCTTCTGTCTCATGAAGTTTTTGTGTTTGAATAGTTTCTATTTCTACCGGCAGCCCAGGAGGCATGCCACCAGGCATACCCGCATTACCGCTTCCCTGCGGAGGAGTGCTGCAACTACTTATAGATAAACCTGTAAAAATAGTAACTAAAAGTATTATTAATTGTCGTTTCATGTTTTAAATTTACCTATTTTAACCTGCATTACAGAACTTTTCTGAACTGCAAAATTTCTTTTAGCTGATACAGGAGGATTTTAATATAAATGCTGATGGTTTTTAAACAAGATTTTCAAATATAAAGATAAATTTAAAGTTTTTTTCAAATTCATTAATCTCAAAAACCTTATAGAGAGAAGATTTTAGACAGTTTAAGTTTTTGATACATTTGCCAAATAACTGTTATAGCAAATAAAAGAGAAAAATGAATCACTATTATTAATGTATAACGCTAAATAAAAAGGCCAGACTTTTTAATCTTTAATAATGTATGGAAAGTATCCGCTAAAAAGAATTTATAATACCTCAAGCATTCGGTTGATAGCGTTAACAGCCCTGTTTGCAATCTTTTCATCTACAAAGATCTCATTTTTTTCTTCTAAAAGACATTCAAGCACCTGATCAAGCGTATTACGTTTCATGTTTTCGCAAACAGCCTGCGGAGTGGGTAATACAAATTTCTTATCTGGCATAGATTGTTGCATATGAAGCATTATACCTACCTCAGAACCTATGATAAAGATTTTGTCAGGGCTGTTAAGGGCATAGTTAAAAATACCGCTTGTACTACCAGTATAATCTGCATAATCGATAACCTCTTTTTCGCATTCAGGATGCACCAAAACCCTGGCATCAGGGTATTTTTTCTTTGTATACTTTATATGGTCAAGTGTAATTCTGAAATGCGTCGGGCAAAAGCCATCATAACAAATAATTTCTTTTTCCGGCACAAAGCGTGCTACATAGCTGCCGAGGCCTTTATCGGGTATAAATAAAATTTGTTTTTGCTCAAGAGATTGAACAACTTTAACTGCGTTGGCAGAAGTGCAGCAAATATCACTCTCTGCTTTAATATCAGCAGTAGAGTTTACATAACATACTACTGCTGCCCCGGGATATAGAGCCTTAAGTTCACAAAGATCTTCTACCTGAATCATATCAGCCATAAGGCATCCTGAGTTCATATCAGGCAAGAAGACCTTTTTTTGAGGTGATAATATCTTTGCTGTTTCTGCCATAAAGTATACACCGCAAAAAACAATGATATCTGCATCTGTTCGAGCTGCCTGCCGGCTTAATTGCAGAGAATCACCTATATAATCTGCTATTTTATACAAATTCATCTTCTGATAAAAATGAGTAAGAATAACAGCATTTTTCTGTTTTTTTAGTTCTTTTATTTGTTTAATTGTTTCGTATTTTGATGACATAGCTTTATTTAAAGAATGATATTTAATTTTCAGGGCTGTTTTATTGCATAATCTGGCCAGCTTTCACTTTTCAAAAATAGCTCTGACTTTTAGCTGGTTAAACAAAATTCTATCACCATAGCTACTTTTCAGTCTATTTTCTTTAATATACATGATTACACAGAATAAACAAATATAAATCTCTGAATAACTTTAACATATTCAGGCTCAACAAAGAGATCTCAGGGGTTTAAAAACCGCAAAGTATTTTTTTAACCTCCTCCAGTCTCAAATAAAATAACAGATAGTCAGTAATATTTTTTCAAATTTTTATTCAAATGCGAAAGCTGAATTATCATTCATTTGACCCGGTGACTTTTGAAAAAATTAATCTATACTAACTATAAATTATATACATTACATTTCTAAGAATATTGTATGAATAAATTAAAAATTCTTTTTGTATCTTCAAATAACACCTGCCGGAGTATTATTGCCAGTGCAATAGGTAATAATCTTTATGGCAATAATGTAAGTTTTCATGCGGCAGGTATTTCTAATGCATCATCTGACCCTTACACATTGACTGTTCTTGAAGAAATTGGTATCACAGGTTATTCGTTCGTTATAAAAAATATTAAGGACTTAAATCTTGATGAGTTTGACATTATAATCACTCTTAGTAATGAATCAGCACGCTATTTAGGTTCACTCTCTCCTGACAAAAGGATTTTAAATATATCTTTTGACAACCCCCTGAATTTGCATTCAGATTCAGGAAGCGATGAAGATATTATTTCTTATTACAGACTTATACGTGATGAAATAAAAATTTTTCTTGATAAATTGCCAACAATATTAACAAATTTTTAGATACACAAGCCAGAACAATAGATTTTTTGTTTTCAATTTTCAAAAATTTAAAAGTGAAGATATGGGTTGAACAAGCCGATTGGCCTGGGCTTTCAAAGCACGTATACGAAGTTAGTAAGCAAGTTGTGAAAAGTTTTTGCTTCTTTTTGAAAAAATAAGAAACCCCATGCCTTCCCTTAAGGGGATTTGGGCTTGAAAATCGAAAACTTTTTAAGTTATGCACTGATCTTTAAATATTGTTTGGATCTCAGAATAACTTGTATGCTCTCAGATTCAAGAAAGTGGTTAACCCCCCTCCTTGTTTTTGCAGGAATCAATAATTTATTAATTAATCAGAGGTTGCTGTGTATTAAAAGGTTTTTAATTTTTTGCTTAAATTTTCTTTACAAACTGTTCCAAAAATCAAACTGATTGTTTTTATATAAATACAAGACAATTCCTCTAAATAAATTCCGTAATCTCTCTACTCTCTCATATAAGGTTTCAACATTCCCGGAAAGGGAATTTTTTTTTGGTAAATTTTTAGGGTTAAAAAAATCTATTTTTGGTTTTAAATTAAAAAATAACCTTTTCAATTATTAGAGGGTAAACTAACAGGTTTTGGAGATTCAACCGCTTAAACTACATAATAATGTTAGACTAAATGCTAATATAAGAAAACCTCTTGGGGATTCTTATGGCAAAATATCCTTCGAAAAAATTGATCAAATAAGTTTTAAGAAGAAAAATTATAATACCACCAGTAATGGTAATGTTATTCAGATAGTCAGCTTCGGCAAAAAACCTGATATACCTGTATGGGCAGTGAAAGCAAATCTAAATTGCTCTGCCTGTAACGCAACAGCTTGTCAGCTTCTTGCTGATAGCTCCTGGTATGATGGCATGCCGCTTGAATTTCAGGTAAAAGCTGGGAACATAATTGTTTATAAAAAACCCTTTGGCATGCTGGGTATTTTACCTGAAGATATGACAAATAAATTGCTGCCTCTTATGAATAACAAACACAATTTTAAGATTGAACTCGCAAGCATCAGAGGTGATAACACATTTTTAAACCCTGTTAAGATTCGTGTCAATGTAAAATATGACTCTGGAGATAACGACATAAAGACTCCATTAGAAGTTTCAACGGCTTTAAAAGACCTGCTAAACCAGAAAAGCAATAAAAAAAATATATTTCCTTATCAGCCAGTTATCAAACCAGAAGAACTTTTAAAAATGCTTGTGCCAGAAGAGGTCGTAAGCAGTATTATTAAAGAAATCAATAATGCAGATAATATATTGCTGGTATCGCATACTAACCCGGACGGAGATGCTATAGGGTCTATACTTGGCCTTGGAGCAGCACTCGAGGCCACAGGAAAGAAGGTTGATTGCTCAATTGATGACAATCTGGATGGTCACTACAGGCATAAGCTACCGGGTATTGATGAAAAGCTGAAGAAACCTTCTCAATTACCAGAAGATAAAACCTATGACCTGGCTATAATAATGGATACCCCTGTCCCTCAACGGCTGGGTGATAACAATAAATATATTAAGTCAGCTAAAAAGATTGTCATTATAGATCATCACGATGTTATTCAGGAAAAATGGGATAAAGAAAAACATAATACCGGTATCGATATTGAAAAAATAAAACAGCAAAACCTTTTCTGGGTAAGACCTGAAATGCCTGCTGTTGCTCAAATGGTTGCTGCTCTTGTCTTTAAGATTATGCCAGAAGATAAACGTAATCAGATGCAAATTGAAACCAGGCAGGCTATAGCAAAACCTCTGGCCGCAGGTATTTATAGTGATACTTTTCATTTTAAGCACGGTGCAGAACAGAAACCAGAATCGGTTACAAAATTTTTGCTTGACTGGGCTGAATCAGGTAAAAAATGGCTCTGCAAAACTATAAACTATGTTTTACCTCCGTTGGCACATAAAAAAATGGTGGCACTGGCCATGAATCCTGTTATTGATGATCGTATTAACTATGCCTGCTATGTATTAGACTATAACCAATTAATGGAGATTTTTAAAACAGCTAAAAAAGAAGATCCTGATATTATTATGAACGATGTTATTAACCAGCTTAAGTTCTCTGATGCCTTTAAACGCCTTACTATAAACCCGAATAATGGTAATGAAGAACGTATATCAGCACTAATTATACAGGAAAAAGACCGGAGTGAAGATGGTGAAGATTTAATTACTGTAAGTTTCAGATCACCTTCTGGCACTGATTATGCTGAAAGATTAGCAAAAAAACTAAACGGTGGCGGACATCCTTCTATTGCTGCTACACAGATAAGAGGCATTAGCCTGAAAGACAGGGTATATGATGATGCCAGAGATCCTGCAAATAAACTATCACTGGAAAGCAAAATTATTCAACTTATTGAAGAAATTAGAAATGAAAGTCCATCAGGTATTCTTGATGGCTTAAAAAAAGCAGGTTAAAACGCTTTCAGTGGGTTCAGCCAGAGGCAGGCTTTTTATATCATTTGTTTACAAAAAAAACACCTTATAAAAGGTGTTTACTTTCCTCTATGCGATTAAATCCCTCAATAAATCCTCTATCACGCAACCAATTCAAAGGTTTTCTTAACTTGAGATTCTTTTACTTTATTAAATTCTTTATTTAATAATTGAAAAAAATTATCTTCTTTTCTGGTTCTTTCAGTTTGCTTTCTAAGACTATAAGCCTTATCTGAAGCATTTGAAGAATATGAAAGAATTATTGCTGTTTTATTGGTATTTAAAAACGGATTGAGCATTTCTATTTTCTCCTGTGTGCTTCAAAGAATTACCTGATGAAAAATCACTTACATGTATATAAAAAAAATATACTGGAATATATTGCCTGATATATATCGGGTATATATTATTTTGTTACATAAATTTACGTTTTCTGTCGATAGTTGAGGATACAAAGCATTAAAATTAAGTACCGGTCTGCATTTAGCAAATAAGGCTATCAATAAAGTTTTTTATGATGATAGTGATTTCGTGTGCATCTTTTTTATCAAGCTGATAGCCAATATGAATTGTTTTATTATGGTATTTGAAGGCAATATCACCTGTGTAAATGTTGCGGTCTACAAAAGATGACTGAATATTACCCATAGAGATATTGTCTTTAAAAGCTGATCGTCTTAAGTCTTTAATATTTGAAAGCTTGAAGTGTCTGCTATAAGAGTTATTTTTAATATAAAGAGAGTGTATCATAGTGTCATTTTTAAGAGTAATATACTCCTTGCCTTCAAGATGCCAGTATGCAAGAAAAAACATTAATCCTGTTCCGATAAGCCAGAATGTAAAGGCTATGCCTATGATTAAGAGGTTGTTACATATAAAATGAGAGAGATAAACATAGCATACACCAAGAAAAACCCAGAGAACCAGAACAGCAAAATAAATCAGGCACCAGTTTTTATCAGGTATAACCTCAATATTCAGGCAGTGACTTGATTTATGTATGTAAATCTGACTATTCAAGGGTTATCCTCAATGTAAAACCCCCTTAAAATGAGGGTTAAGGTTTATATTGTTATCTTTCCGGGGGTTGAAACCCGTATATTTTAAGTTCTTTCTGGTCATCAAGCATAGATTGCATTTTACTGGTAAGTTTCTCTGATATTTTAGAAGCTTTTTTAACTAGCTTTTCATTTTCAACAGGGTCTGCAAGTTCTATAAAAGCATTATATTCAAAGATAGCATCAACAATAAAGTCTTCTTTGCGGTATGCTTCAGCAAGAAGCCATCTTGTCATAGGTTCTACACTGTTAATAGCAGCGGCTTTTCTTAGGCTGTCAATTGCAGCGGGTCTCTGTCTTTCTTTGAAAAAGGCCAGGCCCTGCCTGTAATGCTGTCTGGAACTTTCATTCAGCTGCTTGACACGATCTATGCCTTTTATTGCTTTTAAGTTTTTAGGCTCAATACTGTGTGCTTTCTGGTAGGCAACATTAGCCATTTTTAAGTCACCGTTTACAGAGAATATATCACCAAGAAGCAATACATCTTTTATCTGGTTAGTGTATTTTAAAGCTTTTTGAAATTCTTGAGAGCCTTCACTAAAGTGTCCAAGGGAATAAAGGGCTTCACCTTTGATGATACTTTCAGCAGGAGTGCGGGGTTGCCTTGAAGCAATAGCAGAAAGCTCTTGTTTGGAAACATCAGGCTTGCCTGACAGTTGTGATAATCTTATCAGTGCAAGGTGTAACTCAAGATCATCAGGGCTGGTTCTTAGAGCCTGCCTAACTGCAATTTCTGCATCGACATAGTCACCGTGACTTGAGATCAAACCTCCCATAGATTCTTTTTTTGCTCTGTTGAAATAGGCCTGAGAGATTCCTTTCAGTGCATTAGCATTTTCAGGTTCATCTTTTAAGACTTCCTGATAAAGTTTTATAGCCTGTGATTCTTTGCCGATCCGGGTAGATATTTCTGCTATTTTAAGTTTAGCCTCAGAAAAATCAGAGTTTACATCCAGGGCACTGCGCAGCTCAGAGACGGCCAGCTCGTCATCTCCTCTATATTCAAATATACTGGAGAGTTTTATATAGGATGGTAGATATTCAGGTTTAATAGTAATAGCTTTTCTGTATTCATTAATGGCAGCTGCTTCATTGCCCTGTAATTCATACACTTCACCAAGCTTATCGTGTACAGGTGCGCTGTTTGGATATAAATATTTTGATGTTTGTAGTGACTGTATAGCCTCTGAGTACTTACCCTTTCTCGTAAGTGCTTCTCCAAGCCTATAATGAGCAGTTGAATTTTTTGAATTAAATTTTATTGCTTCTTTATACTTATCTATTGCAGCATCAATCTCTCCTCTATTGTAATAAATAGTACCGAGATTGGTTATTGCCTCGCTGTATGTATTATCTATATCGATGGCCTGGTTAAAAGAGCTTTCAGCCTCTTCTATACGGCCCTGTTCAAGGTATATTTTGCCCAGGTTATTATGAGCTTCAGCATAATTAGGTGCGTATTTTAGTGCTGTTTTAAATTCTTCAATGGCCTGATTATAAAGGGCAGGTATCTGGTTTCTTATTTCTTGATTGCTTGAGGTTGTTTTTCTGTAATAAACGAGTCCCAGGCCATTATGGGCCCCGGGGTGGTCTGGTTTAACTTTTAATATATTTTTAAATTCTTTTTCAGCAGTTCCCAGTTGATATTTTGCAGAAAAAACACTGGCAAGGCCTACACGTGCATCAAGGTTTCTGGGGTTCCAGCGAAGAAGTTTTCTGTAATAGTCTTCAGCTTTGTCAAGGTCTCCTTCTTCTATCATCTTTTCGCCTTTTGTGCTGTATTTATAAGCACTGGCTTTAAAAGTTTTAGCATAGACACTGCTGTTATTTGTTGATTTTTGTGTATTGATGATGATACCTGAGTTAAGTATTATTGCAAGGGAAAGCAAAAAAGTCAGTTTTTTCATCTTATTACCTTTCTTGAGGTGATTTTTGGAGTTTATAAACTTATCTCATTATATTATAAAAGTTTTTATATCTGGTTATCGACAAATGAACAAATGATTTTCAAAAGCCCTCGCCCACCCACCCTTAAGGAAAATAGCAGGCCTTATTCGCAAGCAATGCTTGCTCTTGCGGCCACTTAACATTTATAAAGGCTTTTGAAAATCTGATTTAATCTTTTGTAGTAGAGAGATCTCTGAATAATTTAAAAGTTTACAGATTCAAGAAATTAGTGTCAGGGGTTAAAAAAACCGCTATGCGGTTTTTTTAACCCCTCCCTGCTTTTGCTGGAATCAGTAATATCTTAATTAATCAGAGGTTCCTAGAGTATTTTAAAATTAATTAAAATATTTATAAGTAATTCTGGCAGCTTCTCTGACCATTTCTTTGGCCCTATAGGAATTCCAGGGGCGTTCAATCATAGCAACAATAATCAGTTGTCTACCGTCAGGCATTGTAATTAAGCCAGCATCACCAATCATAGCTCCAATATCCCCAGTTTTGTGGGCAATTGTTGAACCACGTGGCATACCGTTATTGATAAGATTTCTATTTCGGATATTTGACATATACCCTAAAATTTTATCTCTGCTTTTATCAGTCAATAAGCTGTCATTATAAGCTATGTTATAGAGCATAGAAGCATAATCTTGTGGAGACATAACATTAGTGCCTGTCAGATCGGGCAACCAGTTATGCATTTCTCCGCTGGTGGTTCCCCAGGCTTTCATGGCTTTATTTAAAACAGCCATACCGCCTATTTCGTCTAGTATAATGTTTGTTGCAGAGTTATCTGAGTGTTGTATCATAATACGTGCAATATAGTCGATGGAGTGAAATTTACCTGTGCCGCTATATTGCAGTCCTCCGGATCCAGAGGCGAGGTGGTGCTTGCTGAATCGTACCTTATCATCGAGAGAAATCAGACCCAGATCTATACGTCTAAAAAGTTCAATTAATATTGGTACTTTGATAATACTTGCAGTTGGAAAAGCCCTGTTGCCATTGATTGATACATAGTTATTTGTTTTTGAGTCCCAGATAAAAATGCCGGGGGTAAAGTTAGAATTTTTGCCAACAATAGTTAAAAGACGATTTTTTAAATCAGTAAGCTCATTATTCAGGGGCAAATCCATCATTAAGGGCTTAGAATCTTTTAAGTAAGGATTTTCCAGGAAATACTGTTCTCCAAGAATGCCGGGTGTAGCTAGCATTGAAGTAGTACTATTTAGAAAAGTATCTCTTACTTCTATATTTAGAGAACTATTTTTTACGGGAAGGTATATATGCTTGTAACTAAAATTTAAAAATATGATAAACGCAATAATACCAAGTATTGTAAAAAATATTAATCTTCTTAATGCGGCCTGTTGTTGCTTTTTAAGCAGAGCATTACGGCGTATTTTTCTTCTTTTAAAGTCTAGATAGTCAAAACTTTTTGGGTGTGTTACGGGTGTGTTTATTGTTTGTTTGTAAGTATCGGTGTAACAGGGAGAAATCACTTATTCTAATCTCCATTCTGGCTGAAATACAATTTTTAAAGCAATTTTAAGCGTTTATTGGCTCAAAAGTTAATAAAATAAAGTATAAAGGATTATAAAGAAAATATAAAGAATGTAAAAAAGCTTTAAAAATACATATGTATTATTTAGCTCTATATAGCATACTCAAAGCTCAGAGCACCTCCAACAAAAAATAATCCCTAAGAAAAGATTATTGCATAACTTAAAAAATTTTCGATTTTCAAAACCCAGATCCCGCCCACCCTAAAGGAAGGCACGGGGTCTCTTCTTTTGTAAAAAGAAGCAAAAAATTTTCACAACTGACTTACTGACTTCGTATAGGTGCTTTGAATGCTCAGGCCAATCGACTTGTTCAACCCATATCTTCACTTTTGAAATTTTTGAAAATCGAAACCAGAAAAATCTGTCATTCTGGCTAGAAGAAGCTAGTTGACTCAGATTTAAAGAATTTTTACCCGAAATATTTATTATAGCAGTGTTAAAGAAACCTAGAGAGGCTAATATTCATCAAAACTACAGGAGCGAACTTAGTTCGCTCCGGAGAGAGTTTTATTTCAGGCTAATTCAGGTATTCAATAAAGTATTATCATTGATAGGAGGGCTTTTAGTCCGACGTGGTAATCCAGAATAAACATTTGATAGATCCTTCGCTGCGTTCAGGATGACAAAAAGGTTCTAAAGAGTAAAGAGGCTAAACTTCAGCAAAACTACAGGAGTGGATTAAATCCACTCCTGAGAGAGTCGTTTTTAATGAGAAAAGAGTTACACAGTTTAGATTTAAATGATTAAGTCTATATTTTAATCACACAAGTATAGTAAACACATTCGATCACGTTAAAAAAATCAAGCTTCTATTTAAAAGACTTAACTTAAAAAAGTATTAAATTATGCGTTCACTTTACTCTCTGATAAACAAATACGAGAACAATACCGTCTTATGAAGATACTACAGGCCTTTTCGCCAGTACAAAATTGTACATTAAATGGAGGAGGTTATTTACCCTTAAATGATGTAACCTGATGTATAGTGAGAAGTAATGGTGTGTTAGACGATGGATTTATTATCAACAAGAGCCAGTGAAACAATGAAAAAAGCCCTGGATGGCCTTATGGCCAGACATGACGCTATAAGCAGCAATCTGGCTAATGTGGATACACCAGGCTATAAGCCTGTGAGGGTTGATTTTGAAGACAAACTCAGACAGGCTCTGGAACATAGCGATCAGCTCAGACAAAATACACGTTACATTAAACAAAAAGACCTTACGTTTAATCAGGGTATGTTAGATCTAAGAACATCCAGCGAAAAACACTTTGGGGCAAAAGTCGTTCACCCGGCTGATGTCAGAATTCAAGCCTATCAAGAAAATGACATCAGCATTAGAAATGACGGCAATTGCGTCGATATAGATTCAGAAATGACTGAAATGGTCAAAAATTCACTTCAATATCAGGCCATTGCAAAGTTCCAGGCCAAACACTTTATGTCAATGAATGAAATCATTAAAGGCGGAGGTCAGGCATAATGAACTTTTCATCACTTAACGTAAATGCCTCAGCGCTTAAAGCCCAGAGACTCCGGATGGATACTATCTCAAGTAACCTTGCAAATGTTAATACAACACGGCAAGCTGATGGTAGTATAGGTGCATACAAACGTAAAGAGGTGGTATTTGCACCACTACTGAATCAGGCTATTAATTCAATACCTGTTGATAGAAACGGCAGATATGGCCCGCATTCTCCGGGTGGAACAGACCTCAGCCCATCAGTAGGTGGAATTCAATTTTCCTCAAGTGGCTCGCCAACACTAATGGGAGGAGTATCTATCAATGAAGGCAAACCATTACAGGGTGTAGAGGTGGTCGGAATAGTAGAAGACAAACATAATCCTACAAAAATGGTCTTTAATCCGGGTCATCCTGACGCTAACGAACAGGGCTATGTTGAAATGCCCAATATTAATGTTGTTACTGAAATGGTCGATATGATTACTGCTACAAGAGCCTATGAGGCTAATATGACCGTTGTTAATAACTTTAAAACCATGTTTAATGCGACAATACAAATTTAATAATTCGAGTGGAGGTTGAATAGAAAAATGTTAAACGATGGTGCTGGTTACAACATACCTTTGTCACTCAAACAAATGGAATCAATCCCTTTTATTAACGACAGGGTAACAAAACAGGAAGAAACATCACCTGGAAAGGTGCTTGAAAGCTTCGGCAACATTCTTCAAAACCAGATAGAAGAAACAAACAAACTTAAAAAAGATTCTGAAAGGGCACAGGAACTCTTCGCAACAGGCGGTAACATCTCTCTACACGAAGTTATGATCAAAGCTGAAAAAGCTGGAATGGCTATGCAGCTAACATTGCAGCTCAGAAACAAGTTGCTAAGTGCCTATAAAGAAATTCAAAATATGCATGTGTAAGTTAATTCTTCATTAGGGGTTAACAAAGTCGGGTAATTTTCAATGAATATAATCATGGAGCAAATTAAAAATTGGTGGATCGAAAGAAGCTTCGGGCAAAAGTTTTCTTTGCTCTTTCTTGTTATAGCATTGGTAGGTGTTATGACATATCTGTTTGCTGTAAGCACCCAGCCAGATTGGGAAGTGCTGCATGATAAACTTTCTCCTGCTGATGCTTCTGCTGTGGCCGCTCACCTGAAAAGTAACGGTATACTCTATAAAATTACTAACGGTGGCCAAACAGTTCTTGTACCCAGAAAGGTTGTAGACCAGGCAAGGCTCGAAATTGCCCGTGAAGATATTATAACCCACGAAGAAGTAGGCTATGAAGGCATTCATGATATTCCTCTTGGTCTTACTGAAACATTTCAAAAACTCTCAAGACAAAGAATGTTACAGGGTGAAATAGTCAGAAGCATCAAAAAAATTAGAGGTGTAGAGTCTGCCAGTATTCTAGTTGCAGAACCTGAAAGAAGTATCTTTACCTCTCAGGATGAATTACCTTCTGCTTCAGTTATGCTAGTACTTGATCCAGGAGTAAAAATCAAACAGGAACAGATCAAAGCTATTAAAAACCTTGTATCTCACGCAGTACCAAGACTATCTTATGAAAGAGTCTTTGTATCAGACCAGAATGGAAAAGTTTTATCTGAAAAAATAACTGATAGCAGCTCTTCTATTGATGAATTACGATCATTATACGAAGATAAAATCGAACAAAAAGTTCATGAAGTACTTATAAATGTAGTAGGTAAAGGCAATATAAAGGTTGCAGCTACTGCTGAGATTAATTTCGACAGAACAACAGCAAAAATAGAACGTTATATACCCACCGGTCAGGCTTCTGACGGAACAGCTGCTGGCGTTCTTATCAGTGAGCAAATATTAGATGAAAAATATGAAGGCAAAGACGGCAAAGGCCCCGGTGGAATTCCTGGTGCAACTACTAATATTAATGATCCCAGCTATGTTGCAGCTGATGGCGATGGCGCCAACAAAAGCTCTGACTACAATAAAAATAGCACCGTCAAAAACTTTGAAGTATCTAAAGAAATAAAAGATATTGTTTATGCTCCAGGACAGGTGCAAAGACTTTCTATAGCTGTCGCAGTTAATAAAGTACTCACAAATCAGGAAAGATTAGCTATTGAAGATCTGGTTAAGTCTGCTGCCGGCATAGATATGGCAAGAGGTGATATAGTTACTGTTCACGGAATGGCTTTTGCAGGCTTAAAAGAACTTAAACAACAAGAAGAGCTAATGCAAAAAGAAATGGAAATGAATCAATATATGAGCCTTATTGATAAAATTGCTCCTTATGCCCTGATACTTCTCTTTGGTGGTGTTACACTAAGTATTCTATGGTCTCTGATAAAAAGACCTGTTGAAGTTGAAGCATATGAAGAAATTGCTGAACCAGAATTTGACTTTCCTGAAGCACCAGAAATTCTTGAAGCTGCGAGTATACCAATTGTTGAAGCTAAACTCGACCCGGAAATTGAACGTATGAGAAACGAAATCAACCAGTTTGTTATGAACGACCCGGGCGAAGCCGCAAGACTCCTGTTAAGCTATATTAAAGACTAATGAATAATTCTCTCGCTGACGCTATAATATTATTAGATATTTTCATTGACCGGAGGATAAGCTTTGCCTTATAGCGGAAAAACTAAAAAATTGAATTCAGGTATAGTCAAGTATGGGAATGCTTATACCATTGTTAGCAGTCAGGAAGATAACCTTTCAAGCGAAGAAGCTCAAAAGCATCTTTCAAAAGCACAAACAGAAGCTCAAAAATTACTTCAAGATGCCTTAATACAGGTAGACCAGACAATCAATAACGCACAATCAGAAGCTGCCGCTATACTTGAGCAAGCACAGACAGAAGCTGAAAAGATTCAAGCTCAGGCACAGGAAGCCGGTCAACAAATGGGATACGATGCTGGCTATCAGGAAGGCTATAACCAGGCGGTTGAAGAAGCAAACAGCATTATATGTAGTGCAGAGACGATTATTAATGGAGCTTATCAAGCCCAAAAAGATATTCTTATGAATACAGAAAAAGAAATGCTGGGGCTGATAACTGCGATTGCTCGAAAAGTCATTCAAAAAGAAGTTAAAATGCAACCTGATATTATACTCAGAATGACAGAAGCCGCTATCAGAGAACTCAAAGAACGTGAAGTCGTTAAAATTATGGTCAATCCTAAAACTGTGGCTCTTATGACTAAAGCTTCAGATATTCTCATAAAAAGAATCAATTCTCTTAATACCATTAAAATTATTGAAGATAAGAGTGTGCCTGAAGGTGGAGTCATTGTAGAATCTCCCGATGGCAAAATAGATGCTAGCATAGATACCCAGCTGGAAGAAATTTACAATAAATTAATAGACGAAGCAATGACTAATCCTGCCCCGATAGATATCCAGAAGGCCAAAACCCTTTCTCAAGACGATGTTAATAAGTATATCAATCAGAACAACCCGGATGAACAGGAATAATGAACAGGCTCGATCTCAATAAATACCACAGAAAAATTGATGCAATGACTTCACTCAGGCCAATTGGTGAGGTTACACAGATTATAGGTCTGGTTATAGAAGCAAATGGCCCTCCATCAAGTATTGGAGACCTGTGTTATATTTATTACAATAAGGAAGATCCCCCTCTGTGGACTGAAGTGGTCGGCTTTAGAGAAGATAAAGTTTTATTAATGCCATTCGGAGATCTTGGCGGATTGAAACCCGGAGCGCTGGTGGTCAACACCGGAAGGCCTATGCAGATAAAAGTAGGCTCAGAACTCCTTGGTAGAGTTTTAAATGGCCTGGGAGAACCGATAGATAATAATGGACCTATTCATGCTACTAAAACTTATTCTACCAGTAATGAAGCTATAAACCCGTTGATTAGAAAACGTATAACAGAGCCTGTAGCACTAGGTGTTAAAGCAATAGATGCTTTTATGACCGTAGGCAAGGGGCAAAGGATGGGTGTTTTTGCCGGTTCCGGGGTGGGTAAAAGCTCCGCAATAGGTATGATCGCAAGAAATACCAGCGCAGATATGAATGTCATTGCCCTGGTTGGTGAACGTGGTAGAGAAGTCAGAGAGTTTATGGATAACTGCCTCGGCCCGGAAGGCCTGAGTAAATCTGTACTTGTAGTTGTTACATCTGATCAGCCTGCACTGCTCAAAATTAAAGCAGCACAGGTAGCAACATCTATAGCTGAATACTTTAGAGATGGTGGACGGGATGTTTTGTTTTTACTGGATTCTGTCACACGTATCGCTATGGCCTACAGAGAAGTCGGGCTGGCAGTAGGTGAACCGCCTGCTACCAGGGGCTATACACCTTCTGTATTTGCTAACCTCCCGAAATTGCTTGAAAGAGCCGGCACATCTGATAAAGGTACTATTACCGGCCTGTATACTGTTCTGGTTGAAGGTGATGACTTCAACGAGCCGGTTTCAGATACTGTAAGGGGAATACTGGATGGCCACGTAGCTCTGTCAAGAGAACTGGCAGAACAAAATCACTATCCGGCTGTTGATATTCTAACATCTATTAGCCGTGTTATGGTTGATATTGCTTCACCAGAGCATCTGAATGCCGTAAATAAACTTAAAGACATCTTTGCATCTTATAGCAGGGCTAGAGATCTCATTAATATAGGAGCTTACGTTAAGGGAACAGACCCGAAGATAGATAAAGCAATTGAAATAATGCCTGCCTTAAACAAATTTTTAACACAGCCAATGGAACAAAAAGTGGAGTTTGAAGAAAGTATAAAACAGCTAATTCAGATTGCAAGCCGATAATCAACAGTAAATTCAGCTATTTTGCCCCCAGAAAAAAGCTGATAACCTTATCAAAGATTAGATACCGGTACGTTGTAATTCGTATGTATTACAAAACTAATCAATATTATACCTCTGCTTACTTGCATCATATGGAAAAATATGAATAAAGCTCTCATTTCCACTGGTAATTAGTGTTTTTTTGTAATAAATTAAAAGAAATTGCTTCGAGAAAAATATTTCAGGAGGTTTAAATGCGCCGGTTTTCTTTGATATTATCGATGTTTATTCTTGCAGGTCTGGTTTTTAGTCCTGTTATTGTTAGCTCTCAGGTGTCAAAAGATGCCTCAAAAGATTCACATACCCTTGATGTTATTATGGCATCTCCCGGGGCTTTTGAACAAACCTATGGTACAGTTCTTTATACCGGGGCACTGAATGCTGCTACTGATAAAACAAAAGAGCTTCAGAACAGACACGCTGAACTGGCCGAAGAAACCGTGAACGATATAGAACGACTTCGTTTTAAAATGGAACAAACACGCCGCCTGAATCAGGAATATCTTGATAGCATCTCTAAACAGCTTGAAATATGGAAAGCTATGGCAGATAAAGATCCTTCGCTGAAACCTGTTCTTTCAAGAGAAATAGAGCTGTTTAATATTGCTATACAGTTTCAGCTTGAAGAAAACATTAAATGGTCAGCCATTGATGGTGTTATAGCAGAGATTGAAGAACTGGGTAAAAAGTCTCATCAGTCTGCTAACAAGTCTTTTACTAGAAGTAATTTTTATACAAAGCTGGTTTTACTTTATCTTGACCTTGTAGAATTCTATAAAAACAAGTACAAAGAGCTTATTACATTTGCTACACTCTATCATGCATATCAGCAGAACCCTAATCTGAAATTAGCTGATAGTGTATTGAGTCAGGTTAAGCCTTATCACGAAAAGGAACTGGTTTTGTCCAAAAACCTGCTTTACGATCTGGATGACAATTTTAGTAAATTAAGGGATATAAGCCAGAAAGCCAATCAGCTTAAAGAATTTTATTATGACCTGGACAAGTTTTCACTTTCTGAAGTTAATAAACTTCTTGAAAACCTTAGATATCAAGCAGATACAATGAAAGCAAGTCAGCATCAAATGCTTGCTAACGTTGATATGTTACCGGTTATTGAAGGTTATATTGATTATTATGAGACTCTTAAAGTTCAGCTTGAAGAGAAAATGATTGCAGACCAGATAAATGATGCTGTTTTGCTTGCCATGTATGACAAAGAGCTTACACGAATAGCTTATACAGGGATGCTATACCCTGGAAGCCAGTATGGTGGTTTCGGAAGCTGGGTATCCAGTGCTTGGGAAGGTGTTAAAACAGGAACTAAAGTTGCTACAGGTGCCGTATTTGCTGCTGCTGATTATGCCACCGGCAAGACTGCTGATCTTGTATTTGAAGCTGTTGACAAGACACAGGCAGCCTATAATCACGGTTTATTCTCTGATGAATACAGAAAATTTTCACAGGCTTACGATGAGGCCGGAGAAAAAATCTATACAGTCTCTATTAAAGATACTTTTAAAGATCCATTAATGGCAACACTGAGAGGAGATGATAAGCAGGGCCTAGGGCAATCTGCTGTAAATAAAGCTCAACAATCTTTTGAGGCGAGTGATAAGTATCTTGCTGACCTTACAGGTTCAAATTTTGCCTCGCAGGTTATAATGAATACTGTTACCTGTGGGGGGTACGGCCTTGCAAAGGATGTAACTACTCTTAATGACGCTAATGCCTCTACCGGGCAAAAGATAGTTGCAGGTGCAGGTGTCGTTCTTGCCCTTGCTCCTGTACTGAGTGGGGCTAAAACAGCCAGTGAAGGGACAAAAGGAGCTTCTAAGTCGCTTGTTAAATCTGTTGGCAACGTAGCAGATGATGTTGGAAGTGCTGTTACTAACGTAAGATCAGCTAGTGGCACTCTACAAAATGCTACCAGAAACCTGGCTCAATCAACCGATGATATGATCAGGGCTGCAGGGCCGAACTTTAGGAATGCAGATATACTGGATCAGGGTTTTAATGCCGTTGCACAAAACTTCGATAATGCCATAATAAGTAGAGTATCTGCCCAGCAGGCTTATAATCAGGCTAGAAATCAGCTCAATCAAACAATTAAGAATAACCTGACTCGTGTACCGGCTGATACTGTAAAAGGAGGGGCTTCCAGTGCTTTGAGTGGTTTTATTGCTGATCATTCACTTGATGCTATAGGGGGCAGGCTCCGGGATCTTTACTCTAATTCACTATCTCAGGCCATTAAGAATGCAGAACCTATTCTCGGACAAACACTCGGGCAGGCTGTAGGTATTAAAGATATTGCCAACTTTACATTAACCAATTTTATTAATAACAATGTTACAGGTGGTATTACCACTATGCTTGATGGTATTTTAAACAGTGATAAAAATAACCAGTCACAGCAAGGTTCAGGTTCATCATCTCAGGTGCCTCAACCTCCTGGTTCGCCTGTTTCAAATATGCCGGGTCAGAATGTAGTTCCTCTGGTACCTTCTACAGGTGCGCAGCCTTCGCAGATGTACCCTCCGCCTTCTAATTTGTCTTCACAACCTCCGATGGCACCTCCAGGGTATTTTATGCCTCCTGGCATGGGTATTCCACCCGGTGTTAACCTGCCGCCTGTTGATCCAAACCTTCTGGGTCAGTATTTATCAGGAATTGCAAACCCCAATCAGAATACCGGACAGGGTTATGATCCGGGTCTTATAGACCAGACTATCAGCCAGCTTCAGGCCAACCAGAGTAGTTATGATCAGAATAGAGGAGCAGATAATCAAAACAATCCTTATGTTACAATGATTCCTGATCGTTTTAATACAGATCCTAATGCAGGTTCTGGCCAGGGACAGTCAACAATTGACCGTGTACAGAATATATCTCAACAAACTATGGGGCCAAAGCCTGTTAAACCAACAAAACCACCATCAAATAATACAAAGCCGTCTAAACCAAACCCAAGTACGCCTCCTCCAAATATCCCTATTGGTGATGGTATACCCGAAGTAGACAGGACAAATGGCATTGATGACGATAATGATGGTGTTATTGATGAGGGCCCTGCTACTGGAAACTGTCAGATTGCTATCCATGATACAGGTGGTGATAAAGATGACCAGTGGGAATTAAAGCTTAATGGTAAGTCTATAGGTCGTAATAGTCAGGGTAAAACCAGGTTCTGGGACTTTAACCTTAAAAAAGGCCAGCATAAAGTTTCTGCAACAGGTGTTGATGTCCCTGATAATGTAGGTACATATACTATATGGTTTGGAACATGCTCGAGTACTGGAGGCCCACCTTTAAGTGGTAACAATTTAAATAATGGTACTACTTTTACCTGGACTGTTAATGTGCCGTAATGGAAGAATATATTCAACATCACCTGAAAAAAATGGAACAAACAGCTCCAGACTTCTGGAATGTTTCACCTGAAGTTGCTAAATTACTTTATATTCTAGCAAAAGCAAAGAATGCTACCCGTATTCTTGAGCTTGGAACTTCTAATGGTTATTCAACAATCTGGCTTGCCCTTGCAGCAAAAGAAACTGATGGAAAAGTGATTTCAATAGAATTCTTTCAAGAACGGTTTGATCTGGCTAATGAAAACCTTAAAACCTGTAATTTGCAAGCTTATACTACTCTCTATCAGGGTAAAATACAGAAAATATTGCCATCTTTTAATAACTATTTTGATTTTATCTTTATTGATGCATGCAAAGAAGAATATCATGACTACATTTTAGAATTGGAAAGATTAACCCAAAAGGGAACTGTTATTATTGCTGATAATGTAGTTAGCCACAGAGATAAAATGCTACCTTTTATTGACTATATGACAAAAACCCTCTTTTATGACTGTGTAACACTTAATATCGATAATGGTTTAATGATTTGTTACAGGCGATAATTAGTCTTTATATATTTTTGACATCATCTTTAGTTTTTTATACATATCTTTTTTCAATTCTTCCGGCTCTAAAACCTCGCATTCATTGCCAAATGAAAGAATTTTTTGTATCATTTTAAACCGGCTGTACATTATAGTTTCAATGGTAATACTTTCATTGTTTCTTTCTATGATTTTTTCGTTTTCCTGTGGCTGATAACTAAGTGATAGAAGGCCTGTTAATCTGTATACAACTCTGGGAGGTTGTTTTTTATAAGGTATTTCATCGATTTCTAGTTTGCGAAATGATTCAATTCTGTCAACTCTTAAATACTGGGTTTCTTCCATATCGGTATTATAGCCCCATAAGTACAGAGCACCATTTTCATATCTTATATAGTCGCAAAGTATTTTTATATCTTTATTTTGACTAGAAGGAGATTTGTAATTGACCAGGATAAAGTGTTTTTTATCACAATGAAATTCTAATTCATTTATAACATCAAGCTTTAAAGTATAATCAATTTCTCTGGAGGCATTTTTACAGGAGTATAAAAGAATTTTTTTTGTTTCATCTTCTACAAATTCAGATATTGTGTTAATAAATTTATCAAAATTACTTGTAGCCTGCCAGTTTGAAAGGTTGGCAATATATTTTTTTGCTTGAATAATTGAGTTAATCTCACTGTATGTCAGGTTTAGCTTGAATGGGTGGTCTTTTAATATATATTTATAGTTATTCTTTTTTGATGGACGTGTTATCTGGCATCCAAGGGCTTTTAGGGTATTTATATAAAGCCAGATAGAGTCTCTTGAAATAGCTCTGGAAACTATTATATCCTGTTTAAACTTTTCATTAATTTCTGCTTCACTATGAGGACCCTCTTTTAACATCTTTAACAAGGCGATTACTCTATAGCCAGTGAGGCTTAAGTTATCAAATTGCTTAATTTCTTTTGACATAAGTATTTATCAGGCTCTTTATTAATATTTTCCCATAAATAATACTATTAAGAGTTTACTATAACTATTCTTAATTGTCGTGGCCATATTTTCGGTTTTTCGAATACCTGAAATTAAATTTAATGCAAAAGGCGCAACCTCAATCTACGTCTGATTTTAGAAAAATTATAATTTTTTTAAAGCTTTGTAAATTTATATGTCCTTTTTCTAAAATTTTTCGATTCTCTAACTATAATAAACGCATTAGAAACACATTTAGAAAAATCTGGCATTCAGCTTATCCATCAGTCTTAATCAATAAAAAACTTTTATTTACAATTGAAAGATTTTTCATTATGCTGTTTTTGCCTTCTTTTTGAGTTTTTGCTTGAGGAATCATAAATGAGAGAACAGGTAGAAAAATTTTTCAAATTAAAGGAAAACAATACAAATATTAAAACAGAAGCAATTGCAGGTATAACGACATTTATGACAATGTCGTATATCATATTTGTTGAGCCAACAATACTTTCAGAAACTGGCATGGATTTCGGGTCAGTTATGGTTGCAACCTGCCTCGCTTCATTTATTGCTACATTCTTGATGGGAGTACTGGCTAATTATCCTATTGGGCTGGCTGCGGCGATGGGGCATAATTTCTATTTTACATTTACTGTTTGCGGTGCAGCAGCTGTAGGTGGGCTTGCTTTGGGCTGGCAGGCTGCCCTGGCAGCAGTATTTGTGGCTGGTATCCTGTTCCTTTTTCTTACCTTTATTGGCTTGAGAGAGTTGCTTTTAAATTGTGTTCCTTTGCCTCTTAAAAGTGGTATAGCTGCTGGCATAGGGCTTTTTATTGGTTTTATAGGTTTGCAGTGGTCTGGCCTTGTGGTTAGTGCACCGGGTACACTTGTTAAACTTGGTGAATTGCACTCTCCACCTGTATTGTTGTCTGTATTTGGTATTCTGGTTATTGCTTTTTTGTTATCTATCAGGCTGAAAGGTGGCATATTATTTGGTATTTTACTTACCATTACCCTGGGTATTCCTCTGGGAATAATTCAATATCACGGTATTGCATCAATGCCGCCCAGTATTGAACCTACTTTTTTCAAACTTGATTTTGTAGCACTCTTTACCCACAAGCATTTCATAGAAGTCATTCTGGTATTTTTACTTTTAAACCTGTTTGATACGGTAGGTACACTTATTGGTGTTACCAAGCAAGCAGGTTTTCTGGATAAAGAAGGCAAGCTTCCCCGGGGAAACAAGGCCCTTCAGGCAGATGCCAGTAGCGCTGTAATAGGTTCTGTGCTGGGCTGTTCTACTGTTACCAGTTATATTGAAAGTTCAGCGGGTGTTACAGCTGGTGGAAGAACAGGACTGGCCAATATGTTTACAGCATTCCTTTTCTTGCTTGCTATTTTCTTTCACCCACTGGTTCAGGCAGTTGGTGAAGGTGTTAAAACCGATAGCGGTGCTGTTTTATACCCGGCAATAGCTCCTGCTCTCATTATAGTCGGATCATTTATGATCAGGCATCTTAAAGACATTGATTGGGATGATATAACCGATTCAATACCGGCTTTTCTAGCTGCTATTGCAATGCCATTTACCTTTAGTATTACTGAAGGTATCTCCTGGGGTATCATTTCATATTGCTTCTTGAAGCTTGTTTCAGGTAAATATAAAGATGTACACTGGATAATTTATCTTTTTGCTGTAATATTTATCCTGCGCTATATTTTCCTGGTATTTTAGTAAGTAGATAAAAGTTATGAGGGAACAGACGTGGCCAGTAAACATAGAATAGGTATTGATCTTGGTGGTACAAACATAAAAATTGGTATTATTGACGACGTAGGACATATTCATTATTCAAATAGCATACCAACAGAGGCTGACAGAGGTTTAGAGGCAACATTTGAAAACATTATAAGTCTTATTCAAGAGACCTTCAAAAGCTCTCCAGTGCCTAAAAACGAAATCAGCGGTATCGGTATTGGATGCCCCGGGCTTATTGACTCTGTTAACGGTATTATTAGAGATTTACCCAATATGCCTGGCTGGACTAATGTACATCTGGCTGAAATGATTTCAAAAGAATTTAATCTAAAAGTTAAAATCGATAACGATGTCAGGGCAGCAGCCCTAGGAGAATATAAGTTTGGTGCAGGTCAGGGATGCTCTAATCTTATTTGTATCACTATAGGTACAGGTATTGGTTCGGGTATCATTCTGGATGGCCGTCTGATAAAGGGTTCAACTTTGTGTGCCGGTGAAATTGGCCATATGACTCTTCAAGAACATGGTGGCCCTATCTGTGGATGTGGCAATACAGGATGCCTGGAAGCTCTCGGATCTGCTTCTGCTATAGTAAGAAGAGGACACGAGCTTCTTGCTGGAGGAAGACCCAGTAAAATCAGAGAAATTAAAGGGGATGGACCTCTTACTGCTCATATTATTGCTCTCGCTGCACAGAAAGGGGATCCGCCAGCACAGCGCATTCTATACGAAACAGGCCGATGGATAGGTATTGGGCTGGCAAACGTTATTAACCTTCTTAATCCTGAACTGGTTATTATTGGTGGCGGTGTGGCCAGTGCTGGTGACTATATTCTCGGGCCTATAAGAGAAACTATTAGAAAACGTACACTGAATTACCCCAGAGATTCTGTCAGGGTTGAAGCTGCACAGCTTGGTGAGTCTGCAGGTATTATTGGTGCAAGCCTTTTCTGTTCTGATCTTATGGAAACTCCTACTCTTGGTAATGCTACACATAGAGAATCCAGTGTAAAAATCTAATTTAGCCTTTTTCTATTTCATTATTGCTCCTGAGACCTTTTAAAGCCAGGGGTTTTTAATAGTTCTTATATAACAGAAAATTTTGTTAATTTGTGACAATTTCTCTACAATTTGCCTATTTTCGTAAATAATGACCCCTCAAATGTTTTTATATTTATAAGAGTGTTTAATTTGGAAGGAGTAAGAATATGACAGACGTCGGCAGAGTAGGGCCGGGGCAAAATAATCAGGCAACCCAAAAAGATCAAAAGCCAGTTGACATACCAGTATTTCTTAAACCGTTTATGATGCCAGCTACACTTAAAGAGCAACCTCAACAGGATGAACTCGTTCTATCACAGGGCCAAAAGAAAAATAAACCTTCTATGTTTTCCTTTTTCAAAGATCTGTATAATATTGTCGTACATCCTGACAGGATAGTTGAAACTGCCCGCAAACAAAATGAACAAAATTATGAACAACTTAAAAAGGAATTAGGTATACCGGATTAATTTAAGTCTTTATGATTATGTAAAATTTTTTCTACCCAGAAGCCCACTGTGAGGGGGTTAAGGGTAGATCTCAATGTGAGATATTTTTTCCCGACTTCCGATATAAAAACGCCAAAAGGCGCATGAAATAAGGAAAGTTTATTTTTTCAGGCCACTACATTTGCCTCAAAAATTTTTCCAGCTATTAGTGACTTTTAACTGTCTACTACACTTGTCTTATTAAAAGTCGGGAAAGCTTGGTACATAACTTAAAAAATTTTCGATTTTCAAACTCTGATCCCCCCCACCCTATAGGAAGGCATGGGGTTTCTTCTTTTTAAAAAGAAGTAAAAACTTTTCACAACTGGCTTACTGACTTCGTATACGTGCTTTGAAAGCCCAGGTTAATCGACTCGTTCAACCCATATCTTCATATTTAAATTTTTGAAAATCGAAAACAAAAAACCTATCATAATATAGTAAACACATTAGTTATCTTCTTCAAGCTGTTGAATTATTTTTTGAACTCGCTCAATTTCTGCCTGTGAAGAGACATAGTTCTGATAGTCTTTAAAGGCTTCTATGGCTTTGTCATAGCGGTTTGAGTCTACATAGGTAGCTGCAAGATTATAATAAGCATCAGAAAACTCTTTGTGATACTTTATAGCCTTTCTATATTCTCTGATTGCTTTATCATAAGACTCTTGAGCCTTATAGGTATTAGCAATATTATAGTGTATTCGGGCTGTTTCCATCTTGTTTTTGCTTCTTTTGACCAGCTCAAGGCATGTTCCATAATATTGAAGTGAATTTTCATACTCGCCTTTAATAAAATAGATGTTTGCCACATGATAGTTGGCTTCATAGCTTTCTGGCCTGATAGCTAACATTTTATCAAAATATTGCAGGGCTTTATCATATTTTTGTAGATTATTATAGCTCACAGCAAGATTAAAGAGAACTTTAATTAGATCAGGATTTATGGTAAGTGCTTTTTCATAATTTTCTATAGCAAGATCATACTTTTTCTGTTTTAAGTAGATATCTCCCAGTGCGCTGTATGCTTCATATCTAGAGGGATCAAGTATTATTGCCTGTGAAAACTTTTGTATAGCATCTTTATGCTTTAATTCTGATTCTAGAGATAAGCCTATTCTGATAATATCGCTATAATCTGCTTTGTCAAGCATTTCATTTCTGGTTCTTTCAGGCCTCTGAAGAGGTGGTAATTTTTCCGGTGTATCAGAAAAAACATTATCTGATCGTTCATACTGCTTTGGTGTACCTGGTTTAAGTTCATTAACTTCTTCTGATCCTTGTTTTAGTGGCAAATCAGAAGGAATAGTTTTGATTTGTTCTTCTATATCAGGTGTAAAACTGATTTGATCAGGCTTTTTTTCGATCTCAGTTTTTGTTTGTTTGTCAGGTTGAGAAATATATCTGTCGGGAGGCGCTGTATGACTGTGTGTTCTGTTAGCTGTACTGTTTAAAGAGGTAATAGTGTTATCAGTGTCATGAATTCTTTTTGCTTCAGGACTTATGGTAGTATATTTGCCCGAAGGTCTTATATTAAAAGTATTTTTGCTGGTTGAATAGTCTCTGTTTATTGAATATCTGTTTATAAGTTCATTATCTATATTATTATCGGCTATTATTGTTGTAGTTCGAGAATCTTTTCTGGAAATTTCACTTAATTTTAATAGTATTTTAGATGGAGCTGGTTGAATTGTTTCAACATATACAGGTGATGTAAATAATAGTTTAATTATAACACCTTCAGAGGGTGAATTTTGAGTAACTGATGCTCTGACAATGTTTTTATACTGGTTTGTTAGTTTATAGTTCCAGTTGTATGTGCTGCTAGATATTGATTTATGCAAAGTTCCATAAGGAAATTTTACTGTTACTTCACGTCCTTTTGTCTCTGTAATCGCATTTATTTCAGGTATACCAGTGATAACTATAGAATGATTGGCTTCTTCAGCCGTTATAGCAGTAATAAAACTTTTTTTAATAGTTACAGGCACCCTTTTAATGAAATTATGATCTTTCTGGTTAAGGTTAAGCGGGTCATAGAGGCTGTTTTCTTGAGCAAAGCTAATTCTGGTATCAATCAGAATTAAGAGAAGGCAAAATGCTATTATTATATTGCTTTTCTTTTTAGTCATCTTTATTTTCTTTTAGTTGAGAGATATATGTATTAACCTGTCCTGAATCAAGCGCTTCAGGATTAAGTTTTAAGTATTCATAAAAGCTATTAATGGCTCTTTCACTGTTTCCTAGTTGTGTATGTATTATAGCAATGTTGTAATAAGCGTTATACATATCTGGCTTAAGGCTAATAGCCTTTTCATAATAGTGTAAAGCTTTTTCTTTTTCTTCAAGCAGCTGATAAGAGCGAGCTAAATTATAATTTAAAATTGGGTTTTGGGGTTCCAGTTTGATTGCAAAGGCAAAGAATTTTAATGCATCGCTGGTATCATTATCTCTAAGAAAAATATTTCCCAGATTATTCAGAGCATCAGTTCTTAATGATAGTTTAAAATAGTCTTTAGCTTCATCAACACGGGATAACTTTAATAGTAATAAACCCATGTTCTGCAATGCCCCTGCGTGTTCAGGGTAAATGTCAAGTGTTCTAAGAAATTCTTTTTCAGCAGCAGCATAGTTTTCATTTTTCATATACGCTAACCCCAACCTGTAACGGGCATTCTGGTACTCAGGATAAATTGAACAAGCCTGTTTATAATGCTGAATCGCTTTATCAGTATCACCTTTTATATCATTAATTATACCCAGTGCATAGTGAGAAGCAAAAAAGTCTTTATTTTTGGACAATATTTCTTCATTAATCTTGCTTGCTGTTTCCAGATGGCCCTTATTGACATTGTAAAGGCTTAGTTTGTATCCTGCCCAGGGATTTCTAGTATTGTTATAAAGACTTTCCAGTTCTCTGATGGCTGATTCTTCATCTCCATTTACTTTAAGTGATACAATAGAATCAATTTGATCATTATTTTCACTAAATTTAAAGTTAGGTAGATTATAATAATTTATTTTATCTCTTAATTTAGGTTTTGATTGATTTATAAGGTTACTTATGGGAGGTTTTCCTGTTTCAAAGTGAATAACCACCTGATTATTTTTGTCATTCTGGGTGATATCAGGTTTTATATTTCTGGTTGCTTTTACTATTATGCGGGCTTCTGGTGGGTCTAGTGCATACTGTACGACTTCAATGGAGGTTATTCCGGGAACATTTTTCTGTATTGTTCTGGTTAATTCTGTTGATTGAAACCCATAAATATTTTGCAGTTTTGTATCAGGAAGAATTATTATAACATTATTAGTGTCATTTCCTGCTAATCTGACTTTTTCCAGACCGTTTGTATCCAGAATTAGCTTATTTGCATCAGCTTTTATAGATGACAGTGTTGCTGCAAACAAGCCAGTATTGCAGAAAAGCATTGTTATAGATACAATAATCAGGTATAAAAGGGTTCTCTTAGCTTTTGAGCCTGAGAATGATGTTTTTGATTTTATCAGCATCCGTAGCATCCGGGTTTAGGTTCAAATACTCCTGGAAATGTTGTATTGCCCTGTTGTTCTGGCCAATCTGGGCATAGACAATAGCCACGTTATAGTGGGCATTAGAGAAGCCAGGCTTAAGGTTAAGGGCTTTGTTGTATTCTTCTATTGCTTTTTCATGCATATTATTTGCTTTATAGGCTGATGCAAGATTATAATGCAAATCTGCATCCTGTGGAGACAGTTCAATTGCAGCTTTATAGGTTACAATAGCTGCATCAAGGTTGCCCTGATTTTTCAATGTACTTCCAAAGTTGGTTAAAGCGTTGATACCAATGGCCAGTTTAAACTGTTCAACAGCCTTATTAAAGTTACCCAGGGCAAAATAAACGTTGCCCAGGTGATGATGTGCGGCATTGTTATCAGGATCCAGCAGGAGAGCTATTTTAAGGTTTTCCATAGCACTATTCAGGTCTCCGCTTTGTGTATAGAGTTCTCCCAGTCTTACGTAAGGTCTTACATAGTTGGGGTCTTTTTTAATTGCTTCTTTAAGATACTTTATGGCTTCATTGATTTCATTTACTTTTGCGAATGTTTCAGCTTTTTCATAGAGTTTGATGGCTTTTTTGCTGTCTGCTGAGCGTTCAACTATTACATCCTGAGGAGCCACAGCTACTACACCCGTTTTAAGGTCTTCAATTATTTTATGTGCTTTTGTTAGCTCTTCACTTTGATTGATTATAACTGAGCTTGCTATTGATAGCTGGTCTTTGAGTTCGTTAATCTGTTTCTGATTTTGATCATAAGCATCTTCAAGTTTAAAACTTAATGAATTAACTTCATTTTTTAATATTTGTACCTGCTCATCTGTAGATGTATCAATGGTTTTAGCCAGTATATTAGCTTTCTGATTAAGCAGGTCCGTCTTTTTTCTGAGTAGTTCATTTTCGTGTGCTATTTCAGTCAGCCTGGCGTTTGTTTCTTCAAACCGCTGTTTCAAGCTGATGAATTCGCTTTCTCTCTCTCTGCTTCTGGCAAGTAAGGTTCTGGTTTCAGCAAGTTCAGCTTTCATTGTTTGAACCTTTTTCATTATTTCTGCTACATTGCCTGCTTTAGAGAGTTCTTGCTGAACAGCCTGGTATGCAGTCTTAATTTTATTGAGTTCATCCTGAAGGTTATTATGTTGAGCTTTTAGCTGATCGTATTCTTCAACTTTTTTCATGTTTTTTTCAATTTCTTTTTGTGCCATAGCAAGGCGATGATCTCTGTTTTTAAGCTCATCTTTTAATTCTTTGAGCTCGCTTTTGCTGCCAGCCTTTTCTTCCAGATCTTTTTGAAGATTTAAAATTCTTTCGTCTGCAAGTGCAAGTTTGCTTGCAAGCTCACCAATTTTGGCTTCGGCATGTTCGATGTCTGATACCTGTTCTTTATATGCTGAAACTTCATTTTTGAGTCTTTTTATTTCCTCATTAGAGCTGGTAAGCTGGTTGTTAAGTGTTTTTAACTGATTTTTACTTACTTCAAGTTCTTCTGATAGCTTGTTTATACGTGATTGAGAGGGTATATTCTCTGTTATTCTGCTATTCAGTTCAGCAATTTTTTCTTTTGCCAGTTCAAGTTCATCTCTGGATCTTTCGTATCGCAGATTAGCTCTCTGGAGGTCAGTTTGCATACTGGCATATTTTTCTGCACGTGCATTCATATCTTCAAGTTTTTGTTTCAGGGCATCAATAACAGAGAGGGCTTTTTGCAGCTGGACCTCATTTTCAGAGGCAGAAGTTTTTGCTTCTTCAAGCTGATTTTTCATCTGTGCTACCTGTTCAGAGTCTTTGCTGGAAGCTGTTTTTTCTTGTTGAAGACGCACTTCAAGTTCGCTTATTCTTTTTTTAAGCTGTGTAACTTGTTCAGAATCTTTGCTGGAGGCCAGTTTAGTTTGTTGTAATTGTGATTCAAGTTCATTTATTCTATTTTTCAGTGTTATAATTTCTTCCTGTTTTTGAGAGAGCTGTCTTATTTTTTGTATTGCTTCATTAAGCTGTGTTCTGAGGTTTAGTGCCTGTTTTTTTGCTTCTTCAAGTTCTGCTGAAAGATCGCCGGATGATGTTAATTTATCTGCTGCCAGAGCCAGTCTTGATTTTGTATTAGCGAGTTCTTGTTTGAGCTTGTGGTTTTGCTCTTTAAGTTTATTTACTTCTTCTGAAATAAGGTCAGAATGAGAGCTTGCTGGTGCCTGTTGTCTCAAAAATTCAATATCTGCTTTTAATTCTTTTATTTGACGTTCTTTTCGGGCCAGTTCGTCTTTAAGTTGTTCTACTTGAGAAGAGGCATATGTTCTTTCAGAGCTTGAGGAATACTTATCATATGCCGGAGGCTCAGGGGTAACCCTGTTATCAGGTGAAAAATGGCTAACATGAGGCGGTGTTATTGATGAAACACCACCTGGAACCTTAATAGCAAGTGCATTGCTGCCTTTTGGGCTAACGGCTACTTTTCTCATATTCTCTTCATCAAGAGTTAAAACCATTCTGACGGTTGTGTATCCTGAGCCGTATTCGCTGAGCGTTATTTTTTTCAGGGCTGGAAAATCTGAGGTGATATCTTGCATTAGTCTGGCATTGTTTTTAAGAGAACCTGCAAGTTCAGAATTATCAATATCTATGACAACTCTTGAATAGTCGCCGGCATAATTCTTTATTCTGGCTTTAATTGGTGATGATGCTTCAATAACAATTTCATTATTGGATCTTTCAATCATTAAATTCTTTATTATGCTTTGAGCAAAGGCTATTCCATTGTTAAAGAAAAGCAATACCGCTAAAGATGCACTTATAATCCCCGATCTGGCTAATCTATGCATTTCAATTCATCCTTAAGGTTCTTTTTGACTTTACAAATAATCAACAATTTTAAATAATATTCATCTAAATATACTATTAAATTAACTATTAATTTTATACGCAAATGGCCTGATTTCCAAATTTATGAAATTTTAGCAATATTATCATTGTAGACAATCATATATTTTTTCAGAATTTGTTGTATATGAAGGTCAAAAAACCTTTACATTTATACCATCCCCCTTAGCCCCCTTCAAAGGGGGAAAGAAGGTTGCCTGCCGGCGGCGGGTTCGCTTGCTGCTTCGCAGCTGTGCTCTCCCCTTCTTTTTTATTTAGTGATTTAATCAATTTACCAGAATATATCCTGTATTATCATTGCAGACAATCATATATTTTTCAGAATTTGTTGTATATGAAGGTCAAAAAATTTTTTACCTTAAAATTTTTTTACGAATTTGCTTAAAATTAGAAACAAGATCATAATATTTCAAGAAATTATTCAGGTTTAGTGGCAGGAATTTATAGATGACTTACTTAATACGCCCGATGAAAGAGAAAGATATCGACCAGATAATGGGCATTGAATCTGTTTCATTTGGCACACATCACTGGTCAAAACAGTCTTTCAGAAGCGAACTGCGTAATAAGACTGGCAGTTATTATGTTTTATGTGATGGAGATGCAGAAAAAGTCATTGGATACAGTGGTTTCTGGCTAATCATGGATGAATCTCACATAACTACTATTGCTATACATCCTGATTATAGACGCAAAAATCTGGGAGAACTGCTTCTTCAGAATCTAATTGAAAAATCTATTATGAGAAAAGCTAAGTGGATTACTCTTGAAGTTCGTACAAGCAATATTGGAGCACAAAATCTCTATTATAAATATGGCTTTTCCAGCCTGGGAGTCAGAAGAAAATATTATCAGGACAACGATGAAGACGCACTCATCATGTGGACAGAAGATATACACTCAATGAAATTTAAAGAGCTGTTTCAACAAAATGTAGAAGAACTAAAACCAAAACTGGACAGTGAATACAAGTTTGTAAAGGGCTAAAAATCAATGGGAAACGTAGTAAAACTTAATAAAAATATGGATCAGCATTTAAAATATACCCGATTCCTGGATAGCTTTCCGAAAGTTAATGCAGGATCTCTATTAATATCATTGCTGTGTGTCATATTGATGGTAGCAGCAACCTTTACTCTTATACCTGCCGGTTTGTATGACGCCAAAATGTTCTTTGAGCCACAAAATTATTTCTCAAACTTTAATAATATTATTCTTACCCTGCACAGTTATCTGTATTGCCCTCAGATACCGATAGCCCTGTTTGCAGGAGCACTTTTAGGCCCCCGGCTGGGTAGTTTCACCATGATTGTTTATGTAGCTCTGGGGTTACTGGGTGTGCCTGTTTTTGCTGGTGGCGGAGGTGTTTCATACATATTTGAGCCTGTTTTTGGCTTTATAGCTGGCTATATTCTTTCTGCTTATCTTGTTGGAAAGATTTTAAGCAATAAAATAAATAGTTTTAATATAATATTTGCTGTCCTGACAGGTGTTTTTACTATCCATGTTACAGGCTTAACTTATCTAATAACAGATATGTACATCGCAGGAACACCTGTTGCAACAATTAAAGCATGGGTAATTGGTTTGAGCCTTGAAAACCTGCCTTATGACATAATTTTTGGACTTATATTATGTTCTCTTGCTCGCCCTGTTAGAGGCTTGCTCTGGTTTGCAATAGATTAAAACTACTCATCCAGTAATTTATCCATTTCATCAGAAACTTCTACACTGTCATTACCTGTATCGCTTTGATCCTCTTCAAAATTAGATACTAAAGAATCTATTTCATCCTGATCTGAGGTTTCTTCATTAAGTTCAGGTTCTTCAATCTGTTCTTCTGTTTCTTCTGAGATGTTTTCTTGAGGTTCTTCTATTATATCAGTATTTGTGTCTTTGTGTTCTTCTTCATGGTGGCCCAAATCATATTCTTTAATAAGTTCTTCGTCAACAATGCCTATTGCTTCTAGAAGTTCAATGATATGCTCTTTAATTTCTTCGGTATCATCAGCGTCAGGAGCAAGCTTAACATACTTTTTAAAGATTTCAATAGCTTCTTCAAAATTGCCCTGCTTTTCAAGTGCGTAGCCAAGGTTATTATGGGCTACAGCATAATCAGAATCAATTCTAATGGCCTTGCGATATTCTTCTGTAGCCTGGTCCAGATCGCCTTTGCAGTAAAGCGCAAGCCCAAGCTGGTTGTGTGCCCTGGCCATTGTAGGATCAATTTTCAGTGTTTCTTTACAATGTCTTACTGTTCCATCCCAGTCACCGTTTTTGGCCATTGTGATGGCAAGTTCATAGTGTACTTCAGCTATGTCAGGGTTTACCTCAATGGATTTTTGATAGGCAACAATTGCTTCATCCAGTTCAAAGTTTGAATCAAGTGCTTTTCCCAGAGAGAAAAATAAGTCTGCGTTGTCAGTTAAATATTGTGTGGCTGCTTTATATTCAACTATAGCTTTATCTATGTCATCCAGTGATTCATAAGCTAGTCCTAGTGCATAATAAGAGTCACCATCTTCAGGAAAGAGCTCTACTGCTCGTTGAAAATATGAAATGGCAACATCAATATTATTTTGATCCATTTTTATTTTGCCCAGGTTATAGTAGATTTCATTGTCTCCCGGGTCTAGGTGCATTGCTTTTTCAAAGTGATGTTCTGCCATATCATAATCATTGAGTTCAAGATGCACTAGTCCCATATTATAGTGAATGGATGGAACATCTTCTTCAAGTTCCATAGCCAGTTTCAGATTTTCTTTAGCCTCTTCAAACTTGCCTTCAATCATATTATCGATAGCAAGGTTATAAAATTGTTGATAGCTAGCACCTGTTGCTGCAACATTACGTATATAAATCAATATATACAGTACAATTATTAATACTGCTGCAAGGCTATAGCTTATCAGTGTTATCTTTATAGGGTCATCCAAAAATTGTTTCTCCGATAATAATTATTCATTATTAAGTTTAAACGTTTGTAAGTAAATGTTTCAATACGTTTATTGGTCTATTTTAAAAGAATTATTTTTGAAAAATGATTTTGATCAGTGCATAACCAGAATGATAGATTTTTTTAATTTCAAGTTATAAAGTGATCTTTGCATCCCGATTCAATAAAAATTCAGCCATCAAGTAAGCTAAAGACAGCAGAAAACTGTTTGTTCTTTAATAAGAAAACTATACAGATTAGTTAATAACATTTGCATAAGAAGCACTAACTTTTCTCAGTCTCAGGCTGAGTGTATGTGCGATCTTTCTTATAATATGAACGGCAAGGGCTGGCTCTTCATCCATAAATACTTCAAAGTTTTCTCGGGTTAATTCGGCTGTTACCAGTTCAGTCTGGGCTATTACTGATGCTGAACGTCTCCCTCTGTCAATCAGAGCCATTTCACCAAATATTTGCGGTGCACACAGCACTGTTAGAAGTTCCTGTTTGCCACGAATATTCTTCTTCAGAATCTGTACTTCACCCTCAAGGATAAAATACATTCCTGTTTGTTCATCACCTTCATTGAATACTAATTGATCAGCCTTAAAAGACTTCTGTTCAAGGATATTAGCTAACTTGTCTAAATCCTCTCCCATCACATCGTAAAAAAAAGGTATTTTTGCAACATCTGAGGCAAGCATTTTTTACGCTCAAACCTATCATTAATGAATTGACTGTATGCTATATATAATATCAAAATAACTTTATTAAAAGCAATTTTATAATCAAAATGACACATATTTTTCTTATCTATTTTGTGTTTTTAATCAAGAATAAATTTGTTGAAGGCCAGAAATCAGCTATATTAAGAAAAAACCTTAATGATATTTTCGAATAAAAGAAAAAAAAATTATTTTAAATGTTAATAAAATAAGTTTATAAATACAAAATGTTTTTATGAATTCAATGCTAAAATAAAGATAAACTTGAAAAACGGAGATATAATATGGTTTTTGACTTTGAAGACAATTTAATCGGTGAGGTATTTTCTGAAATAAATGTATTTTTAGATCGAAACACTATAGAAGACATTGATATTTCAATGAGTGAAAACGATTTTAATTATGTAAGCCTTAAATTGCCTATTGGGGTTGAGTTTGACCCTGACAATTTTTTAGAAGCTATTGAAAATAAGTTTCAGCACAAATATTTTATTATTACAACCTTTATTCATTATCTTGAATCACCTGAATTGAAAAAGTATTTTATTCCATATGCAAGACTGAACGAATTTTTCTATTATATTAATGACCCTGAAATAGATGAAAAGATTATCTCGATAAGTCAACTAGAGGAAAACCAATGATAGACATAACTAAACTTTATTGTGAAGCTGCAACACTGGCTGATGGTCTGAGATATGGAGAAGATCTTCTTAAAACCAGCAACAGCTATCTGGCCCGAAAAAGTGCAGCAGAAAGAAAACCAGTAGTAGTATGGAATATAACCAGACGGTGTAATCTCAAATGCCTGCATTGCTACAGTAATTCAGAAAACAAAATTTATCCTGGTGAACTTTCTAAAGAGGATATCTATAAAACCCTTGATAACCTGGCAGATTTCAATATTCCGGCACTTCTTCTCTCAGGCGGTGAACCTCTTATGAGAAAAGATTTTTTCGATATTGCCCGGTATGCAAATGAAAAAAACATAAGAATTGTTCTATCAACTAATGGTACGTTAATTACAAAAGATATAGCCAGAAAAATCAAAAAGAACAACTTCTCTTATGTTGGTATAAGCCTTGACGGGGTTGGCCTTATTAACGATAAATTCAGAGGTCAGGAAGGTTCTTTTGAGCTGACAATGAAGGCTTTTAAAAATCTTAAAGAACTTGATCAACGTGTTGGGCTTAGAATGACTTTAACCCGTCATAATATTTCTGATCTTGAAAATATATTTGACTTTATTGAAAAAGAAGAAATTGATAGAGCCTGCTTTTATCATCTTGCTTATGCAGGAAGAGGAGATCAAAGCTTTGATATCAGTCATGAAGACAGTAGAAAAGCCCTTGATATAATACTTAAAAGAACAAAGGATTTTTATGATCGTGGTCTAAATATAAATATACTGACAGTAGATAATCACGTAGATGGTGTATATACTTATCTGAAACTGCTTGAAGAAGATCCTGAAAAAGCTGAACGCACATACGAAAAGCTTCTCTGGAATGGTGGCGGTAACTTCAGCAGTGGGGTTGGTATAGGTGCTATAGATGCTGAAGGCAATGTTCACCCTGACCAGTTCTGGAGGCATTATTCACCTGGTAATGTTAAAGATAGGCCCTTCAGCACTATCTGGCAAGATACTTCTGACCCCATTATGGCCGGGCTTAAAGATAGGCAAAAGCTCTTAAAAGGTAAATGCTCACGCTGTAAATGGTTAAATATCTGCGGAGGATCTCTCAGAGTGCGTGCAGACAGATACTTTAATGACCCGTGGATGGAAGACCCTGCATGTTATCTTACTAAAGAAGAAATCAATTAAACTTAACCTGACTCTGGATACCTGTTTAAACCGAATTATTCATCAATTTACAGTCTATTTATTCTAGAGGGTTTAAAAGTGCTGCGACGCAGCACTTTTAAACCCGACCCCCTAACTTCTGTTCCCTGCAATGTTTTAACACTGTGTTAAAAAGATGTATTCGCTAAACGTTAATTTCTATAACTGTTTCAGGTTAATTTATTAATAGTTTATGAATTAAATGGGTTAAAATAGAATTAAACAATTCTAAAAATAGTCCTGGAATCTCTGATTAATTACAGAATTACTGATTCCAGCAAAAACAGGGAGGGGTTTAAAAAAACCGCACAGCGGTTTTTTTAAACCCCGACACTAATTTCTTGAATCTGAGAACTTTTTAGTTATTCAGAGATCTCTCCTGTAACTTACGGAGCTTGAATTATTACTATGTATGTAGTAAATACTCAAGAAAATAAAATTGTTACAAAATTCACGATTAGACTTTTTTAATTTATTTTCAAGCCTAATGAATGTAGTATGTTTAGTTACTTCTTGTATTTCAGGCATAAAAAGATATTAAATCTTAATATTTAAGATAGTTTTGGGTATATAAAAGTTTGGTAAGCCTTAATGGGTAATATTAGTGTATTTAAGACGTTAAGTTTTACTCAACAATTCTATAAGCTTAACTTTGCGCCATTCGTATGCTATAATGATAAGTAGTAAAGCCAAAAGGAAAAATTTAAATTCAATAAGGGTGATTGTAACTGTATGGATTTAATTTTGACTTTACTTAATGTATACAATGACACTAAGGAGGTGCAGGCCAGATTAAAAAAAAGACTGAAGAAGCCTAAATTTAACAAGCAAAAGCTTTTAACTCAGTTTTATTAACTATTTTAGTAATTTGAATTGGCAAATAGATTATACAACAAGAACAGGGGGTGATTTTCAAGGAGTATTTGAGCTAATTAAACAGTTCTCTGTTTAAAATATTTTTGTTTAGCCATAGATTATTTCTTGGCCTATCAATTAAAACAGTAATAATGCTGATTTGAATATAAATGGCACCAACATAAAAGGCTAAGAAAATGATAGTTGAATTCAGATTAGATGAAACAAGGGTACAACCAGCCTATCTCAAAACACTTTATGATCTTATTGAAGAGGTCAATTGCAGATGTAATACATATTTAGAAGAAACTTACAAGAAAGACCGTCGAAAATACTGTAAAACCAGAGTTGTAGAAGTTTGTGGATCTCCGACGATGGTTAGCTGGCTTATCTTAAGAATGCAAAGATATTCTCATTATGTGAATAACCTTGATGCCGGACGATCTGTTCTTGATACCTGTACATCTGAAGAATAGGCGATACCTGCGTTAATAGATTAATATAATTAGCCAGAGTTATTTAAATAACTTGAATAGAGTTACTATACGCTAAAAAAAAAGGCCAGCAATAAGCTGGTCTTTAGTTTGCATTTTCACTTACCCCTGAAAATCAGGGGGTTCTAATGTGGACTCATAGTTGTGGCATTTAATTAGTTGTTTATAGCAACAAATTTTTTGCTTATATCATATTCAGGCTCTTTCATGGCATCCTGTTCGTCTGAACATATTTCTATAAGCCTGTTAAGCCGTGTTTGATATAAGAGTTCTGCTACCTGTGGCTGAAGATTAAAGACTTTGACGCTTGAACCGTTAAAAAGACAGATTTTTTGAATGGATAAAAGTGCTCCTAGCCCCAGGCTGTTAATTTTGTTAATCTTTTCGCAGTTAATAAGTATGTTTTCAACGCTTTTTTCTACAAGTATACTGACGAGTTCTTTTATACTATTACCAAGAGACCCGCCGAGAATATCTTCTGGTAAGTCTATAATTGAATAATTGCCGACCTGTCTAATTTTTATTTCCATAAGCGTAAAAATTTTCCTTCCTGCAAATTCTCCTGAACCCGGTGAATTTTTAGTTTTTCTTTTCTGAATTTATCATAGCAACTCGATCAAAAAATGGCCAAAATGTTAATTTGAAAGATAAACAAAAAAAGAATTGAAATATGATCAACTAAAGCATTATTTCTTAATTTCAGGTGTATTCTTAAATTATGTTCATTAAGTTTCGCTACAAACTATACGCATAGCTGTAATCTAGTATTTAAGCTGTTATTCGTTCTTGTTATAGAATCTTATATAAGATTAAGATTTCTTAAAACCCTGTTACAATTAAAGAAACATAATTGTAACATTCGGGGCTATATAATAGTGGTTGTTTTCTGTTTTTAATCGGGTTTCAGGCTTTTATATTAAGCGTTTTTTCGTTTTAAGAAACAAATTTAAATTCAAATTTGAACTGCTGAAATAAAAAAGAGTGATTACTGGCCTGCAGCAATTTTCATAGCTTCTTGATAGCAGGCATCATCAATTTTTTCTTCGTCTTTAAGAATTGTAATGCCCAGTTCAAGCCCTGTGGTAGCTTCTTCATTGAGTATTCTTATAAATTCTTCACGGTCAAATTCTGCCTCCAGGCAAATTATAGTTGTTTCAATTAGTGATTCAAGTATTATTTCAGTAACAAAATGGTAATAATCTTCCGGCACAGGAGTTTTAAACATTCTGAGCAGCTCTTTAGTGCACCATTTGATTGTCATTTTGATTATTTTTTCCCTGGTATTTGCGGGCTGTATGATAAGGTCTTCCATATCAAGTTTTTTGTTTATACCGGTAGTTAAAAGATTATATAATTGTTGTTTTTTGTCTGCATCAATTTTAGGAGGCAGAGACGAAATTTCTGATTTGATGATGTTTTCTGCAAGACTGATTAAATCATTATTCACAATAGCACCTCTATCTAATCAATACTTTAATACAGGATACTTCACGAAAAATGAATACTCAAGAGCAATATTGTCTCTTTTTCCAAAAATATTGTTTAAGACAGTTTAGGGGTTTCTGAATAACTTTAAAGTTCTCAGATTCAAGAAATTAGTGTCGCTTGAATCAGTAATTTCTAATTAATCAGAGGTTCCTTTTATAAATATACTGATCCTTAAAGTAATTACTGAATTCTATCAGCATATATTAATTATCTACGTGGAATGGTATACCTAAAAAAAAGCCCGCCTGAGCGGGCAATCATTAAACGGTAAGTGAACTTCTAGGTAGGTAAGCTTTAAATAAACAAGAGAGAGGAATCAGGTAGATCGGGGTAAAGTAGAGTGCTACTGTATGTTGGGGAATAGAAAAAATAAAAACAGGGTATATATGTGACTCATAATTCTATATTATCCTGTATTGTGAATTATATCTATCAAGCAATCTGGCGATTTGTTCTCTCATACCGGGGTGATTTTTGGGTGAGAAATAATGCCTAAAATGCTACTAAAACCCCTCTTTTGACAGGCTTTTTAAGCTGTTTAGGGTATAGTAAATGTCAATTGTAATTTCATATTTAGTTACCTGATGTTGTTTTCACCTTATGTTTTTATTACTCTCAGTTTATAGCTTTTTCATGAGGATATTAATGTTACTGGTAGCAGACACTGGCAATTCACAAATAACCTTGGGTATTTTTGACGGTGAAACACTTCTCCACAGGTGGGGTATATCAAGTGTAAATGCATTTAGCGAAGATGAATGCGGTATAACAATATTAAATTTTCTTGATAAAGCTGATCTTACAGATAAAATAGATGGCATTATTCTCTCCAGTGTGGTTTCTCACCTTACCTGCAAAATTGCATCAACATTTAAAAAATACCTGAAACAAGAACCCATAATTGTAAACCATAAAACTAACCTTGGAAACCTGAAACTTAATGTAGAAAAAAATGAAGAAGTCGGGGCAGATAGAATATGTAATATTGTCGCTGGTTTTACCCTGTATCAATCACCCGTAGTTATTGTCGATATGGGAACAGCAACGACATTCGACGTAGTTACAGCACAAGGAGAATTTATTGGTGGGGCTATATGTCCCGGTATAGGTATGTCTATAGATTCTCTTGCAGATAAAACTTCTCTTTTGCCCAGAATTGAAGCAGCACATATTAATGAAGTAATAGCAAGGAATACTGTTACCAACATTCTTTCTGGTACAGTTATTGCTCATGCCGCTATGATAGATGGTATGATTGACAGGATAGAAAAAGAACTGGGATTAAAACTAACATCCATAGGCACCGGTGGATATTCAATATTTGTAGAAGACCACCTTTACAGGAAGTTTGACTGCTTTAATCCATATTTGACACTTCAGGGCCTTAAAATACTCTATGATCTTAATAGCAAATAACCAGCAGAATAGATTTTTAGAAATGTTTAATTTTCTCTGTCATTTGATATAATCTTTAAGATGGTACTTAACTTAATAAGCTTGCTATTCAAGCTTTAAAGATAATTAAAAACCCCGAATAACTGTAATAAACAAAAGAAAAGCAACATGAATTAATTGCCTGACAGTTGTTTTTATGATAGCTTAATAAATTATTTCAGTAAAATAAGCTAGAATAAAGAAGGTTAAAAGAATGACACAATTATTATCTGCAAAAGCAGGAAAAATAACCCCCGAAATGGAACAGGTAGCCCGGCACGAAAACGTTGATCCTGCTGTGCTGATGAAGAAAATAGCTGACGGAACAGTCGTTATACTTGCCAGCACTAATCATAACAACGTTACACCAACAGGCGTTGGCGAAGGCCTCAAAGTTAAAGTCAATGCAAACATCGGAACATCACATAAAAAATGTGATCTCGAAAACGAAAAGCAAAAAATTAAAGTATCAGAACAGTTTCAGGCCGATACAGTGATGGATCTCTCTACAGGAGGCGATATAGACTTTATCAGAAAAGAGCTTATATCATCAACATCACTGCCCCTCGGAACAGTTCCAATTTATCAATCAGCTGTCAGAGCTATTAATAACGAAGATACCATAGAAAAGCTTGACGAAGACCAGCTTTTTAGAGATATAGAGAACCACTGCCGTGATGGAGTAGACTTTATAACAGTTCACTGCGGCGTAACACTTGAAGTAGTTGAAAAACTTAAACAACAGGGTCGAATATGCGGTATTGTAAGCCGTGGCGGCTCAATGCTTGCAACCTGGATGGAAATCAAAAAAAGGCAAAACCCTCTCTATGAACGCTATGATGACCTTCTTGATATAGCTAAAACTTATGATACAACACTTTCTCTGGGTGACGGCCTTAGACCCGGCTGCGGCAACGATGCTGGCGACAGAGCTCAGTATGCTGAATCAATTGTACTGGGAGAACTGGTTCAAAGAGCCAGAGAAGCCGGTGTACAGGCAATGATAGAAGGCCCCGGGCATGTCCCACTTCATATGATAAGCGGAATGATGCAACAAACCAAAAGAATAACTGGCGGAGCACCTCTTTATGTCCTTGGCCCTCTGGTAACAGATGTGGCCCCGGGATATGATCATATTACTTCTGCTATCGGTGGTGCTATAGCTGCCAGCTCAGGTGCTGATTTTCTATGTTACGTTACCCCAAGCGAACATCTGGGCCTGCCAGAAGCAGAACAGGTAAAAGCAGGCATTATTGCAACCAGAATCGCTGCACACGCTGCAGACATAGCTAACGGTAACCCTCAGGCTATTCAAAGAGACCTGGAGATGTCTAAAGCCCGCTATGCTATCGACTGGAAAACACAGGCTCAATACAGCCTGGACCCTACAGTCTTTGAAAGCTACGGCCTGCTGGATGAAAAAGAAGAATTCGCCTGCACAATGTGCGGCAAGTTTTGCTCGATGAAACAAATGCAAAAACATTTTGTAACATCTGAAAAATAATACTATACTGATCCTTAAAAGTTATGTATAGATTCCAGATTATAGAGGCCTAATGGTATAAGATATTTTTAACCACCAGAAAGGATCCCAAATGACCAGTATAATTAAAGGCCATATTGTTGTAGTAATGTTTGCTTTTATGCTGTCTGCCTGCTCAGCCCCACAGGAGGCAGAAGACATTAATACTCAAATAGCTCTTATCGATAAAGCTGATGGGCTCAGCTATGAACTGGCATTTGAGCTTCTTGAACTGGAAACTATCTGCTTCGGCCAGGATTTTGCGATAGAAACCGAACCTGCAAAAATTGATGATAATAAATCCACCATTATCGCAATGGATACAGAAAGTTTAATTTCTGCACTCCACGTAACACCTGACGAAGTTGAAAAAAATGTTGAAATAGCACTAAAAGGCAGCGAAAAATTTAACTATGAAGAGAGTGCTTCTCAAATCAGACAAACTTTACAGTCTGCAAAAAGCAAGTATGACGAGGCCAAGAATCATTTTGACAGACGAAAAGAAGATAAACAGAGCTATAAGGCTTATTGCTCGCATTTTGTTCAGGCCGGTAAACATTATAAATTGCTCTCAACGCAACTTAATACACTTGAAGAAGATCTTGAGGCAAGATCCAGATAAATTGGTAATGCTAAAGTTTATGGAAGCCTACTATGCAGGTTCACCAGGGCATAAAGCTCATACCTATCATAAATAAGATTTATTTGAGCCATTCTTCCATTATTGATAATTTCTATATTTGCGCTGGGGCTTGATTTCTGGTAAGAAAGCTCTTTATAATCGACTATTGTAGCGGTACCAACTACTTTGCCGTTGCGGCGAAAATTGATTTCAGAAGGCACTTCCCCGCTTGAAAGAGGCTCCAGCAAATAGTGACCTGCAGGCAGAGGTGGGTCATATGCGTTACAGCTGAACTTGGAAGGCATAATAAGAAGCGCAAACCCACTTTTCAGGTAATATTCATAAGTTTGCCTCTTTTCTCCAACCCCTGAGGTGTAAAAGTCACCGGGATGATTGGGGTGCTCAAACCCGATCACGCTCTTTGAGAGTATACTCAGGGTCAACAATAATTCAATCATGTTTTTATTTTATCTTTTTTGGGTATCCAGCACATAATTTTAATGATGTATTTTTGAAAATCAATATTTGATAGGGGCAAAGGGTTAATTTTAGAACAAAAACCAGAGCTGGCAGTGGCCAAAACCCGACCTACTATCTCTTCAATCAGTTGCCTTCTGATGGCAACTTCTTATCAGTTATGGCTATAAAGTCTTCAAAATGTTTGAACGGGTTTTCTGAAGAGCTCACTTTTTTAGGGGGTACGAATGGTTGAAGTTTATTAAATGAAGACACCTTTGCGTTTTTATTTATGTCATTTTGTTTCACAGAATTCTGTTTTTCTTGTTGCAGGCTATCTGCTTTTTCTTCTTTGCTAAATAGCTTAAATAATCTGCCTGTAATAGCATTGTTAAATAATGGCAGAGCTATATTTAACAGGAAAAATGTCTGAAACAGAGTTACCAGCATAGATTGAAAGCCTTTTGATCTTATAGCGTCTAATTTGTATGTGTTTGTAGCAAGTTTAGTTGCTTTATTAATCATTGGTTCAGACCCTTTGAGAAAAATGACTGATACAATCTGATCAACAAATTTTCTCATTGCCATATATGGTGCTCCACTTGCAAGTAATATAAGTGGTTTTGCTGTTCCGTCGGCAATTCTTGTTCTAATCAACATAACAGTAGAAGAGATATTGTTTTCTTTAACCATAAATTTTTCTAACTTTTTACCGAGTGCAGGCCCGAATTTTTTTCCTAACAGTGCTATCGGTATTAAACTTAAACCAAAATAAAGAACTTTTTTAAAGAAGTTGCTAAAACCTTCGCTGGCTTTATCTTTGTTTTTAATTATCTGTTTATTGCTCACAGTATTACTAACAAAATTAATGCTGTTAACAGTGAATTTTCCAATTAGTCTGGATATATTCTCTACTGGAGCTGTAACAGGCTTAAGGACAAGCTTAACAGCATTTTTAACAGTTCTATGGGTATTGATAACAGTATTTGTGATGGTTTGCCCTAATATTTTTTCTGAAGCAGCTTTAATTTTATTGATTATTTTTTGTTTAAAGATTTCAAATTTTTCTTTTCTTTCTTGCTGAGTTTTTTCTTCGTTTGGCATAATCTTTTTGCCAGTTAGTTTTTCGCTAACAAAATTAGCCAATTTGGTTAGTACAGATGAATTTAACAACGGCATCAACACACTTGTTAGAATAAAATAGCCAATAAAGAAGTTAAAAAATTCTACTGAACCCGAGATAGCTTTAGGGTCTTTATATTTGAACATATTTTTAGCAAGAAACTTACCAGCCTTGGGTACCAGTGGAAAAATAGTCATCTGTAAAGCAATAGCGAGAGAATAATCCATGCCTTGCCAGAGTGCAGCGTGGGTTCTTGTTTCTTTATCGGTTTTTTTGTCAAGCAATGTTAGCGGAGATCTTACAACTAAAGACGCAACATCAGTAGACATCCCCACTAATCTACTATCTTTGCCGAAGTTATAAAACCCCGTTAAAATCGATGAGCTTATTCCACCCATATTAAAACTCTATTTATTTTCCCCCCTGTATAATTGAAGTTTTTCCCCCGAATTATTATACATATTATTTTATATTAAAGATGAAATATAATAAAGGGGGTCACTGAATAAATTGTGTATTCACAGATTCAATAAAAGCCCTCCGGGTCTTTTACAGGGTCAATTGGTGACCACGCACCTTCTTTGCTAAGTCCTCTACCCTATTTATACCCGATTTGGGTGTAAAAAGTCGCATTTTTAGGGCACTTTTGGCAAAATTGTTACAATTTTTTACATTATAAGGACGTTTTGAGCTTTGACGACGTTGTTTTTCAGCAATCAGCGGCCCGCCCTCCCACCCCAGGAGTCGGGTTATGGTTCGGTTCGGTACGCTCACCTCACCAAACCCTCCTTTAGCGAGGTAACAGGGCTATAACCTCTGCAAACATGACTCCAGACAGGCTCAAGCGAACGAAAACTTGAGTGAGCGGTGGTGTGACCACCACATGGGGTTCTTTGTGTCATCCTGAGCGCAGCGAAGGATCTATTTATAAAAGATTCTTCGGGCTTTGCCCTCAGAATGACAGGTCAAAAACAATTATAATACATATTGTAAGGGAACTTGCTGTGGATAAGCAAACAAACCCTCCTTTAGCGAGGGAACAGAAGTCACGCACCCAGATATAATTGAATCGTCGTGGGACCGCCAGGGGACAGCCTGCTTTGCAGGCGAAAGGGGGCTTCGCCCCCTTTATGTGGTTCAGCGGCGACCACGCCGCCACTTCAAACTAAGATTCTTGTTGACAAAGACTTATGGCTATTATTTGATAGATAATAATAAAATCCCTCAATTAATTATCTTTTAACCGGTAGGTGCAGAAGCTTTTCTGAAAGGAGAATTATATGGTAGATAGTGGTCGATTCCAGGAAATATGGGATCTCGAAGCTAAAGTCAAAGAAATGGAACACGAACTAATTAAAAAAGCCAGCGAATGGAAACTCAAAATAGCCCTGGGGCAACTGGAACCAACCGGAGAAAATCTGGTAATGTGCGATGGAGGCTGCATAGCCGTAAGCCCTGCACCACCATGTTCTGGCTGCTGCATCAAAAGCAGCCCAGCTTAAAATCACTGTCATAGATCGTTTTCTGCACCTCACCATGGTTAAGCGATAAACATAGATTGTTAAAGATGAATATTGAAGACAAACACTTACAGTATCCCGTGCTTTCTGAGGATGCGAGACTTATTAAAATGAGAGACTGCTGCGCTCTCATAGATAGAATATATGGATCTTATATATTATTAGAGCCTTATGCCGCTGCAATAATTGCTATGTGTAATGGGGCAGTTAGTTTAGAAAGAATTATCTCTATATCATCTAAAATCCTGCCGCTATCTAAGGATGAAGCTAGAGAAAAAACTCTTAAAACACTGAATAAAGCACGTGAATACATCTACTGGATCAATATCCACCAGGCACTCTTCTGGCCTTATAATCCATCAGATTTCCTGTATGAAACCGTTAAGAGACAAAATGATATTCTTATACCCCTTGAAAAACCACTTCAAATGACACTGGTCTTAACTAATGAGTGCAATTATGAGTGTATTTACTGCTTTAGATCAGCTAAAAACAAATGGAAAAATGAACTCACTAAAGATGAATTATTTAATCTTATCGACCAGGCCGCCCAGCAGGATGTTAAATATTGCTCCTTAACAGGCGGCGAACCATCACTGCATCCAAATTTTGAAAACGTAGTCATAAAACTACTTGAAAATGATATCTATCCATATATTAGCACCAATGGCTCAAATATATCTAAACAAACACTTCAAAATTTAAAAAATGCAGGCCTTAAAACCATACAGTTTAGCATGGATGCCGCTGACCCCGAAGTTTTTGATATAATGGTGGGCGCAAAAGGCTATTATGACAGGCTGCTTACAGCAATAAAACATGCAAAAGAAACAGGCCTGATCGTAAGAATAAAAGGCGTTTTGACTGAAATAAATGCCCCTTATCTCGAAAAATTATTTCTAACCTGCGCACAGCTAAAGGTAGACTACCTGTTCCTGGAACAATTCAGCCCGGGGCTTGACGGCAGAGGTAATTATAACCTGAACCTGAAACCTGAAACAGCAAAAAAAATATCTGCCATTACTAATGAAGCAATGAAAAAATATTCTCAAACTACTACTATTATGCCGTTCAGCCCACAAAGCAAATGGAAAAACCCCACCGATATTATTTATTGCGGGGGTATGTATACATCTTTTATCGTGCAGTCAGACGGAACAATAGGTGTCTGTGAGCAGGCAAACCATCCTGAACTGAACTTTGGCAATATTAGAGAGAAGAAACTTCAGGAAATATGGTCATCCAGAGAGGTCATAGCATTCTTGAACCCTGACAAAACATCTGTTAAAGAACCCTGTAAAAGCTGTGAAGACTTTGATAAATGTCGATCAGGCTGTTTTAATTTCTCTCTTCAATACTCTGAAAACCTTTTTGATCCTGATCCACGCTGCTGGAAGGTTAACCTTGGGGCAAAAGACCCGTTAAGGCTATAAAATACACAGCATTTTATTTTATAAGTGCTTGAAAATAAATGTTTTAAGCTTTGTAGTAATCCTTTGCTTAAGAATCACGCTTTGAATAAAACCCAAAATATTTCTTTTTCTTCTCTTCAAGGGATTTTTGTGATTCTTCTTTATGCTTCTCTACATCTGAAAGAGGGGTGCGCTCTTCAATGTCTTCAAAAGGCTTGCACTTAAGTTTTTTTTGACAGCGTGAGCAAACGTGTTTCTTCGTTTTAATTGGTATATCTGCATTACATATCTCACAGTTAGTCCATATGCGCTGAAAACAATGTATTCGCCCTTCATCCAGATAAATATAAAAGTCTTCCAACTCTATACCAGTTTCATCTTTCAGATTAGCCAGCAGTGGTTTTTTTTGAGAAAGTATCCAGTCGTTAATAGCCTGAATATCTGCTGCACGGGCCTTTGCGCAATCCGGGCAATAGTCATCATAATACTTCTGAAATATTCTGTTGCACTTTGCACAATTTGATACAGGCATTGATGATCCTCTTGAAATTGCTTTCTTTCATTATTATAGAGTAGCACAATTGAGAATATTCTGTAAGCAAGATAATCATTAATTAAGGGTAAAACAACGATAAAATCTTTTTGTAGATAAATATATTTATTATTATCAAGATCAGTGCGTAACTTAAAAAATTTCGATTTTCAAAACCCAGATCCCACCCACCCTAAAGGAAAGCATAAGGTTTCACTCCCAGGCTACGCCTGTTCTTTCAACCCATATTTTTACTTTTAAAATTTTTGAAAATCGAAACCAGAAAAAACTGCCATTCAGGTTATGCATCCGTCTTTTATATATGTTAAATGCCAGCATCACAGTTTAATATGTAATATCGAAGGGTTCCCAGCCCCCACCGAGAGCCTTATAGAGTTTTAAGGCATGGATTGATGTTTGAAGGCGACTGTTTATCAATTCATCCTGTTTGAATAGAGTTGCCTGCCTGGCTTCTAAAACTTGAAGGTAGTTGCTCAGGCCAATTTTGTAAGATTCTTCAGTCATATGACATGCCTTTTGAGTAGATATAGCAGATATCTCAAGATCCAACTGGTTCTTTTTAGCATTTTCCAGCATACTAATAGCTGTTTCAGCTTCCTGAAGTGCTTCAAGAACTGTTTGTCTTAGATTAGCACTTTCACTGAAAAGCCTTGCCTGAGAGGCCTGAACCTTCGCTTTAAGAGTTTTTCTTTCAAATATTCGCCAGTTAATAAAAGGCATTACTGACCATTTGCGGCTTGAAATTTTGAATATATCTTCTATTTTAAGACTCTCGAATCCAAAACCGCCTCTGACACCTATGACAGGATACAACTCAGCCCTGGCTGCACCAGCCTCAGCAATAACAGCATTAACACGACTGACAGCCTGTCTGATATCAGGGCGTCTTTCAATAAGCTTTTCAGGTAGTCCAGCCTCCAGCAGCGAAGGCGGCACCGGAAGAGGTTTTAATTCTGATAGTTGTTCATTAAGCGCATCAGGAGTTCTGCCAGTCAGTATGGCAATTTGATGTGCAGACGCCTGAATTTGAGCTTTCAGTAAAGGTTTTTGAGCCTGAAGAGTTTCCAGCCGAGTGCTTGCCTGAACTATTTCAAGCTTTGTACCAAGTCCTATATCAAGTTTTAGCTGCAAAAGCCTGATCTGTTCTTCTTGCAGAGCCAGCGTTTCATTGAGATTAACAAGTTGTTGCTGGGTTCCTCTCAGTTCAAAATAGTTTCTTGCAACCTCAGATATAATGGAAATTATTATTGCCCGCCTGATTTCTTCAAATTCTTTAATTCTTTCCGAAGCCTGCTGTATAGCCCAGCGATCCCTGCCAAAGAAATCGATCTCCCAGGAAGCATCAAAGCCTGTATCCCATATGTTTGTTGGGTTGTCAATGTTGAATATACGTCGATCGGGTGGCATCTTAGATATCTGGCCTACAGGGTTGGCACCTCTTTCGCTAAACCGTGTATTGGTCATTCGCATATAGGTGTCAATTCTAGGATACAGATTACCTTTAAGCCCGCCTCTCAATGCTCTAGCTTCGTTAATCCTGCCCAGAGCTGCCTGTAAGTTGTAGTTATGATTGACAGCATCTTCAATATACATTGTCAATAGCTCATCATTGAAGTTTTGCCACCACGATACCACCGGATCATCAATAGAGATAAATGATACACCAGCACTCCATTCAGAAGGTGTTTCAACCAGAGGCATTTCAGCATTCGGGCTTATTTTCGGAAATCCTGCTGCATATACATTGATACCCAAGATACCTGTTATTAAAAGAAAAACAAAACTAAATTTTCTCATTATTCAAGCCTCCTTCTGAAAAACCAGGCAGACCCTGCCATCAAAAATAGTGATATCAATATCAAAGGTATAAGATTCTCTAAAACTACTGCCACCGGTAAGTCTTTCAAGAACAGGCCCCTTGCAATGACCAGAAAATAGCGCAATGGATTAATAATTGTAAGATCCTGAAGCCACTGCGGCATATTCTCAACTGGTGACGCAAAGCCTGATAGCAAGATTGCAGGGGCAGAAAAAACAAATGCACCAAGCACTGCCTGCTGCTGTGTTCTTGATATAGATGATATAAACAGGCCAAATGCTATTACTGAAATCAGATATATAAACAAACTCAAATACAACAGCATAAGTGACCCGGTAAAAGGTATTTTAAATAAGTATATTGCAACAACTATCATCAGGGTTCCTTCTGCAAGACCTATAATTAGACCAGGAACAGTTTTCCCAATTACTATTTCAAAAGGGCTCAAAGGAGATACAAGAAGCTGATCAAAAGTTCCCAACTCTCTTTCACGGGCTACAGACAGCCCGGTAACAATCAAACCAACTATTAAAGTAAGTATTCCAAGCAACCCCGGCACCGTAAACCACATATATATTAGGTTAGGGTTAAACCAGTGCCTTGATATTACTACTGCATCCTGTACAGGCATTCTATTATTTATGTTCAGGCTCCTATTATAATTATTAACAATATTTAAGATATATCCCTGAACTATTTGAGAGGCATTAGAACGTCTGCCATCCAGAATAAGCTGAACAGGGGCGATTTTTTTATCTATAAGATTCTTTGAAAAGTCCTGTTTTATAGTGAGTACGACTAATGCTTTGCGGTTATCAATTATTTTGTTGACTTCTTCAGGACTGCTTAAATAATAAATCTTCTGAAAGGTATGTGAGGCTTTAATTTTTTCTATTAGATCTGTTGAAATAAGACCTCTATCTTGATTAAGAATGCCAATAGCAACATTGTTTACATCAAGAGTAGCTGCAAAAGAAAAGACGATAAGCTGTATTATAGGTGGAGCTATCAGTACAACCCGGCTCTTTTTGTCCCTCCAGACAGCTAGAAGCTCTTTTATTATTAGTGATATTATCCTCTGTAACATTAATCAAGCCTCTTGACAGTCTTTTTTGCTGTTATAACAAATAATATTAACCCTATAATAAGCATATAAGCAGTGTTTATTAGTATCAGATTATAAATATTACCTGCAAGAAAAAGTGTTTGAAGATTAGAGACAAAATATTTAGCCGGTATAATCACTGTTAAAAGCTGAATAGGCCCTGGCATACTTGAAATTTCAAAAATAAAGCCTGAAAGCAGAAATGAGGGCAAAAAAGCCGTAACCAGAGAAGCCTGAGCAGCGACAAACTGATTTCTGGAAAGGGTAGAAATGATTAACCCGTGACCCAGTGAGGCAAATAAAAAAGCAGAAGATGTTATCAATAAAAGAGTTAAAGACCCTCTAAAGGGTAAATCATAAAGTATTAGAGCAATAATAAATGACATCAATAAAGATATAATACTTAAAACAAAGTATGGAAATAGTTTACCGATCAAGATTTCTATAATAGTAATGGGTGTAGACATTAGAGCTTCCATGGTTCCTCTTTCCCATTCTCTTGCAACAACCAGGGAAGTTAATAATGTCCCTGTAAGAGCCATTATAATAGCCAGAGTACCAGGTACTAGAAAATTACGGCTTCTGAGTTCAGGGTTAAACCATACACGTGGAATAACAGTAACCATAGAAGTGGTGTTAGAATTGGATGATTCAATTTTTTCCTGATTGAGCCAGTTTAAAAGAACACCATTAGCATAATTCTTCACAAAACTAGCTGTATTGGGCTCACTACCATCTGTAATAACCTGAATGGATAAAGTTTTAGAGTGATCAAGGCGTTTCTTGCTGAAATCCTGCGGAATAACTATAATGCCTTTAATATAGCCTGCTACCAGGTCATCTTTAAACGATTCACGATCATAAGCAACTTTTACATCAAAATAACGTGAATTAGTAAAAGATCCGAGAAGGTTTCTGGCATCAGGGCTACTGTCTTCCATTACTACACCAACTTTAACATTAGTAAGATCAAGTGATACACCATACCCGTAAAGTATTAACAGTATTAATGGAAGTATAAATGCTATAAGAATGCTGCTGGGGTCTCTTATTATTTGCAAAGATTCTTTATAGATAAGGCTTTTAAGCCTCCTTAAAACTTTAAACACCTCAGGCAGCCTCACTTTCTACCCTGCGATCATACTGCCTGATCAGCTCAATAAAAGCATCTTCAAGATCAGGATCAGGCATTAAATCTGTCTTTACCTTTTCTTTTAGGCCATCCGGTGTGTCTATTGCAATAATTTGACCTCTATAAACAAGCCCTATTCTGTCACAGTTTTCTGCTTCATCCATAAAGTGAGTGGTAACCATTATTGTCACATCTTTTTGAACCATTCCATTAATGTGAGTCCAGAATTCTCTTCTTGTTATTGGGTCAACCCCTGATGTAGGCTCGTCCAGAAAGAGAATAGCAGGGTTATGCATAACTGAACAGACCAGTGATAATCGTTGTTTAAAACCAGGAGGCAATTCTATTGCTGATTTATCAGAATATTTCTCAAGGTCAAAAATTCCTTTCATCCTGTTTATTAAAGCTTTTTTCTTTTTACCTTTGAGTCCATATATACCGGCAAAAAAGTTCAGGTTCTGATCAACGCTTAAAAGTTCATATAGGGAGAATTTCTGGGCCATATAACCTATTCTGGCCCTTGCTTCAGCCGGAGCTTTGATCAGGTCTTTACCTGCAATCTTTACTGAGCCGCCTGTAGGCTTTAGCAAACCGCACATCATTTTAAAAATAGTTGATTTGCCTGCACCATTAGGCCCGAGCAGTCCGAATATCTCACCTTTAGCAACAGAAAAGCTGGCATCCTTTACAGCAGTGAACTCTCCAAATTTTCTGGTCAGGTTATTTGCTTCGATTACATTTTGATTATCCAGATCAATTTTTTCCAGTATTTGTGTAAGTTCAGAAGTTCCGCCGGGTCCACCGCCCAGTATATCTATAAAGGCATCTTCAAATCGGGGTTCAACAGTTTTTATCAGTATATTTTCATCAATACCAAGGTCTTTATTTGCCGGGCAGGAGTTTTGATGTTTTGTGACAAGCCTGATATTTGACCCCTGAATAATTCCATCAATTACCATATCATTGTTTAAGGCATTCATAAGGATATTTCGGATATTTGTTCTGACATTTTGAACCTGAAAGACTCTTTTGGTTACACGGCTTTTTAAGTTTGCAGGTATTCCAGAGTATAATGCTTTCCCGTTATTGAGAAGAATTACTTCATCACATTTTTCAGCTTCATCAAGGTATGCAGTGCTCCATATTACAGCCATACCATCATCTACAAGTTCTTTAACCATTCTCCAGAGCTCTCTTCTGGATACAGGATCTACCCCTACGCCCGGTTCATCAAGAAGCAGCAGTTCTGGTTTTTTTACAAGAGAGCAAGCCAGCCCCAGCTTTTGCTTCATACCACCAGAGAGGTTGCCTGCAAGCCTTTTTTTAAAGTGTTTTAGATCTGTAAAATCTAAAAGTGTCTCAAACCGGTCTAAACGTTCTTTTCCTGTTACATCTCTGAGGTCAGCATAGAGGTTTAGATTTTCTATTACTGATAAATCTTCATAGAGGCCAAACTTTTGCGGCATGTAACTAATAAAATTTTGAATTTTATAAGGATTTTTAACAATATCAAATTCTTTTACCTTAACCCTACCTGATGAAGGCAGAAGCAGACCTGCAATTATTCTTATCAAGGTTGTTTTACCTGCACCATCTGGGCCCACAAGACCTGTTATTAGGCCGTTCATAATTTGTGCACTCAGGTTATCCAGTGCATAGTGCTCAGTCTGATCAAACGATTTAGAAAGATTATTTATCCTTACCAGTATTTGTTTCATTTTGATTACTTATCCTGTTTATTGAAGAAGTCTTTGAGGATGATATTTTGTCAGTTTCTTTTTGTTTATCAGGGTAAAGCCTGACAGTAACAGGCATTCCCTGCCTGAGCTGGTTTTCAGGATCCTGAACAATTACCCTGAGTCTATAGACGAGGCTGGTTCTGAGTTCTTCTGTTTCTACTGATTTAGGTGTAAATTCAGCTTCAGGGGAAATAAACCCTATTTGGCCTTCATAGGTTTTATCTGGATAACTGTCAGTGCTTATTTTTGCTTGCATACCCGGGTATATTTTCCCAAGGCGTGTTTCATCAATATATGATTTAACCCACTTAGGAGAGTTAATCGAAAGAGTATACACTGTTTCGCCGGGTTGTACCACTGCTCCGGGTTCTTTAACCCTAGTCAGTATTACAGAATCTGAGGGTACATCAAGCACAGTATATGAATATTGTCTTTCTGTTTGATCCAGTGTGGCTCTGGCAGCTTCTACACTTGCTCTTGCTGCATCTATATCCTGTTTTCTCGGCCCGTTAATTGCTTCTTCGAGCTGATCATTAGCTAATTTAAGCCTTGCTTCTGCTTCTTTTATTTGCAACTCTGATGTTTCTTGCTGTTGTTTTGAGATAACACCAGCTTCAAACCCTCTGTTATACTTATCTGAAATAGTTTTTAAATTTTCAAGATTGGCTTTAAGCTCTTCTACTCTTGCTTTAGCCTGTTTAATTCTTTCATAACGGGTACCGGCCAGCAATTCATTCAGGCGGGCCTGTTGAACCTTCAGAGAAGCTTTAGCCTGATTGACTTCATCCTGATATGGTTCTTTATCAAGCATTGCAATAACCTGTCCGGCTGAAACAGAGTCACCCTCTTCAGGAATCATTTTATCAATACGGCCATTAACTCTAAATGAAAGATCTACCTGTCTTATATCTACATTACCTGTTAGTTTAATTGTTTTATCATCTTTTTGTTCTGTTTTAAAGTAATGGAACCAGGCTATACCACTAATAACACCCAGTAATATGATAGTTATTATTAGTTTATGCTTCATTGTTTTTCCTTTCAGTTTTATTATATTTTATTCCATCAAAGAAAATTTCCAGTGCATACACGGCATCAGAGGCCATAAGTTTTTTAATATCATCAATACCTTTGTCCTGATTATTTGAGACAGAATATTTAAACGCATATGGTGGATAAAATGCGACCAGCATTAAATATAGCATATCTGAAATTCTTTTATAGTCAGCATATTCAGACATTTCACCGTTTTCAGCTGAGTTTTTAAGGAGTTTAGCAAGAATTTCTTTTCTTTTTTCTATAAGATATTTGAATTTCTGATTAACTTGATATCTTGTATACATCAACCTGATATGTGTATCCACCTGAGTATTGGCCATTTTAAAGACTTTTAAGATGTCTTCAAGAATTATTTCTTTTATAGCATTTAAATAAGGGGGTGACAGCTGTTCTATTTTCTCTTCAATTTCCTGAATACGTTGTTTGCCAAACCGCTCAATTATGGCGTGTAATATTTCCTGTTTGCTGCTAAAATCGATGTATACACTGCCTTTTGCAATCCCTGCCTTGTTTGCAATCTGTTCTATAGTGGTTTTTTCAAATCCATTCTGGCTAAAAAGCTTTTGTGCTGCGTTTAGGATATCTTCTTTCCGGGTGATTTGTTCTTTTTTGCGTGCCATTCTGGTATCCTGTTTTTAAAATTCATTTAGAATAGTATGATACAAATTAATGACTGAATACCGTTTCCGGTCATTAATAATAATTGACCAAAATTATTTTCTGGTCAATAAAAAGTTAAAAAATTGTATCAAAACCAATACTAAATGTTTATTGCCTTTAAGCAGTCCATTAAAGAATCCTAATGGGCAATGTCTTTACCCGGCTGTTTGTTCGGTGTCAGGTTCAATTAATGACTCTGTCAACTCTAGCTGCGGGAAAATCTTACTAAAATGTGCGTAATAAACTGTCATAGTAATTGCTTTTGAGAAGGCTCCAGGATATTTAAACAAGCTAATAAAAAACAATTTCCAGTAATATTTGCGGTGTTTCTGTATAACACCAAGTACACACATTGATTTAAGCAGTGCCAGGATGTGATTAAAGGTAATACGTTCTTTGTTATAGGCTTTATAATTACTTAAGAATGTTTGTACCCGCTCATAATATTTCTGAGGAGAATAAACACTTGCAATAATGCTCTCATATCCTTTAATGAGAGTATCTACATCAATTTTAGGTAAAAAGTTAATTGAAAAATCAGTATTATTACCAGAACTATCTGATATCAGGCGATTTTCATTTTTTAGTCGTTCATAAAGCCTTGTGCCGGGCAGAGCCTGAAGCAGACCAACCATAGCAACTACTACGCCAGTTTTCTGTATAAACTCAATCTGGCGTGCAAAGATAGTAGTATCATCACTATCAAAACCTACAATGAATCCACCTGATACTTCTATGCCATAATGCTGAATTTTGTTTACTGATGATACCAGGTCACGATTGCTGTTTTGAAACTTACCACATTCCTTAAGGCTTTCAACTGAAGGTGTTTCAAGGCCTACAAAAACTGAATCAAAGCCTGCATCACGCATAAGCTCCATTAATTCTTTATCATCTGCCAGATTTAAAGAAACTTCTGTCATAAAACGCAGTTTCTGGCCAGTCCACTTTCTCCAGCGTATCAATGCTTTTAAAAGGCTTTTGGTTAGGGCTTTATTACCAATAAAATTATCATCAACGATAAATATGGGGTTTTTCCATCCCAGCCTGATAAGGGCATTGAGTTCTTTTATAACCTGAATAGGCTTTTTAGTTCTGGGTATTTTTCCATTAAGTTTAACTATATCGCAGAATTCACAGTCAAAGGGGCACCCTCTGGAGTATTGTACAGGCATTTTCATATAGTGTTTAAGGTTTATTAAATTCCATTGAGGGACTGGTGAAAGCTTTATGTCAGGTTTAATCTCTGAAGTGTATACTCTTTGTGGATTACCATTTTTAAGATCTTCTAAAAAGAGTGGCAGGGTAATTTCTCCTTCATCAAGTATAAAATGATCCACCTCGGGGTATTCTTCATAGAGGCTTGAAAATAGTGGCCCGCCTGCAACCACTTTAGCTCCACAGGCTTTACACCTTGCTATAATTTCTTTAACAGATTCTTTCTGTGAAATCATTGCACTGATAAAGACATAATCAGCCCATTGAATATTTTTATCCTTAAGTTTAGAGACATTCATATCAATGAGTTTCTTCTCAAATTTTTCTGGCAGGATAGAAGCTATAGTTAATAGGCCAAGAGGCGGCAATAATGCTTTTTTAGAGATAAATTTGAGTGAATGCTTAAAGCTCCAGAATGTTTCTGGAAAACCGGGATATACTAATAATATTCGCATAAATTTCTTTCTTTCTGGTGGGTTAAAAACAATTATAAGTTAATGCACAAATTGAATTTACTTAGTGTCTACAAGTGGGTTAAAATCCTTTAAAAATAAATATGCATCATATGTATATTATATAGTAAAAAAGGCTATTAACAAGAACAGTATTTTTTAAAGTTTTTATTAATAGGCCAGAATGTCCATTACACAGGCAAAGCATAATTTTAAAGTTTTATATTCAAAGAAATTTTTTTCAGTATTAAAAAATCATTCATTTAAATGATATTACAATTAGTTTACAAATGCACCTATTCAACAAATATTTATTATAATATTTGTAATGTATATTCATAATGTTGTTGAAAACTGTAATTCAATCTGAGTAAGGAGTTCAAAGATCTATGGCCATATTCAATGCACCCGGAGAACAACAAACATCCCTCAAAAAATTAAAAAGATCTCATGCTACAAACCCTTCAAATACTTATTATACAACTATAAACGCAGGTGCCAATCATTCAATTAACTCTTTGCCACTGTCAGGTTATCGCAAAGATATCCGAAATCTTCCAATTTATACCCAGTATGATATACCCGAGTCACATAAAAGAATTGCAGACAGTTATCTTTTCGTTAGTCGTGTATTTGGTACGCCTGTTGTGCATAGCTCTCTGACAGAAGAAGAGAAGAAACACCTCATGAGATTTGATTTCTATACTCTTGAATATACAACATCACACCAGATGGAACAGGAACTCACTTTCCTTAAGAAATGGTCAAAAGAGAAAGATAAAGACCTCAGAGAAGCCGCTGATAAAGTACTTCAAATACGCTCAAAAGAGCTCAAGCACATTATAGCAACCAATTATGTAACAGTAAAAAAAGATTTCTACGATGGCTACAAAGTTCTTGATAGATATTTTAACGCCATATCAAAATACTCAAAGTAACAAAGCACTATCAACCTCTAATCGTCAGTGGGCTGATGCTTTTCAGCCCCTTTGCTTTTGCAGGCTAAATATGTTAAAATATATTACAAACAGGTAAGTATTTTCGTAGTATATCTAAATGTACATTAAAATTCGTCGACAATCCTTGTAGAATAAATAATTAGTTGAGGAAGAAAAAAGAATATTCTTACATCAAGCACATCAGTCAACCATAGCCCAGATGAGGAAAAGCTTTAAATGATTCCAGCACGCCTGAAACTCGAAAATTTTATGTGCTTTTCTAATATAGATATAGATTTTAGCGGTCTAAAAACTGTATGCCTTACCGGCAAAAACGGTTCAGGCAAAACTTCTATTCTGGACGCTATTACCTGGGCACTGTGGGAAAAAGCACGATCCAAAAGCGAGAAACTCATTAAACTCGGCAGAAATAACATGAAAGTCGAGCTGGAATTTTCAGTAGAAGGAACTAAATATAAAATAATTCGCTATTTTAGAAAAGGATCCTATAATAAAGGTCGCAAGCAAGCTAAAAACCTGCTGGAATTCTTTATGTATAACAGCAAAATTAAATCCTGGCAGCCACTGACAGGCAATAAATATGAAGAAACTCAGGAAAAGATAGTCAACACAATTAAAATGGATTTTGATACCTTCATCAACAGTATATACATACGTCAGGGCTCACCAGATTCATTTATTACTAAATCTCCTGAAGAAAGAAAGTCTATACTGGCTGATATACTCGGGCTGGGAGAGTATGAAAAGCTATATAAACTGTCTTTAGAAAAAGCCAACAAACTCGAACAGGATGCTAAAATACTCAAAGAGCAGATCAACGAAGGCGAAGTAAGACAATTTTCTCTGAAAAAGCTTAAAACCGAAAAAGAAAACATACTGACAAAAATTCATTCTATTCAGGAACAACTGGAAAAAACCCTGAAAGAAAAAAAAGCACTGGAAGCCAAAAATCGTCACTACAGCGTTTTGCTGGAAAAGAAAAATCTCTATATCAATATTAAAAACCGGTATGAAGATGATATACACATAACAGGCCAGTATGTCGAGAATTTGCGAAAATCAAAGGTACGCTTTAAAGAGATGACATCACTTGAACACGTTATAGAAAAGCAATATGAGCATTATCTAAATCAAAAACAACTGCTGAAAGATCTCGATCAAAAAGAAAAAGAATATCACGCACTCAAAGACAGGCTTATAGAATACGGCAGCAAACAGATGATACAGCGCTACAGCGCAGAACATGAGTATAAAAAACTCTGTGAAGAACTCGATGAAAAGCAACATCAGATAAATATTTATCGCCAAAGAGTCGAAAAGGCAGGCGAAATACAGCGCCAGTATCTTGAATATAAAGATATAAAAGACAAAATTGATAACCTTGATCGATTTAAAGCTGAACGATGTGACCTTGAAGTTAATATTGCACGGCTTGAAACAGCCGTCAAAGAACAAAGAGAACATTTAAAAGATGAAGTCGCCCGGATAAAAATAACTGTCGATGAAATCGATAAGAAACTTGAAGCCAGAACAGAACTTGAAGAAAAGATTTCACTTCTCGAACAGGAAATAAAACAATACGATAAATATGAAGCAGAACTTGAGCGTATTCGAGAAAAAGGCCTTGCACAGCGAGAAATAGTTATTGACAGAGTTAATAAGAACTCTTTTCACGAGCTGAATCTCGATAAACTCAAAGATAAAATTGAATTGCTACAGAAAAACAACGCCAGAATAAACTGCCCGACCTGCGATGGAAAAGTATTAAAGCCAGATGACCTCATTAGAAAACTTGAATTCGAAATTGATAATATTATGATTCACGTGGAAAACAATGAAAACGATATTTCTCTTGCTGAAGATGAAATTAAATTCTATCGTGTAGCCTATAAAGAGAAAAAGAAATACCTTGCGAAACGATCCAGTTTAATGTTTGAGCTTGCAGAACTCAAAGCACTGCATAAAAATCTGGAAATAGAAGAACAAAATAAAGCTAAACTGCTGGATGAAGTTAATTCCATTAATAATATGCTTGAAACAGATATTTTTGCTGAAGAAGAGCGTGTGCAACTGATGGTTCTCTATGACCGCAGAAAACAACTCGAAGACCTTATGGCTAATTATCCTCAAATGAAGGAAAAACTGGAAACACTCTCGTTTACTGAAAAAGCCCTTAAGGATATAGAAGAGGCAAGAAAGCAAATCAAACGCATAGAAGCAGAATTGCCCTATTACACCATGTCTAAACGTACACTGGAAAAAGAAATTAGCTCTAAAAATAATAAACCAGATAATGATGTTGCAAATGATGTCTATAACAAGCTTCTAGCACTCAACTATAACCTTGATACTCATATAAACCTCCGGCAAGAACTCGCTAACTCACAGCAAATAGAGTATGATTACATTGAACTCCAATTCGCCAGACAACACCTGCCAGAACTGGAAAATAATATTATCAAAATAGAAACCTCTCTCGATAAGTATCTTGAAGAAATAGACCGTCTTAATACAGAAATAAGTAAGCTAAGTCAGGAATTTGATGACTCAGAAGACCTGAGAAAAAAACTCGAAGAGATTAATAATACCTGGAACATACTAACAGAAGACCTTCAAAAATATAATATCGAACTGGCTATCTTAAATGAACGAATTTCTGTTATTGATGAATCGCTTAATACCGTTAAAGCAAAGAAAATTGAACTGGATAAACTAAACAAAGATATCGAAGAATACCATCAACTGGCTGTAGCATTCGGCAAAAAAGGTATACAGGACATTATTATAGAAAACTCATTGACTGAAATAGAGACAGAAGCCAACAAATACCTAACTAAATTGACTGATAATGATATGAAACTTTCTTTGAACTCATGTAAAAGTAATAAAACCAGCACATATAACGACAAACTGGATATCTATATTGCTGATAACCAGGGCACCCGTAGTTATGAGCTTTATAGTGGCGGTGAAACTTACAGAATAAACCTTGCTATACGACTTGCAATGGCTAAACTTCTGGCCAGAAGTCGTAATGTTAAATTGCAATCGCTTATTATTGATGATGCATTTAATTCAGTTGATCCGGCTGGTCAAAAAAATGTCATTGATACGATTAACAGTATCAAAGGGGAGTTTGACCTTGTATTGCTTGTTGCCAGCCAGAAATTAGCCGAAACCAGCTTCCCGGGAAGAATCGAAATCTCTAAAGAAGCCGGTGAATCTTCAGTTGAAGTTGTTGCATAAAACACTATTCAGATGAAATAAATAAGCAAATAAACCATTTATAAAAATTTTAAAAGTGAAGATATGGATTAAACGAGCCGATTGGCCTGAGCTTTCAAGGCATAACTTTTCACCGGAATAAATCCACTTCGATAGCTCTGAATTCAGTTGCCTTTTGAGGGCAATCTGATATTATGACGTTTATTATACTAAACGACATAAAAAATTAAACAATTCTAAAAGTGCCCTATATTTTCTGAAATCTGATTACTTATGACGTTGATTATATAAGAAAGATCTCTGAATAATTTAAAAGTTCACAGATTCAAGAAATTAGTGTCGATATTGCTGGAATCATTAATTTCTTAATTAATCAGAGGTTCCAAGAGCTATTCTGAAAGTTTTTTTAACGTTTTTGAAAAAATTTAAAATTTATGCTTAAATATTAAAAATGCCATAAAAATAAGCCCATCTTATCTCTTCATCCACTAATACCTTCATCAACGGAGATTTAGCAATGTTTAAAAACAATGTATTTTTAATTGTCGTATTTGTTATAGCCTTTTTAACGTTTTTTTCTCGCTCTAGCGGCTTACTGGCAAGTGCTGAAGAAAGTGAACCTCACTATCACGAAAACCTGATTGTTGAAACATTTAATATTAATAACTCTGATGAATATATAGACGATAATAGCCTCAAAGGAAAGATTGAAGAAACTGATTATGAATTTGTTACCTTTTATTTTATACCTGAAAAACCCTTCAGCAAACTAGAAGACCTTTCAACAAACAGCTCCATAAAAATTTCAGAATTAGAAGAAATTAAAATAGTTAAATTAGATCAATTAACACCAACAGAAAGGCGATTAAAAAATATCGCAGGGTTTGTAGCTGTAGGAGGCATGGCTGTATCAACAAGTATTAACCGCTCTATGGGTGAGAAAAAAGCTCTCGGTAGAATAGCTGACAATTTTACCAGACCTATTGCCAGCCTTAAAGATGGATACAGGGCTGACGATGGGCAGTTTCTGGTCAATTATGTCGGGCATCCGCTTGAGTTTTATTTGCTATCAAGCTATTTAAAAGCCGATGGGGCATCAGATCTTGAAACATTTTTATTATGTCAGGCTGCAAACCTCAGCTGGGAATACCTGGTAGAAGGAACATATGTAAACCCATCACCGAAAGACCTTTTAACAGATACAGCCGGCACTATTGCAGGTATCATTCTCTATAAAACAGTACTCAGAAAACCAATCGATTATGCCTACAATAAGATTTCAGGCATTAGAGACACCTACGGTATAGAATTAACCCCGCAAATAAATTATAACGCTAATACAAAAGGGGCTCTTGTTGGCATTAAGCTTAAATTTGCCACGAAATGATAAATTTTTTAAACTAAAATAGGGCTTTTTAGCCCAATTTTATCAAATCTGTTTACTTAAGAAGTGCTCTAAGACGATTTTGCAACTCTGGTGATTGTTGTACAGCTGCTGCAAGCTGGTTAAATTCTTCCAGAGTAAATGTTGAATTTTTAACAACTTTTACCATTTCATCCTGCATTTGCTGCCTTAGAGGTTGCATTGATTCCCCTTTTTCCTGTGCGTTTTTAAGGGCGTTTGCATAAGAATTTTGAATTTTAATCAAATCATGTTGAACTTCAAGATAGTCTTTAAGTGTTTGATTTGATACTTCCTGTGCAGGTGTTTGTTGCTGAACTGGTGCTTGTTCAATGTTTTGAGGCTGGGGAGACTGTGCACTGACTTTAGATACTGATGCTACAATAAGTGCTAGTAATAATAACAGTGAAAATTTTCTCATAAGAACCTTCTTGTGTTATAGATAAACAACTTGACTAGTAAATCATATCTTCTGGGCGTTGTCAAACATGATTATAAATAAAGTTGGTATATTTAGCCTGTATTGCTCTGTGTAACACTTCAATAAAAACTATTTTCAAATATACACAGTAAAATTTTACAATAAACAAAGGCTTAAGAAATATTTATATAATCCATAAACTTGACTTTATAAGCATTTATGACGCATTCTTGTTTCGTTCTTCTTTAATCTTACGGCTTATTTTCACAAGAAAAATCAGAAAGAATAGCAAGATGACTCCCTGCCCGAGATAAAACACAAGGGTTAGCGGTGAACGCTTGCAATATTTGACTATTTTATCGTTTTTTGACCCTGTTTCAGCCAGCAGATAATACAACGGATCTTCTTTATATTGCTCACAGATATATTCACTGGCTTTAAGCTCTTTTAACTTCTTTATTAGTGCAGAATCAGGCGATTTGGCACAAAAAATTTGTTCTTCAAACGCTTTGCATTTTTTATTGATAAAATCAGTATTCAGCTCATCAGCAAAAGATTTTAGCCCGGCAAAAGACAAAAATATGCCAGAAAAAATGAAAATAATTATTATTTTCAAGTATCTGAATCTGTTGAGTTTCACCTGATAAATCCTCCTTTTGCAATATAATAATTGCTCAGAGATAAAATTTCCAGCTTCTGATAGAATCAGTCTTTGCAGTTACCACTCAGCTGTTGTAGCTATAATATCCTAGCCAGTCAAAATGCCGGCGATAGTAGCAGACATATAAGATGCCAGCGTGCCGCAGATAAGGGCTCTTATACCGAGTATAGCCAGGTCTCTTTTTCTTGATGGGGCAATTTCTCCTATACCGCCTATCTGAATAGCTATAGAGCCAAAATTAGCAAATCCACAAAGGGCAAAAGTAGCTATTACAATGGCTTTATGAGAAAGCACAATATCGGCAGTACCTTCAAGTATGCTGGAAAGTTGCAGGTAGGCAACAAATTCAGTTGCCACCATCTTTGTGCCCATAAGTCCTGCTACTGCAAGAATATCGCCCTGAGGTACTCCCATAACAAAGGCCATCGGTGCAAAGATAACCCCTAAAAGTTTATCCAGCTTCAGGTTATTGAGGTCAAGCCCAATAGCGGTAAGATTAAGGCCCATTCCAGCAAGCCCTGATCCGACCAGGCCCAGAGCCCAGTCAATCATAGCAATAATAGCCAGAAAGCCAATCAGCATAGCAATGACGTTAATAGCAATACGCATACCGTCAGAGCAACCGTGAGCAGCAGCATCTATTATATTGGATCCTGATTTTTCAACGTGAATTTTAACTTCGCCTTTTGTTTCAGATTCTTTCGTTTCGGGGTAAACAATTTTAGATATAACAAGAGCCCCGGGGGCAGCCATCAAGCTTGCTGCCAGCAGATATTCTGCCGGTATTCCCATAGAGATATAAACAGCCATAACTCCACCGGCGATACAGGCCATTGACCCTGACATAGAAGCAAGCAATTCAGACATAGTCATACCCGGCACATATGGTCTGATCATAATTTGTGCTTCAACCTGCCCTACAAAAATACTTGCCGCATTGGATAACGCCTCAGACCCGCTAACACCCATCAGCTTAAAGACTATTTTAGCCACTACAGCAACCACTCTTTGCATTATACCCAGATAATATAAAATATTTACCAGAGAACATACAAATATAATGGTAGGGGCAATCTTAAAGGCAAATATAAGTCCATTATCAGGACCAAATACCTCGGCCAGAAATTGTGGCTTGGCCAGTACACCAAAAACAAACTCTGCACCCTGATCAGAGAAGTTCAATAGCATAGATATAAACTGCCCCAGCTTTAAGAAAAGCCACTGACCAATATAACTTTTGAGTATAAACAGCGCCAGACACCACTGCAATATCAATCCTACAATGACTAAACGTGGATTTATTGCTTTACGATTATTTGAAAGTGCATAGGCTATGCCAAGTATAACTGCTATGCCTATTAAACCCATAAACCTTTCCAATTTTAATACTCCTAGAAGTTATGTTCCCCGTTAATATGACACATTGAAGATTTTAGAGTACTATATAATCTATGTTGTGTCAGAATAAAAAAATAATTTCCATTATTATCTTAAAAGCATCCCTTTGGTGTCAGCAAAAATTTATCTTTCTGTCATAAATATTTAACGTTGTAAATAATGTAGTTTCATTTTTAACACAACTTCAAACCGGCCTCGGCCTATTAAAAGTTAAATATACTGACCGAAAGAACGATTTTTAATATTCTTTCTTAAAAACAGTGGGTAGTTTTCTTTTTTTTAAGTATTATGTAAGTAATAAGGCTTTAATAGTATCCTGCATAACCTTTCATAAATTCTAACAGGATATAAATATTTGAATCAATAATGCGTGAGCACAGCTGCGAAGCAGCAGGTGAACCCGCCAAAGGCAACCCACCTCATCCCCTCTTTGAAAGTGTAAGGTGGATTATATAGATGTAAAGGACATAACTAATTATATGAAGTTGTATGATTTAATGTTAATAAGAGATTCAGGAGAAAATATAAATGAAAATGATTAAGTTTTTATATGTATTGGTTATATTAACCCTTGTCATAATAACCGGAACCACAGCTTCTTTCTCTCAAAGCGCCCGAAAAATACTTGAAGTACCATACTATATGCAGGATAACGGCCCGGATTGCTGGGCTGCATCGCTATTAATGATAACCAGTGCTGTAAGTCCGAAAACAGACAACAACATACTCAAAGTAGTCCAGAACGCAGGCGAACAGGACGGTATCGCAACAAGATCTATAGAAGGACACAGTGGTTTCATAGCAGAGGCTACCAGAAGAACCGGTATAGCACCAAGAACGACAACATACTGGTCAGGTACCAATACTGTATCTTCAATAGCAGGCCATATTAAAAGAATCATAGACAATAACAGGCCGGTTATGTTCTGTTCAACTAATGCACTGGGAAGCTCAACAAGTGGACACTGCCTTGTCATAGTTGGCTATGACGGAGATAACACCTTTTATGTTAACGACCCGATAGGCTATGCTAACAATATCAATCAGAGAAGGCCATACAGTAAAATATTTACTTCTAATGCCAGCTATGCCGTGGTAGAAATACCTAAAGATATGTCTGCCAACAGAAATCTTGTTTCTGCCAGAATTATAAACGATGCAATAACTTTTATTAAACCTAAAACCAGTTCATCAAATACTACTTCTATTTCTTACAAACTACATCGTACAAACCCTGATACATATGTATTTATTGACGATTCAGGAAGCCCTGTAAAGTCAATAGCTTCCGGTTATGACGTTTTATCACTGGAAGAAGGCAGTGCATTTCTTCTTGCTAACTCTTCAAACAGTTCTAAAACAGTCAAAATAACTGTGGAGATTCAACGAAAAGATAAATCAAAAAAGCTTAAAACTATTACTATGTTTAAAACATTGCTGTCCAGTACCAATACTAACCTTGGTAACAGGCTTTCAGACAAGCTGTCAATCTATGAGTTAAGAGATAAGAATAATACTGTTGATTGTGAAATGGTATTTACCTTCTCTGATACAGATACAAATAAAATCTATCATAAAGATACCTTCAATTTTAAGCTGGAACCAGATACCACAGAGGTAAAACTCAAAGCAGAACAGAAGCAAGATAACCTCTATAAACTGGAAGTTACTTCTGATAACCTGCCAGATCAAATCAAACTCTGTTATACTGTTAAACACAGCAATATAAAGCCTGATGAACCTCCATGCACCACTGATAACCCTTTTGAGTATAGATTTGTCAGAGAAGGTTACTACAGTGTAAGCGTTAAGGTCTATCAGCTTGTGCGAACACGCCTTCTGGAAAAACAGTACGAAACAAAAGAGTTCCTCTTTGGAGAAGCTGAAACCCGTTTAAGGGTAGATAAAGAAGTAAACATCAAATATTCTGAAAAAGACGGAGAATACTCATTTGAAGCAACGTCTAATATTCCTTTTAATACTGCTGAATGGAAGATTAAAGACTTTAATACCGGACAGATAACAGCATTAAATGATAATACTGCCACTATAACACATAAATTTACTGCCGACGGATATTACGATATTACTGTACTTACAAAAGATCCTAAAGATAAGCCTCTTGCAGAATGTACAGAAAGAATAGAAGTTAAAGGAGCACAAACAACTGATCAGATTGACGAAGCCTTTAAAAATCGTGATTATAAAACAATTCTCAAATTGATAAGCGGTAATAAAAATGCCGAACAGGTGAAAAAAGGTGTTGAATATCTTCATACCATTGCAGATGAATTTCTGACAAAAGATAAAGCCCTGCTGGAAAAGTTTGTTAAACTCCAAAGAGAAGATTATCATACATTTCAACAGACTTATGAGAAATATGATCTTGAAAAGAAACAACTGTCACTGGATAATAAAAACGGTAAAAATAATGAAGCTATAGCCAGTTTAAATAAATGCCTTGATTCACTCTATAAGGCACGTGAAGAGCAGAAAACAAAGATTGAAGATTCTATAAAAGCTATCAATGAAGCGATTAATGCCCTTGATGAATATTATTCAAAAATTAATCCTGATGATGACATTACAAAAGAACTGCCACAGGTTTACAGGTTCGATTTAAGCAAAAATATTAAGTCAAAGCTGGAGTTTGATCCTGATAAAACACTGGAAGCCTATGATTATAAAGCTCTGTGTATTGATGATAGCGCTACCGACGATGATAATGATGTTAAAGTAACTCTTAAAGCCACTAAAAAGAATGCAAAAGCAAATGAACGTGTTTCATTAACAGCTAAAATAGAAAATGCACCCTGCTCAGGAAATGCCCTCAAGCTCAGCTGGAGCAATAATGCTGCCGGTATCAGTGGTTTTGACGGAGTATTTGTTGCCAGCACACCCGGTAGCTATTCACCTGCTGTCAGTGCAAGCTGTAACGGAAAATCAATTGGGTCAAGTTCCATATCAATAAAAGTCACCGGAGGGGCTACAGGTCAAATAATCGGCCTTGAGGAGAATCAAGTATTTTTTGGCTCTGAAAAGCTCATTAAACTTCAAACAGATCTAATTAAACCGGCTGAAGTTGATAATAGCTGTAAAAACAATCCTGATAACCCTTTTTGTGTTGATACTACGCATTCAGGTACAATTAAACCTGTAAATACTGGCAATACAGAGAAAATATTTATACCGGATCCTGATAATGAAGATATAGTGGAACCAGAAGAATTTCCATATCTTGTACGCTGGGATTCAAACAGAAACCTAACCTTTGACCCCCAGGAAATTCAAGGATATTACAATGCTAATTTCAACACCAGAGTGACATTTGACAGAATTGAAAACCCTGTAAAGATCTGGGCTGAGATACTTCAATATAAAGATGGTAGCTATGAAACAATAGGAGAGTCTGATCTCATAGAAATAGAGGTGATACCACCACAGTTTTCAATGATATTTGATCCCACACAAGATAGAGTTCTTGTAGGAGAGGATGTTACTGTTGCTGTAACAGCAAATCCGCACGTTAAAGATAGTCTTATCGATTATCGCTGGGTAGAACCCACCAGCAGAAAAGAAATCAGTAATGGCAAAATTTCTTTTAATCCAAAAGATACTAAAACAGTCAATCTACACGTCATAGCACGTGTTCCGCACTACGGAGATGTAATAGATGACAATATAAAAGATCAGTTTACTCCTGGAGAACACCTGGTAACAGCACGCCTCATAGGTCCCAAGTTTGATCAAGACTCTCAAGAATGGAGTACAGCAGACAGAGGACTGGTTACGAAGAAACCAAAACTCGTGACAGGGCAGGCTATACTGGCAGATGTTACGACACAGGGTATTGAGAAAGAAAATATCAACTACGAATGGAGCTCTAATGAAGGATGCAGCATAGACTCAGTTAGATCAAGTGATGTTGTTACTGTCAGCAGAAGCACACCGGGTGTATGTACCCTGTCTGTTATAGCCAGAAATAAAGATAAAAACAAACTCGGAAGTGACGAAATTAGTTTCAGTATAGAAGAACAAGATTCAGGATTAATAACTCCGCCTGATGACAAAACAAAAGAAGATGACTCCAGGCAAAAACAGGAGCAGGAAGAAGAAAAGCAACGTCAAAATGAACAAAAACAACAGGAAGAAAAGAAAAAAGAAGCAAATGAAGCTATAAAAGCCGCTGAAGAAGAGGCAGCTAAAGGCAATTTTGAAGAAGCTGTCAGGCAGGCTGATAAAGCTGCCGAACTGGATCCTGATAATACTACAATAACAGAAACATTAATTGCTATAAAAGAAAAACAGAAAGAAACTTCTATTAGGATAGAAGAAATTGAGGATCACATCAAAAACGAAGATTTTGAAGAGGCAAAAAAAGAAATTGCACAAGTAGAAAGCAATTTGCCGGGCAGCTCTGTTTCAAAAGACCTGAAAGAAAAGCTCTCAACGGCAAAAAATAGCTTTATACAGAAATCAACTGAAAATTCAAAAGCTAATATTAAAAAAGGTCAGCTAGAAGAAGCTATTAAAAGTCTGGAAAAAGCAAGCCAGCTTGACCCTGATAATAAGGAACTTAAAGACCTTTTAACCAAAACCAGGCAGGATAAACAGAAAATTTCCGGGTTAAATGAGCAGTTCCAAAAAGCTATGAACGAAGGAGATTATGTTAAGGCTGATAAAATACTAAAGGAAATGAAGACAATCAGTCATTATGATCCTGAAGTTCAGTCAGCAAATACTTCTTTAAGCAAACAATCATTCACTAAGCGTGCTGAATTGACCAATGAACTAAATAATATTAATAAGCTGGCTGGCCAAGGTAATATAGAACAGGCTATATCGAAGGCAGAAACACTTCTTACAGAAGCTCAAAAAGTAAACTATGGTGAAGGAATTACGGCTGATGCCAGAAGCCTGTTAAATGATCTTAAAAATAAAAAATCTATGTGCGATAGATACATAGCTGAAGCTGAAAGACTAATAGCAGAAGGCTATTATGATAATGCTAAAACATATTTAGACAGTGCAAGAACAGCTTTACCAAAATATAAACCTGTTTTAGACCTGGAAGCAAAACTGAACGAGATATTTAATAAGAGAAATGCAATATTAGCAAAGCAAAAAGAGCTGATTCAACAGGCCAATGATGAAATTCGTATCTGCAACTATGATCAGGCTGCAGACCTTGCAAATCAAGCTAAAGCCCTGAACCCTGATAATAAGGATATTGAAATAGCAGCCTATAATGTTAATAATAAGCACACAATTTTCATGCAGGATGTAGACAGGGCAAGATTATTATTTGATAGAGGTGATATTGATCTTGCCAAAAAGGAATTGACCAAGCATGCTTCTTATTGTTCTGATAACAGTGCTTATATTGCTGTCAACGATATGATAGATAACTATTATCAGTCTAAAAATAATGAGTTAGCAGCTAAAATAGCTGAACTTAAAGCATTATTGAATGCCAGAGAGTATACAAAAGTTTCTGATCTCGCAAAAGAGGTCAGAAGTCAATATTCTCCTATCGGGCAGCAGCAACTGGATATAAATGAACTGGAATCTCAGGCAATTAAGAAACTAAGCAATAAAAAAGGAGCCATAAATTACTTTAATATAGCTCAGACACACTTTATACAGTATAACTATGAAGGCTGCCTCAAGCAATTAGACATACTTGATAACCAGTATCCTGATTGCTGGGAACCTTCAGATGAATGGCCTGACCGTATAGCTGCTCTGAGAGCTGATGCCAGAGAAAAATTAAACAGGGTTAACATTTTGACCCCACAGGTTAAAAAAGCTGTTGAAAGCAGCAATTTAACCCTAAATGACCTTAAAAAAGCCTATGAGCAAAGTTTAGAACTATGTAGTTTAAGCCCAAATGATCTTAACTATAGTTCATACAGAAATACACTTCAACTTAAACTTTCTCAGGCAGAGCAAAGATCCAGTCAGGAAATTGCTAAAGCCTACAGTGAATTTAAAAAAGCTGAGGATGCTTACAATCTGAATAAATTAGGTGAGGCTGTCAGGATATTCGGAGAAACTTTTGAGAAATATGACAGCATTCTGGATAAAAATGACCCTCAATATAAGCATTATAAAGCAGCAGCACAAAATGCTCTATCTGCTTATGATTCTTATGAAAAGTTTACACGTGATTACAATGATGTATTGAGTTCTTTTGAGGGAGAATTTGATATTAAAAAACTGAATAAAAACTTTCTGAAAAGGTTACGAGAAGCCATATACACTATAATAACTATCTCACCGAATAAACAGCTTGCCAGACAAACTTTTGGAAATCAATTAGAAACAAGTGCAAATCAGTTTGAAAATCTGATGAAACAACAGATTGATCAGTGTAAAATAGCACCGCTAAGCAAAACAAAGAATGAGATTATTGATATATGTACGCTGGCAAACCAGTTTGACCCGGATGACAATGAAGTACAAAACATCTTAAAACGAGCACGCTCAACAACAGATAGTTACACAACATCAGCTACTTCAAAGCCTTCAACACCTTCTGTATATTCTCCACCATCAGAAACAAAAATATCTGATAATGGAAATATTGCAGGCTGCGGATTTACAGATACAGCCAGGTTTGCAATACAAAGACCAAGTGCTGTAAACAAAATAGAAGTATGGTATAAATGGGAGGAGAATCAAACCTCTCTACCATACCTGTTTCACGAACCTTCAGGGAATGTGGTTCGAGGAGTATTCACCAGAACAGGCTGTGACCCTTACCAGAAGAGCTGGTGCACAGGTTCTGACAACTTGAATAAAGTGCTTCAACCCGGCAATTATGCTGTTACAGTTCAACCAGGAAGGATCTGTCAGAATTCAGGTACCGGGGGCAACGGCACCATAAGAGTATACGCAGGGCCATTTACGCAGAAAAAACCTGATAGTTATGTTCCTCCTGTTGCTTCATCTCAAGCAAAAGCTTCTACCCCCTATACTCAAACTTCTGGCGCACCTTTTGATGGTCATTACAGGGGTACATGTAGAATTTACAGCGCAACAGGAAACTGTACTATAACCCTTGACATCAAAAACAATTCTGTAAGTGGCGCTATCAACGCTACCATTGAAGGTGATAACGTAACAGGAAGATTTTCAGGTAAAGTAACTCCGCCCGGTCCTCAGTACAGCCAGGCATCAGCTCCTGTTAATGCAACTATTACCAGTGGTACAATAAAGGACAATACACTTAATACTACGGTAAGCTTTACAGGTAAACTTAAAGGTACTGTCTATACCAAAATTAATAAGGCCAGTGGAGATATAAGCATAATTGTTAGCGGGTCATCAGGTGGGCCTAAAGGAGAATGGCAGGTATTTAAACAGGGAACTTCTGTATCCACTGCTACAAGTAAACCTGTTCAATCTGCACCAAAGCAAATATCAGTTATTTTTCAAAATTATTCATCAATGCCGGTTCATTTCTACGCTGCAAACGGAAGCTGTGCACCTAACAACAAAGTATTATCAGGAGGAAGAAAACAGCTTAACCTTAAAGCATCTTCTATGGCAACATCTTTACACATAGGCAGAAATGGTCAAACAATAGGCACAATTAATTTACCGTTAACCGGTCTGTCTAATGGCCAGCAAGTCTATTTAATACTGGATAAAAACGGCAGGTTTTACCGATCGAGGTAGGCTACAAATACGTTACTCATATATATGTTTACTAATCACAATTATGGCTGAATTGATATTTGTAACTTCAGAGGGGCCTGCAAGAATGCTTTCAAAGAGAGATTGTTCTATTGTAATACCAGCGCAGTAATATCAGGGGCAAGGCTCAACGGCAATAAAAGTGATCTGATTTGCCAGACGACTTCTCTCAACTTCCAATATAAAAACGCCAAAAGGTGCATGAAATAAGGAAAGTTTATTTTTTTAGGGCACTTCATTTGCCTCAAAAAAAATTTTCCAGCTATTATTGATTCTTAGCGATCTACTACATTTGTCTTATCGTAAGTCAGGAGAAACCTCCGCTGGCAGCCATCCCCTAAGCCCCCTGTGAGGGGGTTGGGGGTTGATCTCAATATGAGATGATATTTTTATCTACCTTTCTTTAAAATACAATTGTTAAAAATACGCCAGATTTCTTAATATAAGTTTATTTCTGATTACCAGAAACGTAAAATTTTATTACTTCGATTTTCCAAAAAAAAATATGTTTTTAATGCATCTTTTTGTGATAAATAGTAATAATATAATAAATTTCTCTTATTGCTATTATATTTTTACTATTAAATCGATTATAAACTCTTTATAAGGTTACCATTGAAATTGTCTATAATATATTGTACAGGTAATAATAAGAAAGATTATTTTCGGGCGTTTTAATTTGAAAAATACTGATATCAGAAGAATTTTACACTTATCGGGTCTGAGCCTGATAGAAGTACTAATATCATTGCTGTTACTATCGGTTGTAGCAGCATTCGTTGCTCTTTCTATCCCTACATCTGCGGGTCTTTCAACTGCTACTGATGATATGGAAATTACTACGGCACTGGCACAGAAATACATTGAAGATGTCAAAGTTGCTTATACTAACGATACACAAAAGTTTAAAGATCTTCAAAATGGTACTATTAGTTCGACTGAGCCTATAACAATTGAATCAAAACATACTAATAACAATGAATATTCTTTAACGGCAAACACACAACAACTGGGCTTCGTTGACATAAATGGAGAAACTGTTTTAAGCCTTTTTGAGCTCACTGTTACCGTTGCCCCTATTGCAAATGGTTCTCCTGATTTAGACTCTAGCCAGGCGGTCACTATAACAGCAACCGTCAGAAGAGGTAGTAATTGAGAAACAACAATGGTTTAAACCTTCTTGAGATATTGATAACAATGGTAATTGTTGCTGTCATCTTTTTACCTATGATTGACATGCTTAATACTGCATTTGTGGCTGAATATAAAAACCGTATGAACGTTCAGGCTAAAGAAGCAAGAGAAAATGCTTTGAGCAGAATGACTTCAATACTTAAAGAAGCTTCTCGCATTGCTGATGGGCCTGTTACCATTAAAACTGAAAAAGGAACCCATTCTATTTCTTCTGGAAATATGGCTGTCATTGCTTATGTACCGGTCTATGATAAATATACTCACGAGGTCAGCCAGAGCGGAGGACAAACTGAGTTTAATGGCTTCGCTTATGCCCTTATTCCTGAAACTGATTACTTTGATAACGGTACTAGCGGAAAATACGTTATGGTTGAAGCCAGTATCAATACTTATTGCACACCTTCAGAAACTTCTGATTTTAAACCTGATAGTGATTGCGTTACAGACTGGTCTTCAGGGCAGACAAATGTTTTGTTTGAAGGGGCTATGCCTGCACTGATGCCTGTTTATGACTCTCCTTTTTCACTAAGCTCTTCTAATGATGTTGATTATGACAATATTGAAGTAGCTTTTGGTGTTAAAGATGGTATTGTATATTACCCATCAACAAGTGGAACCAGCTTAACAGAAGATAAAATTCAATCTATAAATATATTTTGCAGAAGTGTAACTTTTTAATCATAAAGAGAGGAAAGAGTATGAACAAAAACATGGGTTCAACGCTTTTAATCGTCTTGTTTATAGCACTTGTTGCTCTGGCAATATCTATTTCAATGATGCAATTGACGACTTCAAAAACCACTATGGCAGTCAATAACAAATATGCACTGCAAGCTTATTATGCTGCTGAAGCAGGCATGAATAAAGCTATACTTGAACTTACTAATTATGCAGGTAATCTTCAAACTGTTACAAATGCTGACCTCAATAACCTTGCTGACGAAAACACAAAAGCTGCAATGGGTTCCAGTAACGATATTGAGTATTATGTTGAGCTTCAGAATCAATCTGCTGACCAGATTACTGTTAGTGCTACGGGAGAATATAAAGGCTTTCGCAAGCGACTGATAAGCCGCCTGGAACGTGATACTTCATCTGCTTTTGATTATGGCCTTTTATCTGATAAGTATATTGATATTTCTACTGGCAAAATAACTTTCCAGATGGATATTCACACCAACTGTGAGATTTTCTCTAACGGTAATGCTGATAACTATGATCGACTGGGTACAACTTCTACTGCTACAGCTAGTGCTCTTAACAATTGTCCATCATTTAGCAGCAAAGGTAATAGTCAGGGCAGTGGAGGAAAGGGAAATACAAGGACTAACGAATTCTGGGGTGTTTATGGTGATGAAGTTGACGTACCGGACGTTAATTTTACCTATTTTTACCAGGAAGCACTTACTGATGGCTGGATCTTTACAGCTCAAGACTTTTCATCAACTCCCAATCTTCGTGTTCAAACAACAGGTACAACTCTTTCAGCTCTTCCGTTTGAAAGAAAAGAAACTTATATTGCTAATACAAACCTGCCCGCTAACTATGTTATGAGTATGGCTTCATTAAATATTAATACTAAAACAGCAGGGTTGGCTTCAGTTAATATGCCGGCTAAACCATTTGAAAACATTATTGGTCTTGCTATCAGACAGTTTGGCCTTTTTGATATAAATAATTATGCATCTCTATATTTTAATAATAACTATGCTAAATATGTTATTGCAGGCGGTCAGGGAAAAGCAGTAGGCCATGAAGATGATCCCGATCCAACACCTGAGCCTACACCAGAACCCACACCTGATGACAGTATTTTTGAAGACCCGGATGATGTTGATTTTCCTGATGAAGAAGCTGGAAATGAAGATGATAGCTCGTTTTCTGACGAAAGCAGTGATGATAGCGGCAATAAGGGCAAAGGCGGTGGTAATGATAATAGCAACAGCGGCAACAATAATGCTTCAGGTGGCCCTGGTGATTATGTTATAACTATTGATGCCGGTGATTATGGTGGAAAAGTTCTCTATATAGACAACCCGGGAGATGCCAGCAGTATAGAAGTCAACTTTAACGGTATTGTTAAAAATCTTGCTATTATTGTTGAAGGAGATGGTGCACTTATGTTTCATGGTGCAGACCTTGGCAGTGGAAACCCACATGATGTACCTGATGATCTTGATACTGACGGTAATTTCAAAAGTGGTCACGATCACAGGGGCATAGAAGACTTTATTATTGCAGCTAATGGCAATATAGAACATTATGGGCGACTGGTTGCCAAATCTGGTCTTTACTGGACCAATGGAGCATACTCTCAAAATGGTCGTGATACATATTTTAACTCCAGAATTATTGCTAAAGGCAATATTAGTTCTACCGGTCGTTTTACCATGCTTACTGATGGTAATCTTACCAGCTATGATTTTGCACCTACAATTATAAAAGTTATTTCCTGGCGTGAGGTTCCGATTAGTTCAACAAGCAGCTACGGTGCTGGCACTGGCTATTCAGCCGGTGAGAACCAAACAACACAATAATTTTACTGGATACATTATAGAAAAATAGCTCCTTTTTTGGGGCTATTTTTTAGTGGCTTGTGGCCTTGGGGTAAAGCATTCATAGAACTCTTTGCGGTGCTGATCCTCTGATTCCCAACTTAGGTTGTAAAGTTTAAGCTGGTTTTCCTCATTTATAAAGTATAGATTGAGCAAAACAGTTTGATGTTCATATATAATCGGCTGAATAGCCTGATAGAAATAGTCTTTTCCTGTGAAAGTATACACAAAGAGACCTTTAAAACCCCGTTTCTCTTTAGGAATAGACTTAACTTCTCCGAGATATAGTTCAAGGCAAGAAGGATACTGAAGTAGTTCCCTCTGAATATTCTTATTTTCTGTTATAGCCTTACTGGTCAGGTTTTCATCGGTGAGAAGTTCATAAAAAGGCTTTTTTTGAAAGTGTTCAAGAGCAAGGTCTGTTTTATGGTCTAAGAGAGCCTTTTGGGGGCTTGTAAGAGTAAATTCCTCACTAATATTAGGGTTGGGGCAGCAAGCCCCTGTTAAACCTGCAAGCATGAGAGCCAGAAGTAATTTTCTCAAAAAATTTCATCCCTCCTAATTATTCATTAAAGTATAACTAAATTGACCGGTCAATATTAATATAAACCTGCTAATTAACCATGTGGTAGATTTAAAAAGAATAATTGTATGAAACTATCAAATAGTAATGTCAAAAAAGGCAGAATTAAATATGATGAAAGAGCAAAGTTACACTAATATTAATGAAGAATGCCTACTGAAATATTTAAATAATCCTGATAACCTTGGCTTATCTGTTGAAGTATTAAAAGAGTTATTAAAAGATACTGAAATTAAAGACAAAAAATCCTGTGGTTTATTAGCAAAATACCTGTGGCGTAAAAAATAGATAGTTAATTACATATGTAGGATCAGTGCATAACTTAAAATTTTTTCGATTTTCAAAACCCTTGCCATGGCTAGCACTTAATCACAATTGCCCTGCTAGCTTCGTACGCTCACTCAAGTTTTCGTTCGCTTGAGCTTTTCTGGAGTCATGTTTGCAGAGGTTATAACCCCTTGCTCCCTCGCTAAAGGAGGGTTTCAGTGCGCCGGGGTGCGTGACCGCACTGGACTACAATTGCCCTGAAACCTGACCCCTGAGGGTGGGTGGGCGGGCCCTGAGCTGGCGAAGCCAGCCTCCTGCTTTTAATACATGTTCAGACAGCACCAGAAAAATTAGCTCTCCTGCAATACCCTCAAAACTATCAGGCCCAGCAGCAATCTGCTAAATAAACCTTTCCCCCAAAATATTGAAATCTATTACTCTGCATAGCAAACACAAACACCAGCCATATACCCTAAAAAAAATTAACCTGTAATGATATGTTTATCTATTTACATTGTGATAATATTATTTAAGACAAGTGAATAAACTATTGAGCAAAAAGACTTATTATGAATGCAGGCGAGGTATATAACCGGTGAAAAACATTAGAGTAATTCTGGCTGATGATCATACAGTGTTTCGTCAGGGTTTAAAAAGCCTTTTATCTCTTGAAGAGGATATCAAAGTCGTTAGCGAAGCTGCTAACGGCAAAGAAGCCATTGATTATGCTAAACAAATGCACCCTGACATAATCATTATGGATATCAATATGCCCATTCTTAATGGCCTTGAAGCAACAAAAAAAATTAAAGAAGAACTACCTAAAACAAAAATTATTATTCTCACCAGTCAGGGTGATGATAAAAGCATTTTTAATCTTATAGAAGCTGGCGCAGAGGGCTATTTGCTTAAAGATGTTGCTGCTGAAAACCTCGTAAGCGCTATTCGTGACGTTCAACAGGGTAAATCTATCTTGCACCCTGAAGTAACTCAAAAATTATTAACACGTTTTGTAAAAAAAGACGATCCTTCTAAATCTAAACCCCAGGATCTCCTAACTGATAGAGAAGTAGAAGTTCTTAAAGCTCTTGCAAAAGGATACACCAACCAGCAGATTGCCGAGGAACTCTATATTTCTCAAAGAACAGTACAAAATCACCTGCATAACATATATAATAAATTAGGTATTAACGGAAGAACTGAAGCTGTTATTTATGCCATTCAGGAAGGTATTATTACTAAAGAATAGCGTGCTATTGCTAACTATAGCACTTCTTGTAGCAGTTATTTTTACGGGATGTATCAGTTCTAAAAAACAGCCTGAGAAACCCGATAAGATTGCTAATGCTGAATTTAACCCTCAACCCTTTGTCAGAGAAGATAAATCTGTTGTTAAAGTCTGTCAGAGTGAAACCAGGCCAAAAAGTCTTGACCCGATAAGCTTTGATAATAAGCTTGATGAGATAACATTCCACATCTTTGATCGTCTGGTCAAGTGGGATGAAAACGGCAAGATCATAAAAGACCTCGCTGAAGACTTTGAACGACTTGATGATAGAACATTTCTCTTTAAACTGCGTAAAGGCATTAAATTTCATAACGGTGAGCCCTTCGATGCCCGTTCTGTCAGGTTTTCTATTGAACGTTTAATTGACCCCGCTACAAAATCACCGGGCTATTCACTATTGAGTACTATAAGCAAAGTGGAAATCATTGATCCTTATACTGTTAAAATAATTACCTCACAGCCTGATTATCTCTTTATCAGGAAACTGGCACTGGTTCAAATATTACCTGAAAAGTATTTTAAAGAAGCAGGCCCTGAAAAATTCGGACAGCACCCCATTGGCACATCTGCTTACAAGTTTAAAGCCTGGAAAGAAGATGGTTCTCTTGTGCTTACAAAAAATGAAAACTACTGGGGCCGAAAAAAACCTCGTATACCATCAATAATTTTTAAATTTATTAAAGTCAATAAACTTTCACGGAAAGAACAGCTCGACGCTCTTTTTAATGGCGAAGTGGATCTTATTACTGAATTGCCAGGCATACACAGCCTGAAAGTATCCAAAAACCCCCGCACTAAAGTTATTAAAATGCCCAATCAAACAAAAGTACACAAAATGCTCTTTAACTCTTCAAGGCCCCCTTTCTCAAACATTAACGCCAGAAAAGCTGTTAATCTAGCCCTGAACAGAGATATATTAATTAAAGTACTGGCTAAAGGCAATGGGCGCAAGATTGCTACTAATTCTATCAGGCTTGAATTTGGGCACAATCCAGATTTGAAACCTTATCCCTATGATCTGGATCAGGCTAAAGACCTGCTTAAAGATATTCCACCTGAACAGCTCAATATTAAAATTGCTGTAACACAGGAAACAGAACTAATTGCACAGGCCGTCAAAAAAGACCTTGAAAGAGTGGGTATAACCTCAAACTATACGGTTATGAGTGTTAATGAAATGGCTAAAAAACTTTCTACGGCCAAGCATGATGATAATATTACCTGGGATTATGACCTGACAATATACTCTGGCGTGGATCCATTTATGCATGTAGGCTTTCTATATGGCCTGGCTATCTATTCTAAAGGGCCGTGGTCTACCACTGAAAATGAAGAGGTCGATAGAATCTATGAAGAGCTTAAAGTAACTCTGGATAAAGAAAAACAGCTAGAACTTTGCCATAAACTTGAAGAACTTGCATACTATAATTACTGGTATACACCTGTGTTTCAGGTCATAAGCACTTATGGTGCTGCCAGAGATCTGCACCTGAAAAGCTCTGCAACTTCTTTTATTAATCTGAAAGATGCATACTTCGAGGATGTTGAAGAATAAGATTGTTTTTACCCTCCTCACCCACTGTCCGGTTAAATTTTTTCTGAGGGTCTGGGTTTAGGTTCTGCATTGGCCAAAACCCTAAAAATAATCTGGAGTTACGCTTTTAAAGCAAAATGGTATAATAATCTACAAATAATAAACAATAATAATAATGAAAATTATTTATTCTTTGATTATTATATCCCTATAATAGGAGAAATATATGACACAGATAGATATAATAAAATTAGATCAGGAAAGGCTTGACTTTTCAACTATAGTTAATCTGGAAAAAGAAGTCTTTAAGGTTCTTAAAACCGGAGCTAGAGGCATTATTATAGATTTTAGCAATGTAAGCTACCTTGATAGCAGAGCAGTAGGCATGATGGTTAGTATGAAAATGTTGTGTAACAACAAAAAAGTAGCACTGGCAATATGCAACTTGACCCCTGATGTCAGGTATATCTTTAAAGTTACTGCCGTTGATACGGCTATACCAGTATTTGAAACCGAAAAAGAAGCTTCTGAGGCACTTATTGAGGAAATAGATGAGTGAGAGCAAGTTTTCATTACTGAAAAATCTCTTAACACCATCTATTCTGGATTCTATATTTGTTGTTCTGCTAATATTTATAATCTTTTATGACCAGGGTGCTCAAATATTAAAGGATGGTGATACTGGTTTTCATATTATGACGGGCCGGTATATACTTGATAATCTTCAATTTCCTTCTCATGATGTTTTTTCTTATACCTCTTATGGCAAAGAATGGGTGGCTTTTTCATGGGCTACTGGCGTTCTTTTTGCCCTGATGGATAACCTAGCTGGCCTTAATGGCGTGGTTTTATTAAACCTGCTTGTTTTACTGGCTACCTTTTATATCATCTATCGACTGTTAATGCGCTGTAATATTAACTTTTATCTCATGGTCTTTTCGATGGTTTGCCTGATTAGCCTGACTTCTATACACTGGCTCGCCAGACCGCACCTTTTTACAATACTTTTTATGGCGTTGCTATTTTATATGCTTGAAATCGCAAGAGAAAACAAGAAGATTTATTACTTTATACCTTTAATCATACTGCTATGGGTTAATTTTCATCCTGGTTTTATTTCGGGATTCTTTCTTTTAGGTGCATATATTGCAGGAAATATCATAGAATACCTGATTGCTAAAGCTGAAGATAGAAAAAGACATCTCCATACAGCACGTATTATAAGTATGACAATGCTGGCATCTGTTTTTGTGACAATACTTAACCCATATGGATTTAAGTTATATGCTTATATATATAATACTCTAACTTCCTACTGGATTGTAAATGCAACAAGAGAATATCTTTCACCAAATTTTCATAATAACTTCTCTGTTATTGTCTACGGTCTGGTTGCTGGAATACTGATAATGGCCGGACTCTTATCACAAAGAAGGGTTCTTGACATACCCAAAATTTTAATATTGCTTCTATGGATGCATCTTTCACTATTTGCATCAAGAAATATAGCTCTCTTTGGTATTGTTGCTATACCCTGTATGGCTCTAATGGTACAAAATGTCATTGATTCTCTGGATCTTCAATCACTGAAAGATAAGTCAGAAAAACTTCTTGTTTCTGAGCGATCACTAAAATGTCACTTTTGGCCTGCTTTGATCTTTATTATTACTGTTATTATTATCCTTAATAATGGCTATTTTTTAGATAAAAAAATTCTGGCCTGTGATTTTTCACCAGAAAAAATGCCTGTTAATGCAATGAAATTCATTGAAAAGAACCCCGTAAAAGGCAATATACTCAACCACGATAACTGGGGAGGCTATCTTATTTATCGATATCCTGATATAAAGGTTTTTATGGATGGTCGCCTTGATATGTATCAGCAAAAATTTCTTGATGATTATCAGCGGGTGATTACTCTAAAGCCTGGCTGGCAGGAAGTTTTAATACAACACAACATTGACTGGGCACTGATAAAAAGAAATACACTTTTACGCAATTTCTTGCTACATCACCCGGACTGGTTTAAGGTCTATGAAGATAATGTAACAACCATATTTATTTTGAATAAATAGCTCTTGAGTCTCAGAATAACTTGTAAGTTCTCAGATTCAAGAATTTGGTGCTGCTGGAATCATTAATACCTTTATTAATCAGAGGTTCTTTCTCTATTTAGACATTACTTTTACAAAATAATCTATTGACCTGTTATAAGTCTTTTCTGCCTCTGTCGGGAAATAACATCCTACCATCTGGCCCTGTTTTCTGTGATATTCTATGCATTCACAACATATGCCATGCCTTGAACAGGATGTATAAGTACAGGTGCATTTAGGGTTTGATTGAGCATTTTTACATTCCATAGCTTTTCTCCTGTTTGATTTAACTGTTATTCACATATATGTTGAGTAAAATCCGTTTCATGAAAATATTAACCAAAATGACAATGGTTTTCAAAGTCTGTTAATTAACCCAAATTATTCATCAATTTATAGTTTATTTATTCTAGAGGGTTTAAAAGTGCGGCGATGCCACACTTTTAAACCCGACCCACTTACTTCTGTTTCCTGCGATGTTTTAACACTGTGTTAAAAAGATGTATTCACTAGACGTCAGTTTCTATAACTGTTTAAGGTCAATTTATTAATAGTTTATGAATTAAATGGGCTAATTAAAATTTTCAAAATTAGCTATTTTTTACCATAAATCAATTTTTTTATATTAGTTCTGGCTATAACCTTTTGTCGATAATATTGTTATAATGATTATATCAAGTAGACCCACAGAAATTTGCATAGGACTATTATCCTCTCAAGGAGAGGATTTTACTTTATATTATATACAAATGATATGCTTTTAATACCTGCAAACCGTCTTAAGAAAATACATACAGATGTTTGCAAACCAGACTCCTCGGGTTAAAATAATATAGGATAGTGTATAACTGGGATTTTGAAAAACGAAAAAGTTTCAAGTTATGCACCAGTCTTTAATATTAGTCCCCTGATAATATCAGCATAGAAGCATTGAAAATGAATGACCAAATTAACTTAACTTACGACTTTGATACCATTACATTAGAAATAAAACCCCCGAGGAGCTCAAGTTTTACTCTGTTTTGCGCCACACTGATGGTTTTTATGACCATAGCATTTGTCTTTTCTATAATCCAGAACAGCAATACTAATGCCATTATACCCTTTTTATTATGGGGTTTAGCAATTTTGCTTACTGGTTATCTCCTTCTATGTAACTTTTTTGCCAGAGTGATTGTTACTGTTGATACTGAAAACCTCTCAATAAAAGATGACGTTCTCGGTATGGGCTTTTCTAAAAGCTTTAAAATAAAAGAAATTAAAAATTTCAGGGTAGCAAACTTTTTTGATAAAGTGTCAACTCCAACAGCCTCTGGTTTATTGCATTTCAGGTTTTATGATGGCAAAGTTGCTTTTGAACATAATGACAAAACCTATCGCTTTGGGTCTCAAATCAATCATAATGATGCTATCATTATAGCTGAAAAGTTTAAAAACTTTATAAAAAAAATAAACTACGATAAACAAATAGCTTAAAACTGCCGTTCAGAAATTTTTCTTTGCTAAAAAAAGGCTTTATAGTATATTTAAGTCTATAACCAGCCTCATAGATGCTATTAAAATGAAAAGTTCGCATAAATTTATTCTTATTGTTCTTTTTATTGCCTTTTTTTTCTCAGGGGCAAGCGCACTAATCTATCAGGTATTGTGGGTTAAGCATCTGACACTTATTTTTGGCTCTCAGACTCTTGCTATAAGTACTATTCTGGCAAGCTTTATGGGTGGGCTTTCTCTGGGAAGCTATTTAATGTCCCGTTATGCCTCTCGAATTAAAAAAGTTGTCTTAACTTACGCTTATATTGAAATATTAATCGGTATTTATGCACTGTTAATACCTCTTATATTTGAGTTAATAGATGTTATTTATAAATACATCTGGCCTTTAATAGATGGCAATTATACTATTATTTCTCTGGTAAGGTTTTTGCTGGTATTTATTGTACTTATTATTCCTACCAGTATGATGGGGGCAACTTTACCCCTGATTGTGAAGTATTATATCGATAAAGATGAAGTTATTGTAAGATATACAAGCCTGCTGTACGGTATTAATACTTTTGGAGCAGTTGTAGGTACCTTTATAAGCGGGTTTTACCTTATTGAACACTTTGGAATGAGAGGCACAAACTTTATTGCGATATCATTTAATATTATAGCTGCAATAGTAGCCATACTAGTTCATATAAAAACATATAAATCTATTAATGTTAAAGATACAGCCGATAGTCTGTGTTTAAAATACAAAGATCTTAATACTCATGACAAAATTATTCTATGGTGTATGCTAATATCAGGTTTTACAGCTCTTGCATATGAAGTTATATGGGCCAGGCAACTGGTTTTAATATTTGGATCTACAACATATTCTTATTCTGCAATGTTATTTATATTTTTAACAGGTGTTGCCTTTGGCAGCATAAGTATAAACAGGTTTTTTAATGACAACAATAAAAACAGATACTATTTTGCAGGTATAGAAATATTGACAGGTCTTCTGGTCATAGCAGGAATATATTATTATAAAGAACTTATTTATCTTTATAGCAGGCTGGCAACACTTTTGCCTCCGGAATGGTTTATTGTACCTGTTCTGGTAGTTTCAGCCCTCCTTATTTTGCCGGCAACATTTGCTTTTGGTGTTTTGTTCCCTCTCTCTATCAGGCTGTTTACCCGCAGCTATAAAGAAATTTCAGCCTGTACCGGTACTATTTATTCTTTTAACACCCTGGGATGTATTATAGGGTCTTTTTCTGCCGGATTTATTTTAATACCTCTGCTGGGTTTAAAAGGATCTATTTTGCTTGTATCTTCTCTTAATGTGCTTATTGGTGTTTTATATCTTACCTTTATACTGAGAGAAGCATATTTAAAGATTATTTTATCCAGTATAGTTACTGCAATAGTTTTTGTGCTTATAGCAGGTACCCCTGAATGGCAGGCAAGGTACATTGCTTCTGGTGCATACCTTAATAGAGTTGTTAATATTAAGTCTGACTATGATGCCTTCTTTAAAAAGCTTGAAACATACTTACCTGTATTTTATAAAGAAGGGCAGCACTCAACAATAGCAGTATTTAAATGGAAAGTAAAAAAAGGATCTTACTATTCTCTCTATAACAACGGAAAAATTGAAGCATCAACGTTTTTTAATGATATGAGAACACAAACTATGCTGGCCTTTTTGCCTGCTATGCTTGTTAAAAACTCTGGATCAGCTGCTATTATAGGCATGGGATCAGGAATTACTGTTGGTGCGCTCCTTCAATTTCCGTTCCAGGAAGTAGAAGTTATTGAGCTCGAAAAAGCTATTGTAGATGCAAGAAAATATTTCTCTAAACCTTATGGAGACCCGCTAAAAGATCAGAGAGTTAAACTTATTATTGATGACGCAAGAAATTATCTAAATGTTGTAGATAAAAAGTATGATCTCATTATCTCTGAACCTTCTAATGTCTGGGTAAGTGGTGTCGCCAGCCTTTTTACGGAAGAATATTATAAAATAATTAAAAAGAGACTTACAGATGACGGCATACTATGCCAGTGGATTCAAATTTATGACCTTAAAATGGAAATAATAGCATCTGTTTTAAAGGCAATGAAAAATGAATTTAACTATGTTTACCTCTTTCACCCTAAAAGTGGAGCTGACTTTCTTTTAATAGCTTCGCAAAAACCTTTAAAAATTGATCTTGATAATTTATCTGAAAAGATAAACCAGAATAAAAATGTTAAAAATCACTTCAAAAACGGATATGCAATATACAAAAATTATCAAATAGCTAATTTATTTATTGGTAACGATGATGCAATTACTAAATATCTCTCTGATAACTTTCATAAGATACCTTCAAACACAGATAATAATTCATACCTTGAGTTTAAAGCCCCCAGAATGTTTTATACCTCGCCCGGTGAATATTTTCAGGAAATTAATATCAATGAACTATTTATGAACTTAAAAGGTATCGACATGAATGATGTTAAAAACCCTACTGATGACTTTTATAAGGAGGTCGTTCTTGCTATAAAAGACCAGTTCAAGGTTGCAAAAAAGAGAAGCCACCATAGAGTAGCCTCTGATAAAGATCTCTACAGAAAGCAGGCTCTTGTTTATGCATTAAAATATAACGATTTTAGAAATAATTCACCTGAAAGCCTTTCACTGCTAGGAAAAGCCTGTATATTCTCTGGTGAAATTAAAAAAGGTATCAACTATCTTGAACAGGCTGCAAAGAAAAACATTGATGATATAAGTACATACAAAATTCTTGCACGCTATTTTAACAAAATGCTCTATAAAGAACACTATGAAATCAACCCGGAAAAAGCTCAGAAATACTCAAATAAGATTATTAAACTGAATGCAGATGACCCGACAGGCTATTTGCTTCTGGCAATTGCCCGCTATCGCCTTAAAGACTATACCGGAACAGTTAACAGTCTTAATATTTATAAAAAACTTTGCGATAAACAGAATTGCAACTTCAAAGAAAGCTATTATAACTACTATATTAAAGCAGCAAAAGCCAGAATATAGAAAAAACAAGACTGAAAACCCCCTCTAAAAATTTTCAGGATGTTTTAAGCACACACTACCCAAAAACTAATTATTTTTAAACAGTATAATGGCTTTAAAAGAATATATTGTCTTATATGCTTGCTGAGTAGTATTGTTGCGATAAACAAACTATTAAAACACTAATCATTATTGTTTTTAAGCCTATTAATAATGGTTGAACTTAATAAATCATAAAAATTTTCTTATCATAAAGAGATTTAACACTCCTACTGTGCTAAAATCTTGAAAAAGTCGTCAATAAAATTATCATCGGTTTCAGGAAACACAAAAGAATGATTAATCTTCTGCTAAAAATATTAGGAGACCCCAACGATAGAGAACTCAAGAAGATGCAACCCATTGTGGATGCAGTTAATGCCTATGAGCCTGTTTTTTCTGAGATGTCAGACGATAATCTCTCAAGAGTTACTATAGATTTTAAAAATAGACTTGATGCAAGGCAAAAATCTTCTAACCCTGACAAAGATAGAAAACTTGAAGAAGAAGCACTTGAACTTATATTGCCTGAAGCCTATGCAGCTGTGCGGGAAGTTGGCAAACGTGTGTTAAATATGAGGCACTTTGATGTTCAGATACTCGGTGGTTATGTATTACACAAAGGTCGTATCTCAGAAATGCGTACCGGTGAGGGTAAAACCCTTGTTGCTACTCTGCCGGCTTACCTGAACGCACTTACTGGTAAAGGTGTACATATTGTAACCGTCAATGACTACCTTGCACGCCGAGATAGTGAATGGATGGGTGAAATATACAGGTTTCTGGGGCTTAATGTTGGCCTAATTACCCTTGAAAAGGGTTCATGGAGCGAGTTTGAACTTAAAAAAGCAGCCTATGCAGCTGATATAACTTATGGAACTAACAACGAATACGGCTTTGATTATCTTAGAGATAATATGGCAGGCAGCCTTGAGCAGTGTGTTCAAAGACCTTACCATTATGCTATCATCGATGAGGTCGACAGTATACTTATTGATGAAGCCAGAACACCTCTCATAATTAGCGGCAGGGTTGAACAATCAGCTGACCTTTACTATACAATGGCTAAACTGGCTCCTAAACTTCAGAAAGATATCGATTATGAGGTTGATGAAAAAACCAAAAACGTTATACTAAACGAAGAAGGCATCGATAAAGCAGTAGAATATCTCGGATGTGAAGATCTCTATGACCCTTCAAGACAGTATGCACACTATATTATACAGGCATTGAAGGCAAAAGAGCTGTTTAAAAAAGATATAGATTACGTCATAAAAGACAATCAGATTGTTATAGTAGATGAATTTACTGGCAGGCTTATGGATGGCCGCCGATGGAGTGATGGCCTGCATCAATCTATTGAAGCAAAGGAAAAATTAAAAATTCAGGATGAGTCTCAAACTCTTGCCAGTATTACATTTCAAAACCTGTTCAGGTTATATCCAAAACTGGCAGGTATGACAGGTACTGCTAAAACTGAAGAGCCTGAATTTGAAAAAATATATAAGCTTAAGGTTTTTTGTATAACCACTAACAAAAGAGATATCAGAAAAGATGAACCTGATGTTGTTTATAAGACAGTAAAACAAAAGTTTCTTGCTGTCGTTGACGATATTATAGAAAAACATAAACAGGGCCGACCGGTGCTTGTTGGCACTATCAGCATTGAAAACTCTGAAATAATATCTGATATGCTTAAAAAAAAGGGTATCAAGCATAACGTCTTAAACGCAAAATACCACGCACAGGAAGCAGTGATTATTGCACAGGCCGGAAGAAAAGGGGCCATTACGATTGCAACTAACATGGCTGGTAGAGGTACTGATATATTGCTGGGCGGTAATCCTGAATTTCTGGCTAAAGAAATGCTGGAAAAAGACGGCATTAAAGCCGAAGAGATTGACGATAAAGAATATGAAAAAATAGCCCAGGATTATCTGCAAAGAGCCTATAAAATATGTGATGATGAGCATAATGAAGTTGTAGAAGCTGGTGGGCTTTATGTTTTGGGTACAGAAAGGCATGAATCCAGGCGTATAGATAATCAGCTCAGAGGTCGTGCTGCAAGACAGGGTGACCCGGGTAGTACACGCTTTTATCTCTCTCTTGAAGATAGCTTGATGAGACTTTTTGGAGGAGAAAAGATATACAACTTAATGGATTCACTTCAGGTTGAAGAATCTATGGCCATTGATCACCCACTCATAAGCGGTACAATAGAACGTGCGCAGAAAAAAGTTGAAGCCTATCACTTTGATATCAGGAAACACGTCCTTGAATATGATGACGTAATGAATGATCAACGTGAAAAATTCTATAAACAACGCCGCAAAGTTCTTGAAGGCCAGAACCTGAAAGAAGATATTCTCTATATGATTGAAAGAGAAGTCGAGCGACTCATTGGAGCCTTCATAAATAAAGACCTTCCCTATGAAGAATGGGAAGCTGGCGCACTGGATGATATTTGTAAGGCAGTCTCATCTCAGATTCCGCCACTGTCACATCTGACACCTATGGATCTCAGAGGCATGAAATATGATCCACTGCTTAATAAGCTTCTACAAGAGGCTCATAATGCTTATAATGAACATGAAGAGAACATTGTTAATTTCTTTAATACTGTCATAGCACCTGAAACAGGTCAGAAAAAACAACTGCTGGATGATAAAGATAATATCATGAGAGACCTCGAAAGAGACACTCTGTTGAGGATTGTAGATAAAAAATGGGTTGATCACCTTCATAACATAGACGCTTTGAGAGAAGGTATAGGCCTAAGGGCTTATGGCCAAAAAGACCCGCTTATTGAATATAAACGAGAAGCTTATGAAATGTTTAATGACCTGATACAGGATATTCAGAGAGAAACAGTATCAACATTATTTAGAACTAAATTCCAGGTTCAGGTAGTTAACCTTCAAGATGAAGAAGAAATTGAAACAGAACTCACTATTGCAGGCCGTTCTGCGGTTTCATCTTATGATGAAGATGGCTCCGATCAGGAAGAATCTTATTCTTCTTCAGCTCGCAAGGTCGGCCGTAACGAACCATGCCCCTGCGGCAGTGGGCTTAAATATAAGAAATGCTGCGGTGCAGTTAAGGTCAATCAAAGGTAATATCTATGTTAACAGACTTTAAAAAAGATATTGAAATCCTAAAAGCTCAAATAACTAATGCCGGAAACTATCTTTGAGCCAGAAAAGCTTAAAAATAAAGTAGATGAATTGCAACAAAAGCTTAACCAGCCTAATATCTGGAATGATCCGATAGAAGGTCAGCTTGTGTCACAGGATCTACACGAAAATCAGGAACTACTTCAGCTTTATAACGACTGGAACTCAAGAATAGAAGAAATTGAAATACTTCTTGAGATGGGTATTGAAGAAAATGATACCTCAGTAGAAGCTGAAATAGAGACCAGCATAAAATCTCTAAAAAAAGAACTCGATCAGTGGGAATTCCAGAAGATGTTGGGCGGAGAATATGATAAATCAGACGCTATAATTACAGTTAATGCCGGTGCAGGCGGGACAGACGCACAAGACTGGGCAGAAATCTTGCTCCGGATGTATCTCAGATGGTCTGAACAGAATAAATACAAAGTTTTAATTATTGACCAGTCAGACGGTGAAGAAGCAGGTATTAAAAGCGCTACCTGCAAAGTCTCTGGCAGGTATGCTTACGGATATCTTAAAGCTGAAAAAGGTGTTCACAGGCTTGTAAGGCTATCACCATTTAACGCTAATAACAAAAGACAAACAAGTTTTGCATCTGTTGAAGTGTCACCAATCATACCTGATATAGATTCAAAAATAGAAATAAACCCTGATGACCTCGATATTTCTACAATGAGAGCCGGGGGTGCCGGTGGACAGCACGTTAACAAAGTTGAATCAGCTGTTAGAATAACACACATACCCTCTGGTTTAACTGTAAAATGCCAGCAAGAGCGTTCACAAACCCAGAATAGAGAGCTGGCTCTTGAGTTATTGAAATCTAAATTGCTTGAACGCAAACAACAGGAACATGAACAGAAACTCTCTGCCCTCAAAGGTGATGTTATGGACGTCAATTTCGGTAGCCAGATACGTTCTTATGTCTTCCACCCCTACTCAATGGTGAAAGACCATCGCACCAGTTATGAGACTGGCAACGTTGATGGGGTTCTCAATGGGGATATTGATCCTTTTATAGAGGCTTTTCTACGTAGTGATTATAACATGATAGCTAAATAAGCTTCCTAACTGAACTGTTTATTTGTCTAACTGAAATTCTGCATAGTTCATGTCTGACTGCTTGTTGATTTCATCAACAGTGACAGAAAGAGGCAGAAAAATCAACACGAGAATACTAACAAAAGATACCAGTGTAGCGATTTTTTTAATCATTTTTAACATTCTCCCTAACTTTTTGACCTGCATAAATGAGATCTTACAATATTATTATGCCATTTTTTTGCAAAATCAAAACCCTGTTTTAGATAAAAAGAAACATTTTTTTACACAAATCAGAAATATGTTTTTGTTTTTCCGAAATGGCAAAATATAAGATAAAACCTCTTTATAATGCTTAATAAAGGCTAATATAATTCTTCTAATACCGGATTACCGTCAAAAGGCAACTGATTCCAGAGATACTGGGTCTCAAAATAATACGGTGAAATGTAATATATTGAAAGCAAACTGGTATAACGTTGTGATTACAGCTATTTCAAAAAATAAAGAGCCTGATGAAGGCTCTTTTAAAAATTCAGGGCAATAGTATGTCACGATGACATTGATAAAATCGGAAATCAGAGACTATGACTGTAGTTTTGAAAGAAAATTCTGTATTATCTCGGGGGCTAAGAAGTTTGTATTATAGCCTCCTTGCTGTTGTTGTTCTTGCTTTGCCTGCTGAATAGCTGCTAAGTCTCCTTGAAGAGATCCTGTTGGTTGCAGGCCCAGAGCCTGAAGCTGCTGTAATATTTCTGGCGGAGGTCCCGGAGGAGATCCTTTGCCCTTGCCCTGACCGGGTTTGCCATGTTCAGCTTCATAGCTTGCAACTTCTTCATCTGTTATGCCTTTTTCTTCAAACAGCTGTTGAAACGGATTTTCTCCATTTTTTAGTGCCTGCATAACTTCTTTTGGAGAGTTATAGCCCTGTTCTTGAAGATAAGCCTGCACTTCCTGCGAGCTTATTCCGTGTTCTTTAAATAAACTTGCGTATGGTGGTTCTTTTTTGGTGCCTTGTGGTGACATGCCACCATTGATAGCTTGAATACCGTTTACCATGAACATCCTCCAGTTGCCTGTCTACAAGATAAATAATGACAACTAATACCGCTTAAGGGCATCAGTACTACTAAGTGTGCTATTGAATCTATCTTATTTCTAATATAACAAACAATTCTCAGTAATGCCTGATTCTACAGCACTACTTTTTTTTCGGGGGGAAAAATTAAGTGATATTAGTAATTTTCAGCATTTATGTTTTGAAATGGTTGTAACAAAGCTTAAAAGAATTAACCTTGCTGAACCTGTATTTAAGGGTATTAACAATTCTTGCTATTTATAGTTTGTTATTTCTGGCTATTCATCTGCTTTTTTAACCCATTTAATTCATAAACTATTAATAAATTGACCTGAAACAGTTATAGAAATTGATGTTTAGCGAATACATATTTTTAACAAAGTGTCAAAACATTGCAGGGAACAGAAGTTAGGGGGTCGGGTTTAAAAGTGCGGCAGCGCCACACTTTTAAACCCTCTAGAATAAATAGACTATAAATTGATGAATAATGCGGGTTAATTCTGTTTTGTCTGGCTGAGCAAGCAAAACTATCCTGTAGTAAATTTAAAGCAGATATAGTTTACTTTAGTGTCTTGGTATAACTGTAATTATTAAAATAAGTAATATTCAAATCTCTCTGTATATTTAAATTCAAATAAGAATAAACCCTGAAAACTCCTTAACCATTTGATACATACTGGACCTCTTCTCAATGTTACCCTAAAATAAATATGTTCATTATTCATATTAAGCAAAGACAGGTGACATAAGATATGTTTACACTTCCTCAAATAAAAAAAGAGCTTTCCAGACGCTATAAACAGGATATTGCTCTTGATATTCTTGAGAATTACATTCATATCTGGAACATTGAACCGGCTATTAAAGATAAAATGCTTTATGACGAAAATTCATTGTACAAATTATCAAGAGGTATCAAGCTAACCAATGATGGATTCAACGAAAACGCTATCACAGATATTATTAATACCCGAAAGAAAGAAAATGGCAAAACTAAAAAGACCATCGACGAATACGTTTATGAGAAAGTGGAAGAGGCGATAAATATACTCAGGGAAGAAGGCAATAATAATGATGCAGAAAAGCTGAAGTCTGTATTAAAATCTAAAAACGAAGAGAAGCAAAGGAAAATTAACTATCAAACTAATCCTTCCAGGCCGGTCAGCAAAGAAATGCCTGCAACCAATGTAGTTAAGCTTAATAAAGAAAAGCCACATCAATATATAAGTAAAGATACTCAGGAAGATAAAAGCACCGCTGAAAGACCCTCAGGAGAAGCTAAAGAGAAGGTTAGTGACTCTGTTATCAATAAATTATCTGATAAAATTTCTGAAAAAGTGTCCTTTTCTGTAGTAGAATCATTGCTTGACTATTTTAAAGCAGAAGAATTTCTTTACAGGCTGGGCTCTTTTGGATCTCTGAGAAGGGATAATGAAATATTATCAAAGCAAGTCGAAGAGCTTATTAAGGCAAATTCAATGCTGGAAGATAAACTCTTTGAACTAGAAGTTAAAAACAGAAACTATAAAAGAATCTGGAAAAATTTATACTTTAAAATGAATGGATAAAAGAGGTTAAGGTAAAGTGAGTGGGTGCTTTAATGCACCCTTTTATTTTTAAGGGACTAACATAGCCTGTTTTTGTAGAAATTTTTAAAAGATATTGCTTAATTTTTTAGAGAAAAAGTCTTTATTTCAAGCTTTTATGGAGTGTTGTTATAGAGAAACTCTGCAATGCTAATATCTTCTGGTGTTGTAATCTTAAGATTTCTGTAATCACCTTCTACGACAACCGTATTAACACCGATGTTTTCAACCAGTGCGCAATCATCTGTTGAAGTATACCCTTCATTGATAGCTTTTTCGTGAGCTTCATAGATGAGGTCAAACTGAAAAGCCTGTGGGGTCTGAATAGCCCATAGGAGTTCTCTTTTGGGAGTACTGACAATAGTCTTAGAGAAAGGAGTATCAGCCTGTTTTATTGTATCTTTGGGTCTTATGCCCAGGGCAACAGCTTTATGCTTGACAGCTCCTTGAATACATTTATCAATCAATTTAGGATCCAGTAGTGGTCGGGCTCCATCATGAATGACTACATAAGAACAGCTGATATCATTTTGTTTAAGAAAGTCCAGTGCTTTTTTAACTGATTCCTGTCGTGTTTTGCCTCCAAAGACGATATTTTTAACTTTATCCAGGTCACTGGTTCTGACCATTTTAGCGACGGAGGTTTTGATGCTTTCTGAGATAACGAGAATAATAGAATGTATAAAAGCCGAGTCTTGAAATGCCTTAATAGCGTGCAGCAAAACAGGTTTGGTATCAATATTAGCTAATAACTTGTTCTGGCCAAATCTTTTGCTTGAACCTGCTGCCAGAATGATGCCTGTAGTTGCGTAGTTTTCTGTCATAATCCCGCTCAAAAATGCTTGAAAGTAGCTTCTTCTTCTAATAAATACTCATCGAGTTCTATAACAGTATTTTCTGAAATCAAGGAAATACTGCACTTTCCTTCGATTATGTCACCAATACAGGTAAATTGAAAGTCTGTGTTCTTATATAATACCTCAAGATCTTCTTCATTGCAGGTAAAAATTAATTCAAAATCCTCACCGCCGTATAGAGCAGCCTGGAAAGAGTTTACATTTAGAATTCTATGAATATCAAAGAGTTCTGGAGCTATTGGTATACGATCCATATAGATATTAAAGCGTTTTTCGCTTTTTGTTGATATCTGATAGAGGGCATCAGCGAGACCATCGCTGGTATCCATCATGCAATATTCTTGGTAATCAGTATTGTTAAGGAAATATTGAGCTTCATGTATTCTTGGCCAGGGTTTAGTGTGTCTTGAAATTATATTATGTATTGTATCATTTTCTTGCAGATTTTTGGATCCTTGGAGCAGTAACAAGCCGGTGTAGCTGGCTCCGTAGTCACCAGTAGTAATTATTTTCTGGCCTATTTTAGCGAATTTGCGGCCTGTTTTCTTTTTTGTTTTGCCTGTAGCAGTTACTGTTACAACCAGTACATCACATCTGGTAAGGTCTCCTCCGACAATGTTAACTCCGAACTGTTCTGTGAGGTATATCATTCCGTTATAAAATTCTCTTACGAAGTCTATGTCTATATATTGAGGCATAGCGAGTGATACCAGCAGGTATTCACATATTCCCCCGGAAGCTGCAATATCGCTCAGGTTCACAGCTGCGGCTTTATAGCCCAGCTCAAAAGGAGTATGGGTATTCAGTTTAAAGTGTGTATTTTCAACGAGGGTATCACAAGTAAGTACGGTGCCGGTTTCGTTTATGACAGCAGTATCATCGCCGATGATATTTAGCTTGCTGTCTGCGATATCTTTTATCGCCTGTATCAGCTCAAATTCTTTCATCTGGTTACTTTCGGAGTTAATAGCATTTTGCATTCAACAAATAACTTTATTACATTGAAGATTTTATCAGTTAAGCGAAAAATATAAAAGAAGGTGGTTTAAAATGATATTTCTTTTCAGCCTATCAGTAGCCCTCCCGCCCACCCCAGGGGTTAGTTTTACAGGTAAATTGGTATAATACCTCTGCAAACATGACTTCATACCAGCCTGAGCGTGTGAAGACTTGAGTGAGTGCAGGCAGCTGTCAGGGCAATTGAAAAAAACGGCAAAAAAAAACGGCTTTTTGCCGTTAAATGAGCCACACAAGAGATTTGCAAGGTTTTATTAATTTTCTGAAACTGGAGAAAGTTAGTAAAATTAAGCGAATGTTTTGAATGACATATCGATGTTCTTGTCGATAACTTTTTGAACTGCTGATATTTCGGTTTGAAGAGCTTGTTGCTGAGTGTCAACCCTTCTTAACTGAAGTTCAAGAGCTTTGTCAATCTGCTGAAGAGCTTCTACTCTGGTTTGAAGAGTTGCTGCGTCCTGTGAATCGGGGTCTAAATTTGTTTGAGCGTTGAAAAGCATTCCGACGGCGTTGGCTATTTTAAGCCTTTCCTGGTTAATTCTTTGTCCTTGCATTTCAACATCTGATTTTCTGGCGGTTAAAACTAAGAATCTTGCTTGTGATGCTGCTAAACCCATATCGTACTCCTTTTTATCTCTTGTGACTCAAATTTTTTGTATATCTTGCGTATATCTCTTGTATATATAAAAACAAGTTTTTTCTCCGAATTGCCTGATTTGCTTTAAATATGAAGAAACATTAAGATATCCGTTTTTGACTTTGATAAAAACCTTTTTGGGGCTAACCTCTCTAGAATAATGCTTCTAGCAATACATTTGAAGGTCTTTCACTGGAATAGTGCTGACATTAGATTTTTTCCAAAAATACAAATAAATTTGTTCTTAAAGTAAGAAACCATGGCAAATCCTTAAAATACTCTTCCAGTAAGCATCTTAAGTGATATATACTTTTTGCATCTATTTTAGATTTTTCTTTATAAGTATAAAAAATTACATTATTTGTTGTTATCAGAGATAAGTTTATGTTCTGAGGATATTGAAGGTTTTTTAGCAGCGATCGTGACAATATAAGCAAGGATTACAGGCAATATACCCAGAAATACTCTGTCAGCACTGCTATAAAGGTGTAACAAAACTTCATGCGGGCTGATCAGGTAAACTGCAATAATAGCCGAGAAATTCAGCAGAAAAAGCCCGCCAAAAAAGGTTAGTTCCCTGTAGCATCTGCCTGTAATGCCTGCAATTAAAAAGATTGTAAATACATAATAGAGTAAACCCCAATTATTCAGGTTAAACATATTCTTCATAAATAGAAAATCGACAATATCTGGTAATCTATTAAGGTTCTGAGCTGGCTCAAAAGCTACCAGGCCTGAAAGTGAGACGATATCATTAGTGATTCCTGCCAGTTTAACACTAAGAAGCCAGGGTAAATTTAACAAAATTGCTACAAGAAAGGCCACCAGAAGCGATTTTGCCCGTGTTTTAAATTGATCACAATACTTTAAACAAAAAACTGTCGAAATAATAAAAAGTGTCAGACTAAAGAGCATACCTTCATTTTTGGTCATTATCATTGCTGCAAATCCTGCTCCTGCTGGTATAAGGTATTCAACCTGTACCTTTTCTGAAAAAAGATATTGATAAAGAAAATATAGTGCCAGCATATGATAAGTTGAAAGTACACCATCGGCATAAGCTCCCATAAAATTAAGAGCTATAACTGGCATGGCAATAAATGATATTAGTAGAAGCCACGAAAGCAGGTTATTTATATGCTTTTTTGTAAAACTGTAAATAAGTATTGCATAGCTTATAAACGTCATACTAAAAAAGACCTGGGTTGTCTGAGGGCTAAAGACGCCTTTAAAACCTGCAATGACTGCCTGCACAAGAGGTACCAGCAAAGGATAATCCATATGAATATAGCCCGAATGTCTTAAGAGGTCATAATCAAAAGCATTCAGGCTAATTAATTTGGCCTTTATACTCCATATCATCCAGGCATCCCAGGCCCATACAGGCTTTACATAGTTAAAGAAAACAATTTCAGCAAAAAAGACCACAACAACTATAAATAAAATATCTGTTATAAATCTGTGTTTAGTTTTCTCAGAAGTTCTTTCAGAGATAGAATGCCTCAATGATTCCAGTCTGGTAGCAATTTTGCCAGAAAGACCCAGAAAAACAAGCAAAGGAATAAGCAGGACAAATAATACGTTGATCTGTATACCTGCAAAGCTAATAAGCAAAAAGATAAGAGATATAAAGGATATTATCAGGCAGCCAGTGAGCCATGAAGAAGCAATAATTACAGGCATTTCCAGCTTCTCAAGAAGGTTTTTGAAGAGAGCCAGCATTAAAAAACCTGTCAAACAGATAAGAAAAACAATCGATATCATAAATATAAAGTCATAGATCATTTTTCTGGATCCTCAAGCTTCAATAAGATCAACTGATCAGATATTTTTTCCATATCTCTGATTCTATCGTGCGGTATTTCAATATTTATACGGGGTTTATTACTCATATTCACTATTATAATGTAATTTGATTCTTCTGGCCCTGCTGCAATCTTTCGTGGAGCCAGATAATAGGATAATTGAAACTTAGTCATAACGTTTTCATAAGCACTATCCCAGGGTTCAGCAAAATAAAATGTTTCACCGGGTTTAATGGTTTTATCCAGCAACTGATAAAACCTGAAAATATTTTCTGGTAAAAGTTTTTGCATGGCTTCAGCCTGAGATAGCCCTGTAAAACGCTGGTTTTCAAGAAACATTCTTTGCATAAAAACTGGCAAATAAACAGAATTTATTACTATTAAAGCTCCAAGAACAATAAAATTAAATTTATGTATCTTATCTTTATGCATCCTGTAGCAGTAAACCAGCAAAACAAATATTAACAGGGCAAATAAAATAACAAACAGGTTATATTCTACAGGTTTAAAGAGTAAAAAGACATCATTAACTGTTATATAAGAGTTACCGGAAGTCATACGAGATCCACCACACTAATACCATCGCCCCCTTCGTTTTCTTTGCCGGGTCTGAATTCTTTAACATATGGAGAAGACTTTAAATATTCCCTAACAGCCTTACGTAAAGCGCCTGTACCGTGCCCGTGTATCACATAAACTGACGGCATTCCAGTAAGAGAAGCTTTATCCAGATATATTTCAAGTTCTTGCAGTCCATCTTCGACTGTTTTACCTCTCAAATCACAGGTATTGTTTATATTTCTGTGACCAGAAGATTTTGTTACAGAGTCTTTTACCTTAAATGAAGGTCTGTAGTCATCCGTCTTCTTTTTATCTGCCTGATACAGATCTTCTGCTCTTACAGTTGTCTTAATTAGCCCCATCTGTACAACGACTTTATTGTTTTTGTCGGGCAGAGAAACGATTGTTGCAGTCTGTCCAATATCTTTCAACAGTACTGTATCACCTGTTTTTGCTTTTTGCCAGTTGACAGGCTGTGGACCCTCTTTCTTTTCTAGTTTCTGACGATAATAATCTATTTTTTTTCTGGCCCTGTGATCTACGCCGGCAAGCTCTGAATGAGCCCTTTTTGCAGTTTTTTCTGTACGCTCAGCCCTGAGTTCACTAAGTATTTCAAGCACTTCAGCTCTGGCTTTGCTTAGTTCAGAATTCAGATTACGTCTGAAAGTATGAAGAGCCTGTGAACGTGTAGCATTAAATTTTTCAAGATACTTTTCATACTGTGCTTTTAGTTCTTCAGCGTATTCATGCTTTGATTTTGCTTTATTATACTCACTATTTACCTCTTTTTGAACCTTCTGAAGCTCATCAAGCATTAATGAAAAATCGTCTTCGGTTGAGGTATATATTTCACGTGCTCTTTCAACAATATCTTTTTTAAGACCAAGGTTTTTAGCTATTGTTGTAGCATTAGACTTTCCAGGAATGCCCATCAGCAGCTTAAAAGTAGGCGTAAGTGTTTCCAGATCAAACTCTACGCTGGCATTATAGAAGCCTTTATGAGAAAAGGCCAGTGTTTTCAATCCCCCATAATGGGTTGTAACAACAGTATTAGCTTCTTTATTGTTTAGATGTTCCAGCAGGGCTTGAGCCAGAGCAGTACCTTCTGCCGGGTCTGTGCCAGCTCCCAGCTCATCTATCAGTATCAATGAATCTTGATCAGCCCTGTTGACAATGTTAATGATACCCTTCATATGAGCTGAAAAGGTTGATAGGTTTTGTTCGATACTTTGATGTTCTCCTATTTCACAGAATACAGAGGAATACAGATAAATGCTAGAGTCTGATTCAGCTGGTATGTGCATCCCTGATGCTGCCATAAGAAGGCAAAGCCCTATAGTTTTTAGCATTACTGTCTTGCCACCAGCATTAGCCCCTGTAACAATAAGGGTATTATACTCTTCACCAAGTGTTACAGTGTTAGCAACTACCTTTTTGATGGTTCTAATGAGTATTGGATGTCTGGCCATCCTCAGGAGGATAACTTTATTTGTGTTAATTTCAGGTTCACCGGCATCTAAAAGCTTACTGTATCTTGCTTTTGCAAATATACTATCTATTCTGGCCATAATATCCATATTAATATAGATTATTTCAGCTTCCTGTGCGACTTTGTGCGTGAGATCAGCCAGAATTCTATGTATTTCATGCTCTATGTTGAGTTCTGTTTCTTTTATCCGGTTGTTGATTTCTACGAGTTCACGGGGTTCTATGTAAATTGTTGCACCGCTTGCGGAGCTATCATGAACAATACCGGGTATATGAGATTTGTGTTCTGCTTTTACAGGAAGCACATAGCGTTCATTTCTCATTGTATAAACTGGTTCCTGAAGATATTTCAGTATAGCCTGAGAGTGCATGATTGAATTGAAACGATCTTTCAGGTTAGAAGTTTGATCTCTCAGACTGTCTTTGAGTTGTTTTAGTGCCGGGCTTGCTGTATCTTTAAGAATACCAGAAGGTTCAAAACATCTGAATATTTGATCAAGCAATTTTGATGGGTCAATTAAAAAAGAGGCCGTGTGAGATATTTGTGGATAGGTTTCTTCCTGTTTTTCAAAAAAGGCTTTAAGCTTTTGTGCAGCAGTAAGGGTTGATCCGATATTTTTAAAATCTTCAGCTTCAAGAGTGATACCTTTACAGGCGTTTTGAACTGCCTCTCTTATATCATATATTGATGATAGAGGTGGGTCTATTGCCTGCTGCAACATAGATTTTGCTTCAGTAGTCAGGGTCAATTCGTGCCTGACCTCTTCAATATCTGATTGAGGGTTAAGTGAGAGACAAAGTTCTTTACCCGGTTTGCTGGATGCCTGACCGGCAAGGTCTTCGAGTATTACGTACCACTCAAGGTCTTTCAGAGTTTTTTCTTCTACAAACATTAATTTCTATAACTTTACTGCTGATGTTTCTCATTTATTGTTCTAGCTGCTTTAAAATAAACTTTTCAAGAGAGTGATTTGCAGCCTGAATAATACTGACATCTTTAACTTCACCTTCCATGTGATAGTTATTGCAAAGTGTCCAGGTTATCTGGCTTTCTGGTACCCTTGGAATCCAGTAGTATTCTTCGATTTTAGAACTTAACGCTTCTTCTATCCCAGTTTTTTTAGCAACTGTAACAATTATCTGGGTTCCTTCAGGCTCATTTTTATATATATAATCAAAATTAAAAGTTATATAAAGGTTACCATAATCTATTTTCAAAAGCCTTTCACCCTGTGTATACTTTAATTCTTCGGCATTGAGATCTTTATTGATTCTGTTAGCTCTTTCTATTAGATATTGAACCATTTTCAGAAACTCATCAGCCCTGTTATCAAGGATAAGTTTTTTTCTTTTCTGAACTTTTTCTATCTCTTCAAGCCTTTTGCGTTCCTCTGTTTCTTTTTTCTTCTTTATTTCCAGTATTTTTTCTGCCAGTGGATCCATAAAAATTAACCCTATTTTTTACCTTACCCAGCTTTATTTTAACAATAAAATAGACCAGTGCATAATTAATACTGTTCCTTGAATGAAATGAAATATTCCAGCAACTTGGTTACAGGTGTTTTTGCCTGAATAGCAAGCAAAAACACCCTGTAGTAAATTTAAAGCTAATAGAGTTTACTTTCCTGGATTGGTAAAGATGACAGGTTTTTCTCTTTTCGATTTTCAAAAAATATAAATTTAAAATATGTTGAACGAGCAGACTTAACCCGGGAGTGAGCCCCATTCTTGATTGACTGGAAATTATTATAAATAGTGAAGATAGAGGTTTCTAACAAGAAGAACCTTTTATAATATGACATTTTAGCTTTTAATGGTCTTCAGGACTGTATATTTAGTTTTTTGATAGTGTCTTCAGAAATAAAGACGTGGTTATTCTTTCTTCTGTCACCTTTTCTTCTGCCTGCAACATCGTTTCTGCTTTCGTTGTTTGTATCCTGAGTTTCTGCCTGGGCTACTGTCCTTCTGTCTATGCTGTTTCTTCTATCTCCATCACGTTTGTCAATTACTACTCTGGTGCCCATTGTTTCTGTTAGATATTCGTGGAGCATAGCAAGAGATTTATCCAGAACAACTTTTGTTTCGCTGTCATTATCTTTATTTTCATTGACAAAATCAGTAATTTTATTGACCAGGTTTGACTTTTGTTCAGGGTGAAGATTGACAATATTCCTCAGATAAAGAGCTTCTTTTTGGGTAATTTCTTTTTTATGTTCTTTTTGTTTGTCGATCTGGTTGAGTTTATTTTTATCTTCTTGAATTTGTCTGGATATAAGGTCAATATTTCTTTGATTGTTCTGAATTTTGCTTTCAGCCATTTCTTTAGATTTAATAAGATTTGATACCTGTTCACTTGAGGATGATTTAACCCTTTCAAAGTTGTTTATATAGTCAATATCCATCATTTTAGCAACTCTCAACTGTGATAAATCAACATCTTCAGCAAGTTTTTCCAGCTGTCTTGTAACTTCCCGGTTAACACCATCAAGTTCTGCCATTTGCTGGTTTACCTGTTGCTGCATAGCCTGGACCTGTTCGTTTATTTTATTAACACCTTCTCCCACCTGTGAAATGTTATTCTGAGAGTCTTTAAAACCTTCAACCGCTTTCTGGTCGTCGCTCATTTGTATTTCTTGCTGGGTTTCCAGAACAGTAAGTGCAGCATTAGCACCAGTGCTTACAACACCTAGAACACTGGGTAAGTTCAACCGGCTCATAGACTGTAACATTCTTACGTGAGTCTGGTTTTCAAATGCTAATTTTCTATCTTCAAGGTGAAGATCCCAGATGCCTATGAGAGCGTTAAAATAACCAATAACTGAATCATCAGCAGGCATTGTAGATGCGAGCCTTTGGGTCATTTGTTCTTCAGTCATATCTTTTCTGGGGTTTGACACCATATATAATTGCTGGGCAAATTGATAAAATTCTTTCATAGCCTTTTGATCGTCTTTTATCTGATTTATTCTTGCAGCTTCTCTGATCATTTGATTCATTACAAGCATTTTCTTTTCAGCTTCTTCTTTTTGCTGGATCAATAAAGCTTTTTGTTCAGGATCTTCTGTGCTTTCAATTCTAGCATCAAGTTGTTCAATTGATTTTTCAAGTTTTTCAGTGCCATCTGTAAGTTTATTCATACACCAATTAAGCATTTTAAAAGATTCTGCCCTAACTTGAGAGTTCATTTGGGCTTCATAGCGATCTTTATATTCTTGAAAAGTTGCCATTTGTTCTCGAAGCTGTTGAACTTTCTCGCTCATGCGTGCCATAAAGGCTTCAATTTTTGAATATCTAAAAATTGACTGCACAGCAATAAGCTGGGCTTTTAAATTGCTTATTTTGAATGAATTCATCTTGGTTTGTTCCATACCAGCAATAGCAGATTCAAGCTCAAACGCCCTGTATTCAGCTTTTTTAGAAGACATATCAGCAAAAATCGCATCTGTTTCTGCATCTGCGATTTCCTGCATAGCATTATTAAATGTAGCCATTTTAGCGGCTATCATTGATTTTATCTGATCTCTAATAGCATAATCTGTCATAACTTTTTCTTTGGCACTGCCTGTTTTTCAAGTAAACCACCCTACTATTATAAAAACAAAAAATGTAACGAAATTGTTATTTTTGTATTGAAAAGTGTTAAATTTGTAATAAAAATTCATCTATTAAGCCTCTGCGAATCAGTATTTATTAATTGCAAAGATTTAGACTTGACATTAACGTAAATGTCTGGTTATAATATATTTGAGAATATTTCTCAATTGCTCGGCATCTTATTTAATACAGATTGATAATTACTATTATTAAGGAGGTGATCTTACCAGGTAAAAAGCTAAAAGTTACTATATGTACTGCATAAGAAAAATCACAGGTTGATAACCTGACAAAATTGAAACAAATAGACCAACTGCAACAGGCAAATTAGCCTGTTGTAGTATATTATAAAGATAAATATTGCTCTATTTTAATTTATTACGATATAACACAAAAATAAAACTTTTTTGTGACCGTCATCACAAAATTTTTGTGATTTTGATCACAGAATGAATCTATCAAAAATGAGATTATGGAAACATGAATCGGTAAAAACCTGAAATCGAGGGAGAGTATGAATAGCAATAAAAGCTTTGGCATCGTAACAGTTGCCCCGAACGAGTATGTCGTTCACACAAGACTGGGCAAGATTAAAAATGAGGGGCTTGGTCAAACATTTTTCCTTGTCCCGATGATAGATAGCTACATTAAGTTTTCTATAACCCCCCACAAGATTAACTTCTATGCTGACAATATCACCAAAGAGCGTCAGGGAGTTGGCATAGACGGCTTTCTTATCTGGTCAATCGATGACGGTAACAGGGCCTACAAAAAAATTGATTCTTCTGATCTTGAATCTATTGATAATCTGTCACTTCAGCTTATTGATATTTCTGTATCCATTGCAAGACACACCATTTCAAATATGACACTGGATGAAGTATTAACCAACAGGGAAATTCTGGTAGAAAAATTAACTCATCAGCTTGAAAAAATTATTGGAGACTGGGGGCTCAAGATTGAAGCCATAGAAATTAAAGAAGTAAGGGTTCTGTCAGAGACTCTTTTTGAAAGCCTTCAGGCTCCTTATAGAAATGAACAGTTAAAAATTGCTGAACACTCAAGGTTAGAGGTTAAAAAATCAATTGAAAATACTAGCATTGAAACTGAATCAGCAATACGTATAAGAAAATCTGAACAAGAATTAATGGCTAAAGAAATCGAAATTGATAATACTGATAAACAAAGCCTCATGGAACATAACGCCCGACTGAAAGAAGAAGAGAGACAACTTAAACAAAAACTGACCTCTCTTGAATATCAAAGTCAGTCTGAGATAAAACAAAAAGAACTTACCAGACAACAGGCAGAAAAAGATAAAGAGCTTATTACATCTATTGAAGAATCAAAACGTGCCGTCATCAAAGAACAATATGAAACCGAAAAATATTCAGTAAAAGAAGAAGCCAGCAAAAATTTACTGTCAAAAGAAAGCGAACTCAACCTTAAGGATAGAGATTTAGAATACATTCAAAAAGAAAGAGAAGCTGAGGTTGGCTATAAAAGAGCCTTAAACGATATTAATAATGACCTGAGCCACGAAGCAATGATGAAAACACTTTTTATAGAAATGGGTCATTCATTGAAAAATATGAACTTTGAAAAAGCACAATGGTACTCTATGGGAGACACAAGCCCGCTCGGAACTCTACCAAAAACAATCGTAGAAATAGCCACAACACTTCAGGGAATGGGCTTTATCAACCCGGACAAACCACAACAAGAAGCCGGTTAGAATAAAATTCTTTTATCAGCTACAATAGCCTTTTATCATACCCCGCACAGACGGGGTTTTTTATTTTCAGAATTTATTTTTAATCTTCTTAATAACAGAAATAAAATTAAGATTAATTATAATTTAAAATTTTCAGGTTTACTCTTCTATTAAAATGGGAATATTTATCAATAAGGTTACTCTTGGGTCGTGAACTTAATAACGCTAAATTATGCTATTACCAGTAGGAATAAATGTGAATGCGGTCAGGGCCGGGTCTCCAACTGCTAATGACTACAGGCCAAAAGCAAATAAATCAATCAATCAACACCTGTACGAGGCCCGCATACCGCAAACAACCATTGTGGATATCGGATATAAAGCCGGTACTCTGCCAGATTATTCTATAAACACATATTCACCAAGAATTCCAAAACCAACAGCTAAAATACATTATAACCCTCCCAGAATTTCTTTACCGGCATCAAGTTTTCCGTCATCTACCGCATTGTTAATGCAGCAGGCTCAAGCTCTGACCAATTATCTGCGTTAATTTATTGAATGGGTTTTCCATTCTTGTAATAATCGCTATAGATTTCTATAGTGCTTATTATAGTGCTTTCAGGATAATTTTTTAGAAGCTGTAATTCAGCTTTCTCATTCATTGTGCCGGTATATTTAAACAGATCTGCTAATCCAGGGTTATAAACTCCTACTATTAGGTTTATAGAGTATTTATCGTGAACACTGGTTTCTTTTACCGGCCATTTGTCGAAGCTTACAATGTATCCATTTGGGCCACCCAGATATTCAGGCTCACCATATTTATCTATCAGCTCTGAAATCTTTAAATCAACGCTTATATCATCCTTATAAAAAGTATAAATAGGATTGGAAGTCATTATATAACGGATAGGTGCCATTTCATCATCAAGCTCTCTTTTGGTTGAAAATTCAAGTAAGAAGTTGCCTGTTTCGTCAAACACGTAGTATCCCGTCTGGCTGTCATTGATTTTCAAAATATAGTCAGACAAATTTTCTTTTACTGTTTTCAATGAATCCCCTATGCAAACCTTTCCAATACAATATTCGTTTATTTCAAGGTCATCGAGAGGTAAAAGAGACTCTTGAGCAAAGATAACACTGCTTATACTAAAGTAAGTCAGCATAAATACCCCTAATATACTTACTATGTTTTTCATTCTGTTTTTTTCCTATCTGTTATTTTAAATTGAAAATTTTTATTAAACATTGCATTCTTATTATCCAATTTTTTATTTAAAACAAAAAGCAAAAAATCTTAAGAATTACAAAATATTTCATATTTTTTTTAAAACTTCTTGCCAAAACCTGTTGAATTCAGTCAGAAAAATAAATTTTGGATAGAAAAAGCCTCACTTATGTGAGGCATCAGGTAAGACAATTAAATTATCTGGTTTTTCTCTCTCTCCTCAATACTAGACGTTTTGTCTATAGACTTCTTTTACATTACCGAGAATATTTGGTGTATCAATTTCAAACATATGTACTCTACCAGGAGCTAAATCTACTGCAACTGATCCTTTTTGTACAGCAAATCTTGATTTAGCACCATATGGCGGAATAAGATCATTTAGTGCCTGATTTTCTGGTAATGTTGGCAATTCTATTTTACCTATTTGTCTTGCGTTTATATCTTTGTTGGCAACAACAAGAAGGGTTTTGCCGTTATAATGTCTGAGGAATGCCATAATCTGGTCATTATTATTGTTTGCTTTTACCTTCAGAGGTATATAGTAACCAAGGCCAATCACATCTTCATACTGTTCTCTAATGTTGTTAATATTTTTAACGAAGTGATACAGTTGCGGTTCTTCACCACCTGGAGGTTTAACATAGTTAAAGATATCCATCTGTCTGGTGTCGCCTGTTTCAAAACCATTGATGTAATATGGATTTACCATTGGTAAAGTGGCAAGTAATGTTGCTGCAAACTGACTGTATAAAGCTCCACCGTGATTCATAACACTTCTATCATCGTGAGTATAGAATGAACCTATCATAGATTTACCAGGAGGTAACCTGTGTGTCATATTCAGATTATCAACAACATACTTATGTACTTCACTAGCATCTTTCATATTTTGAAGGATATGATACTGACCGTAGAATGAATCAAAACCTGACTCTAAAAGTTCTTCAGGTCTATCTGCAGGTATGTTTGCCATAGGTGATGCATCTTCATGTATGTAACTTTCAGCCAACCAGGCAAAACCAGGGTCTAACTGGTGTGAATACTCAATAAGAGGCTTCCAGAAATGAGCAGGTTTTGCTCTGGCAACATCAGCCCTGATGCCGTCTACACCAATATCAATAAGGTTTTTAACAAAATCTTTATGCATGTCATACAGGCTTTGTCTTAGTTCACCAGTATCACGGTTTACATACGGGTCAAACATTCTAATATCATGCCAGCTGCCAGGAACCTTTAAGTTGCCATCACGGTCTCTTAAGAACCAGTCAGGATTTGTTTCTGTCATATCTATAGCACCACAGCTAGGTAAGTCTACCATAACTCTGATACCACGTTTGTGACACTCATTTACAAAAATCTTAAATTCATCTGTCACACTAAGACCATTATTTGGTGTATCAAGCTCACTGGCAATCTTTAGATAATCAGACGGAGCATAAATACTGCCAGCTTCACCTAGTTTTTGTATTTGACCAATTTCAAACACTGGCAACACATGCAGAGTATTAATGCCTCTATTCTTTATCTCATCAAGCCTGTTAATAGCATTCAGGAAGGTTCCGCTTTCATTCTTATTGTGTTCAATGATACCATCATTGTTTTTGTCTTCTGCGCCAAGTGTTCTAATAACAACGCCTTCAATAACAGCTTTATTCTCTTGCATAAGAGATCTTAAATCATTTTTAAAAGGATATTTAGGAACTCTGGAACCATCAGGGCCCGGCACAGGAAGAATTTGAGAGGCTACAAGATCACTGTTGATGGGTGCAGATGAAATTGATGAGCCTGTTTGAACCTTTGGTGAATCATATATATTAACCCTGGGCATCTCATAAACTGATTTTACCGGCCTTGAAAGCCAATTATACTGAGCTGGAAGATTTGAAGGGTTAAAAGTACTTGGTTTAAAGGGACTTTTCTGAGCAGGCTGAGGAGTAGAATCCGGTCTGTTAACTGTTACATTTTGAGCCACAGGCTGAACATTGGCATTTTGTTGAACTTGTGGCAACTGCTGTTGTTGATAATGCTGCTGCATTTGTTGTTGCTGGAGTAAGGCCTGCTGTCTCTGATGTTGCAAAGCTTGTTGCTGCATCAGTTGCTGGTTATAGTACCACTGTTGAGGATTTAAATATGATTGTGTATTGTAAAATCCTGCCATCTTTTGTCTTACCCCTTAACTCTAATGATTGTTAGCCTGATCGGTTTTAATTTTTGGATTATATTTGTTTGCCTTACCCATTACGAAGAACGTATAGATAGCTGTGGCAGCAAGAAGCCCGAGACCAATACCGCCAATTCGCTTGAGCCATCTGCGGTGTAACAGTGTATCTTTAACAGCATCGTCAATAAATTTAATTGGTCTCTTGCTCAGCAGGGCTACTGCATCATCTGTTTGGCCACTCTTGAAGAGTTTTTCCAGTTGTTTTACGAGTTCTTGATTTTCTTTTGTCTTACCGAGGTACTGTAAAACAGCATCTTGATTGCCTTTTTCAAGAAGAAGCTTTCTAGCACCAGCATCAGGTAAACCTTTGATTAATTTTGATAAAGTTGAAGCATCAGCTGTACCTGATTGACTCAGAGCGTTAAGCATGTTGCCAAAGCCTGATTGAAGGTTTCGAGCTCTGAGTTTTACAAATTGCTCCATAGCGTTATCTTGAAGTTCAGGATGTTGTTTCATAATCCTTAGAATAGCATCTCTCCAGCCATTAACCTGTGAAATACTTCCTTTTAAAGCCTCTGCTCCTGCCTGAGCCTGTGATGGATTAGCCTGCAGGTGGCTTGCAATAGCTTTTATTTTCATACTTTCAGTAGCTGGAGAAGCTTTACCGGCAACTTTCGGTATCCAGGCCTGTTTGCCAGTGATGACACGCTTAGCGTTCTGGAAGAATTCACCAACTTTTTGAACAGCACCATCAATGATACCTGTTTTCTTGACAACTTTTGACGGTGTATCCTGCCACATACGGGCGATGGCTGAACCTTCTTTCATACCGAAGGTGTTGTCAACAGCCTGTTGTAAAAGTTTTTTCGCTTTATTAATATTACCAGATTGAACAGCATTTTCAATTCTTTGCTCGAGTGAAGAGAGTCCTCTCTTATGGAAGAGGTTCATAATAGGGCTTTTCAGCTGGTTAATGCCGTCAGCCATTAAGCTGGCAAAAACTGGTGTAGCAACGCCGGCTGAAATCATCATCCAGGTTTTGGATTGAACTACTACCTGTTGAATTTTTTCCTGTATAGCTTCTTTTCTGTTGATGATATTTTTGGGTACTCCCATTTTGTCGCCAATTTTATAGAGTTCTGCATCCGGCACTAAATCCCACGGTATAAAACCAGGATCATCGAATAATTTCTTTCTTCTGCCGTAAGAGTCCATATACTCTTTATCAAGGTCAAGGCCGAATCTGGCTTTAACCATCTTATTAATAATCTTGGGAGATAAGCCCATTGAGGCAAACCAGCAGGCGAACCCTATAAACTCATTGATACCTGAAACTTTAGAATATGCAAGTGAGCTTGCCAGAGTAGCAATACCTAGAGAACCCATTCTAATGGTGGTATCGTTCATACGTCCCAGAGTATAGTCACTGCCTTCTGCTTTAGCAATTGCTTTGCCAAGGTTTCTGGCATTTTCAGCATGTGTATTGACTGATGATGCTACTTTCTGGAACGGATTTTCTTTTATCAGGTGAGCATACTGATGTTGCTGATTTTTATTGTTAGCTGTGAAGCTGTAAATATTTGTGTTATTAATACCTACCATATGCTATACCCCCCTCATAAAAGCTTCAAACACAGCAAATGGAGAATGAGGGTCAATTTGAGCCTGTCTTGTCTGAATAGCAGCCGGTGAATTAAGCTGACTGGTTGCAATCTGTGTATAAAGCTGCTCATAATCTACTTTATTAGGATTAATTTTGCTAGCTATTTGGTCTCTTAAAGCCGGGTCATTTTGAATCTTAGTAGAAAACGGCATTGCTTCAGACTTGCTCAAGTAGATTTTATCTTTGTTCGGGGTTCTAATTAAGCTAACAAGAGCCATAATTGGCAGTGCAATAAGGGCTCCGATAGCCAGTTTACCAACAGGAACACTGCCGAGCTTTTTCGCTGGCAGTTCTTTAAAAGCATTAACAAAGGGTTTAACTATTTCAGACTTAAAAGCACCTGCTACAGAGGTTTTTAATTCTCCAAGGCGCTTCATGAGCGGTTTAGTATTATTTTTGTTCATAAGGGCATTAAAACTTGTTCTGACTGCACCCTGTTTGCCGAGGCTCTGGAAGAGGTTCTCCCAGCCTTTATTTCTGGCTATAAAGCCAGCACCTGTAGCAGCAAACAATGCACCCAGAACGAGTTTCCATGCTCTAGCTTTAACCAGTATCTTTTGAACTTCGGCTTTAACAGCAGTATCTCTATCAACTACATCCTGTGGAATGCCAAGTTTATCGCCGATACGGTTCCAGTCATCATCTGTTAAGAGATCCCAGCGGGTGAAGTCTAAGCTTTCAAATACTTTATGAATTTCGCCCTGATCGTTTTTGTATTTCATATCAAGGTCTACGCCATATTTATGCTTGACAAAACTGTTTATAAAGTTGTTTCCGAGCCCCATGCCAAGGTAATAAAGGCCAACACCCACACCCTGTTTCTTGGCAAGTTTAATGTCTCCGCCTGCCCTGAAAGAGTTAAACAGCATTGCACCACCTAAGTAGTAAGGTACGGCAGCCATTTGTAGAAATTCATGAAAGCTTACTGATTTATCCCCTTGCAGACCACGCACTATAGACCCCGGAATATCAACCGTGACCTTTTTTACACCCAGTTTAAATTTTTGAAGGGGGTTGAGTTTTAATACTTCGCAGGTTGGCGCATGGGCATCTTCCATCAAGAGAACTTCATTTTTTGGTTGAAATGCCGCACCGCCAATAGCTTTTGGCTCTGCTTTAAAACTCACGTATGGAGAATTAAGATTTGTTGAAATCATCTTTGTTAAAAGACCTCATCGGGGGTACTTTAAAAATTGTTGACCATGTGATCCGCATATTTACCTGATGCTGAATTAACAACCCTAAACAATAAAAAATGCTAAAAATGTTAAACAATTTTACAACTGTTTACAAGAACTTCAAATAAATTGCTTTCAGCTATTTCGCTGATCAGGCCTGTTTAAAAAACACTGTTTCTGATAGTTCTTTTTTGTTGCAACTTTCGAAAAATATAAATGTTCTAACCTTTACCCTGTAGAGTATTCGAAAAACGACTATTATTAATACATTTAGTTTTATAAAGTTTATCACTGGTGTCCGGTAAAAGATTATATTTCGATGTATAAAACCTGTCATAATCTTTGTTTTAGATTAGAAAATTTTACAGGAAGTTAAATTTTAGAAACGGGCAAAAATTATTAAACAGGGTTCAGTGAAGAGATGGTTCGGGTTTGTTTTTTTGGCCCGCAGGCCCAAAAAACAAACCCTCAGAAAAAAATTAACCGGACAATAATGAAAGTTTATTAGAAAATTTAAATATCTTTGAGTTATGCAATGATCATAACTTCGTATTAGATACCCCTTTTTTTCAGTTAAGCAGTAATTTTTTCATTGTTCCTTGTTCTGAATATTTTCAAAATTGTTTTCAAAAAAAAAATCACCCTGTTACGGATGATAATTCTTTATTTGGTAGTATACAGAACTTAAAACGTGGTAAATAGTAATATGTAAATGAAACATAAACTTAATGACATTAATGTAAACCAGAGGAACATTAAAGGATGCTGGTTATGCCATGGTGTAATAATGCTATTCTTTTTAAATGAATCTAAAGTGTTAACGAGTTTCCTCATATTTCCCCCTATTTAAATAAATATTCCTCATCTACATTATGGCTTTTACTAAAATAATAACGTACAATTTAAAAGATTTGATCATCCAGATAGCCTACCTACAGGGTTTACAAAAGTTAACAAACGCAAATTTCAGTCTTTATCCTCATTCCCTAACTCTAGTTGAAAAACAATCAGCCGAAAAGTTAATTAATAGTTAACAATCATCCACCTAATCACAAACTTTTCTTATTAATAGTCTAAAACAGTTAATCAGTCTTTGTTAATCCCTTGCTTGATGGCTAATTCAAGAAAATTGAATTACATAATTTGATTTTGGTAGCCTTATTATAAAACGAAGTTATAAATAATCATACCGTTTGACCAATATATCTTTGTATAATTTTACAATGTAAATAAGTTTGCTGATTTGAATATAGAAAATGGCTTTACATTCGTTGTATATTTAGATTTTAGAGTTTCTTTGAAGTTTAAATTCGTTAAATATTGCAGCTTGAAGACTATTAATACAAAACAACTATTTTAAATATGGATGAATTTATGTTTTACGCCCGAAAAAAAACGAAAAAACATATGTATTTTTTATATTTCTATAAAAAAATCTTCAAACTGCAGGTATTTTTTGAATTGTATTTATACCTTATATAATAATATAATTTATAGATTTATTAACAACCAGAGGTGTAATTTATAGATTGTTTTATTAAGCTTTGTTAAGATAAATCATTAAAAACCTTATGGTAAAGGAGATGCAATACAGAATAAATCATTGTTTTTTCCAGAAAGTGAGGCCTGTTTTACCGTATTTTTTATATTTATAGAGCGTTAAGCTTTCAATATTTATCATATCATAATCAAATTTTGCCTTAAATTGTAAAACCAGCATATTTGATTCATTAAGTAATTGAGAATCAACAATAAGTTTAAACAGTGACTGAATACTGTCTGAATCCATTTCATGGTAGGGTGGGTCAAGAAATATGATATCCAGATTCTCTTGTTTAAGGGCAAAAAGAGCCTTTTCAACATCTCTTTTAATAATTATACAATGCTTTTCAATAGCGGTCTTCTTGATATTATCAGCAAGCAACTTTAGTGCCTGCCGGTTATTTTCAACAAACAAAACCTTTTCAGCCCCCCGTGAAATAGCTTCAATACCTACAGAGCCACTACCAGCAAACAGGTCTGCAAAAACACTTCTTGAAACTCTTTCTTGAAGGATATTAAAAAGGCTCTCACGAATAACCCCTGATGTTGGTCTTAAACAACTATCAGCTGGTGTTTTAAGGGTTCTGCCCTTTAGTCTTCCGCCTGTTATCTTCATTGACAGTCCGATAAAATTTGCTATGAAGACTTTTGAGTATTGTTAACCACTGCCGGAGAAAAGTATGCCGGTATAAAGTCTGTGTAGACCTCACCTTTGATGAACGCTTCATGTTCCAGAATTTTTTGATGGAAAGGTATAGTTGTCTCTATGCCTGTGATAGCATATTCATCAAGGGCTCTCAGCATACGTTTACGGGCCTCTTCTCTGTCTTTGCCTTTTGTGATCAGCTTACCAACAAGAGAATCATAAAAAGGCGGTATTTTATAACCGTGATAAACGTGACTGTCTACCCGAACGCCCGGCCCGCCTGGTGCAATATAGCCTTCAATGACTCCGGGGCATGGTGCAAAGTTTCTGGTTGTATCTTCAGCATTAATCCGGCATTCTATTGAATGCCCGTCAATACAAATATCTTCCTGAGAAATAGAGAGTTTTTCACCGGCAGCAACGAGAATTTGCTCTTTAACAAGGTCTAAATTAGTAATCATCTCTGTAACAGGGTGTTCTACCTGTATTCTTGTATTCATTTCCATAAAATAGAACTTCTGATCTATGTCATACAGAAATTCTACAGTTCCAGCACCGACATAGTTTATTTCTTTTGCTGCTATTGCTGCATATTGACCCATCTGATGCCTTATTTCTTCAGTAAGAGCAGGCGACGGTGATTCTTCAAGAAGCTTTTGGTGCCGTCTCTGAATAGAACAATCTCTTTCAGGAAGGTATATAACATTTCCATATTGATCTGCAACGATCTGAATTTCAATATGACGTGGTTTTTGCAGGTATTTTTCAACATAAATACCATCATTACCAAAGCAGGCAGCAGCTTCTGCTTTAGCCATGTTAGCCATTTCAACAAGTTTATCAGGAGATTCAACTATTCTCATCCCTCTTCCACCGCCACCGGCAGTAGCTTTAATAAGTACAGGATACCCTACTTCTCCTGCCCAGGATCTTATACTATCTATATCTTCAATAATGCCTGTCCCTGGTGTAGTAGGAACACCGCAACGCTGCATGGTGCTTCTGGCTGTGGCCTTATCACCCATCATTCTAATGTTATCAGGTGATGAGCCTATAAAAACGATTTTGTGATCAGAACATGTCTGTGAAAATTCAGCATTTTCAGCCAGAAAGCCATAACCGGGGTGAATAGCATCAGCACCTGTATTCAGCGCTACACTAAGTATATTGGTTACATTAAGATAGCTTTTGGTCGGATGTGGTGGGCCAACACAATAGGCTTCATCTGCTAACTGAACGTGTAATGAGTCTTCGTCAGCTTCTGAATATATAGCTACAGTTTCTATACCCAGTTCCACGCAGGCTCTTATGATTCTTAAAGCTATTTCGCCTCTGTTGGCTATCAGCACCTTGTTAAACATTGTTATTCTCCTGATGGGTTATTCAATATACATTAAAACAGTACCTGCTTCAACAGGTTCTGCATTTTCAATACAGATTTCAGTTACTGTGCCAGCAACTTCGGATTCGATTTCATTCATTAACTTCATAGACTCTATGATACACAGCACCTGACCCACTTCAACCTCACTGCCAACCTCAACAAAGGATGGAGACCCGGGTGCAGGAGATTTATAATAAGTACCTACCATAGGTGACACAACAGGTATTCCTTTTTTAGCAGGGCCGGCGGGTTTTTCTGTTTCTCCGGTAACAGGTTCTTTTGCTTCTAATTCTTCTGCACCGGCTACAGGCATTACCGTTTGTGCTGCTGTAAAAGGTGTTACAGACTGAGTAGCTGCTACATGAATTTCTTTTTCCTTTTTTATGACGATTTTGTCATCTTTAGATTCAACTTTTAACTCTGTCAGGCCATTTTCAGTAGCCAGAGAAACAAGAGATTTAATATATTCCAGATCTATACTCAAGGCAAACTCCTTATTTGACTCTATCAAGGTATGTATTGCTTCTGGTATCTATACGTATGAAATCACCGATATTGATAAAGAATGGAACCTGAACTATAGCACCAGTTTCAGTAGTAGCAGGTTTGGTTCCACCAGAAGCAGTGTTTCCTTTTTCTCCCGGAGGAGTATCTGTAACTTCTAATTCAACAAACAACGGTATATCAATACCGATTATACGGTTGTCATACTTTAATACACTAATAGTAGCATTCTCTTTAAGGTATTTTACTTTATCTTCACCTATTTGATCTACTGTTAATGCAATCTGATCGTAGCTTTCCATATCCATTACATTAAGGTCATCACCGGTTCTATAGAGAAATTGCATTTCTCTTCTATCTACAATGGCCTGAGGCACTTTTTCTCCGGCACGGAATGTTTTCTCTATAACTCCACCTGTTTCAACATTTCTAAGTTTTGTTCTTACAAATGCTGATCCTTTGCCCGGTTTAACGTGTAAAAACTCTACAATGCTGTAAACGCTACCGTCTACTTCGATTGTCATGCCGTTTTTAAAGTTATTTGTTGGTATCATAAACGAATCCTACATAATCATAATTACAGAGATAATATTATCTAAACCAATATTTGCTGACAAGTTTAAGCTTAAATTGAGTTAGTGTTATGAATGTAGTTCACAAGACCTCGAAGGCCAAGCAGATAGCTTTCAATGCCAAAACCAGCTATTTGGCCAATACAAACCGCAGCAGTATAAGAAAGATGACGAAATTCTTCACGTGCTTTAACGTTAGAAAGGTGCACTTCTACGGCTGGAAGGTCTGTACTTGCTATGGCATCTCGAATAGCAACACTCGTGTGAGTATAACCGGCAGGGTTGATGACAATACCATCAAAGATATCAATTGATTCCTGTATTTTGTCGACAATATCACCTTCACTATTCGATTGAAATATTTCAAGCATAACGTTAAGTTCTTTTGCAAGACTCTGAAGCTGGCTGTTAATGTAAGACAGAGATTGTGTTCCATAGATAGATTTCTCACGCCTGCCAAGCAGGTTGAGGTTTGGGCCGTGAATGACAAGAATTTTATACATATTGATAACCTGTTAAAAACTTTTACTTTTCAATTTTACCAGAGCATGAGGTATGAATAAAGGTTTGCTGTAAGTGTGGCAATAAGAGGTAATTGCCCTTGTGGTAATGTGTGGTGGATGTCGCAGGAAAAAAATTCCACGACTCAATAAATCTTAAATGAAACCTGATAAGCATTTCCCCACAAAAAGGCCAGCCAGAATTTCTCCAGGAGGCCTGTCGTTTTCCACAAAGAGTTAAAGATCTCTTACAGCAAGGGTTTTGTCGTGTCGCTTTTTGCTTTTCTTTTGACCTGTAGTAATCTATCTAAAAAATATCAGTTTTGCAAGCAGGGCAATAATTACAAAGATTAAAACAAATATAAACGTCATAAAATAGCCGGCAAACAACCGTGAATAATTAAAATAATCAGGCATTTTGTCTTTATTGAACCTGTCTTTATTGAACCTGTCTTTATTGATAACAATAGACTTAAATAAACTATCATGTATACCCTGCCGGTATGGATGAAAAGCCATAAAAACTGTTGTTCCGAAATAAAGGAGGCCAAGAATAACACTAATAATTATCCAGACGACAAAATCAAGAAGGTTGGGCTTTAAGAGGTCATACATTAAGATTACGTAGTGGTAATTAAAGTATACCAGGCTTATAATAAAAGCCCTCCCCAGAGATATAACACTGTTGACAGGCATTCCGTCAAAGTCAACCAGCTGTATACCAATTTTTTTCTTGCCGGGTGTTTGCCCTTTAATTAATAAACTATCAAAAACAGCAAAATAAAGTATAAATATAACCTGAAACATCAACCAGGGCTCAATATATGAATACCCGCTGAAGTGAAGAATTATAAATAAAAGCAAGAATATAACATTTAATATTATCAAATCAATGGTATAAGCCATTAACCTGCTAACAGTTCCTGCAAACATTTTTTCAGCCGGCGGTATAGACATTAAATACCTGTATTTGTTCACTAATTGACGTATTTAATACGGGGTTAAATTTATCTTGGAATTGTATCATTTTATTTATAATATAGTTTTTAGACAAGTTAGATTAATAAAATTAACAGGGAGAGTGAAATGAATAAATATAAGCTGGTTTTGTTGCTTGCAGGCGTTTATATGCTGGGGTTTTATTCAGGAATGCATATACAGAAAGTAGATGCACTTGTGAGGGCTCCCGGTGAAAATAGCCAGCCACAGGTTAGCCAGGCTGCTCAAAACACTCAACCTTCTAACACCAATCCTGAAAGGGTTCCAGCGCAGACAAACCCACAGGCCAGACCTTTAACTCAATCTGATATTCTTGATAGAGAAATATTAAAGAATGAAGACAGGCGTCCGGTCTCGCCTGCAGCTGCAACAAGAGACGGAGTTACGCTTTATAGTCTCTCAAGTGCAATGCGGGTAGATATTGAACGACTCGAAGAGGATGTAGCATCGCTAAAAAACAAGGTTAGCATACTTGAAAATATGCGTCTGAACTGCCCTGAATAGCAAATATATCTATGATAGTTTAAAATAATTTCAATAGAAATTATTTTACCCGGTACCTGAAAGTGATAATGGGCTGTTTAACCTTTTATACTGATCCTTGAAAGTAATGTATAGATTCCAGATTATAGAGGCCGGGTGTTTTTGCCCGCTGTGCGGGCAAAAACACCCTACTGAATTCCATCAGCATATATTAATTATTTACGTGGAATGGTATAAATCATTTG